>NZ_LLXU01000119.1:0-15000 GCF_001431645.1 Stenotrophomonas panacihumi | reverse complement strand
GGTCCGCGTCATCGACGGCCCGTTCAACGACTTCAACGGCGTGGTCGAGGAAGTCAATTACGAGAAGAGCCGCCTGCGCGTGGCCGTCCTGATCTTCGGCCGTTCGACCCCGGTCGAGCTGGAATTCGGCCAGGTCGAAAAGGGCTGAACAGGCCCCCGGCCGCCGCTTGAGCGGCGGCCCCAAATTGCTGGTATACTGCGCGGCTCGCTCCTTCTGGCAAGCCGCCAGAACCCTCGGCCACCGTTCGGTGGCCGTCTGCGCAAGAAAAACGCGATGCCGGGACGCGTACGTCATTCCCGGCCCGATGGGGAGCCTGAAGTCAGGCGCTAGCACCCGGAGAGCACAGTCATGGCAAAGAAAGTTGTCGGTTACATCAAGCTGCAGGTGAAGGCCGGTCAGGCCAACCCCTCGCCGCCGGTCGGTCCTGCGCTGGGTCAGCGCGGCCTGAACATCATGGAGTTCTGCAAGGCGTTCAACGCTGCCACGCAGAAGCTCGAGCCGGGTCTGCCGACCCCGGTCATCATCACGGCCTATTCGGACCGTACCTTCACCTTCATCACCAAGAGCACCCCGGCCAGCGTTCTGCTGAAGAAGGCCGCCGGCGTCGCCTCGGGCTCCAAGCGCCCGAACACCGAGAAGGTGGGCAAGGTCACCCGCAAGCAGCTCGAAGAGATCGCCAAGGCGAAGGAAGCCGACCTGACGGCGGCCGAGCTGGAAGCTGCGGTGCGTACGATTGCGGGCTCGGCCCGTTCCATGGGCCTGGTGGTGGAGGGTTAATTCGATGGCACAGACCAAGCGTGAGAAGGCCATCAAGGCCGCCGTCGTCCCGGGCAAGGCTTATGCCTTCGAGGACGCGATCAAGATCCTGAAGACCGCCACCAAGGCCAAGTTCGTCGAGTCCGTCGACGTTGCCGTGCGCCTGGGCGTGGACGCGAAGAAGTCGGACCAGCAGGTGCGCGGCTCGACCGTGCTGCCGGCCGGTACCGGCAAGAGCGTGCGCGTGGCCGTGTTCGCCCCGGCCGGTGCCAAGGCCGACGAGGCGCTGGCTGCCGGCGCCGAGGCCGTGGGCATGGACGACCTGGCCGAGAAGATGCAGGCCGGCGACCTGAACTACGACGTCGTCATCGCGACCCCGGACGCCATGCGCGTCGTCGGTAAGCTGGGCACCGTGCTGGGCCCGCGCGGCCTGATGCCGAACCCGAAGGTCGGCACCGTCTCCCCGAACCCGGGCGAAGCGGTGAAGAACGCCAAGTCGGGCCAGGTGCGTTACCGCACCGACAAGGCCGGCATCATCCACTGCACCATCGGCAAGGCCAGCTTCGACGACGAAGCGCTGAAGTCGAACCTGCAGGCGCTGCTGGCCGACCTGATCAAGGCCAAGCCGGCCACCTCGAAGGGTACCTACCTGCAGAAGGTGTCGCTGAGCTCGACCATGGGCCCGGGCGTCACCGTCGACCAGTCCAGCCTTTCGCTGAAGTGATCGAAGGGCAGGGCGGCTGTCATCAGCCCGCCTTGTCCAGGTAGTACAGGTTTCAACCCGTCTCGGCTCCGGCCGGGGCAGGACATTTGAAGGCGACCGCCCGCTTCGGCTGGCGGTAGCCGTCAAAGACCGCAGGCGCGGTGTTTGCGTAGATCGGCGACGGGCACGGAAGCTCGCAATGGCAGGGAGTCGCCGCCGGTTTCGCAGCAACGCTTAATCCACCTCCGCAAGGAGGCAGGCCTGCGTAGATGGTGTCGCCCTTCTGGAGTTTTTCTGGTTACGCGGTCTGGGATTTCCCAGGTTGGCTCACTCCAGGTCTAGAACGGCCACCACCGGGGCATCGGTCGATGCCCCCGGCGTCCAGGAAGGATGCCGCCCTGGACCGCAAGCGGCAGGAGCCGTGCGCGGAGTTCAATTGGAGGAGTGCAATGGCTCTCAATCTGTCCCAGAAGCAAGAAGTTGTCGCCGAACTGGCAGACGTCGCCGCCAAGGCCCACTCCTTGATCGCAGCCGAATACGCTGGCACCACGGTCTCCCAGATGACCGCGATGCGCAAGCAGGCCCGCGAAACCGGCGTTTTCTTGAAGGTTGTCAAGAACACGCTGGCCGCGCGCGCCGTCGAAGGCACCGATTACGCAGTCGTCAAGGACAAGCTGGTCGGTCCGCTGCTGTATGCGTTCTCGCTCGAGGAGCCCGGCGCCGCCGGTCGCCTGATCAAGGAATTTGCCAAGGGTAACGACAAGCTGCAGGCGAAGGTCGTTTCGATCGGTGGTGAGGTCTTCCCGGCCAGCCACGTCGACGTCCTGGCTTCGCTGCCGACCCGCGACCAGGCCCTGGCCATGCTGGCCCGCGTCCTGACCGAGCCGGTGACGATGTTCGCCCGCGCCGTCAAGGCCGTCGGCGAGAAGCAGGAAGGTGGCGCCGCCGCCGAACCTGTCGCCGAAACCGCCTGAGTTCGATGTCCCTAGCTTCCCGCTAGAAACACCATCCAGAAAATTTTCAGAAGGTAATCAAAATGTCCCTTACCAACGAGCAGATCGTCGACGCCATCGCCGAGAAGTCCCTGATGGAAGTGATGGACCTGGTCAAGGCCATCGAAGACAAGTTCGGCGTTTCCGCCGCCGCCCCGGTGGCTGTTGCCGCCGCCGCCGGCCCGGCCGCCGCTGTCGAAGAGCAGACCGAGTTCAACATCATCCTGAAGGACGCCGGCGCCAAGAAGGTCGACGTCATCAAGGCTGTCCGCGCCATCACCGGCCTGGGCCTGAAGGAAGCCAAGGACCTCACCGAGGCCGGCGGCGTCCTGAAGGAAGCCGTGTCGAAGGAAGACGCCGAGAAGTTCAAGAAGGATCTCGAGGCCGCTGGCGCGACCGTCGAAGTCAAGTAAGCAGTACTTTGCATCGCCAGCCTTACACGGCGGTGCACTGAAGGCTGGGGGCGAAAGCCCCCGGCCTTTGGCCGTTGATGGGATCTCGTGTCCCTGATGGCCTGAAAACCAACTCAGTTTCGGGAGTTGGTAGTTGGAAGTAGCGGGAGAAGGCGTGCTGGTGCCGGCAATACCAGCGACTTCCAACTGACAACTCGTAATCTTTGGGTCGCGGACGCGCGGCCCCCACAGCCAAGGTGGAAGATCCCATGACGTCTTATTCGTTCACCGAAAAGAAGCGTATCCGCAAGGATTTCGGCAAGCAGCGCTCGATCCTCGAGGTCCCGTTCCTGCTCGCCATCCAGGTGGATTCCTATCGTGAATTCCTGCAGGAAAACATTGATCCGGCCAAGCGCACGGACCATGGCCTGCACGCCGCCCTGAAGTCGGTGTTCCCGATTTCCAGCTACAGCGGCAACGCCGCCCTGGAATACGTCGGCTACAAGCTGGGCGACCCGGTGTTCGACGAGCGCGAGTGCCGCAACCGTGGCCTGTCCTACGGCGCACCGCTGCGCGTGACCGTGCGCCTGGTGATCTACGACCGCGAGTCGACCACCAAGGCCATCAAGTACGTGAAGGAGCAGGAGGTCTACCTGGGCGAGATCCCGCTCATGACCGACAACGGCACCTTCATCGTCAACGGCACCGAGCGCGTCATCGTCTCGCAGCTGCACCGCTCGCCGGGCGTGTTCTTCGACCACGACCGTGGCAAGACCCACAGCTCGGGCAAGCTGCTGTACAGCGCCCGCATCATTCCTTACCGCGGCTCGTGGCTGGACTTCGAGTTCGACCCGAAGGACGCGCTGTTCACCCGTATCGACCGTCGCCGCAAGCTGCCGGTGTCGATCCTGCTGCGCGCGCTCGGCTACTCCAACGAGGAGATGCTGAACGAGTTCTTCGACATCAACACCTTCCACATCAACCCGGACGAAGGCGTCCAGCTGGAGCTGGTGCCCGAGCGCCTGCGTGGCGAAACGCTGAACTTCGACCTGGCCGATGGCGACAAGGTCATCGTGGAAGCCGGCAAGCGCATCACCGCGCGCCATGTGAAGCAGCTGGAAGCCTCGGGCATCGCCGCGCTGGCCGTGCCGGACGAGTACCTGGTCGGCCGCATCCTGTCGCATGACGTCATCGACGCCTCGACCGGCGAACTGCTGGCCAACGCCAACGACGAGATCAACGACGACCAGCTGGCCGCCTTCCGCAAGGCCGGCGTGGACGCCGTCGGCACCCTGTGGGTGAACGACCTCGACCGCGGTCCGTACCTGTCCAACACCCTGCGCATCGACCCGACCAAGACCCAGCTCGAGGCCCTGGTCGAGATCTACCGCATGATGCGTCCGGGCGAGCCGCCGACCAAGGACGCCGCGCAGAACCTGTTCCACAACCTGTTCTTCACCTTCGAGCGCTACGACCTGTCCACGGTCGGCCGCATGAAGTTCAACCGCCGTGTCGGCCGCAAGGAAGTCACCGGCGAAGCCGTGCTGTACGACCGCAAGTACTACGGCGAGCGCAACGACGAAGAGTCCAAGCGCCTGGTTGCCGCGCATGGACAGAGCTCGGACATCCTCGACGTCATCAAGGTGCTGAGCGAGATCCGCAACGGCCGTGGCGTGGTGGACGACATCGACCACCTGGGTAACCGTCGCGTGCGTTCGGTCGGCGAAATGGCCGAGAACGTGTTCCGCGTCGGCCTGGTCCGCGTCGAGCGCGCCGTGAAGGAGCGCCTGTCGATGGCCGAGTCGGAAGGCCTGACCCCGCAGGAGCTGATCAACGCCAAGCCGGTGGCCGCCGCGATCAAGGAGTTCTTCGGCTCCTCGCAGCTGTCGCAGTTCATGGACCAGAACAACCCGCTGTCGGAAGTCACGCACAAGCGTCGCGTCTCGGCCCTGGGCCCGGGCGGCCTGACCCGCGAGCGCGCCGGCTTCGAAGTGCGCGACGTGCACCCGACCCACTACGGCCGCGTCTGCACCATCGAAACGCCGGAAGGCCCGAACATCGGCCTGATCAACTCGCTCGCCGTGTACGCGCGCACCAACAAGTACGGTTTCCTCGAGACCCCGTACCGCAAGGTCGTGGACGGCCAGATCACCGACGAGGTCGAGTACCTGTCGGCGATCGAGGAAAACGAGTACGTCATCGCGCAGGCCAACGCGTTGCATGACGCCAAGAGCCGCCTGACCGAGCAGTTCGTGCCGTGCCGCTTCCAGGGCGAGTCGCTGCTCAAGCCGCCGTCCGAAGTGCACTTCATGGACGTCTCGCCGATGCAGACCGTGTCGATCGCGGCCGCGCTGGTCCCGTTCCTCGAGCACGACGACGCCAACCGCGCACTGATGGGCGCGAACATGCAGCGCCAGGCCGTTCCGACCCTGCGTGCGCAGAAGCCGCTGGTCGGCACCGGCATCGAGCGCGCCGTGGCGCGCGACTCGGGCGTGACCGTGAATGCGCAGCGTGGCGGCGTGATCGAGCAGATCGACGCGGCGCGCATCGTGGTCAAGGTCAACGAGGAAGAGATCGTTGGCGCCACCGATGCCGGCGTGGACATCTACAACCTGATCAAGTACACCCGCTCGAACCAGAACACCTGCATCAACCAGCGTCCGCTGGTGAACGTGGGTGACGTGATCGCGCGTGGCGACGTGCTGGCCGACGGTCCGTCCACCGACATCGGCGAACTGGCCCTGGGCCAGAACATGCTGATCGCGTTCATGCCGTGGAACGGCTACAACTTCGAAGACTCCATCCTGCTCTCCGAGCGCGTGGTGGAAGAGGATCGCTACACCACGATCCACATCGAAGAGCTGACCTGCGTCGCGCGTGACACCAAGCTGGGGCCGGAGGAAATCTCGGCCGACATCCCGAACGTCTCCGAGCAGGCGCTGAACCGCCTCGACGAGTCCGGCGTGGTGTACATCGGCGCCGAAGTGCGCGCCGGCGACATCCTGGTCGGCAAGGTCACGCCGAAGGGCGAGAGCCAGCTGACCCCGGAAGAGAAGCTGCTTCGCGCGATCTTCGGCGAGAAGGCTTCGGACGTGAAGGACAGCTCGCTGCGCGTTCCGCCGGGCATGGACGGCACCGTCATCGACGTGCAGGTCTTCACCCGCGACGGCATCGAGAAGGACAAGCGTGCCCGCCAGATCGAAGAGTCCGAGATCAAGCGCGTCAAGAAGGACTTCGACGACCAGTTCCGCATCCTGGAAGCGGCGATCTACGCGCGCCTGCGCTCGCAGATCGTCGGCAAGGTGGCCAACGGCGGTGCCGGCCTGAAGAAGGGCGACACCATCTCCGACGCCTACCTGGACGGCCTGAAGAAGGCTGACTGGTTCCAGCTGCGCATGAAGGACGACGACGCCGCCGAGGCCGTCGAGCGCGCGCAGAAGCAGATCCAGGCGCACGAGAAGGAATTCGAGCACCGCTTCGCCGACAAGCGCGGCAAGATCACCCAGGGCGACGACCTCGCCCCGGGCGTGCTGAAGATGGTCAAGGTGTTCCTGGCGGTGAAGCGTCGCATCCAGCCGGGTGACAAGATGGCCGGCCGCCACGGCAACAAGGGCGTCGTGTCCATGATCCAGCCGATCGAGGACATGCCCTACATGGCCAACGGCGAGACCGTGGACATCGTGCTGAACCCGCTGGGCGTGCCGTCGCGCATGAACATCGGCCAGGTGCTGGAAGTGCACCTGGGCTGGGCCGCGAAGGGCCTGGGCCGCAAGATCCAGCGCATGCTGGAAGCCCAGACCGCCGTGGCCGAGCTGCGCAAGTTCCTCGCCGAGATCTACAACCACGAGAAGAAGCTGGGCGAGGATCGCGTCGACCTGTCGCAGTTCTCCGATGCCGAGCTGCTGAACCTGGCCAAGAACCTCACCGACGGCGTGCCGATGGCGACCCCGGTGTTCGACGGCGCCACCGAAGCGGAAATCAAGCGCATGCTGGAACTGGCCGACCTGCCGCAGAGCGGTCAGACCCAGCTGTATGACGGCCGCACCGGTGAACCGTTCGATCGCCACACCACGGTCGGCTACATGCACATGCTGAAGCTGAACCACCTGGTCGACGACAAGATGCACGCCCGTTCGACTGGTCCGTACTCGCTCGTCACCCAGCAGCCGCTGGGCGGCAAGGCGCAGTTCGGCGGCCAGCGCTTCGGTGAAATGGAAGTCTGGGCGCTGGAAGCGTACGGCGCGGCCTACACCCTGCAGGAAATGCTGACGGTGAAGTCCGACGACGTGCAGGGCCGCAACCAGATGTACAAGAACATCGTCGATGGCGCGCACGAGATGGTCGCGGGCATGCCGGAGTCCTTCAACGTCCTCGTGAAGGAAATCCGCTCGCTGGCCATCAACATGGAGCTGGAAGGCAATTGATCGCGCAGGCGCGGATGCGAAGGCATCCGCGCCGCCGCAAGCGTCCGAAAGCCCCCATCGACAAGTATTCCTCCTGACGGAGAAACACCATGAAAGACCTGCTCAACCTCTTCAACCAGCAGCGCCAGACGCTGGACTTCGACGCGATCAAGATCGCGCTGGCTTCGCCGGACCTGATCCGTTCGTGGTCCTTCGGCGAAGTGAAGAAGCCGGAAACCATCAACTACCGTACCTTCAAGCCGGAGCGTGACGGCCTGTTCTGCGCGGCCATCTTCGGGCCGATCAAGGACTACGAGTGCCTGTGCGGCAAGTACAAGCGCATGAAGCACCGCGGCGTGGTCTGCGAGAAGTGCGGCACCGAAGTCACCCTGGCCAAGGTGCGCCGCGAGCGCATGGGCCACATCGACCTGGCCTCGCCGGTCGCGCACATCTGGTTCCTCAAGTCGCTGCCGTCGCGCATCGGCCTGATGCTGGACATGACCCTGCGTGACATCGAGCGCGTGCTGTACTTCGAAGCCTACGTGGTGACCGAGCCGGGCCTGACCTCGCTCGAGCGCCGCCAGCTGCTGACCGAAGAGCAGTACCTGACCGCGCGCCAGGAGCATGGCGACGACTTCGACGCCGCCATGGGCGCCGAGGCCGTGTACGAGCTGCTGCGCACGATCGACCTGCAGTCGGAAATGACCCGCCTGCGCGAGGAGATCGCCAGCACCGGTTCGGAAACCAAGCTCAAGCGCCTCACCAAGCGCATCAAGCTGATCGAGGCCTTCATCGAGTCCGGCAACCGTCCGGAGTGGATGGTCATGACCGTGCTGCCGGTGCTGCCGCCGGACCTGCGCCCGCTGGTCCCGCTGGACGGCGGCCGCTTCGCGACCTCCGACCTCAACGACCTGTACCGCCGCGTCATCAACCGCAACAACCGCCTGCGCCGCCTGCTCGAGCTGAACGCGCCGGACATCATCGTGCGCAACGAAAAGCGCATGCTGCAGGAATCGGTTGACGCCCTGCTGGACAACGGCCGTCGCGGCCGTGCCATCACCGGCACCAACAAGCGCCCGCTCAAGTCGCTCGCCGACATGATCAAGGGCAAGCAGGGTCGCTTCCGCCAGAACCTGCTCGGCAAGCGCGTGGACTACTCGGGTCGTTCGGTCATCACCGTCGGTCCGTACCTGAAGCTGCACCAGTGCGGCCTGCCGAAGAAGATGGCGCTGGAGCTGTTCAAGCCGTTCGTCTTCGCCAAGCTGCAGCGTCGCGGCCTGGCCACCACGATCAAGGCCGCCAAGAAGCTGGTCGAGCGTGAAGAGGCCGAGGTGTGGGATATCCTCGAAGAGGTCATCCGCGAGCACCCGGTGCTGCTGAACCGTGCCCCGACCCTGCACCGCCTGGGTATCCAGGCGTTCGAGCCGGTGCTGATCGAAGGCAAGGCGATCCAGCTGCACCCGCTGGTCTGCACCGCGTTCAACGCCGACTTCGACGGTGACCAGATGGCCGTCCACGTGCCGCTCTCGCTGGAAGCCCAGCTGGAAGCGCGTGCGCTGATGATGTCCACCAACAACATCCTGTCGCCGGCCAACGGCGAGCCGATCATCGTGCCGTCGCAGGACGTCGTGTTGGGCCTGTACTACCTGAGCCGCGCCCTGGAGAACAAGAAGGGCGAGGGCATGGTGTTCGCCAACACCAACGAAGTGAAGCGCGCCTACGACAACCGCGTGGTCGAGCTGCACGCCAAGGTCAAGGTCCGCATCACCGAAGTGGTGACCGACGAGGCCGGCGCCAAGCAGAAGAAGACCTCGATCGTGGACACCACGGTCGGTCGCGCCCTGCTGAGCGAAATCCTGCCGGAAGGCCTGCCGTTCGCGCTGGCCAACACCGAGATGACCAAGAAGAACATCTCGCGCCTGATCAACTCGTCGTACCGCATGCTCGGCCTGAAGGACACCGTGGTGTTCGCCGACCGCCTGATGTACACCGGCTACGCCTACGCGACCCGCGCCGGCGTGTCGATCGGCATCGACGACATGCTGATCCCGGACGAGAAGAAGGGCATCCTGACCGAGGCCGAGGCCGAGGTGCTGGAAATCCAGGAGCAGTACCAGTCGGGCCTGGTCACCGCCGGCGAGCGCTACAACAAGGTGGTCGACATCTGGTCGCGCACCAACGAGCGCATCGCCAAGGCGATGATGGACACCATCGGTACCGAGAAGGTCGTCAATGCCAAGGGCGAGACCATCGACCAGAAGTCGATGAACTCGCTGTACATCATGGCCGACTCCGGTGCGCGTGGTAGCCAGGCGCAGATCCGCCAGCTGGCCGGCATGCGCGGCCTGATGGCCCGCCCGGACGGCTCGATCATCGAGACGCCCATCAAGGCGAACTTCCGCGAAGGCCTGAACGTGCAGGAGTACTTCAACTCCACCCACGGTGCCCGTAAGGGTCTGGCCGATACCGCGCTGAAGACCGCGAACTCCGGTTACCTGACCCGTCGCCTCGTCGACGTGGCGCAGGACGTGGTGATCACCGAAGTCGACTGCGGCACCGTCGAAGGCCTGACCATGACCCCGATCGTGGAAGGCGGCGACGTGGTCGAGCCGCTGAAGGACCGCGTGCTGGGCCGCGTCGTGGCCGAGGACGTGTTCCTGCCGGGCAACGACGAGGAGCCGATCGTCACCCGCAACACCCTGCTCGACGAGCAGTGGGTCGCCAAGCTGGAAGAGGCGAGCGTGCAGTCGATCAAGGTCCGCTCGACCATCACCTGCGAATCGCCGTTCGGCGTGTGCGGTCACTGCTATGGTCGCGACCTGGCTCGTGGCCACCTGGTCAACATCGGTGAAGCGGTGGGCGTCATCGCCGCGCAGTCGATCGGTGAGCCGGGTACCCAGCTGACCATGCGTACGTTCCACATCGGTGGTGCGGCGTCGCGTGCCGCGGCGGTGGACAACATCACCGTCAAGACCACCGGTTCGGTGAAGTTCACCAACCTCAAGTCGGTCGAGCATGCCAATGGCACGCTGGTCGCGGTGTCGCGTTCGGGCGAAATCTCGGTGCTCGACGCCCATGGCCGCGAGCGCGAGCGCTACAAGCTGCCGTACGGCGCCAACATCTCGGTCAAGGATGCCGCCGAGATCAAGGCTGGCCAGACCGTGGCCAACTGGGATCCGCATAACCACCCGATCGTGTCGGAAGTGGCGGGCTTCATCCGCTTCGTGGACTTCATCGACGGCATCACCGTCATCGAGAAGACCGACGAGCTGACCGGCCTGGCTTCGCGCGAGATCACCGATCCGAAGCGTCGCGGCTCGCAGGGCAAGGACCTGCGTCCGCTGGTGCGCATCGTCGACGCCAAGGGCAACGACCTGTCGATCCCGGGCACCGACCTGCCGGCGCAGTACCTGCTGCCGCCGCGCTCGATCGTCAACCTGCAGGACGGCGCCGCCGTCGGCGTGGGTGACGTGGTCGCCAAGATCCCGCAGGAAGCGTCCAAGACCCGCGACATCACCGGTGGTCTGCCGCGCGTGGCCGACCTGTTCGAAGCGCGCAAGCCGAAGGATCCGGCGATCCTGGCCGAGCGTTCGGGCGTGATCAGCTTCGGCAAGGACACCAAGGGCAAGCAGCGCCTGATCATCAAGGACACCGACGGCAGCGAGCACGAAGAGCTGATTCCGAAGTACCGCCAGATCATCGTGTTCGAAGGTGAGCACGTGACCAAGGGCGAGACCGTGGTGGACGGCGAGCCGAGCCCGCAGGACATCCTGCGCCTGCTGGGTGTCGAGCCGCTGGCCGCCTACCTGGTCAAGGAAATCCAGGACGTGTACCGCCTGCAGGGCGTGAAGATCAACGACAAGCACATCGAGGTGATCACCCGCCAGATGCTGCGCAAGGTCGAGATCACCGACCAGGGCAACAGCAAGTTCCTCAATGGCGAGCAGGCCGAGCGCCAGCGCGTCATCGAGGAGAACGTGCGCCTGGCTGCCCGCAACGAGCTGCCGGCCAAGTTCGACCCGGTGCTGCTGGGCATCACCAAGGCCTCGCTGGCGACCGAGTCGTTCATCTCGGCCGCGTCGTTTCAGGAGACCACCCGCGTCCTCACCGAGGCGGCGGTCCGTGGCACCAGCGACAACCTGCGCGGCCTGAAGGAAAACGTGATCGTCGGCCGCCTGATCCCGGCCGGTACCGGTTTGACGTACCACACCCAGCGCCGTCGCGGCGCGACCGGTCTCACCGAGTCCGAGATGGAAACCCTGGCCGGCACCGCGCCGGCCGCCGAAACCGCCGCTCCGGCGCCGGTCGAGGCAGGCTCCGACGAGGAGTAAGCAAAGCGGTACCGGCGTGGCTGAACAGGCCACGCCGGGAAAGTGAAAAGGAGGGCAGGACGCCCTCCGTCTTCCCGGCCCGGGATGGGCCAGCAGGCCGAAAACCCCTCGGTTGACGGGAATTTGACCTGCCAGCTATACTCCCGCCTCTCGGCAGGCCGGCCTTTCGGCCTGTCGTCGTTTTCATGAGGGTCCGACGACTCTCCATTCAGAAGAATCCACTGATGGCGACTATCAATCAGCTGGTCCGCAAGCCTCGGCAAGCGACCACCTACAAGAGTGCCTCCCCGGCGCTGGACAAGTGTCCGCAGCGTCGTGGCGTGTGCACGCGCGTCTACACCACTACCCCGAAGAAGCCGAACTCGGCCCTCCGCAAGGTTGCAAAGGTTCGCCTGACCAATCAGGAAGAGGTCATCAGCTACATCGGCGGCGAAGGCCACAACCTGCAGGAGCACTCCGTGGTCCTGATCCGCGGTGGCCGCGTCAAGGATCTGCCGGGTGTCCGTTACCACACCGTCCGTGGTTCGCTCGACGCCGCTGGCGTTGCAAAGCGTCGCCAGGGCCGTTCGAAGTACGGCGCCAAGCGCCCGAAGAGCTAAGGAAATCAACTAATGTCCCGTAAAGGTTCTACTCCGCAGCGCACCGTCCTGCCTGATCCCAAGCATGGCAGCGAAACCATTGCCCGCTTCATCAACATGGTGATGCAGTCTGGCAAGAAGTCGGTTGCAGAGAAAATCGTGTATGGCGCTATGGACGTCATCGGCGAAAAGAATCCGAACGCCATTGATCTGGTGCAGAAGGCACTGGACAACGTGGCACCGACCGTTGAGGTCAAGTCGCGTCGCGTCGGCGGCGCTACTTACCAGGTTCCGGTCGAAGTTCGCGCCTCTCGCCGTATGGCCCTTGCCATGCGTTGGCTGATCGATTCCGCCCGCAAGCGTGGCGAGAACACGATGCCGCGCAAGCTGGCTGCCGAACTCCTGGACGCCTCGGAAAACCGCGGCGGTGCCATCAAGAAGCGTGAAGAAACCCACCGTATGGCGGAAGCGAACAAGGCCTTCGCGCATTACCGCTGGTGAGGTCGGGGGCCTTGGAAACGAGGCCCTGCAGCACCATATGAGGTGCTGAACATCGTGGCGCGCAGCGCGCCACAAAAAACCCGAAGGCCGCCGAAAGGCGGCGTTCGGCCATCCGAAATCCGAGAAATTGAGAGGCTCCCGTGGCCCGTACCACTCCCATCGAGCGTTACCGCAATTTCGGCATCATGGCCCACATCGATGCCGGCAAGACCACCACGTCCGAGCGCATCCTGTTCTACACCGGCGTCAGCCACAAGATCGGTGAAGTGCACGACGGCGCCGCCACCATGGACTGGATGGAGCAGGAACAGGAGCGTGGCATCACGATCCAGTCCGCTGCCACCACCGCGTTCTGGAAGGGCATGGACAAGTCGATGGAGGAGCACCGCTTCAACATCATCGACACCCCCGGGCACGTCGACTTCACCATCGAAGTCGAGCGTTCGCTGCGCGTGCTTGACGGCGCGGTGTTCGTGCTGTGCGCCGTCGGTGGCGTCCAGCCGCAGTCGGAAACCGTGTGGCGCCAGGCCAACCGTTACCACGTGCCGCGCATCGCGTTCGTCAACAAGATGGACCGCACCGGTGCGAACTTCGACAAGGTCGTCGGCCAGCTGAAGGCGCGCCTGGGCGCGGTGCCGGTGCCGATGCAGGTGCCGATCGGCGCCGAAGACGGCTTCGAAGGCGTGGTCGACCTGCTGAAGATGAAGGCCATCCATTGGGATGCCGCCTCGCAGGGCACCGTGTTCGAGTATCGCGACATCCCGGCCGACCTGGTCGAGAAGGCGAACGAAGCCCGTGCCTACATGGTTGAGTCGGCCGCGGAAGCCAATGAAGAGCTGATGGAAAAGTACCTGGGCGGCGAAGAGCTGACCGAGGCCGAGATCATCGAGGCCCTGCGTATCCGTACGCTGGCCACCGAGATCGTTCCGATGTTCTGTGGCTCGGCGTTCAAGAACAAGGGCGTCCAGGCGATGCTCGACGGCGTCGTGCGCCTGCTGCCGTCGCCGGTCGACGTGCCGCCGGTGACCGGTACCGACGTCGATGACGAGACCAAGCAGCTGACCCGCGCGTCGGATGACAAGGCACCGTTCTCCTCGCTGGCGTTCAAGATCATCACCGACCCGTTCGTGGGCGCGCTGACGTTCTTCCGCGTCTACTCGGGCGTGCTCAATGCCGGCGACCAGGTGCTGAACTCGGTCAAGGGCAAGAAGGAGCGCATCGGCCGTCTGCTGCAGATGCATTCGAACGACCGTACCGAAATCAAGGAAGTGCGCGCGGGCGACATCGCCGCGGCCGTGGGCCTGAAGGACGTCACCACCGGTGACACCATGTGCTCGCTGGACCACCCGATCATCCTGGAGCGCATGGTGTTCCCGGAGCCGGTGATCTCGATGGCCGTGGAGCCGAAGACCAAGTCGGACCAGGAAAAGATGGGTATGGCCCTGGGCCGCCTGGCGCAGGAAGATCCCTCGTTCCGCGTCAAGACCGACGAAGAATCCGGCCAGACGATCATCTCGGGCATGGGCGAGCTGCACCTGGACATCATCGTTGACCGCATGAAGCGCGAGTTCAACGTCGAAGCCAACGTCGGCAAGCCGCAGGTGGCGTACCGCGAGACCATCCAGGCGTCGGACGTCAAGTCGGACTACAAGCACGCCAAGCAGTCGGGCGGCAAGGGCCAGTACGGTCACGTCGTGATCGAGCTGTCGCCGGCGTCGGACGAAGACAAGGCGAACAAGGATTACAAGGACGACTTCCTGTTCGTCAACGACATCACCGGTGGTGTGATTCCGAAGGAATTCATCCCGTCCGTCGAAAAGGGCCTGCGCGAAACCATCACCAGCGGTCCGCTGGCTGGCTTCCCGGTCGTGGGCGTCAAGGTCAAGCTGGTGTTCGGCTCGTACCATGACGTCGACTCGTCGGAAATGGCGTTCAAGCTGGCCGCCTCGATGGCGTTCAAGCAGGGCTTCGCGAAGGCCAAGCCGGTGCTGCTGGAGCCGATCATGAAGGTCGAGATCGTGACCCCGGAGGACTACCTGGGTGACGTGATGGGCGACGTGAGCCGTCGTCGCGGCGTGCTGCAGGGTTCTGACGAAACGCCGTCGGGCAAGATCATCAACGCGATGATCCCGCTGGGCGAAATGTTCGGCTACGCGACCTCGCTGCGTTCGCAGACCCAGGGTCGCGCGACCTTCACGATGGAGTTCGACCACTACGAGCCGGCCCCGTCGAACATCGCCGACACCGTTATCAAGAAGGGCTGAGCGTAAGCTCAGTCCTTCCCTCTCTTCTTTCTGATATTCAAGGTATACAACAATGGCAAAGGGTAAGTTCGAGCGCACC
>NZ_LLXU01000118.1 GCF_001431645.1 Stenotrophomonas panacihumi | reverse complement strand
GGGTTCACAAGGGCGAGGTGGCCGGGGCGGGGTAGGGCTTCAGCTTGCCGGGCACTCAGGCGTTCTTGTTGTGCGCCCGCATCGCACGCTGCTTCTCGCGCTGCCAGTCGCGTTCCTTGGCGCTGTCGCGCTTGTCGTGCGCCTGCTTGCCCTTGGCCAGGGCGATTTCCAGCTTGACCTTGTTCTTGCTCCAGTACATCGCCGTCGGGATCAGCGTGTAACCGTCGCGCTCCACGCGGCCGATCAGCTTGTCGATCTCGTGCCGGTGCAACAGCATCTTGCGGTCGCGGCGCTCCTCGGCCACCACATGGGTGGAGGCGGTGATCAGCGGGGTGAACTGCGCGCCGTACAGGAAGATCTCGCCCTGGCGGACAAACGCATAGGCGTCGCCGATATTCGCGCGCCCGGCACGGATCGACTTCACTTCCCAGCCCTGCAGGGCCAGGCCGACCTCGTAGCGCTCCTCGAGGTGGTACTCGTGGCGCGCGCGCTTGTTCAACGCGATGGTCTTGTTGGCCGTCGCGCCGTTTGCTTTATCCTTGCCGGGTTTCTTGCTCATCTTCCTATTGTCTCCTATTCGCGACCGTTCGGTCCGCCGGCCGGTCCCGCAGTGCCCCGCATGCCTACCATTCGCCGCAGTGCCCTCGTCGAACACAGCGCCTCGCGCATGTTCGACCTGGTCAACGACGTCGCCGCCTATCCGCGGCGTTTTGCCTGGTGCGACCAGGCCCAGCTGATCGAACAGGACGCCGACCGCGTGGTCGCGCGCCTGGACCTCGGGCTGGGGTCGTTTCGCACCTGGTTCACCACCGAGAACGCGCTGCGTCGCCCGCACAGCATCGATATGCAGTTGCGCGACGGCCCGTTCAAGCGGCTCCACGGCCGCTGGGAGTTCCATGCGCTGGACGAGGACGCCTGCAAGGTCACCCTGACCCTGGAGTTCGAACCGAGCTCGCGCCTGCTGGGGCCGGCGCTGGCGCTGGGGTTCCAGGGGCTGGCCGACCGCATGGTCAACGATTTCGTGCGCGTGGCCGACCAGGAAGCCTGACCCGCATGCGCGTGGAAGTGCTCATCGCCTGGCCGGACCGTTACCAGTCCAGGCAGCTGGACCTGGCGGAAGGGGCAACCGTGGCCGAGGCCATCGCCGCGGCGGCCCTGCCGGGTGCCGAAGAGGCTGATGGGGTGGCCGTGCACGGAATCGTCGCCCGCCCGCAGCAGCCGCTGCGCGACAGGGACCGGGTGGAGTTGCTGCGGCCGTTGCTGGCCGATCCGAAAGAGGCCCGGCGCCGCCGGGCCAGCCCGATGCCGGGCGTCAAGCGCCGTTAGCGGCCGCGCTGGCCCTTCTTGTCCTTGGCCAGGTTGCGGCCGAACTGGCGCGGCGCGGCCTTGGCCAGTTCCAGGTCCTGGTCGGGGAAGTAGTCGCCTTCCCAGCGCACCACGCGGTCCTGCTCGAAGAACACGGTGAAGTTCTTCTGCTGGACGTGGGCCAGGCGATCCACGCGCTGGGTGGACGTGTAGTCCCAACGCTCGGCGTGGAACGGGTCCGGAATCGACGGGCTGCCGAGCAGCGCCTCGACGGCCTGCTTGCTCTGGCCGACCTGCAACTGGTCGACGGCGCTCTTCTTGATCAGGTTGCCCTGATAGATCGGCTGCTTGTAAATGATGCCGCAGCCAGCGGTGGAGAGGGCGACAACGGCGACCAGCAGGAAATTGCGCATCGGTACGGGAGGCGAGTGAAATCAGGCCGATGATACACTCCCGGCGGTCGCCGCGACCCATCCTCGAGGCAGCTGGCGCTAAATCGCCTATGAATGGAGACTGCCATGGAATCCCATGACCTGCGCAAGGTGGGGCTGAAAGTCACGCACCCGCGCATGCGCATCCTCGAGCTGCTGGAGCAGCGGGGTGCCCAACACCACCTCAGTGCCGAAGACATCTACCGCCAGCTGCTCGAGCATGGCGACGAGATCGGCCTGGCCACCGTGTACCGCGTGCTGACCCAGTTCGAGGCCGCCGGCCTGGTGCTGAAGCACAACTTCGAAGGCGGCCAGGCCGTCTACGAGCTGGACCGCGGCGGCCACCACGACCACATGGTGGACGTGGACACCGGCAAGATCATCGAGTTCGAAAGCGAGGAAATCGAGGCCCTGCAGCGGCAGATCGCCGCCAAGCACGGCTACGAGCTGGAGGAGCACTCGCTGGTGCTGTACGTGCGCAAGAAGCGCAGCCGCTGAGGCGCAACCGGCGGGAAAGAAAAAGGCGGCCCATGGCCGCCTTTTTCGTCTCCGGGCGTTCGCCGGTCACCCCGCCGCCTGCAGCAGCTTCTTCGCCGCCGCCCGCGCTTCCTTGCTGACCTCCACGCCGCCCAGCATCCGCGCCAGTTCCTCCTGGCGGGCGGCGGCATCCAGCAGTTCCACCGCGCTCTGGGTCATGCCTTCCACCGGAGCCTTGCTCACCCGGTAGTGCGCATGGCCCTTGGCGGCCACCTGCGGCAGGTGGGTCACGCACAGCACCTGGCGCTGCTCGCCCAGGGCGCGCAGCTTCTGGCCGACGATGTCGGCCACCGCGCCGCCGATGCCCGAATCGACCTCGTCGAACACCATCGTCGGCACCGCATCCAACCCCAGTGCCGCCACCTCGATGGCCAGCGAGACGCGCGAAAGCTCGCCGCCCGAGGCCACCTTGCGCAGCGCCCGCGCCGGCTGCCCGGCGTTGGCCGCGACCAGGAACTCGACCCGCTCGGCGCCCTGCGGGTCCGGGCGGTCGCCCGGCTGCGGCTGCAGTTCGATCAGGAACTGCCCGCCGCCCATGCCCAGCTCGCCGATCAGCCCGGTAGTGGTGCGAGAGAGCGCTTCGGCGGCGGTGGCGCGGCTGGCGGTCAGCGTGGCCGCGGCCTCGCGCCACTGGCCGGCGGCGGTGGTGATCAGCCGGTCGATCTGCTGCAGGCGCTCGTCGGCGCCGCGCAGGCCCTGCACCTCGGCGGCGAGGCGGTCGCGATGTTCGGCCAGGCCCTCGGCCGGCACGCGGTGCTTGCGGGCGAGGTCGTGCAGGCGGCCGAGGCGGCGCTCCATCTCCTCGAACTGTTCCGGGTCCGCTTCCAGGTCGTCGCCGATGCGGTCGAGCAGGGCCAGTGCCTCGTCGAGCTGGATGGCCGCGCCGTCCAGCAGGGCGTCCACGTCGCGCAGGCGCGGCTCGTGCTCGGCCACCCGGCCCAGTTCATGGCGGCCGGATTGCAGCAGGCCCAGCACCGACTGCCCGTCCTCGCCGTTGAGCTGGCTGGCCACCCGCTCGCAGGCGCCGATCAGCGCGGCCGCATGCGCATGGCGGCGGTGCGCGGTGCCCAGCGCGGCGATCGCCGCCGGTGCCAGGTCCTCGCGTTCGAGTTCGGCCAGTTGGTGTTCGAGAAAGGCGATGCGGTCGGACACGTCGCCCTGGGCGGACAGCGCATCGCGCTCGGCCAGCAGCGCCTGCCAGTGGTCGCTGGCCGCGCGCACCGCCGCGCGCGCCTCGCCGTTGCGGGCGTAGGCGTCGAGCAGCAGCAGCTGGCTGCCGCGCGAAAGCAGCGCCTGGTGTTCGTGCTGGCCATGGATCTCGACCAGGAAGCCGGCCAGCTCGGCCAGCTGGGAAAGCGTCACCGGGCGGCCGTTGATCCATGCGCGCGAGCCGCCGTCGGCGCGGATCACCCGGCGCAGCTGGCATTGGCCGTCGTCGTCCAGCGCCTGCTCGGCCAGCCATTCGCCGGCGGGGTTGGCGTCGGAGAGGGCGAACTCGGCCGACAGCTCGGCGCGTTCGGCGCCATGGCGGACCACGCCGCTGTCGGCGCGCAGCCCGGACAGGAAGCCCAGTGCGTCCACCATCAGCGACTTGCCCGCGCCGGTCTCGCCCGACACCACGGTCATGCCGGGGCCGAATTCCAGCTCGGTGGCGCGGACAACGGCGAAATCCTTGATCGAAAGATGGGTCAGCATGGTCGCGAGGGTCGATGAACCGTAAAAGCTTAGGGCCGGGGGCGGGTGGCGGGAAGGGTGCAAGGCGCTTGCCAAGCCGCCGCGCAGTCATTATCTAATGTCGCGTCTCACCGGCTGATCCCATGCGCCCGTCCTCCACTCCCTCGCTCGATCCCCGCGCCCGGCACCTGCTGCGCACGCTGATCTCGCGCTATATCCATGATGGCGAACCGGTCGGGTCCAAGACCCTGGCCCAGCACGCCGGCCTGGATATCAGCGCGGCGACCATCCGCAACGTGCTGGCGGACCTGGAGGACCTGGGCCTGCTGGCATCGCCCCACACCTCGGCGGGGCGTATCCCGACCGCGCACGGGTACCGGGTGTTCGTCGACAGCCTGGTGCAGATGCAGCCGCCGGCCGAGGAGGAGGTGCGTCGCCTGCGCAGCGAGCTGGCCAGTGGCGCCGGCACCCAGTCGCTGCTGGGCAGCGCCTCGGAGATGCTCTCGGCGATGACCCATTTCGTCGGCGTGGTCAGTGCGCCGCGCCGCGAGCAGTTCGCCTTCCGGCATATCGATTTCGTCGCCCTCGACGCCCGCCGCGTGCTGGCGATCCTGGTGTTCGCCGACAACGAGGTGCAGAACCGGGTCATCGAGCCGCGCCGGGCGTTCGACCCGGCCGAGCTGGAGCGGGTCGCCAACTACCTCAACGCGCATTTCGCCGGCCGCGCGCTGGCCGACATCCGCGCCAGCCTGATGCGCGAGCTGCGCACGGCCAAGGACGAGATGGAGCAACTGCTGGCGCACAGCGTCGAGCTGGCCGACGAGGTACTGGTGCCGCCCTCGGCCGAGGACATCGTGCTGGCCGGGCAGACCCGGCTGATGGGCGTGCAGGATCTCTCGGACCTGGATCGCCTGCGCGAGCTGTTCGAGGCCTTCGCCAGCAAGCGCGAGATCCTGCAGCTGCTCGAGCGCACCATCCAGGCGCCCGGCGTGCGCATCTTCATCGGCGAGGAAACCGGGATGCTGCCGCTGGGCGACGTCTCGCTGGTCACCGCCCCGTATGCGGCCCATGGCCGGGTGCTGGGCGTGCTGGGGGTGATCGGCCCCAAGCGCATGGCCTACGAGCGGGTGATCCCGCTGGTGCAGACCGCCGCCCGCGAGCTCGGCGCGGCGATGGAGCCCCCGGCCGGCTGACCGCAAGTGGATAGCCCCCTTTGTTAAGGGGGGCGCGCCGACAGGCGCGGGGATAGGCAAGGCAGGAACGGGGCCCGCGGTTTCGCGGAGCGAAATCGTGGGGGCGCAGCCCGCGTAGCGGGACGCGCCTTGAAACAATCCCGAACCGCCCACATTGGCGTGGCAGGGGCGGGGTGTCGCCTGCCCATGGACGCGCAAATGAACCAAGACCACCCAGAATTCGATTCCGAAAACCCCCAGCAGGCCGCCGCGCCCACCGACCCGCTCCAGGAAGAACTGGAGTCGCTGCGCAGCGAGGTCGCCCTGGTCAAGGCCGACGCCCTGCGCGAGCGCGCCGACCTGGAGAACCAGCGCAAGCGCATCGCCCGCGACGTCGAGCAGGCGCGCCGCTTCGCCAACGAGAAGCTGTTGGGCGAACTGCTCCCCGTGTTCGACAGCCTGGACGCCGGCCTGGCCGCCGCGGGGACCGAGCCGAGCCCGCTGCGCGATGGCCTGGAGATGACCTACAAGCAGCTGCTGAAGGTCGCCGCCGACAACGGCCTGACCCTGCTGGACCCGACCGGCCAGCCGTTCAACCCCGAACACCACCAGGCGATCAGCCAGGTCGACGGCGCCGCCGTGGCGCCGGGCCACGTCGCCCAGGTGTTCCAGAAGGGCTACCTGCTCAACGACCGCCTGCTGCGTCCGGCGCTGGTGGTGGTGGCCAAGCACGATTGACCCGCCCCGGCGCGGCCGCGCCTGAACCTGGCCGCCGCCGGACGGAACGCAGTTTCGCGGTGATGGCTTGAATGGGTTCCGGCCATCCCCACATCCGAACCAGCCGCCGGCGTGGCGCCGGCAGAACGAACAAGTACCTTTTCAGGAGTCATCCCCTCATGGGCAAGATCATCGGTATCGACCTGGGCACCACCAATTCCTGCGTGGCGATCATGGATGGCGGCAAGGCCCGCGTCATCGAGAATTCCGAGGGCGACCGCACCACGCCTTCGATCGTCGCCTACACCAAGGACGGCGAAGTGCTGGTGGGCGCCTCGGCCAAGCGCCAGGCCGTCACCAACCCCAAGAACACCTTCTACGCGGTGAAGCGCCTGATCGGCCGCAAGTTCACCGACGCCGAAGTGCAGAAGGACCTGGACCTGGTGCCGTACGGCATCGTCGCGCATGACAATGGCGACGCCTGGGTGTCCACCGCAGAGGGCAAGAAGCTGGCGCCGCAGGAAATCTCCGCGCAGGTGCTGGAGAAGATGAAGAAGACCGCCGAAGCCTTCCTGGGCGAGTCGGTCACCGAGGCGGTCATCACCGTGCCGGCCTACTTCAACGACAGCCAGCGCCAGGCGACCAAGGACGCCGGCCGCATCGCCGGCCTGGACGTCAAGCGCATCATCAACGAGCCGACCGCCGCGGCCCTGGCCTATGGCCTGGACAAGGACGGCGCGGACCGCAAGATCGCCGTGTACGACCTGGGCGGCGGCACCTTCGACGTGTCGATCATCGAGATCGCCTCGGTGGACGGCGAGAAGCAGTTCGAGGTGCTGGCCACCAACGGCGACACCTTCCTGGGTGGCGAGGACTTCGACAAGCGCGTCATCGACTACCTCGTGGAAGAGTTCCAGAAGGACCAGGGCATCGACCTGCGCAAGGATCCGCTGGCCCTGCAGCGCCTGAAGGACGCCGCCGAGCGCGCGAAGATCGAGCTGTCCTCCGCGCAGCAGACCGAAGTGAACCTGCCGTACGTCACCGCTGACGCGTCGGGCCCGAAGCACCTGAACATCAAGCTGACGCGCGCCAAGCTCGAAGCGCTGGTGGAAGACCTGATCCGCAAGTCGATCGAGCCGTGCCGTACCGCGCTGAACGACGCCGGCCTGCGTGCCAGCGACGTCAACGAGGTGATCCTGGTCGGCGGCCAGACCCGCATGCCGAAGGTGCAGCAGGCCGTGGCCGAGTTCTTCGGCAAGGAGCCGCGCAAGGACGTCAACCCGGACGAGGCCGTGGCGCTGGGCGCGGCGATCCAGGGCGGCGTGCTGGCTGGCGACGTCAAGGACGTGCTGCTGCTGGACGTGACCCCGCTGTCGCTGGGCATCGAGACCATGGGCGGCGTGTTCACCAAGATCATCGAGAAGAACACCACCATCCCGACCAAGGCCTCGCAGGTGTTCTCCACCGCCGAGGACAACCAGTCGGCCGTGACCGTGCACGTGCTGCAGGGTGAGCGCGAGCAGGCCCGCTTCAACAAGTCGCTGGCCAAGTTCGACCTCTCCGGCATCGAGCCGGCGCCGCGCGGCCTGCCGCAGGTGGAGGTGTCCTTCGACATCGACGCCAACGGCATCCTGCACGTGTCGGCCAAGGACAAGAAGACCAACAAGGAACAGAAGGTCGAGATCAAGGCCGGTTCGGGCCTGTCGGACGACGAGATCCAGCGGATGGTCGCCGACGCCGAGGCGCACCGCGAGGAAGACAAGAAGTTCCATGAGCTGGTGCAGGCGCGCAACCAGGCCGACGGCCTGATCCACGCCACCCGCACCGCCATCACCGAACACGGCAGCAAGGTGGGCGGCGATGTGATCGGCCGCGTCGAGTCGGCGCTGTCGGACCTGGAAACGGCGATGAAGGGCGACGACAAGGGCCAGATCGAGGCCAAGACCAAGGCGCTGGAAGAGGCCGGCCAGTCGCTGTACGCGGCGGCGGCTGCCACCGAGCAGGGCGGCGCGGCCGGCCCGGGCCCGGACGCCGGCGGTCGCGGTGGCGACGACGTGGTGGACGCGGAGTTCACCGAGGTCAAGGACGACAAGAAGTAAGTCGTCCTGCCGATAAAGCGAAGGAGCGGTGCTGACGCATCGCTCCTTCGCCTCATCTGCCTCCGGGCTTTTCCGGAGGGAAGTTTCCGCGGCCGCCCTGGCGGCCGCCCCCGACAGGTTCCCGCAGTCCTCCATGAGCAAGCGCGATTATTACGAAGTCCTGGGCGTGGCCCGTGGCGCCAGCGACGATGAGCTGAAGAAGGCTTATCGCCGTTGCGCGATGAAGTACCACCCCGACCGCAACCCCGGTGACGCGGCGGCGGAGGCTTCGTTCAAGGAGTGCAAGGAGGCCTACGAGGTCCTGTCGGACGGCAACAAGCGCCGGATGTACGACGCCCACGGCCATGCCGCGTTCGAGCACGGCATGGGCGGTGGTGGCGGCCCGGGTGGCCCGGACATGGGCGACATTTTCGGGGACATCTTCGGCAACATCTTCGGTGGCGGCGGCGGTCCGCGCGCGGCGCGCCGCGGGGCCGACATCGGTTACGTGATCGAGCTGGACCTGGAAGAGGCGGTGGCCGGCATCGAGCGCCGCATCGAGATCCCGACGCTGGTCGAGTGCGAGCCCTGCCACGGCAGCGGTTCGGAAGACGGCAAGGTCGAGACCTGCGCGACGTGCCAGGGCCGCGGCCAGGTGCGCATCCAGCGCGGTATCTTCGCGATGCAGCAGAGCTGCCCGCATTGCGCCGGGCGCGGGACGATCATCCAGAATCCGTGCAAGACCTGCCACGGTGCGGGCCGCATCGAGGACGAGAAGGTCCTGTCGGTGAAGATCCCGGCGGGCGTGGACAACGGCGACCGCATCCGCCTGGCGGGCGAGGGCGAGGCCGGCCCGGCCGGTACGCCGCCGGGCGACCTGTACGTGGAAGTGCGCGTGCGCGAGCACGACATCTTCCGCCGCGATGGCGACGACCTGCATTGCGAGGTGCCGATCCGCATCACGCAGGCGGCGCTGGGCGACACGGTGCGCGTGGCGACGCTGGGCGGCGAGGCGGAGATCCGCATTCCGGCCGAGACGCAGACGGGCAAGCTGTTCCGCCTGCGCGGCAAGGGCGTGCGCTCGGTGCGCAGCCGCAACCCGGGCGACCTCTACTGCCGCGTGGTGGTGGAGACGCCGGTCAACCTCACCGCCGAACAGCGCAAGCTGCTGGAGCAGTTCGAGGCCACCTTCTCCGGTGAGGAGGCGCGGAAGCATTCGCCCAAGTCCGCTACGTTCATGGACGGGGTGAAGGGGTTCTGGGATCGGATGACTTCCTGATCTCGTTTCAAATTTTGACCAGAAGGCCGCCTTTTTTCATGGCGGCCTTTTGCTTTTCCGGGGCTTTGGTTTTTTTTGCGTGTTGCGGCGCTTTCGTTGATATCGCGCGGGCGCCCGGGGGGATGCCCTGGTGGGGGACGCCA
>NZ_LLXU01000117.1 GCF_001431645.1 Stenotrophomonas panacihumi | reverse complement strand
TTCGGGACCGTTGGCGACATGGATGTCGCCGACGAGCCTCCATGGATGGATTCACGGCGTGTCCCGAAAGCGCCCGCCGCCCCCGAAGGCCGCATCATGAAACCCGGAGAGCCTCTCTACGCGCCCCAGTAAAGCCGCATCGGATTATCGACCAACAACTTCCGCTGCAACTCCGCACTGGCCGCGATGCGAGGAATGAAATCCACCAGCTTCCCGTCATCGGGCATGTGCGAAATCATGTTGGGATGCGGCCAATCGGTCCCCCACAGCACGCGATCCGGGAACCGCTCCACCAGGTAGCGCGCGAACGGCACCACGTCGTCATACCCCGGCGGCCCGGACACCGACAGCCGCTCCGGGCAACTCACCTTGCTCCACACGTTGGGATGCTCGTCCATCAAGCGCACGAAGCGCTGGAACTCCGGCCCCTCGACGGGCAGCCGCACGTCCGGCCGCCCCATGTGATCCACCACCACCGTCGTCGGCAGCGAGGTGAAGAAGCCCCACCGCTCGGCCAGGTCTGCTGCCTCGAAATAGATCACCACGTGCCACCCAAGCGGCGCGATCCGCTCGATGATCGCCCGGTAGTAAGCGTCCGGCTTCGGATCCACCAACCGGCGCACGAAATTGAACCGCACCCCGCGCACCCCCGCCGCATGCAGCTCGGCCAGCTCCGCATCGGTCACCGTATCGCGCACCGTCGCCACGCCACGCGCGCGGCCGTTTGCCGCCTGCAACGCATCCACCAGTGCCCGGTTGTCCGCGCCATGGCAGGTCGCCTGCACGATCACGTTGCGCTCGAACCCCAGGAAATCCCGCAGCGCGAACAACTGCGCCTTGCCCGCATCGCATGGCGTGTACTTGCGCTCCGGCGCGTACGGAAACTCGTCGCCCGGCCCGAACACATGGCAATGCGCATCCACCGCGCCCGGCGGCGGCACGAACGCCGGCTTGCTCGGCGCGGCGCACCAGTCCAGCCAGTTCGCATCCTTCTGGAAGGCGGCCATCACAGCCCCCTCGCCTTCAACTGCGCATCCAGCCGCGGATACACCCGGCGTGCGTTGCCTTCATACACCTTGTGCAGGTCAACCGGGTCCAACCCCAACGCATCCACGTAGCGCCGGGTGTCGTCGAAATAATGGCCCGTCTGCGGATCGATGCCGCGCACCGCGCCCACCATTTCAGAGCCGAACAGGATGTTGTCGATGTCGATCACCTCGAACAGCAAATCGATGCCCGGCTGATGATAGACGCACGTGTCGAAGAACACGTTACGCATCACGTGCGTGTCCAGCGGCGGCTTGCCCAGCATGTCGGCCAGGCCACGGAAGCGACCCCAGTGGTACGGCACCGCGCCGCCCCCGTGCGGGATGATGAAGCGCAGGTCCGGGAACTCGCGGAACAGGTCGCCCTGCAGGAACTGCATGAACGCCGTGGTGTCGGCATTGAGGTAATGCGCGCCGGTGGCGTGGAAGTTGTGGTTGCAGCTGCCGGACACGTGCACCATCGCCGGCACGTCCAGCTCCACCATCTTCTCGAAGAACGGATACCAGGCCTTGTCCGTCAGCGGCACGCCGTTCCAGTGGCCACCGGAAGGATCCGGGTTGAGGTTGCAGCCCACGAAGCCCAGCTCGTTGACGCAACGTTCCAGCTCGCCGATCGAATGGCTGATCGGCACGCCCGGTGACTGCGGCAGCTGGCACACGCCGATGAAGGTCTGCGGATACAGGCCGACCACGCGCGCGATCAGGTCGTTGCAATGCCGCGTCCATTCGGCGCTGACGCGCTCGTCGCCGACGTGGTGGGCCATGGTGCTGGCGCGCGGCGAGAAGATCGTCATGTCCGCGCCGCGCTCGCGCAACAGGCGCAGCTGGTTCGTCTCCACGCTCTCGCGCAGCTCGTCGTCGGAGATCGACGGGTAGACCGCCGGCGGCAGCGACGGATCGTCGAAATGCGCGACCTGCGCCTTGCGGAATGCGTCGTGGCCCTTCGGGGCGGTGGTGTAGTGACCGTGGCAGTCGATGATCATGGGAAGGCCTCGTGGGGGAGGAAGCGGGTCACCAGCCAAGCAGCTGGGCGAAATGCACGTCCACGCGCAGGCCGACCACCAGCGCATCGGGGATGTCGGTGGTGCGGGTGGGCGCGTAGATCGGGTCGGGGTGGACGATGTACTGCAGGTTCGGCATCAGCCGGATGCCGCGATGCACCGCCCAGCCATAGCTCAGCTCGGCGATGATCTCGTTGTTGTCCGGCGTGCCGGTGCCACCGTTGCGAATCCGGCGGTCGCGCAGGTAGGCCTGCTGGCTGTCGCTGAAGTGCGTGTTGGAGACGAACATCGCCAGCGTGTCGCGGTCGCGGCCGGCGAAGGTGCCGGTCTTCACGAAGCCGGCCGAGGCGAAGTAGTCGATCGGCGCGTCGTTGCCGGTGTTGACGTAGTAGCGCGCGAACAGCGCCAGGCTGCGCGGGCCCTCCTTCCATACCGTCTGGTCGGCCATCGCGTACCAGCCCACGCGCGAGCCGTCCTGGTTGGCGAACGCCTTGCCGGTGAGCCCGGCCGGGTTTCCGTTGATGTCCCAGTACGGGCTCTTGCCGCCATCGCTGTTGTGGTACACGCCGACGCGGTAGGCGCGCGGCAGCGGGTCGTTCTTCGCGTTGGTCTGGTAGCCCACCTCGAACGGCACGATGGTGCCGGTGCCGTCGCCGAAGGAGAAATCCAGGCCGTTCTTGCCGGCCTTGTTGAGGTCGTTGTTGTAATCGAACGCGCCGGTCTGGGCGTACCAGCGGTCGTTGACGTCGTAGCGCACGATCGCCGCCCACGAGGAATTCGGGTACGCGGTGATGCCCAGGTCGGTGATCGCACCATACGGCGTGAGGCACATCGCGTTGCTCATGAACACGCAGTTGAGCGGCGAGTTGTTGAAGTAGCTGTTCACCGGCGCGCGGCCGGCGGTGATGCTCAGGCCGTTGTCGAAGCGGTGGCGGATCGTCATGCGGGTCAGGCGGCCACCGGCGACCGGGCGCCAGGTCTGCTGCGCGCTGATGGAGCTGCCGATCTTTTCGCGCGCCAGGTTGCGCCCGGCGAACCAGGCCCATTGCAGGTCGACATCGGTGTTGTGGACGCCGAACAGCTTGTCGAGGTCGAACTTCGACTGCGCCATCACCCAGTACGAACCTTCGGTGCCCTGCTCCACGCCGCCGACCGGGTTGGAGGCCACGTTGCCGACGAAATCCAGGGTCAGGTCGATGCCATCACGCACCTTGCCCGGCGCCTTGGCGCCGCCCTCGTCCTGGGCGAATGCCGGCGCGGACAGCCCGGCGGCGATGCACAGCGCCAGCGCGCCATGGGTGTAACGGGAAATACGGGACACAAAGCCTCCTGCCCGGCCCCCTCCGGCCGGTACTGGGATGGAATGGAGGGGCGGCCGCGGCGAGGCCGGCGGCCGCCGCGGTTCAGACCTGCTGCGTAGCGACGATGCCCGCCTGGCGTTGGCGCAGCCGGCGCGTGCCGACCTGCGCGGCGAGCATCCGCTCGTCGAGCTTGCCTTCCCACTTGGCGATCACCAGCACGGCGACCGCGTTGCCGATCAGGTTCACGAAGGTCAGGCCTTCGGCCAGGATGCGGTGGATGCCCAGGATCAGCGCGATGCTCGCCACCGGGATGGTGCCGGTGGTGCCCAGCGTGGCGGCCAGCACCACGAAGGCCGCGCCCGCCACGCCCGCCGCGCCCTTGGAAGTGAGCAACAGCACGGCGATCAGGCCGAGCTGGTGCCACACGGTCAGCTCGGTATTGGTCGCCTGGGCCAGGAACAGCGCCACGGTGGTGAGATACAGGCAGGTGCCGTCGAGGTTGAACGAGTAGCCGGCCGGAATCACGAAGCCGACCACGCCCTCCTCGGCGCCGAGCTTCTTCATCTTCTCGATCAGGCGCGGCAGCACGGTTTCGGTGGAGGTCGTCGCCGCGACGATGACGATTTCATCGCGCAGGTAGGCCATCAAGCGCCACAGGCTCACGCCGCACCACCATGCCACCGCGCCGAGCACGACCACGGTGAACAGGCCGCACACCACGAAGAACTCGATGATCAGCTCGCCCAGCGAAAGCAGCGAACCGGCGCCGAACTGGCCCACCGTGAAGGCGATCGCGCCGAACGCACCGATCGGGGCGAAATACATGACGTAGCCGATGATCTTGAACAGCGCGCTGGAGGTGGACTCGATGACCTTCATCACCGGCTCGCCGCGCTCGCCCACCGCGGCCAGCGCCACGCCGAACAGCACCGAGACGAACAGCACCTGCAGCACATGGGCCTCGGTGAACGCGCTGACCAGCGTGTTGGGGATGATGCCCATCAGGTAGGCGACGATGGACTGGTCGTGCGCGGTGTGCACGTAGCCCTGGATGGTCGCGGTGTCGATGGTGGCCGGGTCGATGTTCATGCCCGCGCCAGGCTTCCACAGGTCCACCGCCACCAGGCCGATGATCAGCGCGGCGATGGTGATGACCTCGAAATAGACCAGCGACTTCAACGCCAGGCGTCCGACGCTCTTCATGTCGCGCATGCCGGCGATGCCGTGCACGACGGTAACGAAGATCACCGGGCCGATCATCATGCGGATCAGCTTGATGAAGGCATCGCCGAACGGCTTCATCGCCGAGCCCATGTCCGGCTGCAGCCAGCCCAGCAGCACGCCGATCAGCGTGCCGGCCAGCACCTGGAACCACAGCTGGCCAAAGATTCCGAAACGGCCAGGCCGCTTCTGTACCACGGTCATGTCAACCCTCCCAGGTCAATGATGATAATGAAGCCGGTGTCTGTTTCAGGCGAACAGTTCACCGTCGAAAAGCTTGCGCGCGGTGCGCAGGACGGCCGCCCGGGCGACCTGCCCGGCATCGTCCAGGTCGATCACGCAGCCGGTGCTGCCGCTGGGGTGTTCGACCTCCAGCCGCAGCGAGCGGCCTTCGGGCAGCACCGCCAGCGCGTGCGCCGGGGATTCGGGCAGCAGGCAGGCGGTGGCGACGCTGACCGCCCCCAGCACGCCGATGGAGGCATGGCAGCGGTGCGGGATGAAGGAGCGCACGCTGATCGTGCCACCCTCGCGCGGCGCGGCGACCAGCATCATCTTGGGTACCGAGGCCTGCGCCACGTCGCCGAGGTTCATCCGCGGACCGGCCTGCAGGCGAATCGATTCCAGCCGCTGCTTGAGGCCGTCGTTGGCGTCGAGCGTCTCGCGGTCTTCGTAGCCGCTGATGCCCAGGTCGGCGGCGCGCATCACCACGCAGGGCATGCCGTTGTCGATCAGGGTGAGGTCGATGCCGTCGATCGTGTCGCGCGCCTGCCCGGTGGGCAGCAGCGCACCGCAGGACGAACCGGCGATGTCGGCGAAGGCCAGCGGCACGGGGGCCGCGCTGCCGGGCACGCCGTCGATGCGCGCATCGCCGTCGTAGCGCACGCGTCCGCCCGGCGTTTCCACCATGGCGGTGGCGAGCTTGCCGGTGTTGACCATGAAGATGCGCACGTCGGTGCGTTCGCCGCGTGCGTCCACCAGGCCGCGCTCGATCGCGAACGGCCCCACGCCGGCCAGCATGTTGCCGCAGTTCTGTGCGTCGCTGACCAGTGCCTGGTCGACGAACACCTGCAGGAACAGGTAATCGACATCGGCGTCGTCGCGATCGGAAGCGGATACCACCGCGACCTTGGAGGTCAGCGGGTCGGCGCCGCCCATGCCGTCGATCTGCCTCGGGTCCGGCGAGCCATAGGCGCGCAGCAGGAAGGCATCGCGCGCGGCGGTGTCGGCCGGCAGGTCCTCGGCGAGGAAGAACCCGCCCTTCGACGTGCCGCCCCGCATCCACATCGCGCGCACCGGCTCAGACATAGGTCAGGCCCTTGGCGGCCAGCCGTTCGCGCATGTTGTAGATGTCCAGGCCGAGCTCGCCGCGCGCCAGGCGTTCGCGCTTTTCCGCTTCCCGGGCTTCGCGAGCCTGCGCCTCGGCCAGCACGCGCGCCGCGTCGGCACGCGGCACCACGCACACGCCATCGTCGTCGGCCACCACCACGTCGCCCGGCTGCACCAGCGCACCGGCGCACACCAGGGGCACGTTCACCGAGCCCAGCGTTTCCTTGACCGTGCCCTGCGCGTGGATGGCGCGGCTCCAGACCGGGAAACCCATCGCCGTCAGGTCGCGCACGTCGCGCACGCCGGCATCGATGACCAGTCCGCGGCAGCCGCGTGCCTGGGCGGACGTGGCGAGCAGGTCGCCGAAATAGCCATCGCAGCATTCGCTGGTCGGCGCCACCACCAGCACGTCGCCCTCGCGCAGTTGCTCGATGGCCACATGCATCATCCAGTTGTCGCCCGGCGGCACGGAGACGGTGACGGCGGTGCCGGCGATACGCGCACCGGTGTAGACCGGGCGCACGCGCGGATGCAGCAGGCCGCTACGGCCCTGGGCCTCGTGGACCGTAGCCACGCCGGCGTCGGCGAGGCCGTCGACGAGGGCGAGATCGGTGCGTTCGATGTGGGTGACGACCCGTGACATCCATCCATCCTTCGTTAGGGATGACCGAGTCTGTCCGCCGCACCCGCCGGGGCTCAAGATCGTTTTCCGAGAGAGCCATTGGTTTTGGTTATAGTTGATCCATGGAGCAGCTCCCCGACCTGAACCTTCGCCATCTCCACGCGCTCACCGTGGTGGTCGCTCATGGCGGCATCAGCGCGGCCGCGCCGCAGGTGAATCTTTCGCAGCCCGCGCTCACCCAGGCCATTGCCAAGTTGGAGCGACAGCTGCAATCGCCGCTGTTCGACCGCCAACCCGGCGGCATGGCGCCCACCGAAGCGGCGCAACTGCTGGTGCCGCGCATCGAACGCGCGTTGGCGTACATCGCGCATGGCGTGCGGCTGGCACGGCGCTCGCAGCGCCTGCCCGCGCTGGCCGGGCTGGAGCGGCGCGTGGCACTCGGCCAGCTGCGCGCGCTGACCGCAGTGGACCAGGCGGGCAATTACTCGCTGGCGGCGGCGCGCAGCGGTGTTTCGCAGCCCGCGGTGTATCGCGCGGTGCACGACCTCTCCGAGCTGATCGAAGTGCCGCTGACCCTGCGCCGCGGCAAGACCGTGCAATCCACGCCGGCCGCCACGCGCATGCTGCGGCTGGTGCGGCTGGCGCTGGCCGAACTGTCGGCCGGGGTGGATGAGCTGGCGTCGCTGCGCTCGGAGCGCGGCGGGCGCATCGCGCTGGGCGTGATGCCGCTGGCCCGCGCGATCCTGCTGCCGCAGGTGCTGGCGCGGTTCTCGCGGGCCTATCCGAATGCGCGCATCAACGTGGTCGAAGGCCCGTATGCCGAAGTGCTCAACGACCTGCGCGAGGGCAACCTCGACCTGCTGGTGGGCGCGATGCGCGACCGCCTGCCCGTGCGCGACGTCGTGCAGGAAGGCCTGTTCGACGACGACCCGGTGATCGTCGCGCGTGCCGGCCATCCGCTGGCCGGCAAGCGCTTCGCGTTCGAGCGACTGCTCGACTACCCCTGGGTGATCGCCGCCACGGGCGCGCCGGTGCGGGCGCGCTGGGAGCGCATGTTTCGCGACCACGGCCATGAACCGCCGCCGCCGCGCATCGAGTGCGGCTCGGTACTGGTCACGCGCGGACTGCTGTTGGAGGACGATTGGCTGACGCTGATGTCGCGCGACCAGTTCCTGATCGAACGCCGCGCCGGATTGATGGCCGAACTGGCCAGCGCCGGCGAAGGCCTGCGCCGGCGCATCGGCCTGACCACCCGCGCGGACTGGCACCCTACCCGGCAGCAATCGGCGTTCGTGGAGATGTTCCGCGCGGTGTGCGCCGAACGCGGCGGCGCGGGCGATGACGACCCGTGGCCGTTCCGGCATGCAGCGCGGTGAGCGGTGCGGCAATCCAAACAAAAAGCCCGGCTTTCGCCGGGCTTTTCGCATTCCTTGCCGCGCGGCTTACGCCTCGACGGTATCGGCCACTTCCTGGTAATCCTGGATCTGGTCGAAGTTCATGTAGCGGTAGATCTCGGCGCCCTTGCTGTTGATCACGCCGATGTCCGCCATGTACTCGTCCTTGCTCGGGATCTTGCCCAGGCGCGAGCAGATCGCCGCCAGCTCCGCCGAACCCAGGTACACGTTGGTGTTGCGGCCCAGGCGGTTCGGGAAGTTGCGGGTGGAGGTCGAGAACACCGTGGCGCCCTCGCGCGCCTGCGCCTGGTTGCCCATGCACAGCGAGCAGCCCGGCATTTCCATGCGCGCACCGGCGGTGCCGAACGTGCCGTAGTGGCCTTCCTTGGTCAGCTCCGAGGCGTCCATCTTGGTCGGCGGCGCGACCCACAGGCGGGTCGGGATGTCGCGCTTGCCTTCCAGCAGCTTGGCGGCCGCGCGGAAGTGGCCGATGTTGGTCATGCACGAGCCGATGAACACTTCGTCGATCTGCGCGCCGGCCACTTCGGACAGGGTCTTCACGTCGTCCGGGTCGTTCGGGCAGGCCACGATCGGCTCATGCACGTCGGCCAGGTCGATCTCGATGACCGCCGCGTACTCGGCGTCGGCATCCGGCTCCAGCAGCTGCGGGTTGGCCAGCCACTCTTCCATCTTCTTGATGCGGCGACCCAGGGTGCGGGCGTCGGCATAGCCTTCGGCGATCATCCACTTCAGCAGCGTGATGTTGCTGGTGAGGTACTCGATGATCGGTTCCTTGTTGAGGTGCACCGTGCAGCCGGCGGCCGAACGTTCGGCCGAGGCGTCGGACAGCTCGAACGCCTGCTCCACCTTCAGGTCCGGCAGGCCTTCGATCTCGAGGATGCGGCCGGAGAAGATGTTCTTCTTGCCCTGCTTGGCAACCGTCAGCAGGCCCTGCTTGATCGCGTACAGCGGGATGGCGTTGACCAGGTCACGCAGGGTCACGCCCGGCTGCATCTGGCCCTTGAAGCGGACCAGCACCGATTCGGGCATGTCCAGCGGCATCACGCCGGTGGCCGCGGCGAAGGCGACCAGGCCCGAGCCGGCCGGGAACGAGATGCCGATCGGGAAGCGGGTGTGCGAGTCGCCGCCGGTGCCGACGGTGTCGGGCAGCAGCATGCGGTTGAGCCAGCTGTGGATCACGCCATCGCCGGGACGCAGCGAAACGCCGCCGCGGGTGGAGATGAACTCCGGCAGCGTGTGGTGGGTCTTCACGTCCACCGGCTTCGGGTAGGCGGCGGTGTGGCAGAACGACTGCATCACCAGGTCGGCCGAGAAGCCCAGGCAGGCCAGGTCCTTCAGCTCGTCGCGGGTCATCGGGCCGGTGGTGTCCTGCGAACCGACCGAGGTCATCTTCGGCTCGCAATAGGTGCCCGGGCGCATGCCCTGGCCTTCCGGCAGGCCGCACGCGCGGCCGACCATCTTCTGCGCCAGCGAGAAGCCCTTGCCGGTGTCCGGCGGGTTGACCGGCAGGCGGAACAGGTCGGTGACCGGCAGCTTCAGCGCTTCGCGCGCCTTGGCGGTGAGGCCGCGGCCGATGATGAGCGGGATGCGGCCACCGGCGCGCACTTCGTCCAGCAGCACGTCGCTCTTGAGTTCGAACTCGGCGATGACTTCGCCGTTCTTCAGCGCCTTGCCGTCATACGGGCGCAGCTCGATGACATCGCCGTGCTCCATCTGCGAGACGTCGAGTTCGATCGGCAGCGCGCCGGCGTCTTCCATGGTGTTGTAGAAGATCGGGGCGATCTTCGAACCCAGGCACACGCCGCCGAAGCGCTTGTTCGGGATGAACGGGATGTCCTCGCCGGTGAACCACAGCACCGAGTTGGTGGCGGACTTGCGGCTGGAGCCGGTGCCGACGACGTCGCCGACGTAGGCGACCAGGTGGCCCTTTTCCTTCAGGTCCAGGATCTGCTGGATCGGGCCGCGCTTGCCGTCTTCTTCCGGGGTGAACGGCGCATCGGGACGCTTGTTCTTCAGCATCGCCAGCGCGTGCAGCGGGATGTCCGGGCGGGTGGTGGCGTCCGGCGCCGGCGACAGGTCGTCGGTGTTGGTTTCGCCCGGCACCTTGAACACGGTGATGGTCAGGCTCTGCGGCACTTCCGGCTTGCTGGTGAACCACTCGGCCTCGGCCCAGCTCTTCAGCACGGCCTGCGCGTGGGCGTTGCCCTTCTCGGCCTTCTCCTGCACGTCATGGAAGGCATCGAACACCAGCAGCGTGTGCTTCAGGCCTTCGGCCGCCACGGCGCCGAGCTCGGCGTTGTCGAGCAGCTCGATCAGCGGGTGGATGTTGTAGCCGCCGAGCATGGTGCCCAGCAGTTCGGTGGCGCGCTGCGCGGTGAGCAGCGGGGTCTTCTCGGTACCGAAGGCCACGGCGGCCAGGTAGGAGGCCTTGACCTTGGCGGCGTCGTCGACGCCGGCCGGCACGCGATGGGTGATGAGGTCGACCAGGAAGGCTTCCTCGCCGGCGGGCGGGTTCTTCAGCAGTTCGATGACATCCGCGGTCTGCTGCGCGCTCAGCGGCAGCGGCGGGATGCCGAGCGCGGCGCGTTCGGCGACGTGGTGGCGATAGGCTTCCAACATGACAACACTCCGGGAATCGTAAAAAGGATTCGGTGGTTTGGGCTCAGGCTTGCGGCACGATCAGCTTCAGGCCCTTGAAGTAGTCGCGATAAAAATTCGTGTCCAGGGTGATCAGGCCATCGCACTGCAGCAGTGCGTGGGCGCCGACGAGGAAATCGGCCAGCGGCCGGGCCTCGCCGCCGCGCTGGCGCGAGCGGCGCTGCATCTCGCCGGCGCGCAATGCCGACTTGGCCTCGACCGGGTTGAAGTGCACGCCCATCTCTTCCAGCGCGCCGAGCGCTTCGGCGCCATTGCGCAGCGCCGCGCACAGCTCGGCCAGGGCCGCGTCGCTGACGACCACGCGGCCGTTGCCCAGGCACTGGCGCAGGCACGCCTCGGCGGCGTCGGCCTGCTGGCCATTGGTCAGCAACTGCACCAGCACGGGGGCGTCGATGGCGATCATCGGCTCAGCCCTGCTCCGGGCCGGCGGACGGGTCCAGGGCGAACTTGCCGCGGACGCGGGAGATGGCGTCGTCCACGCTCTTGCGCAGGACGATGCGGCTGCCTTCCAGCTCGACCTTGAGCACGCTGCCCTTGGTCAGGCCGAGCGCGTCGCGCACGGTCTTGGGGAGGGTGATCTGGCCGCGTTCGGCGACGGTGGCTTCCATGGGTAGGCTCCAGAAAGTATGTACGAATTATACATACTGGGGAGGGGGCGGGCCAGTTTGCGGGGTTTGGTGGCGGTGCGGTGCGGGTAGTAGCACTGACTTACGGTGCGGGCACCGCCCTGGCGGGTATGGGCGTCACGGCTTCGGGCGAACGTCCTGTTCGACTC
>NZ_LLXU01000116.1 GCF_001431645.1 Stenotrophomonas panacihumi | reverse complement strand
GGTGGTGAGATCGGCGGCGGCGGTGGAGGTGGCGGCACGGTGGGCGGCACCGTCGGAGGAACGGTGGGCGGAACAGTGGGCGGAACAGTCGGTGGCACGGTCGGCGGCACCGTGGGAGGCACGGTCGGTGGAACGGTCGGCGGCACCGTGTTGCGCAGGAACCAGCTGTCGGTGGAACTGTCGCCGCCACGGAACAACAGGTATTCGTAGGGACCGTAAACGACGCGATCGGCCAAGGTGAAGGCGCTCGTGCTGCTGGTAGCGCCATTGAGCGCCTGCACCACCAGGATGCCGTCGCCGGTGGTCAGCCCGCCGGTACCGCCGACATTCGTCACGCCGATGCGCGTGGCGCCCGTCGCGCTGCCGCCGTCGATCACCAGCTTGTCGGAAGGGGGCTGGCCTTCGGCGAGTTCCGTCTGCAGTTTCAGCAGGCCATCGCGCCCGACGTAATCGCCGACGATGGTCAGGCTGTCGTTGACCGAGTTCCCGCCGTTGGTGAGATCGAGCGTGCCGGCGCTGGACACCAGCACGCGGCTGCCCGCCACCGCCGGCCGGATCGAGAACGCGCCGTTGCCCGCAAACAGGATGCTGGTGGCATCCAGCGCCAGCGTGCCCGCGCCGGTGCCGCTGTCGCCGAGCACCAGGTCCGGCCCCATCGTCAGCTGCGAATTGGACCGCAGGTCGACCAGCTCCCAGTTGAGCAGGCGATCGGGCCGCGTGCCCTGCGTGTTGAACCAGTACAGCGAATCGTTGCCGAGCCCGCCGTCGATGGGGATCGCGCGCAGCTGCGTATCGGTGAGGCCGCGGAAATCGGCACGGTCGTCTTCGCTGCCCATGTCGATCGCATTGACCAGTCCGCCGGTCCACACCAGGTAATCGTTGCCGGCCTCGGCGAGGATGGATGCATTGATCTGGCCGTCGGCCAGCGAGAACCAGTCGTCGCCGTTGCCCTGGTGGATATCGCGATTCACCTGGCCGCCGCTCATGTAGAACGTGTCGTTGCCATCGCCCTGCAGCACGTCGCTGTTGATGGTGCCGGTCGGCAGGTTGTTGATGAAATCGTTGCCCGAGCCGGTGGTGATCGAGCCGTTCTGGATGCGCCCGCCGTTGGTGATCTGCGTCTGCCCGATGCCGACGACGACGAAGCCGCCGTTCATCGTCGCCTCCGAGCCGTCGCTGGACATGTTCTGCAGCACGGTGACGCCGGTGCCGTTGACCTGCACGGTGGGGTTGAGCGTGCCGTAGTTGTAGATCGTGTTGTTGCCATCGCCTTCCAGCACGATGGGCCCGTTGAAGCGCCCGCCCACCAGGTAATTGAGCAGGAAGTGGCTGCCGCCTCCCGAAATGGTGAACGTGCCGTTGATGTTGCCGTTGTTGAGGAACACCCCATTGGGAATGTTCAACAGCGATACCGATTGCAGGTTGCCGCCGGTCACGGTGCTGCTGCCGTTGCTGATGCTGAGCACGCCGACGTTGGACACATCGAGCGGGCCGTTGAAACTGGTGTTCTGCTCGATGTTGATGCGCAGCTCGGCGGCGCCGTCGGCGCTGTAGGCGTTCACCACGTTGCTGCAGGTGACGTTGCCGGCGCCGTCGTCCACGCAATCGGCCCATGCCGCACTGGCGGGCAATGCCAGCCACAGGGCCAGGGTCAACTGGTGGCGACGGATGCGAGGGAACGCGCGGCCGTGCGAAGCCGAAGCGCGAGGCGATACCACGGAATGCAGACGACGCATGTCAGCCCTTCCCGTTGCTGCCGGTCGCGCCATCGACGCGACCGCTGGCCCCTGTCTCCTAGGGGCATCGGGCGATGAAGCGCCCGCGCCACCGTGCCGGACGCTAGCAACGGCCTCGTGAAACGGGAGTTCACGCACCGGCCGCAACACCCCGCACGGGCTCGCGGGCTGGCGGCGACAGGGGCCAGCGGCTACAATGCCGGGCATCGGTCGCCGCCTGCGGTCCCGAGTCATCCGACAGGACGACTCCCGCCCGGCAGACCTCACCAAAGCCGCGCCCCAGGCGCGGTTTCGTCTCTATGGTGGCCCCGTCGGCCCCTCGCGACGCTAGGTCGAAAATCCCGCCAGGGCCGGAAGGCAGCAACGGTATCGATCGACGCGGGCGCCGAGGTCAGCCGGCGGGGCCATCGCCCTTTCAGGGCGATGAGGCGCGGCCAATCCCGCTGCGCGGGCTTAGCCCCCAAAGTTTGCTGCGCAAACTTCGGGCCCCGGCTTCTGCCTCGCCTATCCCCCGCGCCTTCGCTCGCGGCTAATCCCGCTGCGCGGGCTTAGCCCCCAAAGTTTGCTGCGCAAACTTCGGGCCCCAGCTTCCGCCTCGCCTATCCCCCGCGGCTTCGCCGCGCCCCCCTTAACAGAAGGGGGGCTTTCCACCAGATGACATCCAGCCGTGGCCGACGCCGCGGCTTTTGTTTTCCCGTGTCCGGTCGTGGCTATCCGTGGGGCGTCCGGGGGCCATGCCCTGGCGGGGGCGTCGGGCGACATGGATGTCGCCTGACGAGCCCCGCATGGATGCAGTTTTTGGCGTCCCCCGCCAGGGCATGGCCCCCGGGCGCCGCGCGACAAAAACAGAACAGCCGCGCCTCAGATCACAATGGATGCAACCACCCCGCATCCCCCTCGACATAGCGCTCGCGCTTCCACACAGGCACCCGCGCCTTGACCTCATCGATCACATAGCGGCAAGCCGCAAACGCCGCATCGCGATGCGCCGCCGTCACCCCGACCCACACCGCCAGATCGCCGACGGCCAGCTCGCCGACCCGATGCGCACACCGCACCTCCACGATGTCGAACTTCGCCCGCGCCTCGGCCAGCACTTTCGCGCCCTCGGCCTCGGCCAGCGCCACATACGCCTCGTAGAACAACCCGGCGACCGCGCGCCCCTCGTGGTGATCGCGCACCCACCCTTCGAAACTCGCATACGCCCCGGCGCGCGAATGCGCCAGCGGCGCGCGCAACACCTGGACGTCGAACGGCACGGCATGCAAAGAGAAATCAGCCACCGCTCACCCTCCCGACACCGGCGGAATGAACACCACCTCGCTGCCCGCGCGCAGCGGCGCGGACCACTCGGCGAATGCCCCATCCACCGCCACGCGCAACTGCGCGCGCGGCCAGCCCAGCCCATGCCGCGCGGATAGCTCCTCGTACAACCCGGCCAGGTCGCCCGCAGCGGTTTCGCACAGCTCCTCGCCAAGCCCCGCCCGCTCGCGCAGGCTGGCGAAATACAGCACCTTCACCGCCACGCTCACGGCGCACGCCCCACGTCGCGACGACCGCCCCGCTTGCCCAGCAGTTTCGTCGGGCCGATCACCATCGCGTGCGACAACGCCTTGCACATGTCGTAGACCGTCAACGCCGCCACGCTCGCGCCCGTCAGCGCTTCCATCTCCACGCCCGTGCGATGCGTGCTGCGCACCGTGCACTCGATCCGCAACACCTGCTCGCCCGCCCATTCGATGACGATGCGGCAGCCGTCGATCGGCAACGGATGGCAGAACGGAATCAACTCGTGCGTCCGCTTCACCGCCATCGTGCCGGCGATCACCGCCGTATCCACGATGCCGCCCTTGGCGCTGCGCAAGGCATCGGCGCGCAGCTGCCGCGCCACCTCGGCGGGAAAGCGCACGCGCGACTCGGCCACCGCGCTGCGCGAGCTGACCGCCTTGTCGGTGACGTCCACCATCGCCGGCTGGCCGGCGGCGTCCAGATGGGTCAGCGTGCGCTTCCCCTTTTTCGATACCGCCACCCTCAACCTCCCACCAGGAACATCTCCACGTGCCGACGACCGGCCCGCGGACTCCCGCGCAATTCGCTGTAACGATCGTCGCGCGCCTGCCAGATGCCGGCGATCGCATCGGCCAACGCCGCTTCGCCGTGCGCCAGCGCCGGACGCAAATCGCGGCCCTGGCCGGCGAACAGGCAGGTATACAACTGGCCATCGGCCGACACCCGCGCGCGATGGCAATCGCCGCAGAACGGCGCGGTGATCGAACTGACGAAACCGATCTCGCCAGCGCCATCGGCAAACGCATGCCGCTCGGCCACCTCGCCGCGGTACTGCGCATCGAGCGCGCGCAGCGGCCAGCGCGCGTGGATGCGCGCATGCAACTCGGACGAAGGCACCACCTCGCCGGCCTGCCAGCCATTGCAGGTACCCACGTCCATGTATTCGATGAAACGCAGCACGTGACCGCTGCCACGGAAGTGCTCGACCAGCGGCAACACCTGGTCTTCGTTGACCCCGCGCTGGATCACGCTGTTGAGCTTGACCGGCAACCCGGCGGCCGCCGCCGCATCGATGCCGGCCAGCACGTCGCCGATGCGCCCGCGCTCGCCGGACAGGCGCGCGAACAACGCCGGCTCCAGCGCATCCAGGCTCACCGTCACCCGGCCCAGGCCTGCCTCGCATAGTGCCTTGGCATGCCGGGCGAGCAGCGCGCCGTTGGTGGTCATCGCCACGTCCTCGATGCCCTCGATGGCGACCAGCCGCGCCACCAGCGCCGGCAAATCGCGACGCAGCAGCGGCTCGCCGCCGGTCAGGCGCAGCTTGCTCACCCCTTGCCGGGCGAACGCGCGCACCAGGGTTTCGATCTGCGCGAAGTCCAGGCGCCCGGCGCTGTCCAGGCCGTGGTCGTCGGCGATGCGGTCGGCCGGCATGCAATAGCCGCAGCGGAAATTGCAGGCTTCGATCACCGACAACCGCAGATCGCGCAGGGGACGCTGGCGACGGTCGCGCAACCCCGGCAGGCCTGCCACCTGCGGCCGGGCGTTCATGCCGGCTGCCGGCGCTCGGCGCTGGGCTCGGCCAATGCCACCGTTTCGCCCGGGCGCGCGACCCGGTGCCCGCGCGCGCGCAGGCTTTCGGCATCGGCATGGCTGGCGTAGTGGTAGAGCATCATGCGTTGGCGCAGCGCGGCGGGATATTCCCGCTCCAGGTCGTCCACGCCAGTATGCGACGGGTTGCCGTGAAGGCCGCAGTCATGCGCGATCAGTTCGTCCGCATCGGCATAACGGGCCAGCACTTCGGGAATCGGACGGGTGTCGCCCGTCCACGCCAGTGCGCCCTTCAGGCGCAGGCCGTAGGCGGTCTCGGGCCAGTGGTGGCGCGCGGCGAACACTTCCAGGCGCACGTCGTCGTGCCAGAACGCATCGCCCACCGGGATCAACTGGAAGGCATCCCAGAAGTTCGCGCCGCCTTCGGCCAGCACGTTCGGGTAATCGCCCACGCGGCGGTGCAGCAGCGGCACCACGGTGGCCGGCACGTACAGCCGCGTCTGGCCACGCCGTTCGGAGAAATAGCTGTCCACGAACAGGCGCTCGAAGCCGGCGACGTGGTCCAGGTGCACATGGGTGACGAAGATCGCCCGCGGCAGGTGGCCGTAGGTGGCCTGGAAGGCGGTCAGGCCCTCGGCGCCGCAGTCGATGGTCAGCCACGGCGCGCCGTCGCGCTCGATCGTGGACATCGGCGAGCCGAGCTCCACCGCCGAGGCGTTGCCCACCCCTTGGAAACGCAGCGACCAGGCCATCTCAGTATCCCCGGTTCCAGGCCAGGTCGTAGGCGCGGCGCAGGCGGGCGAAATCCTTGTCGACTTCCTCGCGGCTGCGCTCGCCGCGCAGCTTGTGCAGCGAACGCAGCAGGCGCGCCAGGTTGGCCTCGCGCCAGCCAGTGGCGGGGATGCGCAGCACGCCGCGGTCGAAATCGATCAGCCAGCCGTGGCCGTTGCCGTCGAACAGGATGTTGTGCGCGTTGAGGTCGGCATGGTCCAGGCCGGCGCGATGGAAGCGCGCGATCAGCCGGCCGGTCTCCTCCCAGGGGGCGCCATGCCCGGCCACCAGCGCGCGGTCGGCCAGCGAGCGCACGCCCTCCAGCCTCTCCATGAGGATGGCCGCGCGGTAGCGCAGGCCCTCGCGCATGTAGAAGGCCGCCAGCGGGCGCGGCACCGGCAGCTTGCGCGCCACCAGTGCGCGCATCAGCCGGAACTCGGCAAAACTGCGCGTGCGGTTGGCGCCCTGCCACAGGTAGTGGTCGCGGCTGAGCTGGGCGGCCAGGCCGCCGCGGAGGTATTGCCGCAGCACGCAGTGGCCGAAAGGCGCATCGACGAACCACGCGCCGCCGCGACCACCCTCGCCCACCGGGCGCGCCTTGTCGCCCCAGCGCGCGGGCGAGAACAAGGAAGGATCGGCTTGCCGCAGTCGCTGACGGTCGAACAGAATGGCGCCGTATCCGCGGCCCTCGCGGCACGGCGTCAGCGCTTCAGTGGCGTCGAAGGCAACCATTCCATCGAGTCTAACAACACCATGGCGCCAGCGTCCCCTACCCTGTGTTTGCTGCGGCTATCGGCCCTGGGCGATGTCACCCACGTGGTGCCGCTGGTGCGCACCCTGCAGCAGGCCTGGCCCGATGCGCCGATGCACTGGGTGATCGATCCGGCCGGGCGCAAGCTGCTCGACGGCCTGCAAGGCGTCACCTTCCACACCTACGACAAGCGCAGCGGCCTGGCCGGCATGCGCGCGCTCGGCCGCGAACTCGCCCCGCTGGGCCGCTTCGATGCCTTGCTGCAGATGCAGGTGGCGTTCCGCGCGAACGTGCTGTCGGCCTTCATCCGTGCGCGCCGCCGCGTGGGCTACGACCGCAGCCGCTCGAAGGATTTGCACGGGCTGTTCGTCAACGAGCGCATCCCCGACCGCCCCGGCATCCACGTCCTCGACGCGATCGGCAGCTTCTGCGAGCCGCTGGGCCTGCGCCAGGACACCGTGCGCTGGGACCTGCCGGTGCCGGCCGAGGCGTGGGAATGGGCCGCAGCGCAGTGGCCCGAGGACGGCCGCCCGGTGCTGATGATCTCCCCGTGCTCCAGCCATGTGCGCCGCAACTGGTACCCGGACCGCCACGCCGCGCTGGCCAACCACGCCGCGCGCCAGGGCTGGCGGGTGGTGCTGTGCGGCGGGCGCAGCGAACTGGAACGGCAGACCGCCGACGCCATCCAGGCCCAGCTCGAAACCCCGGCGCTGGACCTGGTCGGCAAGGACACCCTCAAGCAGCTGCCGGCCCTGCTGGCGCGCGCGCAGCTGCTGGTCACCCCGGACTCGGGGCCGATGCACATCGGCAACGCGATGGGCACCAAGGTCCTCGGCCTGCACGCGGCCAGCAACCCGCACCGCAGCGGCCCTTACTCCGATCGCCGCTATTGCGTGGACCGCTACGACGATGCCGCGCGCAAGTTCCTCGGCAAGCCGGCCGACGCGCTGGCCTGGGGCACGAAGATCGAGTTCGACGACGTCATGGCGCTGGTGACCGTGGACGACGCCATCGCCGCATTCGAGCGCTACCGCGCCGACCACGGCCGCTGAAACGACAACGGGCGCCTCGCGGCGCCCGTCGGCAGGTTCGCTGGCCGGGCGCTTACGCGCCCGCGCGGTAATCCTGGTAGGACTTCTCTTCCACGTAGCTCGAACCCAGCGCCAGGTTGATCTCCTTCTTGATCCGCGCGCGCTCGTCGTTCTCGAAGTACACGCTGCGGGCCAGGCGGATGAACTCCTCGTCGAAGGCCTGCGCCTTCTCCTTGATGCGGATGTCGTCCTCGATCACCCACAGGCGCTCGTTGACCGCCTTCAGGTCGGCGCGCAGGCGGGCGATGTCGTGGCCGGCGGCCGGGTGCGCCATCCAGGTCTTCTCCAGCGCGCTGAGCTCGTTGCGCACGTTGAGCAGCTTGGCTTCGTCGCTCATGCGCTCGGACTTGATCTGCAGGATGGCGATCTTGTCGAGCAGTTCACCGAAAGAGACGGGCACGAGGATTTCGGACATGGCGGTTACCGGTTGCGCGGAAAGAAGTGCAGTCTAGCGCCCCGCACGTGGACGGCATGGCTGCAGGCAAAACAAAGCCCCCTTGCGGGGGCTTTGTAGGATGCTGGCGGGAAGGGGGGGATTCGAACCCCCGAGGCGCTATAAACGCCTGCCTGATTTCGAGTCAGGTACATTCAACCGCTCTGCCACCTTCCCGGGTGGTCCCCGGCGAACCGGGGCCGTGCATGATACGGGGCATTGCGCGCGCGGACAAGCGATCCGTTCGCCCACCGCGCACCTGCCGCGGTATTGCACCGCAGGTTGCCGGATGTCCGGCCGGCCGCGATGATGGCGTTCAATTTCGCAGCCAAACCCCTTGCCGCCGCACCATGCTCGAATTCGGACACCTGACCCATAGCGGTCTGCGCCGCGAACTGAACGAAGACACCTATTACGGCGACAGCGAGCTGGGCCTGTGGTTGGTGGCCGACGGGATGGGCGGCCACGCCTGCGGCGAACTGGCCAGCGCGCTGGCCCGCGAGACCATCGTGCGCGAGATCCGCGCCGGTACGCCGCTGGAACAGGCGATCCGCGTGGCCGACGAGGAAATCATCCGTGCCTCGCGCCGCCGCAACGACACCCTGCCGATGGGCACCACCGTGGTGGCCGCGCGCGTGCAGGGCAACCGCTTCGAAGTGGCCTGGGTCGGCGACAGCCGCGCCTACCTGTGGCGCGAAGGGCGCCTGGCCCAGCTCAGCCAGGACCACAGCTACGTGCAGGAACTCGTCGCCCAGGGCAGCCTGACCAGCGAACAGGCCCGCGCGCATCCGCATCGCAACGTGGTCACGCAGGCGCTGGGCGTCACCGACCCGGCGCATCTAAACGTGGCGACGATGACCGGCGAGCTGCGCCCGGGCATGCAGCTGCTGCTGTGCAGTGACGGGCTGACCGAGGAAGTGGACGACGCGGGCATCGCCGATGCCCTCGCCTACGAGGAATGCAGCGCGCAGGAATGCGTGGATTCGCTGATTGCCGCCGCGCTCGATGGCGGCGGTTCGGACAACATCACCGCCATCCTCGTGCGCTGCCACTGAGGGCAGCGCGGCGGCTCAGCCGGCCGCCACCGCCGGCGCTTCGATCTCTTCCGGCGCGTCCCACAGCGCGCGCCCGGCCTTCTTGCGCAGCTTGGCCAGCCGAGCTTCGTGCGCTTCCAGCTCGGAAGCCGTGGCCACCACGCGCGGGCGCGGCAGCAGCACCGACGTGCTGAACGCCACGCCGGCCCCGGCGGCCGCTTCGCTCTCCAGCGGCGCAAAGCCGATCTCTTCCTGGCCGGAGGTCAGCGCCAGGTACACCTCGCCGAGGATCTGCGAGTCGAGCAGCGCGCCGTGCAGCTGGCGGTGCGTGTTGTCCACGCCCAGGCGCTTGCACAGCGCATCGAGCGAGTTGCGCTGCCCGGGATAACGCTCGCGCGCCATCACCAGCGTATCGATCACCGTGCAGCGGTCCAGGATGCGGCCGTAGCCCTCGCCCAGCCGTGCGAGCTCGGCGTCGAGGAAGCCCAGGTCGAACTGCGCGTTGTGGATGATCAGCTCGGCGCCATCGATGAAGGCGAGGAACTCGTCCACCACGTCCTCGAAGGCCGGCTTGTCGGCGAGGAACTCCAGCGTCAGGCCGGTGACTTCCTGCGCGCCGGGCTCGAAGTCGCAATCCGGCTTGAGGTAGCGGTGGAAGTTGTTGCCGCTGGGGCGACGCTCCAGCAGCTCCACCGCGCCGAGTTCGACGATGCGGTTGCCCTTTCGCCATTCCAGGCCGGTGGTTTCGGTATCGAGGATGATCTGGCGCATGCGGCCCTCAGCTGGCGGGAGTGGCATGGCGCTGGGCCACGGCCTGGGCACGGGCGAGCTGGTCGACGCGCTCGTTGTCCGGGTCGCCATTGTGACCCTTCACCCAGCGCCAATCGATCTTGTGCCGCAGCGTCGCCTGGTGCAGGCGCTCCCACAGCTCGCGGTTCTTCACCGGATCGCCGCCGGCGGTCTTCCACTGCCGGCGCAGCCAGCCGGCCATCCATTCGGTGATGCCCTGGCGCACGTACTGCGAATCGGTGTGCAGGATGATCTGGCAGGGTTCGGTCAGCGCTTCCAGCGCCATGATCGCCCCCATCAGCTCCATGCGGTTGTTGGTGGTGTTGGGCTCGCCGCCCGACAGCGCCTTCTCGCGCCCGTTGTAGCGCAGCAGCGCCGCCCAGCCGCCAGGGCCGGGATTGCCGAGGCAGGAGCCGTCGGTGTGGATTTCAATCGACTTCATGGTTCCCCAAAGGACACGAATACATCAGATGGTGGCGACCGGGCGTCGCCAGTTCACCCCTGCCGGCACCGGGCCAACCGGGGCGATCACGCGCTTCTCCGCCTCGATCACGCACACCGCGCGCCACGGCGCCGAGCCGGCGGCTTCCGCCTCGGCGCCGGCTTCCACGCGCCAGGTGGTGCCCAGGTAGCCCGCCTGGCCGAGGCAGCGCAGCCCCGCGCCCTGCACCAGGGCACGCCAGCGCAGCGGCTGCATCACCTGCGGCCCATGGCGGCGCCAGCGCAAACGGTACGGGCTGAACGGGTTGAGCGCATAGACCCACAACCGCCCGCCCGGCATCAGGATGCGCTCGCATTCGGCCAGCAGCGGTTCGATGCCGGCCAGCGGCACATGCTGCAGGACGATGGACTGGACGCTCTCGGCCACCAGCGGCAGCGGCAGCGTGCAATGCAGGTCGCCGGCGAAGCTGCCCGGGACCATGCCCGGCCGCAGGCGGATGCCGCGGGCCTGCAGGTCGGGACGCTCGCCCGTGGGCGCGACCGGGCCGATCCACAGCCACGGCTGGGCCGGGCGGCTGCGCAAACCGTTCAGGATGCCGGGCTGCTCGGCGTCCAGCAGCGCCCGCCCCGCCCCGATATCAAACCAGGATGAGACACCGGCTTGACGGGGGAGCGACACGAAAGGCATGTTCCAATTCTATGCGACTGAGCGCCCTGCCCGCATTCGAGGACAATTACATCTGGGCGCTGGTCAGCGAGGATGGCCGCGCGATCGTGGTCGATCCCGGACAGGCGGCGCCCGTGCTGGCCGCCGCGCAGTCCGAAGGCTGGGCACCCGAGGCGGTGCTGCTCACCCATCACCATAACGACCACATCGGCGGCGTCCCGGAACTGCGGGCGCGCTGGCCGGGCCTGGCCGTCTACGCCCCGGAAGACCCGCGCATCGACAGCGCGACCCACCGCGTGGCCGATGGCGACCGCCTGGACCTGCTCGGCGAAACCTTCGAGGTGCTCGCGGTACCGGGGCACACGCTCAGCCATGTCGCCTACGTGGGCGGTGGCCGGCTGTTCTGCGGCGACACCTTGTTCAGCCTGGGCTGTGGGCGGATGTTCGAAGGTACGCCCGCCCAGATGCTGGGCTCCCTGAGCCGCCTTGCCGCCCTGCCGGGCCAGACCGAGGTCTGCTGCGGCCACGAATACACCCTCGGCAACGCCGCCTTCGCGCTGCACGTCGATCCCGCCAACGCGGCCCTGCAGCGCCGCCACACAGAGGCCCAGGCCATGCGCGATGCCGCACGACCCACCCTGCCGACGACGCTGTCTTCCGAACAGGCGACCAACCCGTTCCTGCGAACCGCCCAGGCGCAGATCCGCCAGGCGGTCGCCGCCCATCTGGGCCAGGCGCCGGCCGACGAGGTCGAGGTGTTCGCCGGCTTGCGGCGCTGGAAAGACGGTTTCCGCGCATGAAGCGCCTGTTGCTGGCCGGGCTGATTGCCGCGGCGCTGTGTCCGCTGGCCGGGCAGGCCGCCGACGACCCGCCCGCCGCCCCGCCGGCGACGGCACAACCCGCTCCCGCGCCGGCCGTGGACGCCAGCGCGCTGCTGCCCGCCTTCGCGGCCGCCGAGCCGGCGCCCGCCTCGCCCACCGCGCGCAACGGCCGCGACATCTTCCAGACCTTCCTGGCCGGGCGCGCCGACGCTGGTTGCGACGCCGAGCAGACCAGCCCGCGCTGGCAGCAGCATTTCTCCCACGCCCCCTCGCGCATGGCCAACGAGGACGACGATGTCCTGCCGTTGTTCGGCTATGTCGTGGATGAGCTGCGCGAGGCCGGCCTGCCGACCGAGTTCGCGCTGATTCCCTTTGTCGAAAGCGGCTACCGCCCCGGCGCGCGCAACGGCAGCGGTCCGGCCGGGCTGTGGCAGTTCATCGCGACCACCGCGCGCAACCACCAGGTGCCGGTGGGCAAGAGTTACGACGGTCGCCTCTCCGCCGTGGATTCCACCGACGCGGCGGTGCGCTATCTCAAGACGCTGTACGGTATGTTCGGCGGCGACTGGCGCCTGACCATCATGGCCTACAACGCCGGCGAGTACCGGCTGCTGCAGTCGCTGCGCCGCGCTGGCATGAACGCGCAGAACGCGCAGCCGGCCAAGCTGCCCGGCCTGTCGCCGGTCACTTACGCCTATGTGGAGAAGTTGCACGCGCTGGCCTGCGTGCTCGACAAGGCGCAGGCCGAGGACGGCCTGATGGCCGCGCTCGACCGCCCGGTGCCCATCCTCACCGAACACACCCTGCCCGCCGGCGCCTCGCTCGCGCAGTGGGCCAAGCAGCGCGACCTGGAACCGACGATGGTCGGTCGGCTCAACCCGGCCCTGGCCAGCAAGGCCAATGGCGCGCAGCGCGCCCTGCTGGCACCGGCGCTGGATCCGCAGGTGGCGGCCAACGCCGACGCCGAGCCGCTGCCGACCGTCGTGGCCACCACCGTGGCCGAAGCGGACGACGACACGCCCGCCACGCCCCGCAAGTCCGGCAAGAAAACCACGGCCAGCGCACGCACCCACACCGTGCGCAACGGCGAATCCGCCTGGACGATCGCCAAGCGCTACGGCATCCCGGTGAAGACGCTGCTCTCGCGCAACGGCCTGAAGGCCGGCAGCGTGCTCAAGCCCGGCATGGTGCTGGCGTTCGACGCCAAGCCCTGACGCCATCCGGATCACCCGTCAACCGTACGGAAATCCGGCCATTCGTGGCACACTACGGCGATCACTCAACACTGTGAGTAACGAAATGGGTTTCCTGCAAGGCAAGCGCGCCCTCATCACCGGCATCGCCAGCGAACGTTCCATCGCCAGCGGCATCGCCGAGGCCATGCACCGCGAAGGCGCCGAACTGGCGTTCACCTACCAGAACGAGAAGCTGAAGTCGCGCGTGCAGAAAGCCGCCGAGCAGTTCGGCAGCGACATCGTGCTGCCGCTGGACGTGGCCGACGACGCCCAGATCCAGGCCTGCTTCGATGAGCTCGGCAAGCGCTGGGACCGCCTGGACATCCTCGTCCACGCGATCGCCTTCGCCCCGCGCGAAGCGCTGGCCGGCGGCTTCCTCGACGGCCTGGACCGCGAAGGCTTCCGCATCGCGCAGGACATCTCGGCCTACTCGCTGGCCGCGCTGACCAAGGCCGCGCGCCCGCTGCTGACCGGCCACCAGAGTTCGGTGCTGACGCTGAGCTACCTGGGCGCCGAACGCGCGCTGCCGAACTACAACGTCATGGGCGTGGCCAAGGCCAGCCTGGAAGCCACCGTGCGCTACCTGGCGCTGAACCTCGGCGCCGAAGGCATCCGCGTCAACGCGATCTCGGCCGGCCCGATCAAGACGCTGGCCGCCTCGGGCATCGGCAGCTTCCGCAAGATCCTCGGCCACGTGGAGCAGTACGCGCCGCTGCGTCGGACTGTCACCATCGAGGACGTCGGCAACGTCGGCGCGTTCCTGTGCTCGGACCTGGCCGCGGGCGTCACCGGCGAAGTCACCTACGTCGATGCCGGCTACAACATCCTCGGCATGACCGGCCTGGATGACGTGGGCTGAGGCCCGCGTTCCCGCGTTGACGAAAAGCCCGGCGAAAGCCGGGCTTTTTCGTGGCCGACGTTGGCGCGGAGGGATAAAAAAAAGCCCGGCATCCGCCGGGCTTTTTCTTCCACCGGAACGCGACGCCCGCCTTACAGCTGCGCCTCGTGGATGGTGATCTTGAACTGCTTGCGCACCGCTTCCAGCCAGGCGCGCTGCGCGGCCTCGCCCTGCATGCCGGCGAACTGGCCCTGCAGCGTCTCCAACTGGCCCGGCGGCAGCTTGGTCAGGTCGCCCGGGGTGACCTTGTTGACCAGGAATACGGCATAGCGGCCGGTAGCCAGCTCGACCTTGCCCACCGAAGGCTTGCCTTCGGCCGGCACCGGCGCGGCGAAGAACACGCGGTTGGCCGCGGCGGTCGGCATCGGCATGCCGCGCTGCAGGGTCGGCAGCGGGCTGACCTGCAGCTGCGCGGCCGGCGCGATGGCTTCCAGCGTTTCGCCCTTGCGCAGGCGCTCGACCAGCGCTTCGGCCTGCTTGGCAGCCGCCTGATTGGTGCGATCAGCCTGCACGGCGGCGACCACGCGCTCACGCACCTTGTCCAGCGGCAGGGTCTGCTCGGCGCTGTGCTGGGTGACGCGCACCAGCACGCTGTGGTTCGGCGCCAGCTCGATCGGGTCGCTGACGGTGCCGTCCTGGATGGCGGCCTCGGAGAACACCACGCGCTGCACGGCCGGGTTGGCGGCAATGCCACTGGCGTCGGCGCGCGAGAACGGGCCGAGCGTCTGCACCGGCAGGTTCATTTCCTTCGCGGCGCCGGCCAGTTCGGTCGGGTTCTTCATCACCAGGTCGACCAGCTTGCCGCTCTGGTCGGCGTAGGTCTTGTCGGCATCGGCCTTGAGCTGCTCGGCGGCGAGCTGGTCGCGCACTTCCTCGAACGACTTGCCCTGCCCGCCCTTGGTGCCGCGCACGACAATGATGTGGTAACCGAACTCGGACTTCACCGGGCCGACGATCTCGTCCGGCTTGGCGGCGAACACCGCGTCCTCGAACGCCTTGACCATCACGCCCTTCTCGACCCAGCCCAGGTCGCCACCGGCGTCCTTGGAGCCCGGGTCGTCCGAATTGGCCTTGGCCAGCGCGGCGAAATCCGCGCCCGGCTGGCGCGCTTCGGCGGCGATCTTGCTGGCCTTCGCTTCAGCGGCCTTCTGCGCGGCGGCATCGGCGTTCGCCGGCACGGCGATCAGGATGTGCGAAGCCTGGCGCTGCTCGGCATCGACGAAGCGCGACTTCTCTTCTTCATAGCGCTTGCGCAGCGTCGCCTCGTCGGCGGCCTGGGCGGCCGGCAGGTTGGCGCCGTTGAGCTCGACGAACTCGATGGTGACCATTTCCGGCTGGCGGAAATCGGCCGGGTGCGCGTCGTACCACTGCTTGGCCTGTTCGTCGCTGACCGGCGCGGTGTCCATTTCCTGCTGCGGCAGCACGCCGAGGGTGACGTCGCGGGTCTCGCCCATCAGGCGAATCGCACGCTCGAAATCGGCCTTGCTGGAGAACGCGGAGGTGGCGATCGCCGAAGGGATCAGCGACTGCTGCAGGCTGTCGCGCACGAGCTGCTCGAACTGCGCCGGCGTGCGGGCCGGCAGGCCGCGCGCAAGCTGTTCGCGGTAGACGGCCGGATCGAACTTGCCGTTGGTCTGGAAGCCCGGAATGCTGGCGATGGTATTGCGCACGGCTTCATCGCTCACCACCACGCCGGCGCGTTCGGAGGCTAGGCGCGCGACTTCCTCGTCGACCAGCTGGTCGAGCGCGGCAAGCTTGTTTTCGGTGGATTCGAAGCGCTGCGCGTCGAAGTTCTCGCCCTGCTGCTGGCGGGTCTGCATGCGCACCTGCTCGAAGCGCTCGCGGAACTGCGCGGTGCTGATGTCGCGGTGCTGCCACAGCAGCGAGGCCGGCCACCACGAGGGGGCGGAGGTCCACCACTTCGGCGGGGCCTGCACGCGGGCGACGTCGTTGGCGCCCATGCCGCCGAGGTAGCTGCTGTCGATGACGAACAGGAACGGGATCATCAGCAACCCCATGATCAGGGTGACGATCCAGCCAGAGGTCTTGTCGCGGAGTTTCTGCAGCATTGGGACGAATCGGGGCCTATGGGCGAGCTGGCCAGTGTAACTGCTTCGGGGGCTGGCTCCCAACGGGGGCGGGGTTTGGCTTTCTTGCGTGCGGCACGCATGGGCTATCGCGCGACGGAACGGAGGTCAAAAGCGGCTTGTTTTGGGCAAAAAAAAAGCCCCCTGCTTTCGCAGGGGGCTCGGATGAATGGCGGAGCGGACGGGACTCGAACCCGCGACCTCCGGCGTGACAGGCCAGCATTCTAACCAGCTGAACTACCGCTCCGCATTTTCAAACCGTGTGCCTTCTTCGAATCACTTCGGAGAAAGCGAAGCCCCCGATCTCTCAGGGGCTTCGATGTAACTGGCGGAGCGGACGGGACTCGAACCCGCGACCTCCGGCGTGACAGGCCAGCATTCTAACCAGCTGAACTACCGCTCCGCACATCAAAACTTTTGCAGTGGTGCTTTGGTGGGTGCTGAGGGTTTCGAACCCCCGACCCTCTCCGTGTAAAGGAGACGCTCTACCGCTGAGCTAAGCACCCCAGCGAGTCGATTAGTTTACGGCATCCTTCAGCGCTTTACCAGCCTTGAAGGAAGGATTTTTCGAAGCGGCGATCTTGATGGTGTCGCCGGTCTTCGGGTTACGGCCGGTGCGCTCGGCACGGGCGCGGACCTGGAACGTACCGAAGCCCACCAGGGTCACGGAGTCGCCCTTCTTGAGGGCCTTGGTGATTTCGCTGACGACCGCGTCGACGGCGCGACCAGCTTCAGCCTTGGAGATGTCAGCAGCAGCGGCAACGCCATCGATCAATTCGGTTTTATTCATTCTTTGAACTCCTTTTGCGGTCTCGCCGCGGAATCGACAATCGCGGCCCCTTCCAAGGCGACCGCGACCACATTTCGTATCGCCCAGCACGCCTTCAAGGCAGCTCCGCGAGTCGTGCTTTTATACCAGCGAGCCCCTACCCACGCAACCTAAAACCCAATAACGGCGCGGGTTTTCAGCCATTTTCGGGTCACATTGACCTGCTTGGTCAGTGCTTGACGCGCGCGGTACCCGCCGGCTTGCTCTTGCCACGCACCGTCGCCACCCGGCCGCCGTCGCGCGCCTTGCCACGCGCTTTGGACTTCGGGCGCAGCGGCGTCTCCAGCGCGAGGTCGAGCACTTCGTCGATCCACTTCACCGGAATGATCTCCAGGTCGCGGGTGACGTTGTTCGGGATGTCGGCCAGGTCCTTGCGGTTCTCCTCGGGAATCAGCACGGTGCGGATGCCGCCGCGCAGCGCGGCCAGCAACTTCTCCTTCAAGCCGCCGATCGCCGAGACGCGCCCGCGCAGGGTGATCTCGCCGGTCATCGCCACGTCCGCGCGCACCGGCACCTTGGTGAGCATGGAGACGAGCGAAGTCACCATCGCCGCGCCCGCGCTCGGACCATCCTTCGGCGTGGCGCCATCGGGCACATGGACGTGGACGTCGTGCTTCTGCAGGAAATCGACATCGATGCCCAGCGCCTCGGCACGCGCGCGCACTACCGACAGGGCCGCGGAAGCCGATTCCTTCATCACGTTGCCAAGCTGGCCGGTGAGGATCAGCTGGCCCTTGCCCGGCACCAGCGTGGATTCGATCTGCAGCAGGTCGCCGCCGACTTCCGTCCAGGCCAGGCCGGTCACCAGGCCGATCTCGTTCTCTTCCTCGGCACGGCCGAAGTCGAAGCGACGCACGCCCAGGTACTTGTCCAGGTTCTTCGAGGACACGATGACCAGCGCCTTCGGCTTGCGCGCCGCGGCCTTCTTGGCCGGCGCCTTCTTGGCCACCGGCTGCGGGCCGGCCAGCGCGATCTCCTTCACCACCTTGCGGCAGATCTTGGCGATCTCGCGCTCGAGGTTGCGCACGCCCGACTCGCGCGTGTAGAAGCGCACGATGTCGCGGATCGCATCTTCCTCGATCGCCAGCTCTTCCGGCGCCAGGCCGTTGGCCTTGATCTGCTTCGGCACCAGGTAACGCATGGCGATGTTGAGCTTCTCATCCTCGGTGTAACCCGGGATGCGGATGACCTCCATGCGGTCCAGCAGCGGGCCGGGGATGTTGAGCGAGTTGGAGGTCGCCACGAACATCACTTCGGACAGGTCCAGGTCCACTTCGAGGTAGTGGTCGTTGAACGCGTTGTTCTGCTCGGGATCGAGCACTTCCAGCAGCGCCGACGAGGGATCGCCGCGGAAGTCCATCGACATCTTGTCGATCTCGTCGAGCACGAACAGCGGGTTCTTGCTGCCGACCTTGTTGAGGTTCTGCACGATGCGGCCCGGCATCGAACCGACGTAGGTACGACGGTGGCCGCGGATCTCGGCCTCGTCGCGCACGCCGCCCAGGCTCATGCGCACGAACTTGCGGTTCGTCGCCTTGGCGATCGACTGGCCGAGCGAGGTCTTGCCCACGCCGGGCGGACCGACCAGGCACAGGATCGGGCCCTTCATCTGCTTCACGCGCGACTGCACCGCGAGGTATTCGAGGATGCGGTCCTTCACCTTGTCCAGGCCGTAGTGGTCGGCATCGAGCGTGTCCTGGGCGACCTTCAGGTCCTTGCGCACCTTGGTGCGCTTCTTCCACGGCACGCCGAGCAGCCAGTCGAGGTAATTGCGCACCACGGCCGCTTCGGCGGACATCGGCGACATCTGCTTGAGCTTGTTGAGCTCGGCCTTGGCCTTGGCCTCGACGGCCTTCGGCATGCCGGCTTCGGCGATCTTGCGCGCCAGCTCTTCCAGCTCGCCCGGCGCATCGTCCAGGTCACCCAGTTCCTTCTGGATGGCCTTCATCTGTTCGTTGAGGTAGTACTCGCGCTGGCTCTTTTCCATCTGCGACTTCACGCGGCCGCGGATGCGCTTTTCCAGCTGTTGCACGTCGATCTCGCCGTCGACCAGGCCGACCAGCATCTCCAGGCGTTCGCCGATCTCGCTGGTTTCCAGCAGGCGCTGCTTGTCGGCCAGGCGCACGCCGATGTGCGCGGCGATGGTGTCCGCGAGGCGGCCGGGCTCTTCGATGCCGGCCAGCGTCTGCAGCAGTTCCGGCGGGAGCTTGCGGTTGGTCTTGACGTACTGTTCGAACAACGACATCAGCGAGCGGGCAATGGCCTCGATCTCGCGCGATTCGCGCCCTTCGACGGAATCGATCTCCACGCCGCGGCCCTGCAGCGCGCCATCGCGCTCTTCGACGCGATCAACGGTGACGCGCGACAGGCCTTCGACCAGCACCTTGATCGTGCCGTCGGGCAGCTTCAGCAGCTGCAGCACCTGCGCGAGCGTGCCGACGGAATACAGATCGCTGGCGCCGGGGTCGTCGGTCTCGGCGGATTTCTGCGCGACCAGCAGGATGCGCTTGTCGGCCTCCATCGCCTGTTCCAGCGCGCGCATGGACTTGTCGCGGCCGACGAACAGCGGGATGACCATATGGGGAAACACCACCACGTCGCGCAGGGGGAGGACGGGCAGATCCAGGACTTCGGAAGCAGGCTGGGCCATTGGGGGCTCCACGGGGAATGCGGTTTTTCGGGGGCTAAAAAAGCCAATGGCCCCGTTATGGGGCCATTGGATGAACCTTGCAAGTGGATTCGGGGAAACCCTTTGGCTTCAGATAGTTGCCCAAGGGTCCGCCCGGCCTCAGTCGCCCGAGGCGGCCTTCGCCGGGGCCGGCGGGGTCTGGTAGATCAGGTACGGCTCGGACTTGTGCTCGATCACGGATTCATCGACCACCACCTTGCTGACATTCTCCTGCGAGGGCAGCTCGTACATCGTGTCCAGCAGCACCGATTCGACGATGGTGCGCAGGCCACGTGCGCCGGTCTTGCGCTTGAGCGCCTTCTTGGCGATCGCCGACAGGGCGTCCGGGCGGAACTCCAGCTCCACGTTCTCCATCTCGAACAGCTTCTTGAACTGCTTGGTGATGGCGTTCTTGGGCTCGGTGAGGATCTTGATCAGCGCCGGTTCGTCCAGCTCCTCCAGCGTGGCGACCACCGGCAGGCGGCCGACGAACTCGGGAATCAGGCCAAACTTGATCAGGTCTTCCGGCTCCACCTCGGCCAGCACCTTGCCGACCTCGGTCTTGCGCGTGCTGCTCTTCACCTTGGCGCCGAAGCCGATGCCGCCGGCCTCGGTCGAACGCTGCTGGATCACCTTGTCCAGGCCGGCGAACGCGCCGCCGCAGATGAACAGGATGTTCTTGGTGTCGACCTGCAGGAATTCCTGCTGCGGATGCTTGCGGCCGCCCTGCGGCGGCACGCTGGCCACCGTGCCTTCGATCAGCTTCAGCAGCGCCTGCTGCACGCCTTCGCCGGACACGTCGCGGGTGATCGACGGGTTCTCGCTCTTGCGCGAGATCTTGTCGATTTCGTCGATATAGACGATGCCCTGCTGCGCCTTGTCGACGTCGTAGTCGCACTTCTGCAGCAGCTTCTGGATGATGTTCTCCACGTCCTCGCCCACGTAACCGGCTTCGGTCAGCGTGGTAGCGTCGGCAATGGTGAACGGCACGTTGAGCAGGCGCGCCAGCGTCTCGGCCAGCAGCGTCTTGCCCGAACCGGTCGGGCCGACCAGCAGGATGTTGGACTTCGCCAGTTCGACGTCGTCGTTCTTCTGCCGGCTCTCGATGCGCTTGTAATGGTTGTACACGGCCACGGCCAGCGTGCGCTTGGCGCGGTTCTGGCCGATCACGTACTGGTCGAGCACCTCGAGGATCTCGCGCGGCTTGGGCAGGCTCGAACGCGCGGACTGCGCCTTCTCTTCCAGCTCTTCGCGGATGATGTCGTTGCAGAGCTCCACGCACTCGTCGCAGATGAACACGCTCGGGCCCGCGATCAGCTTGCGGACCTCATGCTGACTCTTGCCGCAGAACGAGCAGTAGAGAATCTTGGTGCTGTCGCCGGAACCGGCACGACCTTGGCGGTCTTCGCTCATGCTTCTGTTACCCAGTTGCCCCACCCGGTGACCGGGGGTTCGATTCGAGAATAGCACAGGGTCGGGAGGACGAAAGTCCACCCCGACCCCGCAGGTTTTGCCTTGGATTTCCGTGCCTTGGCGGTCAAACGCAAGGCTCAGCCCGCCTGGATCGACTCGTCCGGGCGACGCTCCAGGACCTGGTCGACCAGGCCATAGGCCTGGGCATCCACCGCGCTCTTGAAGTTGTCGCGCTCGGTATCGCGCGCGATGGTCTCCAGCGACTGGCCGGTGTGCTTGGCCAGCACCTCGTTCAGGCGCGAACGCAGGGTCAGGATCTCGCGGGCGTGGATGTCGATATCCGTGGCCTGGCCCTGGAAGCCACCCAGCGGCTGGTGGATCATCACGCGCGAATTCGGCAGCGCATAACGCTTGCCGGCCGCGCCCGCAGCCAGCAGCAGGGCGCCCATGGAGGCCGCCTGGCCGACGCAGATGGTGCTCACGTCCGGCTTGATGTACTGCATGGTGTCGTAGATCGCCATGCCGGCAGTGACCACGCCGCCGGGCGAGTTGATGTAGATGCTGATGTCCTTTTCCGGGTTCTCCGCTTCCAGGAACAGCAGCTGGGCGATGACCACGTTGGCGACGTGGTCGTCGATCGGGCCGACCAGGAAGATCAGCCGCTCTTTCAACAGGCGCGAGTAGATGTCGTAGGCGCGCTCGCCGCGGCTGGTCTGCTCGACCACCATCGGCACCAGGTTCAGGGCTTTGGTCTCAATGCTCATCGGTCTTCCTGTTGTGGCACCGACCTGCGCCGGCACCCGGGTCAATTGCGGATAGCTTCCTGGAACGACAGGCCCTGCTCGGTGTGCTGGGCGCGCTCGGCGATCCAGTCGATCACCTGCTCTTCCATCACGCGGTTCTGGAGGCTGCCCATCAACTGGGGGTCGTTGCGGTACATCTCAATGACCTGCTCCGGCTCTTCGTAGGTCGAAGCGATCAGGCGCAGGGTCTCGTTCACCCGCTTCGGGTCCAGGCGCAGCTGGTGGGTGCGGGCGACCTCGCCGACCAGCAGGCCGACCAGCACGCGCTTGGAAGCGGCGTCCATGAAGCCCTGGTGGGCATCGGCCGGCGGCTGGCCCGGGTCACGGCCGGCGCGGCGCATCTGCTCGACCTGCTGCAACAGCATGCCGCGGGCCTCGTTTTCGACCAGGCGCGGCGGCAGCTCGACGTGGGCGTAGGCGGCGATCAGCTGCTCGCCGACCTCGCGACGCAGGCGGTTCATCAGCGCGCCCTTGAGCTCGCGCTCCAGGTTGGAGCGGATGTCGGCGCGGAACTGCTCGGCCTCGCCGTTCTTCACGCCGAAGCTCTTGATGAACTCCTTGTTGACTTCCGGCAGCACCGGCTCGGAGACCTCGACGGCCTTCACGTGCACCTGCACCGACTTGCCGGCCAGCTGCGGCACGCGCCAGTCGGCCGGGAAGTCGACCGTCAGGGTCTTCTCCTCGCCCTTGGCCAGGCCTTCCAGGCCCTTCTCGATCTGGTCGAACATCACGCCCGAACCCAGGATCGAGGAGCCACGCTCCACGCCCTCGGCCGGCAGGCGCTCGTCGCCGGCCTGCGACCAGGTTTCCAGCGCGACCAGGTCACCTTCCTTGGCGCCGCGCTCAACCGGCTGCCAGGTACGGCGCTGCAGGCGCAGGTTCTCGATCATCTGATCGATGTCGGCGTCGGTCACTTCCGCGGTGTGGCGGATGACGTTGAGCTTGGCCACGTCGATCTCGCCGAATTCCGGCACCACCTCGAAGGTGGCGACGAAGTCGAACTCGCCCTCGCCCGCCTTGTCGATGCGCGGGTTGCCGGCCAGGCGCAGCGAATGCTCGCGGATCGCCGACTCGAAGGTTTCGCGCAGCAGGCCGTCCATCGCCTCGGCACGGACCTGCGGCCCGAAGCGCTGTTCGATCACCTTGGCAGGCACCTTGCCCGGACGGAAACCCTTGATGCGCGCGGTGCGCGCGATCTCGCTCAGGCGGCCGCCGATGTGGGACTCCAGGCGCTCCTCCGGCAGGGTGAAGGTCAGGCGGCGTTCCAGGTTGCCGGTGGATTCGATCGAAGCTTGCATTTTGACTCCTGCCACCGACCAGCCCCGGTCGGCACGAAATGATTGAGCGGGTTGAGGAAGGCGCAGAACGCCTGAGCCGGCTAGTTTCGCCGATTCCGGCGGCCGCTGCCAGCGGCCGCCGCGCGGCCCGCAGATGGTGCGAAAGGGGGGACTCGAACCCCCACGCCTCACGGCGTCAGAACCTAAATCTGGTGCGTCTACCAATTCCGCCACTTTCGCTTCGCGGCGCGCCCGCATCGGGTCGGCGCCGGGCCATTGTTGCAGGGCAACCGGCAAAGAAAAAGGCACCCGCCGAAGCGGGTGCCTTTCTTTTTGGTGGGCCGTCAAGGATTCGAACCTTGGACCTATTGATTAAGAGTCAACTGCTCTACCAACTGAGCTAACGGCCCTGAAACTGAGCTGCGCATTCTATATGCGCTTTTGCTTCGTTGCAACACCCTGCGAAGCGTCAGGCTTGAATCAGTGGGGTGGCTGAGGGGATTCGAACCCCCGACCACTGGAATCACAATCCAGTACTCTAACCAACTGAGCTACAGCCACCACTGAAACCGTCCCGGGCCGCACAACTGCCGGCACCGAAGCGAGTCCGATATTTTTCAGGACATGGCGCAGGAATGCAAGCCTCCTGAATCGGGCAGCCCTGTCTTTGTCGCCATTAGATGGCATCCGCGCATTCTTCATGGCCACCGGCCCCCGATCCACGAGAGCACCTTGCAGGCAGGCGTTCGCACACCGTTGCGCGCAGCGGCGCCCACTCGCGTGTCAGCGATTGACACAAATCCCGGCTTCACACCACGATAACATTACTTAACGGGGGTTCAGGGACAGGAGCAATGCACTTCATCCGGGCGTTCGAACGCCCCATCAAGATCTTGATGGTGGGCATCTACGTGGCCGTATTGCTGTTGATCGCCGACCATCTGGCTCGTTAAAGCAGCTGGGCCGCCTTGAGGATGCCCATTTCCTGGGCGAGCAGCGCGAGCTCGTTGGCGGCCTGCGCCTTGACCTCGCGTCCGCCGGTCGCGGCATCCAGCAGCCGCTGATAAGCGTCCCAGAAATCCGGCCCGTTGCCGTACTTGCGGAAATTCGCGGCAAGCACCATTCGGCTATCCGCGGCATGGGGAAACACAGCTTGGCTCATCGCACCCGCCTCCTTGCCCCTGTCTGGCGAGTAGGCATGCGCGCCATGACAGCGGCATGACACGCCAACTCACCCAGATGCGCTCACCTGCTCGATCATGACGTGCCGATCCGTGCCGTCGTCGCTGACGATCAGTTCCAGCAGTACAGGTCCGCTCCCGTCCGTGCCAATGCACTGCTCGACCAGGGCGAACAGCCCCGCGTCATTCGCGTCGAAGTAGCGCACTGAGGGTGGCGGCATTGACGCGATGTCCAGCCTCAAGGCGCCTCGCTCGCGAAGACACGCCGCAAGATCTTCCGCGATGGCCACCGCCGGGTCGCGACCCAGGGCGATGGCGTAACCCCAGTGCACCCCGAGCGCATGGAAATCTTCCTCGCACAGCAACCGTGCGGCGACGCACCCGATTGCGGCCAGCGCCTGCGCATCCGGTGCTTCACGACTGATCTTCATTGGCCATCCATGCAACGCGGAATAGGCGAACACGCGCGTGACGTGGCTAGCATCGATGGCGCGCCCGACAGGACTCGAACCTGTAACCGCCGGCTTAGAAGGCCGGTGCTCTATCCGGTTGAGCTACGGGCGCTTGAGGGCGACACGGCCCCGGCGGATCGAGTGGTCGGGGTAGAGGGATTCGAACCCCCGACATCCTGCTCCCAAAGCAGGCGCGCTACCAGACTGCGCTATACCCCGGTTGAACTCACGAGACCCGGCGCCGGCGGCGCGCGGGGGTCGTGCATTGTCCGGACAAGCCGGCCGCAGTGTCAATCTCGGACCGGGCCGCGCCGGTGGGCCTCCGGGTGCATGGGATATGCTGGAACCGTCGGGCCAAGACGGCCCGCCCTACCCCTCAAGGAGATCTCCCCATGTTCCGCAGTGGCAACCCCGCGCTCCAGGAATCCACCTTCCTCGACATCGGCAGCGGCAGCGTCGTGCGCCGCGATGCCGATGCGATGACCCTCAACGGCACCGTCAACAAGACCGGGATACTCCTGCTGCTGGCCCTGCTGACCGCCGCGTTCGCATGGAGCCAGACCCTCACGCCGGACGGCGAGGCGTTGCCGGTGGCCAGGTTCTACCTGCTGGGCGGGGCGATCGGCGGCTTCATCGTCGCGATGATCACCACCTTCAAGGCGAAGTGGGCACCGGTCACCGCGCCCCTCTACGCCCTGCTGGAAGGCTTCTTCCTGGGCGCGATCTCGGCCATCTACGAACAACGCTTCAACGGCATCGTGTTCCAGGCCGTGCTGCTGACCGTCGGCACGCTGTTCGCGCTGCTGTTCGCCTACCGCAGCGGGCTGATCAAGGCCACCGAGAACTTCAAGCTCGGCGTCGTGGCGGCCACCGGCGGCATCGCGCTGGTGTACCTGGCGACCATCGTGCTGGGCTTCTTCAACGTCAGCGTTCCCTTCATCCACGAATCCGGCCTGATCGGCATCGGCTTCAGCCTGTTCGTGGTGGTCATCGCGGCGCTGAACCTGGTGCTGGATTTCGACTTCATCGAGAACGGCGTCCAGCAGGGCGCGCCGAAGTACATGGAGTGGTACGGCGCGTTCGGCCTGATGGTGACGCTGGTGTGGCTGTACATCGAATTCCTGCGCCTGCTGTCCAAGCTGCAGTCGCGCAACTGAGGTAAAACCCCGGCCCCTTGCGGGGCCGGGGCCGCATGCTAGGCTGAAGGGTTTGCGTCCTCCCTGATGCCTGCCGATGAACCCCTCGTCTTCCCTTCGCGATCCCCGCCTCGGCGGCCATGCGTTCCGTACCCTCTGGCCGCTGATCGCGGTGGTGGTGTTCTTCGTGGCCAGCGGCCTGCTGGCGGGCCAGAACATCCGCACCATCCGCAACGACAACGCGTTGGTGATCCGCTCCCAGGAAACCATGACCGCGCTGGGCGACGTGCTCTCCGCCGTGCAGGACGCCGAAACCGGGCAGCGCGGCTATCTGCTCACCGGCAACGACAGCTACCTGGAGCCGTACCAGACCGCACTCGGCGTCGCCAGCGCGCGGCTTGACGCCATCGACAAGGCCGTCGAGGGCGACCCCGCCCAGCGCGACCGGCTCAAGCAGCTGGCCAAGCGGGTACAGGGCAAGTTCGACGAGTTGCACGAAACCATCGAACTGCGCCGCACCCAGGGTTTCGAACCGGCGTTGGCCGTGGTCAGCTCGAACCGCGGCAAGATCGCCATGGACGACATCCGCGCGCGGCTGGCCTCCATGCGCGCGGTCGAGCTCGACAAGCGGGCGCGCCGGTTGGCGGAAATGGAATCGGCCTACGCCACCGCCCTGACGTCAGGCACCGCCAGCGCCGTGCTCGGCATCGCACTGACCGTGTTCGTTGGCTTCATGATCCGCCGCAACGCCCGGGCCCGCGAACGCGATGCCTGGCTGCAGGCGGGCCGGCTCGAACTGTCCGCCGTCATCGCCGGGGACAAGGACAGCCACGAGCTGGCCAGTGACAGCCTGGGCTTCCTCGCCCGCTTCCTCGGCGCCGAGGCCGGGGCGCTGTTCGTGCCCACCCCGGGGGGTTTCTCGCGGATCGGCGCCGTGGGCGTTGCCCAAGCCGACAGTGGGACGGAACACTTCCGCCCTGCCGGCAGCCTGTTGTCGCGCGCAGTGGCAGAGCGCGAGGTCCTGCTGGTCTCGGACGTGCCGGCCGGCTATCTCACTGTAGGGTCCGGCCTCGGCCAGGCGGCACCCCGCCACCTCGTCATCACGCCCAGCATCGAGAACGGCGAAGTGCGCGGTGTCATCGAGCTGGGTTTCTTCAAACCGGTGGACGAGGCGGTGATCGAGCTGCTGTCCCGCATCTCGCCGGACATGGCGGTGGCGCTGCGTTCGGCCACCTACCGCTCGGAACTGTCGCAGCTGCTGGAGCAGACGCAACGCCAGGCCCAGGCACTGCAAGTCCAGAGCGAGGAACTGCGCGTCTCCAACGAGGAACTGGAAGAACAAGGTCGCGCGCTTCGTTCGTCCCAGCACGAACTGGAAGAACAGCAGGCCGAACTGGAGCAGACCAACAACCAGCTCACCGACCAGTCGCAGCAGCTGGAAAGCGAGCGCGACAAGCTGGCCCGCGCCAACGACGCCATCGAGGCGGAGGCGCGCAAGGTACAGCGCGCGAGCCAGTACAAGTCCGAATTCCTCGCCAACATGTCGCACGAGCTGCGCACGCCGCTCAACTCCGCACTCATCCTGTCCAAGCTGCTGGCCGACAATCGCGACGGCAACCTGCACGAAGAACAGGTCAAGTTCGCCCGCACCATCCATGCGTCCGGCACCGACCTGCTCAACCTCATCAACGACATCCTCGACCTGTCGAAGATCGAGGCCGGGCATATCGAAGTCAGCCCGGAGCCGTTCGGCGTGGAAGGCCTGCTGTCGGATCTCTCCACCCTGCTGGGCCCGGTGGCGGGCGACAAGGGCCTGTCCCTGGATGTGTCGCTGTCCGCGGACTGCCCGGCGGTCATCGAGTCCGATCGCCAGCGCATCGAGCAGATCCTCAAGAACCTGTTGTCCAACGCGCTGAAATTCACCGAGGTCGGCGGCGTCACCCTGCGCGCCACCGCCAGCCGCGGCGGACAGATCGCCTTCACCGTCAGCGACACCGGCATCGGCATCGCGCCGGACCAGCAGGCGCGCATCTTCGAAGCGTTCCAGCAGGCGGACGGCTCCATCAGCCGCCGCTACGGCGGCACCGGCCTGGGCCTGTCCATCTCGCAGGAACTCGCACGCCTGCTCGGCGGCGACATCACCGTGGACAGCGAACCCGGCAAGGGCAGTCGCTTCACGCTGCGGGTCGCCACCCGGCTGGTGGAAGGCCAGCGCGCGGCGCCGTCGACCTCCCCGCGCATGATGCCGCCACCGGCTGCCCTGCGCCCCCCCGAGCCGGCGCAGGGCCTGCGCGCGCCGACGAGCACGCCCTCCGCCGCGGCGGCGGACGCCGCCGAACCGGCCGACAAACGCCGCCTGATCCTGATCATCGAAGACGATCCGGCGTTTGGCGAAATCGTCAGCGACCTCGCCCGCGAAATGGGCTTCCGTGCCCGCGTGGCCGCGTCCGCCGGCGAAGCGCTGGCCGCCGCGCGCGCCGAACTGCCGCAGGCCATCGTGCTGGACGTGGGCCTGCCCGACCAGTCGGGCCTGTCGGTACTCGACATCCTCAAGCACGACGTACGCACGCGGCACATCCCCGTCCACGTGGTGTCGGCGATGGATCACGCGCGCAAGGCGCTGTCGCTCGGCGCGGTGGGTTACCTGGGCAAGCCGACCACGCGCGAGGAACTCGCCGGCGTGCTCGACTCCCTGGAGCGCCGCCTCTCGCAACGCCCGCGCCTGGTCCTGGTGGTGGAGGACGACGTGGTCCAGCTCGACGCGGTGCGCGAACTGCTGGCGTCGGCGGACGTGGAAACAGTCGGCGCAGGTTCGGCCGCCGAGTGCGCGCGTGCGTTGGAGGAATACACGTTCGACTGCATGGTGCTGGACCTGTCGCTCCCCGATGCCTCGGGCTTCGAACTGCTGGAAGCGCTCAGCGGAAGGGAAAGCCACGCGCTGCCGCCCGTCATCGTCTACACGGGCCGCGTGCTGACACCGGCCGAAGAGGCACGGCTGAGCCACTATTCCAGCTCGATCATCATCAAGGGCGCGCGCTCGCCGGAGCGGCTGCTCGACGAAGTGACGCTGTTCCTGCACCAGGTGGTGAGCGAACTGCCCGAACCGCAGCAGGGCATGATCCGCCGCGCACAGCATCGAGATGACACGCTCGACGCGCGCCACATCCTCATCGTCGAGGACGACGTGCGCAACATCTACGCGCTAATGAACGTGCTCGAGCCGCACGGCTGCAAGGTGTCCATCGCCCGCAATGGCCAGGAGGCGATCACCGCGCTGGGCACGGCGGCTGGCAGCCAGGCGCCGGTCGACCTGGTACTCATGGATATCATGATGCCGGTCATGGACGGCCTCACCGCGACCCGCCAGATCCGCCTGGATCCGCGCTTCGATCGCCTGCCGATCATCGCCCTGACCGCCAAGGCCATGCCCGACGACCAGCAGCAATGCATCCAGGCCGGCGCGAGCGACTACATCGCCAAGCCGCTGGACGTGGACAAGCTGCTCTCGCTCATCCGGGTCTGGCTGATGGCCTGATGCGAAAAGGGCATCGCGGTCTCCCGCGATGCCCTTCGTGTTTCCCGCACTGCGTCCGGGGACGCCATCGGCCGCTTACAGGCGGCTGGCGATCGCCTTGGCGAAGCCCATGGTGTTGCCGGTGCCGCCCAGGTCGGGGGTCAGCGAATCCTTGGCTTCCAGCGTCGCCACGATGGCGTTGCGCAGGCGCTCGGCGTTCTGCGGCTGGCCGACGTGGTCCAGCATCTGCGCCGCGCCCAGCAGCAGGGCGCAGGGATTGGCCTTGCCCTGGCCTGCGATGTCCGGCGCCGAGCCGTGCACGGCCTCGAAGATCGCCGCATCGACGCCGATGTTCGCGCCCGGGGCCAGGCCCAGGCCGCCGACCAGGCCGGCGCACAGGTCGGAGATGATGTCGCCGAACAGGTTGGTGGTGACGATGATGTCGAACTGCTCCGGACGCATCACCAGCTGCATGCAGGCGTTGTCGACGATCATTTCCTGGAACTCGATGTCCGGGTACTGCGCGGCGACTTCACGCGCGACCTTCAGGAACAGGCCCGAGGTCGACTTGATGATGTTGGCCTTGTGCACCGCGGTGACCTTCTTGCGGCCGGTGTTCTTGGCCAGCTCGAAGGCGTAGCGCACGATGCGCTCGGAGCCCTTGCGGGTGATCTTGGTGCCGGAGAAAGCGGTTTCGCCGTCCTCGGACACGGTCTGGCCTTCGCTCAGGTACGCGCCTTCGGTGTTCTCGCGAACGGTGATCAGGTCCACGCCGTCGGCGAAGCGCGACTTGGTGTTCGGGAACGACTTGGCCGGACGCACATTGGCGTACAGGTCGAACTTGCGGCGCAGCGCCACGTTGATCGAGCTGAAACCCTCGCCGACCGGGGTGGTCAGCGGGCTCTTCAGCGCCACCTTGTTCTTGGCGATGGAGGCCAGGGTGGCCTCGGGCAGCAGGTCGCCATGCTTTTCCAGCGCGACCAGGCCGGCGTCGGCGTATTCGTAGGTGAGGCCGGCCTGCAGGGCGTCGAGCACGTGCAGGGTGGCGTCCATGATCTCCGGGCCGATGCCGTCGCCGCGGATGACCGTGATTGTCTGCGTCATAAGTAAAGGGATTCCGAACGGGGGATGGAGTCTTTGAAGACGGGAGCGCGGGCTGCCTGGCGGCGCCGTGCGCATGCGAATGCCAGTAGCGGAATTATGCCCGATCGGGCTCCCGCCCCCCAAACCGACATTGGTCGAACTTGGCCTGCACGCCCCGGGGAGCCCCCGGGGCGGCGGCGCAGGCGGGCTCAATCGTGAGAATGCGCGTCCGGGGCGGCCGCGCCGCCCTCGAGCTGGTCCAGGAAGTCCACCGCGCGCCGCAGGTGCGGGATCACGATCGAACCGCCCACCACCAGGCCCACCGAGAAGGTCTCGAAGAACTCTTCCCGGGTCACGCCCACTTCCTTGCACTGGGCGACGTGGTAGCTGATGCAGTCGTCGCAACGCAGCACCATCGAAGCCACCAGGCCCAGCAGCTCCTTGGTCTTCACGTCCAGCGCGCCGGCCTGGTAGGTCTGCGTGTCGAGGGCGAAGAAACGCCGCACCACCTGGTTCGGCTCGTCCAGGATGCGCTTGTTCATGCGCTGGCGGAATTCGGTGAAGGCGCGGACGCGGTCGGCCTCGTCCTCGTGGGTCTGCGGGCCGCTCATGCCTGCGCCTCCGGGCCCTGGCCCGCCAGCAGCGGCTCCAGCTTGCCGGCGCGGTGCAGCGCCATCATGTCGTCGTAGCCGCCGACGTGGACGTCGCCGATGAAGATCTGCGGCACGCTGGTGCGCTTGGCCAGCGCCACCATCTTCTCGCGCTCGGCCGGGTCCAGGTCGATGCGGACTTCCTCCCACTGCTGTCCCTTGCTCTTGAGGAAGTTCTTGGCCGCCACGCAGTACGGGCAGATGGCGGTGGAATAGAGCCGGATCCGGGGCGTGCCGCCCGGGGCCGGTGCAACGGTGTCGTTCACGGGAAACTCCGCGTGGGTTCAGTGGTCTGCAATATGGTAACGGCCCGCTGGAATTTCGAGCCGCCGGCCGCAACACTGTGGACCGCTACGCATTCACGCGCCGGCCAGCCGGCGACGCCTCACTGCCGGAGCCCGCCTTGCGCCACCTGCTGCTTGCCACCGCCGTCACCCTGGCCCTCGCCGCCGGCGTCAGCCCCGCCCAGGAGAGCCGGCTGCCGGATATCGGCTCCTCCGCCGGCGAACTGCTCACCCCGGCCCGCCAGGCCGAGTACGGCAAGATGATGCTGGCCGAGCTGCGCAACTACGGCTACGTGCTGCAGGATCCGCTGATCGAGGACTGGCTGCAGACCATGGGCCAGCGCCTGGGCGCCAACAGCGACCAGCCGCAGCAGCCGTTCACCTTCTTCATGCTGCGCGAGCGGCAGATCAACGCCTTCGCCACGCTCGGCGGCTACGTGGCGGTCAACGCCGGCCTGGTGCTCACCGCCGAGCGCGAGGACGAAGTGGCCGCGGTGCTCTCGCACGAAATCGCCCACGTCACCCAGCAGCACGTGCTGCGCGGGGTGGAGCGCACCCAGCGCGACCAGATCCCGATCCTGCTCGGCATGCTGGCCGCGGTGATCGCCGCGCAGAGCGCCGGCGGCAACTCCAGCGGCGACGCGACCATGGCCAGCATCACCAGCGCCATGGGCCTGATGGCGCAGCGGCAGATCAACTACACCCGCTCCAACGAATCGGAAGCCGACCGCCTCGGCATCCGAACCCTCGCCCGCAGCGGCTACGACGTGGACGCCATGGCCGGCTTCTTCGAGCGCATGTCGCTGGCGATGCGCGGCAACGAGGGCGGCTACAGCGCGCCGGACTACCTGCAGACCCACCCGGTCACCACCACGCGCATCGTCGAGGCCAAGGCGCGCGCCGAGCAGATGAAGAAGGACACCGTCCTGCTCACCACCAGCGTGCCGGGCGCCACCGAACAGGTGCGGGTGAATCCTTCCGACCCCTCGCTCTCCGAGCCGCTGGGCACCAGCAACAATCCGCTGCTGCCCTACACCTTCCAGGTGCCGTTCGACGCGGCCACGCGCGGCAACAGCGGGCAGTTCGCCTGGGCCAAGGAGCGCCTGCGCGTGCTCAGCGCCAACACCCCGGGCGCGGCGATCCGCGAATACGAGGACCTGCGCCGGGGCAGCCCGAAGGGCCTCACCGACGCCCAGCGCTACGGCCTGGCGCTGGCCCACATGCGCAACAGCGACAGCCAGGCCAACGTGATGCACACGTTCTCGGCGTTGCTGGAAGACCACCCGGACAACCTGTGGATCGCCCTGGCCCTGGGCGAGGCGCAGACCCGCGCCGGCCAGGCCGAGCAGGCCAACCAGCGCTTCGAACAGCTGCTGCACGACCACCCGGACAGCCGCCCGGTGGTGCTCACCTATGCCGCCCTGCTCAACGAACAGGCCACCGCGGCGGCCGGCCGGCGCGCCCAGCAGATCCTGGAACCGCTGGCGCGGCGGGCGGCCGAGGATCCGGTGTTCCAGCAGACTTATGCGCGGGCCAGCGAGCTGGCGGGCAACCCGCACCGGGCCAGCGAGGCCTATGCCGAAGCCGCCTTCCTGAACGGGCGCGCCGAGCAGGCACTGATCCAGCTGCAGGCGCTCAAGCGCCAGGACCTGGACTACGTCACCCGTGCCCGGGTCGATGCCCGCATCGCGGCCATCACCCCGACCGTGCTGGAGCTGCGCCGCCAGGGCGTGCGCGACCCGGAGCTGTCGCGCTGACGCCGGGCCGGTACCGTCACATGTCCGTCATAAAACCGTAGTCTACTGGCGACCATCCGCAATCCCCCACGGTAGCCGCGTGCAGAAACGCATCCTGATCGTCGATGACGAACCCGCGATCCGCGACATGGTCGCCTTTGCCCTGCGCAAGGGTGAATTCGAGCCGATCCACGCCGGCGACGCCCGCGAGGCGCAGACGGCGATCGCCGACCGCGTCCCGGACCTGATCCTGCTGGACTGGATGCTGCCGGGCACCAGCGGCCTGGATCTGGCGCGCCGCTGGCGCAAGGACACGCTGACGCGCGAGATCCCGATCATCATGCTGACCGCGCGCGGCGAGGAGAACGACCGCGTCGGCGGCCTGGAAGCCGGCGTGGACGACTACGTGGTCAAGCCCTTCTCGGCCCGCGAGCTGCTGGCGCGCATCCGCGCGGTCATGCGCCGCGCCCGCGACGACGACGAGGACGGCAGCGTGGCAGTGGGCGAACTGCGCATCGATGGCGCCGCGCACCGCGTGTTCGCCGGTGATTCGCCGGTGCCGATCGGCCCGACCGAATACCGCCTGCTGCACTTCTTCATGACCCACCCCGAGCGCGTCTACAGCCGCACCCAGCTGCTGGACCACGTCTGGGGCGGCAGCGTTTACGTCGAGGAGCGCACGATCGACGTGCACATCCGCCGCCTGCGCAAGACGCTGGAACCGTTCGGCCTGGAAAACATGGTGCAGACCGTGCGTGGATCGGGTTACCGGTTCTCGGCGGCGACCTGACGGCATCCGCTCCACGCCGCCGGTCATCGCTCCCATGCCCCAACACATCCGTTCCGCCTGGATCCGGACGCTCGGCGCGCTCGCGCTGTGGCTGCTGGCCGCGCTTGCCATCGGCCTGGTGCTTGGCCACGCCTGGATGGCGCTGGCCCTCGCCTCGCTCGCCGCGCTGGCCTGGTCCTACTGGCGCCTGCGCCGCGTGCTGCGCCGCCTCACCGCCCGCCAGCGCTGGGAGCCCGAACCGGCCCAGGGCGCCTGGAACGAGCTCGACCGCCTGCTCTACCGCAGCCAGGGCGAGATGCGCACGCGCAAGCGCCGCCTGCTGGAAATGCTGCGCACCTACCGCGCCGCCGCCGCCGCGCTGCCGGACGCGGTGGTGGTGGTGGACCGCAACAGCCAGCGCGTGCAGTGGTTCAACGAAGCCGCCGGCAACCTGCTGGGCCTCTATCACCCGGGCGACCTCGGCGTGCCGGTGGTCGATCGCCTGCAGCCGCTGCCGCTGGCCCACTGGCTGGCCGCCGGGCGCAACGCCGAGCCGATGCTCGACGCGCCCTCCCCGGTCGATCCCAACCTGCGCCTCAACCTGCGCCTGATCCCCTATTCGGACGACTACTGGCTGCTGGTCGCGCGCGACGTCAGCAAGCTGCTGCGCCTGGAGCAGGTGCGCCGCGATTTCGTCGCCAACGTCTCGCACGAACTGCGCACGCCGCTGACCGTCGTGCACGGCTACCTGGACATGCTCGATCCGGAGGATTTCCCGGATTCGGGCCCGATGCTCACCGAGATGCGCAAGCAGTCGCAGCGCATGGCCCAGCTCGTCGAGGACCTGCTGACCCTCTCCCGCCTGGAATCGCAGGACGAGATCGGCGAGGAGACCGTGGCGATGGCGCCGATGCTGGCCACGCTGCGTCGCGAAGCCGAAGCGCACAGCCACGGCCGCCACACCATCGAAGTGCACGACGAAGCGAACTGCGACCTGCTCGGCTCCAACAAGGAACTGCACAGCGCGTTCTCCAACCTGGTCACCAACGCCGTGCGCTACACCCCGGCCGGCGGCACGGTGAGCATCCGCTTCGCCCGCGAGGCCGACGGCGGCGCGGTGCTGGCGGTGCGCGACACCGGCTACGGCATTCCCGCCTCGCACCTGCCGCGCATCACCGAACGCTTCTATCGCGTCTCCAGCAGCCGCTCGCGCGAAAGCGGTGGCACCGGCCTGGGCCTGTCGATCGTCAAGCACGTGCTCGGCCTGCACCAGGCGCGCCTGGATATCGAGAGCGAAGTCGGCAAGGGCAGCGAATTTTCCTGTCATTTCGGCCCGGCGCGCGTCCTCGTGCGCGAGCCGGACACGCACGCGACATGAAGCCCGTGCTATTGGTATGACCGCAACACCCGCGGGCCGCCCTGGCCCGCGCCCACACCGCCACAGCCACCCGTAGAA
>NZ_LLXU01000115.1 GCF_001431645.1 Stenotrophomonas panacihumi | reverse complement strand
GCCCCCGCCCCGACGCCCGTTGATCGTTGGGCGGACGCTTCCCACAAATACTTCCGCACCACGTCGACAGGGGTGGCGGCCAACCCCACCAGCATCAACTCGGTGACCATCGCCGAGGCATCGGTGTCCAGCGGCAACGCGACCTTCGCAGCCGGCTACGCGGCCAACGCGGGCAGCGGCGGCTATGGCGTGGCGCTTGGCGCGCACAGCAATGCCCAGGGCGATGGCGCGTTGGCGCTGGGTCCGCACAGTAGCGCGGCCGTCGGCCATGCCGTGGCGGTGGGCGACGCCGCCAAGGCCACCCATGGGGGCTCGGTGGCGCTGGGCGCCAACGCGGAGACGGATCGCAACGACAGCGTGTCCGTGGGCAGCGCGTCCAGGCAGCGCCAGGTCACGCGGGTCGCCGCCGGCACGCAGTCGTCGGATGCACTCAACGTCGCGCAGCTGCGGTCGGCGGGTTTCGACCTCGATGGTGGCGGCAACGTGACCAACGATGCAGTGACCTACCAGGCCGGCAGCATCGCGTCGGGCAGTCCGCGCGTGGTGCTCGCGCCGGGCACGGGCAACAGCCAGTACTACCTGGATGGCGACCGCGCGAAGGGGCTGTTGCCCAAGGGCTCGGTGCTTTCCAACGTGGCCGACGGTGTCCAGGACACTGACGCTGCCAATCTCGGCCAGGTCAAGATCATCAGCCAGCGGAGCATCGACGATTTCCGCGCACGCTTCATGGCCCTCTCCGAGTCCGCGCAGGTTCCGGTGGTCCCGCCGGCCGCCACCATCGAGGACGTGGTCGAGCAGCAGGTCACGTTGACGGTGGAGGCGGCGCAGGACGCCGCTGTGCCGCCCGTCGCGATGGCGGAGGAACAGGCGCAGGCGCCGTCCCCCGCCGCGGTGCCCAGCGGTGGCAGCCAGATCGATTCGGGGGCCCAAGGCCGGCTGAAGAACCTGGAGAACGGCAACTGGTACCTGAAAGTGGCAGGCCGCGCCGACGGCGTCGGCCGCACCGGGCCCACCGACCAGGGCCAGAACCACGGCATTCCCGGTTCGATCGCCGTGGGCTCGGACGCGGCCACGCGTGCGCAGAACGGCATCTCGGTGGGTGTGCAGGCCCTGGTCACCGACAACGCGGGTGACGCGGTCGCCCTCGGTGCCGGCTCGGTGGCCAACGAGGCGAACACCGTATCGGTGGGCAGCCTCGGCAGACCCGAGGATGTCATCCAGAGCTACGACGCCAACAGCAATCCGGTGACGCTGCCGAGCGTGGCCAACACGCGTCGCATCGTGAACATGGCCGCGGGCTACAACGACAACGACGCGGTGAACGTGTCGCAGCTGGAAGGGGCCCTGGGCGGGCTGGGCGGCGGTGCGGCCGTGCAGCCGGATGGGTCGGTCAGCCGGCCGAGCTACGAAGTGGCAGGGACCAAGTACGACAATGTGGGCGACGCGCTGAAGGCGGCGGCGGCTGCCGACGCCGGCGCCGAACTGGCGGTGAAGTACAGCGACGCAGGCAAGGCGAAGGTTGCACTGCAGGGCAAGGACGGCACTACGCTCGCCAACGTCAAGGCGGGCGCGGCGGATGATCAGGCGGTCAACCTCAAGCAGCTGAAGGATGCCGGCGTGGCCGTCGATGACAGTGGCAAGGTGACCAGCAGCTTCGTCGCCTACGATGGCGCGGACAAGGGCAAAGTCACGTTTGCCGGCAAGGACGGCACGACACTCGCCAACGTCAAGGCGGGCGTGGCCGACCAGGATGCGGTGAACATCAAGCAGATCAAGGACAGCGGCATCATCGACGGCAGTGGCGTCGTGCAGAAGGCCGTGCTGTTCAACGCCGACGGCATCGAAGCCAACGCCAACGCCGATGGGAAGAAGCTGGCGAATCTCGCAGCGGGCAATCGCGACACCGACGCCGTGAACCTGAAGCAGCTCAAGGATGCTGGCGTGGCCGTCGATGACAGCGGCAAGGTGACCAGCAGCTTCGTCGCCTACGATGGCGCGGACAAGGGCAAGGTCACGTTTGCCGGCAAGGACGGCACGACACTCGCCAACGTCAAGGCAGGCGCTGCCGATACCGACGCCGTGAACCTGAAGCAGCTCAAGGACACCGGCCTGGTGGACGATGCCGGCAAGGCGCAGAAGGCCGTGATGTTCAACGCCGATGGCGCGACCGCGAACGCCAACGCCGAAGGCAAGCAGCTCGCCAACCTCGCCGCAGGCAGCCGCGATACCGATGCCGTCAACCTGAAGCAGCTCAAGGCGGCCGGCGTGGCCGTCGATGACAGTGGCAACGTGACCAGCAGCGTCGTCACCTACGATGGCGCGGACAAGGGCAAGGTCACGTTTGCCGGCAAGGACGGCACCACGCTCGCCAACGTCAAGGCGGGCGCTGCCGATACCGACGCCGTGAACCTGAAGCAGCTCAAGGACACCGGGCTGGTGGACGATGCCGGCAAGGCGCAGAAGGCCGTGATGTTCAACGCCGATGGCGCGACCGCGAACGCCAACGCCGAAGGCAAGCAGCTCGCCAACCTCGCCGCGGGCAGCCGCGATACCGATGCCGTCAACCTGAAGCAGCTCAAGGACGCAGGCATCAGCATCGATCCTGCCACCGGCAAGGTGACCAACGCGCTGGTGGCCTACGATGGCCCCGACAAGACCAAGGTCACGCTGGCGGGTGCGGGTGGCACCACCCTTTCCAACGTCAAGGCAGGCACTGCCGATACCGACGCCGTCAACGTGAAGCAGCTCAAGGACACCGGCCTGGTGGACGGCAGCGGCAACGTGCAGAAGGTCGTGTTGTTCAACGCCGACGGCGCAACCGCCAACGCAAACGCCGATGGCAAGCAGCTGGCCAACCTCGCCGCGGGCAGCCGCGACACCGATGCCGTCAACCTCAAGCAGCTCAAGGACGCGGGCATGACGGTGGATGGCAACGGCACCGTCACCAACAGCTTTGTCGCCTACGACAGCGGGAGCAAGGATCGCGTCACGCTCGCCGGCCCGGCGGGCACCACGCTCTCCAATGTGAAGGCGGGCGTGGCGGCCACCGACGCGGTCAACGTCGCGCAGTTGCAGGGCGCTGGCTTGATCGACGACAAGGGCAACCTGCGCAAGGCGGTGCTGTTCGATGGCCCCTCGGGCGAGGCAAACGTCGCCGGGCAGCGCATCGTCAACGTCAAGGCGGGCACCGCCGATACCGATGGCGCCAACATCAAGCAGCTCAAGGATGCGGGCCTGCAGGTCGATCCGACCACCGGCAACGTCACCAATGGCTTCGTGGCCTATGACACCGCCGACAAGGGAAAGGTCACGCTGCAGGGCACCGGCGGCACCGTGCTGGCCAACGTCAAGGCAGCCACGGCCGACGACCACGCGGTGAACCTGTCCCAGTTGAAGGAGGCGGGCATCGCGGTCGATCCAACGAGCGGCAAGGTCACCAATGCCGCGGTCATCTATGACGATGCCACCAAGCAGGTGGTCACCTTCGGCGGGGGTGCGGAAGGCACCGTCCTGCGTAACGTGCGTGCCGGCGTGGCCAGCACCGACGCGGCCAACGTCTCGCAGGTTCGTGGCCTGACGGAAACGCTCGGCGGTGGTGCGGGCGTGGCGCAGGACGGCGCCATCCGCCCGCCGACCTACACGCTCAACGGCACCCCGTACAACAACGTCGGCGACGCGCTCGGTGACCTGGATCGCCGCACGCTCGCCAACAGCGGGGACATCAACGACCTGAAGCAGGGCCGCGGCATCCGCTACTTCCGTGCGAACTCCACCGCGGAAGACGCATCGGCCACCGGCACCAATTCGCTGGCGGCGGGCGCGCTGTCCGAGGCAAGTGCCGAGAATGCATTGGCGGCAGGCACCAGTGCCCTGGCCAAGGCCAACGATGCAACGGCCGTCGGTTTCAACGCCCAGGCGTCCGCCGCCGGCGCCACCGCACTGGGAACCAAGGCGCTCGCCAGCCAGGCCCAGGCCGTCGCGGTGGGCCAGGCGTCCAGCGCGGGTGGCATCCGCTCGGTGGCCGTGGGCGCCGACGCCATCGCCAGTGTCGACAACGCCGCCAGCCTCGGCGCCAACGCCTCGGCCACGGCCAAGGACGCATTGGCACTGGGTGCCGCGTCCCGGGGCGCGCACGACAATGCCGTCGCCTTGGGTGCGGGCAGCACCACGGATCGCGCGGACAGCGTGGCGGTCGGCAACGCGACCAGGTCCCGCCAGATCGCCTTCGTGGGCGCCGGCACCGCCGACACCGATGCGGTCAACCTGAAGCAGTTGAAGGATGCCGGCATCAACGTGGATGGCAGCGGCAACGTCACCAACCGCTTCGTGGCCTATGACGCAGCCGACAAGGCCGCGGTCACCCTCGGCGGCACGAGCGGCACGACGCTGGCCAACGTCAAGGCCGGCAGCGCGGCGATGGATGCGGTGAACGTGACCCAGCTCAAGGGCGTCACCGCTGCCCTGGGCGGCGGCAGCGATGTCAACGCGGACGGCACCGTCAAGCGCCCGGCCTATCGCATCAACGACAACACCTACGACAACGTCGGCGACGCGCTCACCGCCGCGGCCACCGCGGGCAGTGCCGGGAATGCATTGGCCGTGCGCTACGCCGATGCCACCAAGGTACGCGTCGCGCTGGAAGGCGAGGGCGGCACCACGCTGGCCAACGTCAAGGCGGGCCAGGCTGACCTGGACGCGGTGAACGTCAAGCAGCTCAAGGATGCGGGGTTGGTGGACGGCGCGGGCAAGGTGCAGAAGGCCGTGCTGTTCGATGGCCCGAATGGCGAGGCCAATGCCGCCGGCAAGAAGGTGGTCGCCGTGGCCGCCGGCACCAGCGATACCGACGCCCTCAACGTGAAGCAGCTCAAGGATGCGGGCTTCACCTTCAACAACGCCGGCGTCATCACCAACAAGCGCATCACCTACACGCCGGGCACCATCGAGGCGGGTGCGCCGCGCGTGGATCTTGAGCCCGGCGCGGGCAAAAGTCGCTACTTCGCCGACACCAACGGCGACGGCGTGACCGAGTTGAATGCACCGCTGCCGAAGGGCACCCGCATCACCAACGTCGCCGATGGCGTGGAAGATACCGACGCGGCCAACCTGGGCATGGTCCGGGAAATCAGCCAGAACACGATGGACGGTTTGAACACCCGGCTGCCGCCGCGTAGCGCGCTGGCCAATCTGCCCACGGCGGCAACGCGCGTCGTGCCCATGGCCGCGATGGAACTATCGGCGGCCGCGGCGCCCGTCAACGGCAGCAACACCGACTCCGCGGGACGTGGCCGCTATCAGGTGCTGGAAAACGGCAACTGGTATCTCCAGGTGACCGGTCGCGCGGATGGCACCGGCCGGACGGGCCCGACGGACAGCGCGTTCACCGACAACCACGCAGGCGTCATCTCCATCGGTTCCGACAGCGGTACCGAAGCGGACAACGCCATCGCCTTCGGTACGCTGGCCCGCGCCACTGCAAGCGACGCGGTGGCGATCGGTACCGGCTCCGTCGCTGATCAGGAAAACACGGTGTCCGTCGGCAGCGCCACCGATCACGCCTACCAGGCCATCGCGGCGGGGCGCGAGGGCGCTACCACGCTGACCACCAAGGCCAACACCCGCCGTGTCGTCAACATGGCCGCCGGCCGTGGCGACAACGACGCGGTCAACGTCGGCCAGCTCAAGCAGGCGACCGCAGCCCTCGGCGGCGGTGCGGCGGTGCAGGGCGATGGCTCGGTGAAGGGACCGACCTACAGCGTGGGCGGCAATACCTACACCAACGTGGGGGATGCGCTGTCGGCGGTGAATGCCATCGCGGGCACCGGCAGCCCGCTGGGCCTCGTCTATGACGACGCCACCAAGGCGAAGGTGAGCTTCCAGGGCCAGGGTGGTACGACGCTGTCCAACGTCAAGGCGGGCACCGCCGATACTGATGCGGTCAACGTCTCGCAGCTGAAGTCTTCGGGCCTGGTGGATGACAAGGGCGCCGCCGTGGCGGCGGTCACCTACGACGACGCCAGCCGCGGCACCGTCACCCTGGGTGGAAAGGATGCCACCACGCCGGTGCGCCTGCGCAACGTCGCCGACGCGCAAGCAGATACCGACGCGGTGAACCTGAAGCAGCTGCGCAGCACGGGCCTGGTCGATGGCCAGGGCGCCACCCTGGATGCGGTGGTCTACGACGGGGATTCGGCCAAGGGCCGCGTTACCTTCGGCGGCGCGCAAGGCACGGTGCTGACGAACGTGGCCGATGGGCGCATCGCCGCGGGCAGCCGCGATGCGGTGAACGGCGGGCAGGTCGCCGCCCTGCGGGATTCGCTCACCAGTTCGATCAACGGCATCGACAAGCGCGTGATTACCCTGGAGAACACACCGGCGCCCGCCACCACGCCCAATCCCCTGGTCAATGTGCAAGGTCCGGGCAAGGAGGCGAATCCCGGCGTTACCGCGCAGGGGAGCGTGGCGATTGGTGCGGGAACCCGCGTGCCGGCCGCCGGTGGCATCGCCGTCGGTTCCGGCGCGCAGGTCACGGCCGAGGCCGCCAATGCCGTGGCGTTGGGCAGCGGCGCGGTGGCGGATCGAGCGAACAGCGTCTCGGTGGGTGCCGCCGGTCGCGAACGCGTGGTGGCCAACGTGGCCGACGGCGTGCGCGATACCGATGCGGCCAGCGTGCGGCAGGTGAACCAGGCGCAGGCATCGGCCAAGGACTACACCGATGCGCGGATCAATGACGCGTGGGGCACCCTCAACCGCGACATGGACGACATGAACCGCCAGGTCAATCGCGGCATCGCCGCGTCGGCTGCGCTGGTCAATGTCACGCCGTACCTGCCGGGCCGTACCGCGCTCAATGCAGGCGTGTCTTCCTATCGCGGAGAGGCGGCACTGGGTATTGGCTTGTCCCGTTGGAGCGACAACGGCCGCGTGAACTTCAACGCGGGCATTTCGGCGGCCAAGGATGACGAGCCGATCTACCGCGTCGGCATGGGCTTCGTGTTCTGACCTGAAGCGCCGGTGGGACGTCCGGTGGGCGCATGCCCGCCGGTCGTCCGTCGATCCCTGATGCGGCGGTGCCCCGGTACCGCCGCCTTCGACAAGAGTGAACTTCCATGTTGAATCTGAAATCCGCACGGGCTGCCGGACGGGTGTTGCCCGTGGTCGCATTGCTGGCCGGGTGTGGTGGTTACAGCCAGGTGCGCGACGGCGCGACCGAGCAGCCGGTATGGCCTGAAATGGGTGCGGCACGCCCCATCGTGCCGGCCACCATGCGCCCGGACCTGGACAAGCTGCGCAAGGTGCAGGCCGGCATGACCAAGACCGAGGTATACGCGCTGATCGGCCACCCGCAGTACCGGGAAGGCTTGGTGGGCGTAAACGAGTGGAACTTCGTCTTCCAGCTGCCCGACGGCAGCGGCGGCACCACCACCTGCCAATACAAGGTGCTGTTCGACAATGCGGCGTTGGCCCGCAATTTCTACTGGCATCCGGTCGCCTGCGCGGACCGGCTGAATCCGGCGCCGCCCGTGGCGGCTGCACCGGCCGCGCCCGCGCAGACCCGCACGCTGGACCTGTCTACCGACATGCTGTTCGAGTTCGACAGTGACCGCCTCCGCTCCGAAGGCATCCGGATGCTGGACGAGCGCGTCGTCTCCGCGTTGACCGACGCGCAGCGCCTGCAGGGTATCCGGTTGATCGGCTACGCTGACCGCCTGGGCGCCGATGACTACAACATGACGTTGTCGCAAAGGCGCGCCGATGCGGTGAAGGCACATCTGGTGGCGAAGGGCGTACCGGCGCAGAACATCCAGGCCGAGGGGCGTGGTGAGGCCGATCCCGTCGTGGATTGCCAGCAGCAAAGCCGTCCCGCGCTGATCGCCTGCCTGGCATCGAACCGTCGTGTACGGGTGGAAATCACCGTGGACAAGTGAACCGGCCCGCCCGGTCTTCGCGAGAAGGCCGGGCATGGCCACGGGCGTGCGGTATCAACGGGCAGGCATTGCGGCCGGTGCCGGGTAGCGCAGCATCAGCGCCCGCGTCACGCCGTTGCTCCAGCCGAAGCCATCCTGCAGCGGATACTCGCCACCGCCGCCGGCTTGCGCGTCCGGGTCGCTGGCGTACTTCTCCACCAGCTTGTGGTCCTGCGCGTAAACCGTCTGCACCCGCGAAAGAAAGCCGGTGGCGATGCGTTCGGCGAGGGCATCTTCGCGATAGCGCGCCAGTCCCTCGACCGCCACCCATTGCAGCGGCGCCCACAGGTTCGGCGCATCCCATTGCTGCCCGGTGCGTTCGCGCGTCGTGGCCAGCCCGCCGGGCGTGAGCAGTTCGGCCTGCGCCGTGCGCGCGGTCTGCCGGGCCTGCTCGTCATTCGACAGCCCTGCGTACAAGGGAAACAACATCGCGGCGGTCGGCTGATCGCTGATCTTCCGCTGCCGCCAGTCGTAATCGGCCCAGAAGCCCGCGGGGTTCCACAGGTGCGCCGCCATGGCCTGCCGTCGCGCGCCGGCATGGGCGCGGAAGTCTCGCGAACACACGGCGTCGGCCGCCTGCTCGCAGGCGACGGCAATGGTGGTTTCCAGGTGGTAGAGCAGGCTGTTGAGGTCCACCGGGACGATCGCCGTCGTGCGGATCGTCTGCAGTTGCCGGCGGTCGCCCAGCCAGCGCGAGGAGAAATCCCAGCCACTTTCGGCTGCCGCCCGCAGGTCGCGATAGACCTCGGCAGCTGGCCGGCCCTTCGCCGCGGTGGCCGTCTGGACATCCTGGAGATATGACTCGGTGCGCGGTGTATCGCGTGCATCCCAATAGCGATTGAGCACGCTGCCGTCTTCCAGGCGAACGACGTGCTGGCTCGCCTGCCCCGGCTTCAGCCCCTGCGCGCCGGCCATCCAGTAGGCGTACTCGCGCCGCAACTGCGGCAGGTAGCGCACGCGCAGCGCGGGCCCTTCGTGGTCAGCCTCCAGTTCCACCATGTGCGAAAAGAACGGGGGCTGCGAACGTGACAGGTAGTAGCTGCGCGTGCCGTTGGGAATATGCCCGTAGGTGTCGATCAGGTGCGCGAAGTCCACCAGCATGTCGCGCGCACGCGCCCCTTCGCCGCTGGCGTGCAGGCCGAGCATCGTGAAGTAGGAATCCCAGTAGTACATCTCGCCGAAGCGTCCTCCCGGCACCACGTATGGGCGTGGCAGCGGCAGCTGGCTGCCATGGTCGGGCACCTGGCGGCTGTCGCGGCTGAGCAGCGGCCAGAGTGCATCGATATGCGCGGCCAGCGGTGCGTCGGCGGGAAGCACGGGCGTGGCGGGCGGCGGCGTGGCGCGGAAGCGCGCATCGACGAACGCCTTCAGGTCGAAACCGGGCATGCCGCGCTGCGCGAGATACGCCGCCTCGATCTGCGCGGGCGCCTGCAATGGTTGCAGGTCGGGAAAGGTCTTCTGGTCGTCGAAAACCTGGCCGCGCTGTACGGCCTGGAACAGCGTCGGCATCGTGACATCCGCCGCGGCCGGGGCCTGCGTCGTGACCGCTTGCGCCGGGGCGGCGGGGCGCTCGCGCGCGTGTACGGCAGGCACGCACAGCGACGCAGCCAATGCGATGGCGAGGAAGCGGGGCAAGGCGCGATGTTCAGGCATGGCAGGACTCCCTTGAATGCCGACCTACCGTATCGCATCCCCCGTGACGCGCCGTGCGCGATGGTCGCGGTGCACGTGATGGGTATCGCACACGCCGGCTGCACGCGCCGCATGCTTTCGTCTGCTTCCCCCGGCGCCCTTCGCGTGCCGGGGAAGGAGGCCGCTGGTGCCCAACCCGTTGCTCCACGCACTCACGGTGATCGCGCTGTGCGGCGGCCTGTGTGCCGCGCCCGTGCTGCACGCGCGCACGATCTACCGCTGCGTGCGCGACGGCACCGTCAGCATGTCAACCGCGCCGGAGCCGGGGTCGCGTTGCCAGGCGCACCAGGTAGAGGACAACGCCGTGCAGGCGCCGAACCTGTGGGGCAACTTCGGTGTCTTCAGCGGCACGCTGTACGAACGCGAGCAGGATGGGGTGACGGTGTACTCCACGCGCAACCTGCCCGGCTCGCGCCCGTACCTGCGCTTCACCGTGAACACGCCACCGGGCGAGCCGGCGCATCCGGGCCTGGGCCACGTCGGCAAGCCGCAACTGGACCGCTACCCGAAAGCATTCCGCGCCGCCGCGAAGAAGACCGGCGTCGAGGACGCCTGGCTGCGTGCCATCGCGCATGCCGAAAGCGGCTTCGAACCCCGCGCCGTCTCGTCGAAGGGCGCGCTGGGCGTGATGCAGCTGCTGCCGGAAGTGGCTACCGAGTACGGCGTGGCCGACCCGTTCTCCCCGGAGCAATCCATCGATGGCGGCGCGCGACACATGCGCTGGTTGCTGGCGCGTTACCATGGCGATCGAACACTGGCGGTTGCCGCCTACAACGCCGGGGTCGGTGCGGTGGCGCGGTACAACGGCGTACCACCGTATGCCGAAACGCGCGAGTACGTGGCCAAGGTGTTCACGCTCTACGCCCGCTATCGGCAGGCGATGGGCAACCCCGTCGAACGCCCGGCGCCTTGAAGGTGAACGCGCGCTGCACCTGACAGGGCGCAGAACGAATTCCAAACGCTTGCCGCCGTTCACCTCGTTAGATTTGTCGACTTCGACCGGGGCACAGGCACGGGACAAACTCGACAGCAAAGCCATCGTGCCGCTTGCGGACGTGGCGCGACAGGTAGCGGAATCTCGTGGCGGCATCGAAACGGACAAGCAGGGACGACACTTTTGCGCATCGCGCCGGCGCGGTGCTGTTCACCGTCCTGGTGCTGGTCTTGATGTTCCGCGTGCTGCTGCACACGCCCTCGCCTTCACCACATGCGGCCGACACCGCGCTGCAGGTCACCTTCATCACCCGCGAGGCGCCGCCGGCACCGCGTGCAACCGCGCCGGAAGACGTGACGCCTGTTGCGCGCCCGCCCGCGACCGCCAGCGAACATCCGCGCCCGCCGACGCCGCCGACGGTCGCGGCGACGTCCCCGCCGCCGCCCGCCAGCGAGCGCATGGCCGCCACGCTGTATTCGCGCACCGGCAGCGCCCGCCTGGCCGACGCGACCGCGGTGAATCCGTTCGCCGAGCCCGACGCCTCGCCCCCCGGCACCGAGAATGCACGCGAGCTCGCGCGCGCGAAGAAGGTGCTGGAGCGTCCGAACCCCATCGACTACAAGCCCACCGCCTTCGACAAGGACTGGACCACCGACGGCACGCTCGGCGACGTGGCGATGCAGGGCATCGGCCGCGGCATGAAGAAGATCAACAAGGCGATCTTCGGCCCGGATATCCAGGCCGCGAAGGCGCGTCCGCCGCCGGACGTGCGTTTCAATCCGGCGCTGCACGAACGCCAGCAGGACCTCGGCAGCGAAGCGACGGGCGATGCCTACAAGGCCGCGCCGATCGCCTTCGAGAAAGCGCCGGGCCACGACGGCGAAGCAAGCCGGCGCATCCGCGACGCGCTGGCCGAACTGCAGTCGCAAACCGCCGCCTGCGAGCCGGCGCGGATGCAGCCGCTGCTGGCCACCGTGCGCACGCATCTGGGCGAGCTGGAACAGGTCGAGCGCGCCTACGCCAAGGGCGCCGATCCGGTGATGGCCGAACAGCTGCTGCCGAGGCAGGCGGATAGCGCCTACGATCTCGCCCGCCGCGCGCTCTGGTACGCCCGCGAGAAGACCGCCGACTGCCGGCGCTGAAGCCCGCGCCGCACCGCGCTGTCCCCCACGCACGTCCGTTCGCGTTTGCCGTGCGCGCGGGCTTGGCCATGCATGCGGCTTCACCACGGCTTCGCGCGAATGCGCGAACGATGGGCGCGGGGGGAATGGCCCCGGATGGCCAGGCGCGGCGGGGATGCACAGTGGCACCGCAGGCGGGGACATCGGGAATCTGTGCGGGGCGATGGCTCCATGCCGGAGCGTCGCCAACTCCTTGGGTGCAATCATGAAGCAGACTCAAAACGCGGTGGGGTCGGCGGCGTTCGGTCCGCTGGTCTTTCTTTCGCTGCAGCACGTGGCGCGCGGGCAATGCCCGCAGGCGCCCACCAACGAGGAACGCGTGCGCGCGTTCCGCAATGCCCAACCGGTCTACCAGGGCAACGATTACGACTGGGCATTCCGCCACGCCGCGATGCAGGTTGCCGTCTGAACCTGCGCGCGCGGGCATGAAAAAAGCCGCGGGGCGCGTGCCCCGCGGCTTTAATGGCGTGCGGTCGCGTACGACCGTCGCGCTTACTTCTTCGCCGGCTGGGCCGACTTGCCGGCGACGGGCTTGCCGTTGGCATCGAGGATCTGCACCTCGCCCAGGTTGAGCGCGCGCACCGGCGCCTCGATCTTCTCCAGGTCGCCGACGATCACCCAGGTCATCGCCTTCGGCTGCACGATTTCCTCGATCGCCTTCTGCGCGGCCGGCTGGTCCACCGCTTCCAGGCGTGACTTCAGCGTCTGCACGTAGTCGTCCGGACGGTTGAACTTGACGATCGCCTCCATCGCGCCGAGCACCGCGCTGGTGGTCTCGTAGCTGCCCGGCAGGGCACGGATGCGCTGGTTGCGGATCTTCGCCACCTCGGCCTCGGTCAGCGGCTTGTCGCCGATCACCGCCACCGCTTCCTTCTGCACCTCGGCCGCCGACTCGGCGGTCTTGTCGGTCTGCACCGGGGCGAAGAACAGGAACGGGCGCTGGCCCTGCGCATCCATCAGGAAGCTCTGCGCGCCATAGGCCCAGCGCTTGTCCTCGCGCAGGTTCATGTTCAGGCGCGAGGTGAAGGTGCCGCCGAACGCGCCGTTGGCCACGCCGATGGCGAGGTTGTTCTGCGCCTTCGTCGAGGGGGCCAGCAGGCCGGCCAGGATCAGCGACTGCGGGGCGTCATCGCGGTTGATCAGGAACACCCGCGGCTTGGCCTGCGCGGCCACTTCGCCGACGTTCTTCTTCGGCACCGCGCCCGCCGGGGCCTGCCAGTCGCCGAAGGCGGCATCCAGCTGCGGGATGATCTTCTCCAGCGTGGTGTCGCCCGCGACCAGGATGCGCACGTTGTCCGGGCGCAGCCACTGCGACTGGAAGCGGCGCAGGTCATCGGCGGTCAGCGACTTGATCGACGCCTCGTCGCCACTGCCGGTCAGCGGGATGCTGTAGGCGTGGCCCTTGCCGTACAGCAGCGGCGGCAGGGTACGCAGCGCCAGGCCGTTGGGCTGGGTCTTCTCCTGGGCGATGCCGGCCAGCCACTGCGCGCGGATGCGCTCGATGTCCTCGGCCTTGAACGCCGGGTTGCGCACGGTGTCGGCGAACAGTGCCAGCGACGGCTGCAGCTGGTCGTTGAGCGCGTTGAGCGAGGCGCCGCACACGTCCAGGTCGCAGTCGGTGCCGATGATCGCGCCCAGGCGCTGGCGGCGCTTGGCCACTTCCACCGAATCGAGCGACTTGGTGCTCTCGCCCAGCAGCGTGGCGGTAAAGCTGGCGGTGCCGAGCTTGCCGCCCTGGTCAGCCGCGTAGCCGCTGTCGAACATCAGCTGGATCTGCGTCACCGGGATGGTGTTGCGCTCGGCCAGCACCACCTCGATGCCGTTCTTGAGCTTGCCGCGCTGCAGGGCCGGGAAGCTCAGGCTCGGGAACTGGCTGGTATCCGGCACGCCCTTGCTGCGGTCCACGGTGCTCTTGGCGACCTTGAACTTGCTGCCGGCGCTGGCCGGCAGTTTCGTGGCCGGCTTGCCTTCGGCGGCGGGCAGGGCGACGACGGCCTTGTCCTCGGCGTCCGGGTCGAAGCCTTCGCCGGCCGGCAGCACGGTCAGCAGGTAATCGCCCTTGCCGAACCAGGCCTGCGAAGCCTTCTGCACGGAAGCCGGGGTGGCCGCGGCGGCGCGCTCCAGATCCTTGCGATAGGCGCCCGGGTCACCGCGATACACCTGGCCCTCGGCCAGGATCACCGCCTTGCCACCGAAGCCGCCGACCTTCTCCAGGCCGCGCACGAAGCCGGCGCGGTACGCCACCTGCGCGCGCTGCAGCTCGTCGGCGGTCGGGCCTTCGGCGAGGAACTTCTTCAGCTCGTCGGCAATGGCCGCTTCCACCTTCGCCGGGTCCACGCCGTCCTTCACGTCGGCCTGGATCTGCACCTGGCTGGCCAGCGCGAACGGCTGGATCGCCGCGGAGACGTCATCGACCAGCTTGTCCTGGTAGACGAGGCGCTGGTACAGGCGAGAGGTCTTGCCGCCGCCGAGCACGGTGGTGGCCAGGTCCAGCGCGATCGCGTCATCGGTGCCCAGCTGCGGGGCGACCCAGGTGCGGTAGATGCGCGGCTGCGAGACGTGGTCATGCTGCACGCCGCGCGTCTGCTTCGGCAGCGCGGTGATCCACGGCTGCTGGCGCGACACCGGCTGGCCGGCCGGGATGTCGCCGAAGTACTTCTCCGCCTTCGCCTTGGCCTCGGCCACGGTGATGTCGCCAGCCAGCACCAGCGTGGTGTTGGCGGCGCCGTAGTTGTCGGTGAACCACTTCTTGACGTCTTCCAGCGAGGCGGCGTCGAGGTCTTCCATCGAGCCGATGGTGTCGTGCTGGTACGGATGGTTGGCCGGGAACACGTTGGACAGGATGTTCTGGTCCACGCGGCCATACGGGCGGTTCTCGCCCTGGCGCTTCTCGTTCTGCACCACGCCGCGCTGGGTATCGAGCTCCGGCTGGCCGATCGCGCCGAGCAGGTGGCCCATGCGGTCGGACTCCATCCACAGCGCGGTATCCAGCGCGGTGGTGGGTACGGTCTCGAAGTAGTTGGTGCGGTCAAACCAGGTCGTGCCGTTCATGTCGGTCGCGCCGACTTTCTCGAACGGCTGGAAATAGGTGCCCTTGTGGTTCTCCGAGCCGGAGAACATCAGGTGCTCGAACAGGTGGGCGAAGCCCGTGCGGCCGGTCGGCTCGTCGGCCGAGCCGATGTGGTACCAGATGCTGACCGCCACCACCGGCGCCTTGTGGTCTTCGTGCACCACCACGGTCAAACCGTTCGGCAGCGTGAAGCGCGTATAGGCGATATCCGGGATGCCCGCCTCGGCGGCGGCATTCCTGGCCAGTGATTCGGGCGCGGCGAAGGCATTCGGCGCGGCGAGCCCGGCACCGGCGGCCAGGGCGCCGGCGATCAGCAGGGAAAGCGGTCGGATCATGGAGTCCTCCTTGGACGTGTCGAACGCCCGAGGCTAGACGTTCGGCGCGCCGACGGAAAGTGACCAACGGCAGGGATCGCGGCCCGCCCGCGCCGGCATGGCCGCGGCGGGCGCTGCCGTGGGAAAATGCGCTCCCCCGCGTCCGTTCCCGCCCTGCCAGCGCCTGCCGGCCGGCGCGGCACGCCTGCTCCGCCGTCCGGTAGTCCTCCATGTCCTTCCTCCGCAACGAACTGTCCCAGTGGCGCGCCGCGCCCGCGCGCGAACTGATGGCCGGCGCCGTCGCCACCTTCGCGCTGATTCCCGAGGTCATCGCCTTCGCCGCGGTGGCCGGTGTCGATCCGCAGGTGGGCCTGTTCGCCTCCTTCGTCATCGGCATCGTCATCGCCTTCTGCGGGGGGCGCCCGGCGATGATCTCGGCCGCCGCCGGTTCGGTGGCGCTGGTGGCCGCGCCGCTGGTGGCCGCGCATGGGCTGCCGTACCTGCTGGCCGCCGGCGTGCTGGCCGGCCTGCTGCAGGTCGTCTTCGGGCTGCTGCGGCTGGGCGTGCTGATGCGCTTCGTCAGCAGTTCGGTGCGTACCGGCTTCGTCAATGCGCTGGCGATCCTGATCTTCTCGGCCCAGCTGCCACACGTGCTCGGCGCGAACATCGCCAGCTGGGCGATGCTCGCGCTCGGCGTGGCGCTGATCTACGGCCTGCCGCGGCTGCGCCTGCCGGGCCTGTCGGCGATTCCCTCGCCGCTGCTCTGCGTGGGCGTGCTCACGCTGGCGGCGGTGTGGCTGGACTTGCCGGTCAAGACCGTCGCCGATCTGGGCAAGCTGCCGGATTCGCTGCCGCATCCGCAGTGGCCGGGCGTGCCGCTGACGCTGGAGACGCTGCGCATCATCGCGCTGCCCGCGCTGGCGATCGCGATGGTGGGCCTGCTCGAATCGATGATGACCGCGCGCGTGGTCGACGAACTCACCGACACCCCGAGCGACAAGAACCGCGAATGCACCGGCCTGGGCATCGCGAACGTGGCGGCGAGCTTCTTCGGCGGCATCGCCGGCTGCGGCATGATCGGCCAGACCGTGGGCAACGTGAAATACGGCGGGCGCAGCCGCCTGTCCACGCTGTTCGCCGGCGTGCTGCTGCTGGTGCTGATGGTGCTGCTGCGCCCGTGGGTGGCGCAGGTGCCGGTGGTGGCGCTGGTCGCGGTGATGGTGATGGTCTCGGTGGAGACCTTCGACTGGCGTTCGCTGCGCCAGCTGGTGCGCCACCCGCGCACGTCCTCGGCGGTGATGCTGGCCACGGTGGGCGTCACGCTGGCCACGCATAACCTGGCGGCCGGCGTGGGCATTGGCGTGCTGCTGAGCGGCGTGTTCTTCGCCTTCAAGGTGGCCGGGCTGATGCGCGTGGAAGGCGCCGTGGTGGACGGCGTGCAGGTGTGGAAGGTGAGCGGGCAGGTGTTCTTCGCCTCGGCCGATGCCTTCCTCGACGCCTTCGACCCGCGCGAGGTGCCCGGCCAGCGCGTGCGCATCGACGTGAGCCGCGCGCATTTCTGGGACATCACCGCCGCCGCGGCGCTGGACCAGGCGATCCAGCGCCTGCGCCACCACGGGCTGGAGGTGTCGCTGGTGGGGCTGGATCCGCACAGCCGCCGGCTGCTGTCGCGCGTGGGTGCGGCCGAGGGCTACGACCCGGCGTTGTGACGCGCCGCGGCACGCATTCCAGCCCAAAAGTCACGTGCCAGCCGGGCCAACCCATGCCTACACTCGGGGATTGTTCAACACCTCCGAGGTGCAGGGTGAAGCGAGTCATGGTGGGAGTGCTGGCGCTGTCGGTGTCGACGGCGTTGTTCGCGGCGACGCCGCAGTTCGACGGCAAGCGCATTTCGCAGGACGTGAAAGTCCTGGCCTCCGACGAATATGAAGGCCGCGGCCCGGCCACGGCCGGCGAAGAGAAGACCATCGCCTACCTGAGCCAGCAGTTCCAGGCCGCCGGCCTGCAGCCGGGCGGCGACCTGCAGGACGGCAAGCGCCTGTGGACGCAGGCCGTGCCGCTGCGCAAGGCCGATATCGTCGGCACGCCGAGCCTGTCGGTGGACGTGAAGGGCAAGGCCCAGCCGCTCACCCAAGGCCAGGAGATCGCCATCCGCGCCGCGCTCGATGGTTCCAGCACGGTGGACGTGCGCAACGCGCCGCTGGTGTTCGTCGGCTATGGCGTCAACGCGCCGGAGCGCAAGTGGGACGACTTCAAGGGCGTGGACCTGAAGGGCAAGATCGCCGTCGTGCTGATCAACGACCCGGACTTCGAGACCGGCAAGGGCGATTTCGACGGCAAGGGCATGACCTACTACGGTCGCTGGACCTACAAGTACGAGGAAGGCGCGCGCCAGGGCGCGCTCGGCGTGCTGGTGGTGCACGAGACGGCGCCGGCGTCCTATGGCTGGGCCACGGTGGCCAGCTCCAACACCAACACGATGTTCGACGTGGTGCGCGACCAGCCGTCGGCCAGCCATCCGAAGATCGAGGGCTGGATCCAGCGCGACCTGGCGGTGCAGCTGTTCAAGCAGTCCGGCCTGGATTTCGATGCGCTGAAGAAGCAGGCGCAGTCGCGCGATTTCAAGCCGGTGGTGCTGAAGGGCGAGGGCTTGAGCGCGCGCTATGACGTGAAGAGCGAGGTGATCACGTCTCACAACGTGGTGGCGCGCCTGGAAGGCAGCCGCAAGCCGGACGAGACGCTGGTGTACAGCGCGCACTGGGACCACATCGGCGTGGGCAAGCCGGATGCGAACGGGGACACGATCTTCAATGGCGCGCTCGACAACGCGAGCGGCACCGCCGCATTGCTGGAGCTGGCGCGCGGGTTTGCCGCCGGTCCGAAGCCGGAGCGTTCGGTGGTGTTCCTGGCGGTGACGGCCGAGGAGAAGGGGCTGCTGGGTTCGGAGTTCTACGCGTCCAAGCCGCTGTATCCGCTGGAGAAGACGGTGGCGGTGATCAACATGGATGGCATGAGCCCGGCGGTGCCGTCGCGCGATTTCGGGATCTATGGCACGGCCAAGCTCGAGCTGCTGGATGACCTGAAGGCGGTGGCGGGCCAGCGCGGGCTGCGCTACACGCCCGATCCGAAGCCGGAAGCGGGTTACTTCTTCCGTTCCGATCATTTCTCCTTCGCCAAGCGCGGCGTGCCGGCGCTGTCGTATTCGGCCGGGCAGGATTGGGAAGTGGGGGGCGTCGCGGCGGGCAAGGCGGCGGCGGACGATTACACGGCCAAGCGCTATCACCAGCAGGGCGATGAGTGGCAGCCGGATTGGACGTTCGCCGGGGCTGCGCGCGATCTGTCCATCCTCTACACGCTGGGGATGCAGCTGGCCGATTCCGGCCAGTGGCCTAACTGGAGTGCGGATTCGGAGTTCCGCGCTACGCGCGATGCCAGTGCGGGGCAACGGAAGTAACTTGCTGGGATGGGAGGGGAGGGGCGGCCTGGGGCCGCCCTTTCTGTTTGCGCGGGTTTGTTTTTGTTGGCCTGCGATGTTGATCGGCGTGCTGGGATCCCTGCACGGCCCGCGGGGGCGGGGCCTTTTCGGGACACGCC
>NZ_LLXU01000114.1 GCF_001431645.1 Stenotrophomonas panacihumi | reverse complement strand
TCGACCCATTGGCCCAGGCGCTCGGTCAGCACCGGGGCGGCGCGGCCGGTGTCGGCCTGTGCCAGGCCGGCCAGCAGGCGGATGAATGGCGGGGCCGAGACCAGCGCCCTTGTCGTGCTTTCCGCCATTATTCCAGCCAAAAAGAAGGCGATTTTACACGGTGCGGCGAAATCGGCCGCCCATGTCGGGCCCCTCATCGTTCAGGCAACACCTGCTTGAGCGTGTGCCAGTCGCCCCAAGGGTGCACCTTCAGCCGGGCGGCGCGCTGCAGCGCCCTGGGCAGGGGGAAGGCTTGTGGCGTGGTGATTCGCGACAGTTCCTCCCAGCGCAACGGCATCGCCACGGCGGCGTGTTCGCGGGCACGCAGCGACCACGAGCACACGCTGGTGGCGCCGCGCGCATTGCGCAGCCAGTCGATGAAGATGACCCCGTCGCGCTTGTCCTTGCTCATGGTGGCGACGTAGCGGTCCGGGTGGCGCTCGGCCAGGCGGTGCGCGAGCTGGTCGGCGAACTCACGGGCCGCGTCCCAGCCGGCGCGCGGGCGCAGCGGCGCCACCACATGGAGGCCCTTGCCGCCGGACAGCCGCACGAAGCTCTCCAGCCCGAAGTGGCGCAGCTCGGCGCGGATCTGCCGCGCACCCAGCTTCACGTCGCGCCAGCCCACGCCTTCCCCCGGGTCCAGGTCGAACACCAGCTGGTCCGGGTGCTCGGGGTCGTCCACGGTCGCGCCCCAGGGGTGCAGCTCCAGCGTGTTCATCTGCACCAGTTCCAACAGCCCGGCCAGGTCCTCGATGTAGAGGTAGTCCTCCACCCCGCTCTTCTGCTTCAGCGGCACTTCGTGGACATGCGGGCCCAGGCCGCGGCCCAGGTGCTTCTGGAAGAAACATTCCGCGCCCGCGCCGTCGGGGCAGCGCAGCAGCGACAGCGGCCGGCGCGATACCTCCGGCAGCAGCCAGCGCGATACGGCGCGGTAGTAGTCGGCGACGTCGGCCTTGGTGAGGCCCGAGGCGGCATAGACCACCCGCTCGGGATGGGTGACGGCCACCTCGCGCGCCGGGGCCCTGGCCGGCGCCATGGCTCAGCCCGCCTTGCGCCGTGCCGGCGCCTTCTTGGCCGTCTTGGTCGCTTTCTTGGCGGCGGCCTTGCGCGCGGGCGCCTTCTTGGCGGCGGTCTTCTTCGCCGGCGTGCGCTTGTTCGCCTGCAGGCTCTTCTGCAGCAGCGACATGAAATCGACCACGTTGGTGGTTTCGTCCTCGTGCGCGGCCGGGGTGCTCTCGATCTTCGTCGTGCCGCCCTTGGCCTTGATGCGCTTCTTGAGCACCGCTTCCAGCCGCGCGCGGAATTCGTCGCGGAAGTCCTGCGGCTTCCAGTCGCCGGCCATCGATTCGATCAGCTGCGCGGCCATCTCCTGCTCGCGCGCGCTGATGCGGTAATCCTTGAGCGAACCGCTGGGCAGCTTGTAGTCCTCCGGGTCCACCAGTTCCTGGTGGTAGCGCAACAGCAGCAGCACCAGCGCGTCGCCCTCCGGCACCACGGCCGAGAGGTACTCACGCGTGCGGATCACCACCCGCGCGATGCCGACCTTGCCGGTCTTGCGCAGGGTCTCGCGCAGCAGCACGTAGCCCTTCTCGGCCTTCTTGCCCGGCACCAGGATGTAGGGCTTTTCGTAGTAGCGCGGGTCGATGTCGGCGGCATCGACGAAGGTCTCCACCTCCACCGCCTCGTGCGTCTCCGGGGCGGCCGAGCGGATGTCCGACTCCTCGACCACGACGTAGCTGCCCTTGTCGTACTCGAACGCCTTGACGATCTCCTTCCACGGCACTTCCTCGCCGGTATCGGCGTTGACGCGCTCGAAGCGGATCGGCTTGCGGTCGCGCGAATCGAGCATGCGGAAGTGCAGGTCGGTGCGGCGTTCGCCGGACATCAGCGACACCGGCACGTTGAGCAGGCCGAAGGAGAGCGTGCCGGTCCAGATCGGTCGGGCCATCAGTGCGCGACTCCGTGCACGGCGGCTTCGGGCATGTTGTCCAGCGCGCGCCACGCGTCTTCCACGACGGCGCGGGCACGACGCCAGCTCAGGCGCGAGGCGCCGCGCATCTGTTCCCATTGCGCGGCCAGTGCGTCGTCGATGTCCGGCGCGCGGGGCCAGTCGGCCGCGTGGGTGCGGCGGGCGAATTCGTAGGCGGGGTAGAGGTCGCGCCAGGTCGGGCCACCGCGGCGGCGGCGGCGCTGGTAGTCCACCAGGCTGTAGTGGCGGTAGTCCTGCGCGATACCGTGCTCCAGCGGCGGCAGCAGGGCCGGAAGCTGGGGATCCAGCGGCGGGGCGAACAAGCGGCGGTCGGGACGACGTTCGAAGGTGCGCATGGCGCGGCTCCGGCATCGGCGGGGAGGGCGCACAGCAGTAACGCTGCCGCCGTTAGACACGCGTGAGGCGGCGTTTGCCCCGGCCTTCACGTCGCGCGCGGTGAACTCGGCCTCCCCAGCCTGGAGCCATCGCCATGACCCGTGACCCCCTGCGCGAAAACACCCCGCCGGTGCCCGGCGAACAGCGCGGCAAGCATGACAGCCAGGAGATGGAGGACCGGGGCGCCGGCGAGCGGCCGGACGAGCTCATCCCGGGCGACGTGGAATCGCCCGCGCGGCTGCCGGGGCAGCCGCCGGGCTGAGCGAGGCCGCGCGCCGGCGCGAGCGATCAGCCGGCCATGTCGAGTACGACGCGGCCTTCGATCTTGCCGGCGTGCATGCGCGCGAAGATGTCGTTGATGTTCTCCAGCGTGTCGGTATGCACGGTGGCGGCGACCTTGCCCTGGGCGGCGAAGTCGAGCGACTCCTGCAGGTCCAGCCGGGTACCGACGATGGAGCCGCGCACGGTGATGCCGTTGAGCACCATGCCGAAGATGTCCAGCGGGAAGTCGCCCGGCGGCAAGCCGTTGAGCGAGACCGTGCCGCCGCGGCGGACCATGCCCAGCGCCTGCGAGAACGCCTTGGGCGAGACCGCGGTGACCAGCACGCCATGCGCGCCGCCGATCTCCTTCTTCAGGTAGGCGGCCGGATCCTGCCGCGCCGCGTTCACCGTCACCGTGGCGCCGAGCTTGCGCGCCAGCGCGAGCTTGTCCTCGTCGATATCCACGGCCGCCACGTTCAGGCCCATCGCCTTGGCGTATTGCACCGCCATGTGGCCCAGGCCGCCGACGCCGGAGATCACCACCCATTCGCCGGGCCGGGTGTCGGTGACCTTCAGGCCCTTGTAGACGGTGACGCCGGCGCACAGCACGGGCGCCACCTCGATGAAACCGAGCTCGCGCGGCAGGTGGCCGACGTAACGCGCATCGGCCAGCGCGTACTCGGCGAAGCCGCCGTTGACCGAGTAGCCGGTGTTCTTCTGCGTCTCGCACAGGGTTTCCCAGCCGCCCAGGCAGTGCTCGCAGTGGCCGCAGGCCGAATAGAGCCAGGGGATGCCGACGCGGTCGCCTTCCTTCACGTAATCCACGTTCGCGCCGACCGCCACCACGTGGCCCACGCCTTCATGGCCGGGGATGAAGGGCGGGTTCGGCTTCACCGGCCAGTCGCCCTCGGCCGCGTGCAGGTCGGTGTGGCACACGCCGCATGCTTCGATCTTGACCAGGATCTCGCCCGCGCCCGGGCGGGGGATGGTCACTTCCTCGATCACCAGCGGCTGCCCGAACGCGCGCACCACCGCGGCCTTCATCGTCTTGTCCATGCCGGATCTCCTCGTGGGGGTGGGGCGAGGATGCGCCCGGCATCGTTACGCAGCGTTGATCTGGGTCAATCCACCCGCGGCGCGGTGCCGGGCGCGACAAAGCGCCATTCCAGGCCAACCAGGAACGCGCGCCCCGGGCCGGGTTCGTAATAGCGGCCGTTGCCATCGTTGACGATCACCGAGCCGACGTAGGCGCGGTCGAAGACGTTGTCCACGCGCGCGAAGGCCCGCAGCACGCCGGACGAGGCCGCCCATTCATGCGAGGCCTCCAGTGCCAGCAGGCCGTAGCCGGGCGCGGCTTCGCGGCCCAGGTCGTTGACCGGCGTGCGGTCGGCGGCATCGAGTTCGGCGGCGAGCCGCCAGCGGCCCGGGGTCCACGACCAGCGCGCCGAGAACTGCTGGCGCGGCACGCCCGGCAAGGCCGTGCCCGCGGCCACCCAGGTGTCCGGCGTCGCGCAGCCGCTGTTCGCGCAGACGGCGTAACCCTCGCGCACGGTGGCCTCCAGCCACGTATAGGCCAGCTCGACCTGGCTGCGCGCGGCGAGTGGCTGCGTCCAGCTGGCCTCCGCGCCTTCGCGACGGGTCCTGCCGATGTTGCGGTAGGTGCTGCGGCCATTGGTGTTGCTGGCCACGGCCAGCTCGTCGTCGGTATCGGCGCGGAACAGCGCCACCGCCAGGGCGGCTTGGTCGTCGCCCCGCCACTTCAGGCCGAGCTCGTAGTTGCGGCTGCGTGCTGGCTGCAGCTCCAGCGCCAGCCCGGCGCCGCCATCGGCGCGGTAGCCGAGTTCGTTGAAGGTGGGCGTCTCGAAACCGCGGCCGAGCGAGGCGTGCAGGCGCAGGTTGTCCGTGGCACGGAACACGAGGCCGGCCACCGGCGTGGTGGCCGAATAGTCGGTGCGGCCGCTGTCGTCGGGATTGCGCGCGGTGATGTGGTCGTCGGCCGAACGGAAGCGCACTTCGCTGTGGCGCACGCCCAGCAGCGCCGACCAGCGCGCGCTCCACTGCCACCACGCCTGCGCGAACTGGTCGAAGTTCGACACGGTGTCGCGTTGGTCGCGGCGCAGCGCGCCTTTCACGCCGAGCTGGCTGCCGACGAAATTCTCGTAGCCGGTGCGGTGCTGGCGCTGGCGGTCGGCATTGGCGCCGAGGGTGACGTCGAACGGCCGGCCGGCCAGTTCGCCGTGCCAGGACCCGCGCGCATCGGCGCCACCATAGCCGCCGTCCAGGTCCACCACGCCGCCGGCATGCAGCGGATTGGCCTGCACCGCCACCGGCACCGCGAGGTATTGCTCGACCGCGCGCTGCCCGCCATAGGCCATCACGCGCAGGTTGCCGGCGCCGGCCTGCTGCTCGTAGACCAAGCCGGCCTGCGATTGCCGCACGGACTTGCGCGTATCGAATTGGGTGGCGACGGCGGTGGCCTGGCGGGGATCGGCTTCGAACTGCGCGCGGGTGAGGCCCAGCGGGTCCTGCGCATCGGGCGCGTCGAGGTAGTTCACCACCAGCGAGAGCGAACGGTTCTCCGCCAGCGCCCAGCCAAAGCGGCCATTGAGCGATTCACGACGCGCGCGGCTGTGTTCACGCCAGCCGTCGGTCTGGAAATGGCTCGCGGCGAGGTTGTAGTCGAACGGGCCCTGCGCCCCGCGCAACTGCGCACCCGTGGTGAAGCTGGCATCACTGCCCCAGGTGGTGCGCAGCCGCCAGGGGTCGCCCGCCGCGCCAGCGCCGCTCCACCACTGCACCACGCCGCCGGAGGCATTGCCGTACAGCGCCGAGAACGGGCCGCGCAGCACTTCGGCACGCTCCACGCCCATCACGTTGAAGTGCGAGAGCTGGCCCTGGCCGTCCGGCATCGTCGCCGGCACGCCATCCACGTAGAGGCGCACGCCGCGCACGCCGAAGGTGGAACGCGCGCCGAAGCCGCGGATCGACAGCTGGGTGTCCTGCGCGTAGTTCTGGCGGTCGCGGGCGACCACGCCCGGCAGGCCATCGAGCAGTTCGGAGGCCTGCGCGCCACGGCGGTCGGCGGCGGCGCTGGCATCGACTTCACTGAACGAGCCGGGCAGGTCGAACGGATCCACGCCCCGCACGCGCGCGGCCTGCACCTGCACGGCGGGCAGCTCGGCCGCCGCGGGCGTGGCGGCCTGCGCGACGGCGGCGAAGGCCAGCGGCCAGCCAAGGCCGGCGAGCGCGGCGGCCAACGGTTTCAATCGACACGAAGGGGGCATGCGCCGATTGTGGCCCAAGCCTGTCCAAAGGCGCATCCGCGCAAGGTTTTCACCCCCGCCCCGGGCGCCGCTTTTGTTACGATGAAGCGCTTTGCCGCGCCGCGCGCAGGGCATTCCGGAAGCATCCCCCTCATTCCGTCTCCAGCGAGTACCGCCGTGTCTTTCTTTGCAAATGTCGAACAGGTTCCGGGCGATCCGATCCTCGGCCTGACCGAGGCCTACAACGCCGACGCCCGCCCGAACAAGGTCAACCTGGGCGTGGGCATCTACTACGACGAGAACGGCCGCATCCCGCTGCTGCGCGCCGTGTACCAGATCGAGCAGCAGCTCGCGCTGGACGCCAAGCCGCGTGGCTACCTGCCGATCGACGGCCTGGCCGCCTATGACCAGGCCACCCAGAAGCTGCTGTTCGGCGAGCAGTCGCCGCTGCTGGAAGCCGGCCGCGTCAGCACCTCGCAGACCATCGGCGGCAGCGGTGCGCTGCGCGTGGGCGCGGACCTGCTGATCAAGCTGCTCGACACCCGCACCGTCGCCATCAGCAACCCGAGCTGGGAAAACCATCGCGCCGTGTTCGGCGCCGCCGGTTTCGATGTCGTCGACTACACCTACTTCGATGCCGCCCGCCATGGCCTGGATTTCGAAGGCATGCTCGCCGACCTGCGCAAGCTCGAGCGCGGCAGCGTCGTGCTGCTGCACGCGTGCTGCCACAACCCGACCGGCGCGGACCTGACCCAGGAACAGTGGCGCGTCGTGGCCGAGCTGCTCAAGGAGCGCGGCCTGTTCCCGTTCGTGGACATCGCCTACCAGGGCTTCGACAAGGGCATCGAGGAAGACGCTTACGCGATCCGCCTGCTCGCCGGCATGGACATGGATTTCGTCGTCGCCAGCTCGTACTCCAAGTCGTTCTCGCTGTATGGCGAGCGCGTGGGCGCGCTGTCGGTGGTGTCGGCCGACGCCAAGCAGGCCAAGGCCGTGCAGTCGCAGGTCAAGCGCATCATCCGCACGATCTACTCCAGCCCGTCCACGCATGGCGCGGCGCTGGTGGCCGGCGTGCTCAACAGCCCGGAGCTGCGCCAGACCTGGGAACAGGAACTGACCGAGATGCGCGAGCGCATCCACGCGCTGCGCGCCGGCCTGGTTGGCAAGCTCAACGCGCTGGGCGCCGGCGACTTCTCGTTCATCGAGCGCCAGGCCGGCATGTTCTCGTACTCGGGCCTGAGCCGCGCCCAGGTGGACCGCCTGCGCGACGAGTTCGCGATCTACGCCGTCGGCACCGGCCGCATCTGCGTGGCCGCGCTGAGCCAGAAGAACCTGGATTACGTGGCGAATGCGGTGGCGACCGTCGCCAGGGGCTGAGGCCCTCGCGACGTCGCGGCATCGAAGCCTCCGGTGGAAACACCGGAGGCTTCTTCGTTTCAGCGTGGCGCTTTGCCGGCCACCAGCTTCACGCCGAGCGGTTCGGCGAGCGGGCGCAGCGTCTCCAGCTTGTCGGCATCGACGGCGACGCCGAGGGTGAGGTGCTCCAGGCGCTTGCCCTCGAAGGACTTCAACGCCGCTTCGGCGGCCTTGAGCGCGAGCTTGTCGCTGGCGCTGAACACCTCGACCTGGAGGTCGGCGGTTTCGCCCAGGGCCATCACCTGGATCAGCTGCTTCACCGAAGTGCTGCTGCCGATCGCCTTCGCCATCATCGCGTTGGTCAGCGCGTTGCCCGAGGGAATCTCCACGTAGAGCGTCTGCACGACCGGCCCGGCGGTGGATTCGGCCGGCGTCTCCCCGGCGTGGACGTGGCCGGCATGCGCGGCCACGGCCAGCGCGGCAGCCAGGACGAGCGCGCGCAGCGGTGCGTGCTGTTTGGAAGCATCCATTCTTCGTGTTTCCCGCATTTCCTGTTGGGCCCCCATTCTGCCTGCGTGTCATGGCCGGCGAAAACCCTGCGACATGACAGCGCAAGTCAACCTGTCGCGGAGCGACAGCACGATGGCGCGCCTGTCCTGCGATGACGACGGAATGAGACAATGGATGTTCACTTCCTACGCAAGGCTGTCCGTTCCATGTCGCGAACCTCGCTGACCCGATTCCTGATCGAAGAACAGCAAGCCGGCCGTATCGGCCCCGAACTGCGCCAGCTCGTCACCATCGTCTCGCGCGCGTGCAAGCGCATCTCCATCGCGGTCAGCAAGGGCGCGCTCGGCGGCGTCTTGGGCGACGCCGGCACCGGCAACATCCAGGGCGAGGCGCAGAAGAAGCTCGACGTGCTGAGCAACGACATCCTGCTGGAAGCCAACGCCTGGGGCGGCCACCTCGCCGCATGCGCTTCCGAGGAGATGGAGCACAGCACGCCCGTGCCGGACCGTTACCCGAGCGGTGATTTCCTGCTGCTGTTCGATCCGCTCGATGGCAGCTCCAACATCGACGTCAACGTCTCGGTCGGCACGATCTTCTCGGTGCTGCGCTGCCCGCCGGGCGTGGACAAGCCGGGCGACGAGCATTTCCTGCAGCCGGGCAGCACGCAGGTCGCCGCCGGTTACTGCATCTACGGGCCGAGCACGATGCTGGTGCTGACGCTGGGCCACGGCACGCATGCCTTCACGCTGGAGCGCGAGGAAGGCTCGTTCCTGCTCACGCAACCGGACATGCGCATTCCGGAGGAGACGAAGGAATTCGCCATCAACATGTCCAACCAGCGCCACTGGGAAGCGCCGATGCAGGCGTACGTGGGCGACCTGCTCGCCGGCAAGGAAGGTCCGCGCGGCAAGGACTTCAACATGCGCTGGATCGCCAGCATGGTAGCCGACGTGCATCGCATCCTGACCCGCGGCGGCATCTTCATCTATCCGTGGGACCGCAAGGATCCGTCCAAGGCCGGCAAGCTGCGGCTGATGTACGAAGCCAACCCGATGGGCATGCTGGTCGAGCAGGCCGGCGGTTTGGCGAGCACCGGGCGCACGCCGATCCTGGGCATCCAGCCCGACGGCCTGCACCAGCGCGTGCCGGTGTTCCTGGGCTCCAGGCAGGAAGTCACCGAGGCGGTGAAGTACCACCTCGCGTTCGACGAAGCGAAGGACTGAGCCGCGCTGGCGCGCCGGCGCGATGCCGGCGCGCGTTGGGCTAGAAGCGGCGGGCGAGCTGGTCGATGGCCTGCTCGGCTTGCCGTGCGTACGCACGCACTGCCGGTTCGATGCGTTCGTCGGCCTGCACGCGCCGCCAGAACGCCATGGCTGGCACCGTGGCCCAGCGCCAGTGGTCAAGCTGGCCGTCCACCGGCACCGGCGCAACGTATTCCCGTTCGACCACCGTGCCCTGCGTCCCCGGGCGCAGCCGCATCGGCAGCATGTCGTAGACCGGGGCGGCCTGCAGGGGCAGGGTGTCGCCCAGCATCAGGCCGAAGTTGCCCAGATGCATGTCGCTGTTGTCGATGAGCAGGCCGAACCAGCTGATCCGGCGCAATGCCAAGGCGTCCCTCGCGGACACCCAGCCGTCGCGCTCCAGCAGGTCGGCATAGCGCCACCAGGGCATGCCCGCTTCCCCGTGGAACGCCGCGGCGATGGCGGCGAGCGAAACGAAGCCGCGACGGCCGAGCAGCGGCGTACGATCAAAACGCTCGGATTCCAGGAAGACCTGGCCATGGCCTTCCAGCAGTTGGCTCCGCGCGACCGCGATGCCGGCTTCGGCCAACGCTTCGGAGGCCCAGGCTTCGCAACGCAGCAGCGTGGCCCAGCGCTGGGCCGCCGGGCTGTCCTCGGCCGCGCTGAACTTCACGATCACCGCCTGGCGGGTGTCGCCATCGCGCAGCGTGGCGGTGAACTTCGCCTGTTCGCCGCCGGGCGAAGAGCCGGGCGGTTCGCCACGCATCACGTCGGCCGCCAGTTCGGGGTAGCGGCGCAGGCGGTCGGCGAGGGGCACTTCGTCAGCGGGCGTGTCGAGCTCGCGCACCGCGCGCGCCATCGCCAGGTCGCCCAGCATCAGGTCGCCGCTTTGCGTGGCACCGCCGTGCAGCAGCGCGGCGATGACATGTTCGGCATTCCACAGCTTGATGTCGGCCGGTACGCGCAGTTCCTGCGACACGCGATGCGCGTAGGTGCGCCCGAGAAAGCCGTTGGGCCGCAGGTCGTCCAGGAACCAGGGCACGTCCGGGTAGATGCCCCGCTCGAAGGGCGGATGCATCAGTGCCGGCCGCGGCGTATCCGATACCAGGGCGAATTCGCCGCGCTCCAGCGCGACCAGCGTGCCGACGGCGAAGATGCGCGCCTCCGGCGTCATCCGGTAGAGCGGCCATTGCGACTCGCCGCGGATAGAGCGCTGCAGGGCGTACTCGGTCGCCCGGGCCTTGCCCAGGCGCACCACCGGCGGCACGACGGCGCGGGCCAGCGTGGGGCGGGTCACGTCGAGGCCGGCCAGCGCTTCGGCAGCGGTCAGGCGGCCCCGGCTCGCCAGGAGCTGGCGCAGGCGCTCGGTGACCTGGGGCGAATCGGCAGGCATGTAACGATTCCTGTAACGATTGTTCCGCCCGAGCCTAGCACATGATACTGATATGAAAGGGCTTTATTTCCACGCGCGCACCATTTTCGACGCGCGTATGTAACGATTCATGTAACGATTTATCGGCCGCGATCCGCGATCACCGGCGCACGCTCCGAAAACTGTCCCCGCCAATACGGGTAGTAGGGGTAGGGCGGATCCACCCGGCTCACCTCGTCCAGCCGCGCCATCTGCCCGGCGTCGAGCGACCAGCCCACCGCGCCGAGGTTCTGGATCAGCTGCTGTTCGTCCCGCGCCCCGATCAGCACGGTGCTGACGGTGGGGCGTTGCAGCAGCCAGTTGATCGCCACCTGCGGCACGCTGCGGCCGGTTTCCCCGGCGATCTCCAGCAGGACGTCGACGATGTCGTAGAACCGCCCCTCGTCGATCGCCGGCCCGACCGCCGCGGTGTCGTGCAGCCGGCTGCGCCCGGGCAACGGTTCGCCGCGACGCAGCTTGCCGGTGAGCCGGCCCCAGGCCAGCGGGCTCCACACCACCGCGCCCACGCCCTGGTCGTGCCCCAGCGGCATCAACTCCCACTCGTAGTCCCGCCCGGCCAGCGAGTAATACGCCTGGTGGGCGACGAATCGCTGCCAGCCGTGAACCTGGCTGATCGACAGCGCCTTCATCAGCTGCCAGCCCGCGAAGTTGGACGCGCCGATGTAGCGCACCTTGCCCGCGCGCACGAGGTCGTCGAGGGTGGAGAGGGTTTCCTCCAGCGGCGTGAGCGCGTCGAAGGCATGCAGTTGCAGCAGGTCGATGTAGTCGGTGCGCAGGCGGCGCAGCGAAGCGTCCACCGCGCGCAGCAGGCGCCAGCGCGAAGCGCCGGCGTCATTCGGGCCCTCGCCCAGGCGCAGGCCGGTCTTGGTGGAGAGGATCACCGCGTCGCGCCGGCCCTGCAGCGCGGCGCCGAGGATCTCCTCCGAGGCGCCATCGGAATACACGTCGGCGGTATCGAACAGGTTCACGCCTGCGTCCAGGCACAGATCGATCATCCGCTTCGCCTGCGCCACGCCGGTGTCGCCCCACGCGGAGAACAGCGGCCCCTTGCCGCCAAAGGTGCCGGCGCCGAAGCCGAGCACGGGGACCTTGAAGCCGGAACGGCCGAGCAGTCGGGTGTCCATGATGTCCTCTCCCCTCAACCGGCCTGCGCGCAGGCCACCGCGGTGCGGCCGCGTTGCGACAGCCGCACGCTCCACGCCGCCACCGCCAGGCCCGTCAACGTCACGCCGGCCGCCACCCACGGCGTGGCCGGCAGGCCCGCCGCACTGGCCACCACCACGCCGCCCAGCCATGCGCCGAACGCGTTGCCGAGGTTGAACGCGGCTATGTTGAGGCTCGACGCCAGGTTCTGCCCGCCCTGCGCTTCCTGCAGCACCCGCAGCTGCAGCGGCGCCACCGTGGCGAAAGCGCCCACGCCCAGCAGGCCAATGGCCAGCACCATCGCGACCGGCGCATGCACCGAGAGGGCCAACACGACGCTGGCCAGCGCCAGCGCGGCGAGCGTCCCGAGCAACGCCGTGATCGGACGGCGATCGGCCAACCGACCGCCGAGCAGGTTGCCGACGATCATTCCCGCGCCAAACAGCAGCAGGATCGGCGACACCGCGGCCTGGCTGAAACCGGTCACCTCCACCAGCAGCGGCTGGATATAGGTGAACACCGCGAACACGCCGCCAAAGCCCAGCACCGTCATCAGCAACGCCAGCAGCACCTGCGGCCGCGCCAGCACCGCGACTTCCTCGCGCCACGGCGCCGGCTCGCCGCCGCGCACGCTGGCCGGCACCCATGCGGCGACCGCCAGGGACGCCACCACGCCGACCACGGCCACCGCCCAGAACGTCGCGCGCCAGCCCAGGTGCAGGCCGAGCCACGCCCCGGCCGGTACGCCGAGCAGGGTGGCGACGGTGAGGCCGGCGAACATCAGCGAGATCGCCGAGGCACGGCGTTCGGGGGCGACCAGCGAGGTGGCCACCACCGCGCCGACGCCGAAGAACGTGCCGTGCGCCAAGGAAGTGAGTACGCGCGCGGCCATCAGGCTGGCGTAGCCGGGCGCCAGCGCACAGGCGATGTTGCCCAGGGTGAAGATCACCATCAGCGCGACCAGCACGGCCTTGCGTGGCCAGCGCGCGCTGAGCAGCGTCAGCACCGGCGCGCCGACGAACACGCCCAGCGCGTAGCCGCTGATCAGCAGGCCGGCGGCGGGAATCGAGACGTGCAAGTCGGCGGCGACCTGCTGCAGCAGGCCCATGATGACGAACTCGGTGGTGCCGATGCCGAAGGCACCGACGGTCAGGGCGTACAGCGCGATGGGGGTGCGCGACGCGACAGCAGCAGGCGACATGGCCGGCTCCGGTGGGGGGAGGGCGGTTAGGCTGCGCCCGCGCCATTCGCCCGGAAACCCTTGCTATCCTGAATCATCTTCAAGATTCGGTTGAGAATGATGGACCGGCTCGGCGACATCGCCCTGTTCCTGCGCGTGCTCGACCAGGGCTCGATCTCGGCGGCCGCGCGCAGCATGGACCTCTCGGTCGCGGTGGCCAGCCAGCGCCTGCAGCGGCTGGAACGCGCGCTCGGCGTGCGCCTGCTGCACCGGACCACGCGCCGCCTGCACCCCACGCCCGAAGGCCAGGCACTGGCCGAGCGCGGGCGCATCCTCGTGCAGGACCTCGAAGCGCTGGCCGACGGCCTGCGCGAAAGCGCCCAGGCGGTGGCCGGCAACCTGCGCATGACGCTGCCGGCCTCGTTCGGCCTGCAGTACGTCTCGCACTGGCTGCCGGGTTTCCAGCGGCGGCATCCGCAGGTGGCGGTCAGCGCGCACCTGAGCGATGACCTCGTCGACCTGGTCAAGGACGGCTACGACCTGGCGATCCGCATCGGGCCGCTCGCCGACTCCGGCCTGGTGGCGCGCCGCATCGCCAACAACCGGCGCGTGCTGGTGGCCGCGCCGGACTACCTGGACCGCCACGGCGTCCCGCGCCACCCGGACGAACTGGCCGTGCATGCGGGCGTGCTGCTCGTCGGCCGCGATGGCCGGCAGGACACCTGGCCGCTCGTCGGCCCCGAAGGCACGCTGCTGCGCGTGCGCATGCACAGCCGCTTCGAAAGCAACCACGGCGAACTGCTGCGCGCGGCCGCGTTGGCGGGGCAGGGCATTGCGCTGCATTCGTTGTGGCATGTCGCCGATGACCTGCGCGCGGGCCGGCTCAAGGTGCTGCTGCCCGACTGGCCGCCGCCCGAATCGCAGATCAGCGCGGTGATGCCGGCGCGCAGCCAGCAGCCACCGCGCGTGCGGGCCTTCGTGGATTACCTGCTGGAACAGCTGGGCGAAGTGCCGCCGTGGGAACAGTTGGACGTGGCAGCGTTCGCCGCGTAACGCGCCCGGTCGATCTCACTGCTTGTTCTGGTAGACCGCCTCGCCATCCACCCACGTCGAACGAATCCGCAGCTCGTCCAGCGCCGATTCCGGCACCGCGAACGGGTCCTGGTCCAGCACCACGAAATCCGCGTGCAGCCCGGCCTTCAGTTGCCCGACCTGCTGCTCGTCGAAGCCCGCATACGCCGCGTCGGCGGTGAAGCCGCGCAGCGCTTCGGACAGGCTCAGCTTCTGTGCCGGCAGCCAGCCACCCGGCGGCTGCCCGGCGCGATCCTGCCGGGTCACCGCCGCATACAGGCCCAGCCGCGGATCCGGCGATTCCACCGGGAAGTCCGAGCCCAGCGCCAGCCGCGCACCGCTGTCCAGCAGCTGGTGCCACGCGTACGCGCCGAGGATGCGCTGCGGGCCGAGGCGGTCCTGCGCCCACGGCATGTCGGAGGTGGCATGGGTGGGCTGCATCGAGGCGATCACGCCGAGCGGCGCGAAGCGCGGCAGGTCTTCCGGGCTCAGCACTTGCGCATGTTCGACGCGCCAGCGATGGTCGCGCGTGCGATCCGCGCCGAGCGTCTTCTCGTAGGTATCGAGCACGATGCGGTTGCCGCGGTCGCCGATCGCATGCGTGGCCACCTGCACGCCGCAGGACTTCGCCTTCGCCACCGCCTTCGCGTAAGCCACCGGCTCGGTGACCAGCAGGCCGCGGTTGCCGTGGTCGTCGCTGTAGTCCTGCAACAACGCCGCGCCGCGGCTGCCGAGCGCACCGTCCATGTAGAGCTTCACCCCGCCCATCTTCAGCCGGCCACCGGCATGGGTGTACAGGCCATTCGCGCACAGGTCGGCCAGCGCGCCGCTGTCGCCATCGGCATAGGTGTCGATGCGCAGCGGCAGGCGGCCCTGGTCGGCGAACTGGCGCATCAGCGCGAGGTCTTCGCGCGAGGTGCCCATGTCGTGCACGCCGGTCAGGCCGTTGCGCACGGCCGTCTCCACCGCCAGCGACAGCGCGCGTTCGCGCGTGGCCTGGTCGGGCGCGGGCATCACCGCGTGCATCAGCGGCATCGCGCCATCGACCAGCACGCCTGCCGGCTGGCCACCGGCGGTGCGTTCGATGCGGCCGCCTTCCGGCTGCCAGCCCGCGTCGGACATCTTCGGCTGCCGGGCGACCGCCAGCTTCAGCGCGGCGCTGTTGGCCCAGCCGGCATGACCGTCGATGCGCTCCAGCCAGACGGGCCGGTCGGGAAACGCGGCGTCGAGATCGGCGGCGGTCGGGAAGGCCTTGTCCGGCCAGTCGTTCTGGTCCCAGCCGCTGCCGGTGAGCCATGCACCCGGCGCCAGCGTCTTCTCGAAGGCCTGCAGGCGCGCGAGCACTTCCTGCTTGCTGCCCGAACCGACGAGGTTGGCTTGCAGCAGCGCCCAGCCCAGCCCCATGACATGGCCGTGCGCGTCGATCAGGCCAGGCAGCAGCGTGGCGTTCGGCAGCGAGATGCGCCGGGCGTGCGGATACTGCTTCACCAGCACGGCCGGATCGCCCGCGGCGAGCAGCCGGCCATCGCGCCCCCAGGCAATCGCCTTGACCTGCGGCTGCGCCGGGTCGGAGGTATAGATATGTCCGGCTTCCAGCACGGTGACTTCGGCCCGCGGCGCCGCCGAAGCGGCGGCACAGGCGAACAGCAGGGGCAGGGCCAGGGTCCAGGCGCGCATCGGTCCGCTCTCGTGTCCGAAAGCGGCCACTATGCATCAGCGTATCGCGCAGCAAAACCCGGCGATTCACTCATCCCTGCCGTGGCGACGGCATCGTTCCTCCATCAATGGCAGGGCGAAGGGAGCGCGGCAGCAGCGCGGCCACGATGCCCAGCAGCGGCAGGAAGGAGATCAGCCAGTAGACGTGCTCGATGCTGGTGCGGTCGGCGAGCAGGCCGAGCACCGCCGCGCCCAGGCCGCCCATGCCGAACGCGAAGCCGAAGAACAGGCCCGACACCGTGCCGATGCGGTTCGGCATCAGTTCCTGCGCGTACACCAGGATCGCCGAGAACGCCGAAGACAGCACGAAGCCGATGATGATCGTCAGCGCGGTGGTGGCGCCCAGGCCGACATGCGGCAGCGCGAGCGCGAACGGCGCCACGCCGAGGATCGAGGCCCAGATCACCGGCTTGCGGCCGATGCGGTCGCCCACCGGCCCGCCGATCAGCGTGCCCGCCGCCGAGGCGAGCAGGAACGCGAACAGGTGCAACTGCGCGCTCTGCACCGACACGCCGAACTTGTGGATCAGGTAGAACGTGTAATAGCTGCTGATGCCGGCGATGTAGAAGTACTTGGAGAAGATCAGCACCAGCAGGATGCCGATCACCCAGGCCACGGTGCGGCGCGGCAACGCAGGGGCGTGCGCATCGGCCTTGCGCGCCACCGGGCGCGCGCCCAGGTGCAGCGCATACCAGCGCCCCACATAGGACAGCAGCGCGATGCCGACCAGCGCCGCGCCGGCGAACCACGCCACCGCGTGCTGGCCGTACGGCACGATCACTGCCGCGGCGATCAGCGGGCCGACCGCAGTGCCCGTGTTGCCGCCGACCTGGAACACCGACTGCGCCAGGCCATGCCGCCCGCCCGAGGCGAGCCGCGCGATGCGCGAGGATTCGGGATGGAACACCGCCGAACCGACGCCCACGAGCGCGGCGGCCAGCAACACCATCGCGTAGTTCGGCGCATACGCCAGCAGCAGCAGGCCGAGCAGGGTGGAGCCCATGCCCATCGGCAACGAATAGGGCGCCGGGCGCGCGTCGGTGCGCAGGCCGATCAACGGCTGGAACAGCGAGGCGGTGAGCTGGTAGGTCAGGGTGATCAGGCCGACCTGCGCAAAGCTGAGTGAGAACTCGCCCTTGAGGATCGGATAGATCGCCAGGATCAGCGACTGCATCATGTCGTTGATCAGGTGCGAGGACGTGATCGCCGCCAGCACGCCGACCACGACGGGACGGGCGGCGGCGGGAGCCTGGGCCGGGGTGACGGCGGTAGCGGAAGAGGACATGGCCACCATACGGGGTGCGGGGAGGGGCGCATGGTAGGCTGCCCGTCCCTGTCGTACTCGTGCGATCCGGTCATGGCCCATGCCGAAACGGACATCCCGCCCTGGCGCTACCCGCCAGCGCACCTGCGCGACATCGACGCCAGCCCTTCGGACGTCTTCTGCCGCGCAGTCGATTACCCCACCGGCCGGCTGATCCCGCCGCACCGTCACGCCAAGCACCAGCTAATCCACGCGGTGCGCGGCCTGATGGTGGTCACGGCCGAGCAGGGCCGCTGGGTGGTGCCGAGCACGCGCGCGCTGTGGATGCCGGCCGGCTGGGAGCACAGCGTGCGCTGCATCGGCGAGGTGCACATGCGCAGCCTGTACATCCGCCCGGAAGCGGTGGCGCACCTGCCGGGGCGCACGGCCGCCGCGGTGGACATCGGCCCGCTGCTGCGCGAGCTGATCGAAAGCGCAGTGCGGATCGCCCAGCCCTACGCGGAGGATTCGCGCGACGGACACCTGATGCGCCTGCTGCTCGACGAACTGCGCACGATGCCGGTCCTGCCGCTGCACCTGCCCGAGCCGACCGACCCGCGCCTGCGGCGCATTGCCCGCCATTTCGAGGTGCACCCGGAAGACAACGCGCCGCTGCCGGACTGGGGCGAGGCGCTGGGCATCGACGCGCGCACCATCCAGCGCCTGTGCCGGCGCGAGCTGGGCATGAGCTTCGCGCAGTGGCGCTCGCAGGCCAGGCTGCTGCGCGCGCTGGAACGGCTGGCCGGCGGCGAGAAGGTGATCGACGTCGCCGCCGCGCTCGGCTACG
>NZ_LLXU01000113.1 GCF_001431645.1 Stenotrophomonas panacihumi | reverse complement strand
CCGCCGCGCGCGCGCTGCTCGGCGCGGACGCGATCATCGGCGCCTCCTGCTACGACGACCTCGCGCTGGCCACGCGCGCGGTCGTGGCCGGCGCCAGCTACGTCGCCTTCGGCGCGTTCTTCCCCAGCGCCAGCAAGCAGAACACCCGCCACGCCGAGCCCGCGCTGCTGAGCGGGGCCGCAACGTTGGGCGTGCCGCGGGTGGCGATCGGCGGCATCACCCCGGACAATGGCACCGCATTGGTCGCCGCCGGCGCCGACCTGCTGGCCGTCATCAGCGGCGTCTACGCCGCGCCCGACCCGCTCGCCGCGCTGCAGGCCTATCGCGCCTGTTTCGACGCCGCCTGACCCCCTTCGCTTTCCGCACGGACATCCCGATGAACCACGAACGCTCGCACGCCCTGTTCTCCCGCGCCCAGCAGCTGATCCCCGGCGGCGTGAACTCGCCGGTGCGCGCGTTCCGTTCGGTCGGCGGCGAGCCGTTCTTCGTGCAGCGCGCCGATGGCGCATACCTGTTCGACGTCGACGGCAACCGCTACATCGACTACGTCGGCTCGTGGGGCCCGATGATCGTCGGCCACAACCACCCGGCGGTGCGCGAGGCGGTCGAGCGCGCGGTGCGCGACGGCCTGTCCTACGGCGCGCCCTGCGCGGCCGAAGTGACGATGGCCGAAACCATCACCCGCCTGGTGCCCTCGTGCGAGATGGTGCGCATGGTCAACTCCGGCACCGAGGCCACGCTGTCGGCGATCCGCCTCGCGCGCGGCGCCACCGGGCGCAACCGCATCGTCAAGTTCGAAGGCTGCTACCACGGCCACGGCGACTCGTTCCTGGTGAAGGCCGGCAGCGGCATGCTCACCCTCGGCGTGCCGACCTCGCCGGGCGTGCCGGCCGGCCTGAGCGAGCTGACGGCGACGCTGAGCTACAACGATTTCGACGGCGCCACCGCGCTGTTCGACGACATCGGCGGCGAAGTAGCAGCGGTGATCATCGAACCGGTGGTCGGCAACGCCAACTGCATCCCGCCGCTGCCGGGCTACCTGGAACACCTGCGCGACCTGTGCACGCGCCATGGCGCGCTGCTGATCTTCGACGAGGTGATGACCGGCTTCCGCGTCGCCCTCGGCGGTGCGCAGGCGCATTACGGCATCACCCCGGACCTGAGCACCTTCGGCAAGATCATCGGCGGCGGCATGCCGGTAGGCGCCTATGGCGGCCGTCGCGAACTGATGTCGCAGATCGCCCCTTCCGGCCCGATCTACCAGGCCGGCACGCTGAGCGGCAATCCGGTGGCGATGGCCGCGGGCCTGGCGATGCTCGAACTGGTGCAGGCACCGGATTTCCATCGCGACCTCACCACCGCCACCGCGCGCCTGTGCGAAGGGCTGGAAGCGGCGGCGGGAGAAGCGGGCGTGACGGTGACCACCAACCAGGTCGGCGCGATGTTCGGCCTGTTCTTCACCAATGAAAAGGTGACGAGCTACGCGCAGGCCACCGCCTGCGACATCCCGGCATTCAACCGCTTCTTCCACGCCATGCTCGAACGTGGCGTGTTCCTGGCGCCGTCCGCCTACGAGGCCGGGTTTGTCTCCAGCGCGCACGACGCGGCGGTCCTGGAGGCCACGCTGAAGGCCGCGCGCGAGGCCTTCCAGGTGGTTGCCGCCGGCTGAGCCGGCGGCCCGCGGTGCGCTCAGCCGAAGCTGAGCGTGCCGCGCATCAGGCCGAAGTGGCCGGGGAATGAACAGAAGAAGCTATACGCCCCGCCCTTCTGCAGGGCCTTGGTCGAAAAGCGCACGCTGGCCACCTGGCCACCACCGATCACCTTCGTATGCGCGATGACGCGCTTGTCGCCCGGCGGCAGGTAGTCGTCTTCCAGCCGCGCACGCATGCCGTCCATCGCCACCGCCTGCATGTCGGCGGTGCGGGTGAGCACCCAGTTGTGGCCCATCGCCTTGGCCGGCAACGTGCCGGTATGGCGCAGCGTGAGCACGACTTCCGTACAGTCCGCGGCGACTTTCATCGCACTGGTGTCAAAGCGCATCTGGTCGTTGCTGGTGACCGTGAAGGCGCAGCTGCGCGCGTGGGCGTGCGGCGCGGCCGCAAGGCCGGCAGCCAGCAGGACGAGGGCGATCAACGGTTTCATGCAACGTGACTCCTGGAGCGTTGCACCCATTTTAGGAAGCATGCTCCCGCCGCGGGCGCGACCGGATGTCGCAGCGCTCAGGTGCGCGAGAAAATCGCGATCACCGCATCCAGGTGCGCCGCCATCGCCTGGCGCGCGCCTTCGCCATCGCGCCGCTGCAGCGCGTCGAGGATCGCCTTGTGCTCGTGCTCCGAGCGCCGCGGCATGTCCGCCGGGGTGTAGAGCGTCTGCAGCCGCTGGAACAGCGTGCCGTAGCGATGGCCGAGCAGGTGCCGCAGCAGCAGCGCGTAGGCCGGGTTGCCGCTCGCTTCGGCGATGCGGATATGGAACAGGCGATCACCCGGATGCGTGCGCGAGCCTTCGAGGTTGTCGTGCACGTTGCGCAGGTAGGCTTCGGCGATGCCGGCCAGCTGTTCGTCGGAAGCGTTGACCGCGGCCAGCGCGGCGGCCTCCGGTTCCACCAGCCGGCGCGCTTCGAGCAGGGCGAACGGCGGCACTTCGCGTTCGAGGTCCTGGCCCAGGTCCAGTTCGGCGGCCAGCTCGGGGTCAGTCTCCCACGGCGCGGAACTGCCCTCGCCCTCCTCCTCCGCCTCGACCGGCGCCAGCACTTCCACGCCGCTGCCCACGCGCACCCGCACCAGGCCGCCGATCTCCAGCGCGATCAACGCCTCGCGCACCGACGTGCGGCTGACGCCCAGCAGCCTGGACAGCTCGCGCTCCGGCGGCAGGTGGCTGCCCGGCGGATACTCGCCGCCCTCGATGGCCGCGCGCAGTTGCTCGGCGATCTGCAGGTAGAGGCGGCGGTTCTGGATGGCTTGGATCGGCATGTCGGACGATTCTAGCGTGCGCGGCTGCCCACGAAGCCGTACCAGCCCACCACCGCGAAGCAGAAGGCCGGGATGAAGAAGGCATGGGCGATGCCGCTGGCATCGGACACCGCGCCCATGGCGTACGGCGCGATGGCGCCACCCACGATCGACATGATCAGCAGCGAGGCGCCGCGCTTGGTGCTGGCGCCGAGGTCGCGCACGCCCAGCGCGAAGATGGTCGGGAACATGATCGACATGAAGAAGAACACGCCCAGCAGCGCGCCGACGGAAACATAGGCATTGGCGCTGAAGATCGCCACCAGCACCAGCACCACGTTGGCCACGCCGTAAGTGCCCAGCAGGCGCGCGGGGGCCACCACCGACATCAGGGCCGTGCCGAGGAAGCGCCCGCCGAGCAGCAGCAGCATCGCCGCCGAGAGCAGGAACGCCGCCTGCTGCGAGGTGACGCCACCGCCGCGGGTGACGAAGTTGAGGAAGAACGCGCCCACGCCCACCTGCGCGGCGACGTAGAAGAACTGCGCGACCACCGCGAAGACGAAATGGCGCTGGCCCAGCAGGCGCACCTTCGGCGGGGCCGGCTGCCCGTCATCCTGCTTCTCGCGGATATCCGGCAACGGCGTGCGCCAGAACAGCACCGCCATCGCCACCACCACCACGGCGATGGCAATGTAGACCGCGCGCACCGGGTCGGTGGCGTCGGCCACCACGGCCTCGCGCTCGCGGAAGAACAGCAGGCCGCCCAGCAGCGGGCCGACGAACTGCCCCAAGCCATTGAACGACTGCGAGAGGTTCAAGCGCCGCGCGCCGCCTTCGGCCGGGCCGAGCACGGTCACGTAGGGGTTGGCGGCCGTCTCCAGGCAGCCCAGGCCGCTGGCGATCACGAACAGCGCGAACAGGAACATCGGGTAGCTCGCCGCCGCGGTGGCCGGCACGAACAGCAGCGCGCCGGCCGCATACAGGCACAGGCCGAGCAGGATGCCGGTCTTGTAGCCGAAGCGCTCCATCAGCGCGGCCGCCGGCAGCGCCCAGAGGAAGTACGCGCCGAAGTACGCCGCCTGCAGCAGGCCCGACTGCGCGTGCGAGACGTGCAGGGTTTCCTGGAAATGTTTGTTGAGCACGTCGAGCAGGCCATAGGACAGGCCCCACATGAAGAACAGGCTGGTCACCAGCACCAGGGCGAGCGTGTAGGCGCCACGCGCCCCGCCCCGGCCCACGGTGGCCTGTCCGGACATCATTTCCATCGTTGTTTCCCTCCCAGGAAGCGACCGCGCGCCGGATGGCGGCGGGGTGATGCGTGGCCGCGCGGCTCAGGTGGCCGCGCGGTCCAGGTGCGTGTAGCCGCCATCGACGAACACCCACTGGCCAGTGGTGTGCGCGGCGCGCGGCGAGAGCAGGAACACCACGCTGTCGGCGATCTCCTCCGGCGTGGTCATGCGGTGGCCAAGCGGGATGCGCGAGGTGATCTTTTCCAATTGCGCGGCCGGGTCGTCGAAGCTCTGCACCCAGCGCTCGTACAGCGGCGTCATCACTTCGGCCGGCACCACCGCGTTGACGCGCACGCCGCTGTCGGCGAAGGCCAGCGCCCATTCGCGGGTCAGCGCCAGCTGCGCGCCCTTGGCGGCGGTGTAGCCGCTGGTGCGGCCCTGGCCGGTGACGGCGGTCTTGGAGGAGATGTTGACGATGGCGCCGCGTGCCGCACGCAGGTGCGCCTCGCAGTAGTGCGCCATCACGTAGTAGTGGATGAGGTTGCGTTCCAGCGAGGCGACGAAGGCGTCGCGGCCGGCGTCCAGGCCGATGTTGTCGTTGGCGCCGGCGTTGTTGACCAGGCCATCGACGCGGCCGAAGCGCGCCACCACCTGTTCGACCACGCCGCGGCAGGCCGCTTCATCCGCCAGCTCGGCACGCAGGAACAACGCCTGCGGCTGCAGCGGATGCAGGCCGGCGATGAAGCCGCCATCGTCGTGATGGCCGACCGCCACCGGAATGGCGCCCTCCTCGGCCAGGCGGCGGCTGATCGCCGCGCCAATGCCCGATGCGCCGCCGGTGACGATCACCACCTTGTCGCGCAGTTGCAGATCCATGTTGCTCTCCCGGGGGAACGGCTCAGCGCGTACTTTGCGCGCTGGGATAGAGGGTGCGGGCGTTGCCGCCGAAAATCGCTTCGCGCTCGCCGGCAGGCAACGGCGCAGCCCAGTCGCGGGCCAGTGCCAGCACGTCATCGAACGGCACGGCGAGCTGGCAGACCGGCCAGTCCGAACCGAACAGCAGGCGGTCGGCACCGAACAGGGCGAGCACCGCGTCGAGATGCCGCACGATGCCGGCGCGGTCGAGCGCGCCGTGGGCATCGCGGCCGGCCTCGGTGACCAGGCCGGAAATCTTCACGTGCACGTGCGGCAACGCGGCCAGCGCGCGCATCTGCTCCTCCCAGCGCGCGTAGGCGGTGGCGTCGCCGGAGATGTCCGGCTTGCCGAGATGATCGAGCACGAGCGGCGCGGCATCGTGGCGTGCGCAGAACGCGCGCGCCGCATGCAGCTGGTCGTGGCGCAGCAGCACTTCGTACACCAGCCCGGCCCGCTGCACGGCGGCCACGCCGGCGTTGAACGCCGCATCGGCCAGGTACGCGGCCGGGTCGGCCTCGTCCTGCACCTGGTGGCGCACGCCTACCAGCGGCCCCTGCGACTGCCAATGCGCCAGCCGCGACGCGACATCCGCCGCGCGCAGGTCGACCCAGCCGACGACGCCGGCGATCCACGGATACGCCCGCGCCTGCGCCAGCAGCCACTCGGTATCGGCCTCCTCGCCACGCGCCTGCACCGCGATCGTCGTCGCGATGCCATGGCGTTCGCGCAGCGGGGCGTAGTCGGCCGGCAGCCAGTCGCGCGCCAGCACTTCCATGCCCGGCCCGATCCACGCGTAGGCGATGGGGTCGTAGCGCCAGAAGTGCTGGTGGGCGTCGATCATCATCGAAGCATGCTCAGCCGCGGAACAGGTAGGTGTCCAGCGATTCGGGCTTCATCTCGATCGAGAAGCCCGGCGCGTCCGGCACCTGGTAGGCGGCGTGGCGCACCACGCACGGGTCGACGAAATGCTCGTGCAGGTGGTCCACGTACTCGGTGACGCGACCTTCGACGCTGCCGGCCACGCACAGGTAGTCGATCATCGCCAGGTGCTGCACGTATTCGCACAGGCCCACGCCGCCGGCATGCGGGCACACCACCTTGCCGTGCTTGGCGGCCATCAGCAGCACCGCGAGGATCTCGTTGACGCCGCCCAGGCGGCAGGCATCGATCTGCACCACGTCGATGGCGTCGCGCGCGATGAACTGCTTGAACAGGATGCGGTTCTGGCACATCTCGCCGGTGGCGACCTGGATCGGCGCGATCGCCTCGCGGATCTTGCGGTGCGCCTCGATGTCGTCCGGGCTGGTCGGTTCCTCGATGAACCACGGCTTGGCGAAGGCCAGCGCCTTGACCCAGTCGATGGCGGTATCGGTTTCCCACACCTGGTTGGCGTCGATCATCAGCTTGCGATCCCAGCCGATCACCTCGCGGGCGATGCCGACGCGGCGGATGTCGTCGTCCAGGTTCGCGCCGACCTTCAGCTTGACGTGCGTGTAGCCCTCGTCGATGGCCTCCTGGCACAGGCGGCGCAGCTTGTCGTCGCTGTAGCCCAGCCAGCCGGCCGAGGTGGTGTAGCACGGGTAGCCGTTCTGGCGCAGGTACGCCAGGCGTTCGGCCTTGCCCGGCGCCTGCGCGCGCAGCAGCGCCAGCGCTTCGTCGGGCGTGATGCAGTCGGTGAGGTAGCGGAAGTCGATGCAGCGCACGAATTCTTCCGGGCTCATGTCGGCCACCAGCTGCCACACCGGCTTGCCTTCGGCCTTGGCCCACAGGTCCCACACGGCGTTGACCACCGCGCCGGTGGCCAGGTGGATGGCGCCCTTGTCCGGGCCGATCCAGCGCAGCTGGCTGTCGGAGGTGACGTGGCGCCAGAACTTGCCCATGTCCGCGGCGATGTCCTGCAGTTTCAGGCCGACGACGAGGTGTTCCATCGCCTTGATCGCCGCGCAGCAGATCTCGTTGCCGCGGCCGATGGTGAAAGTCAGGCCATGCCCCTTCAGCGCATCGTGGTCGGTGTCGAGGATGACGTAGGCCGCGGAGTAGTCCGGGTCCGGGTTCATCGCGTCGGAGCCGTCGAGCTGCTGCGAGGTGGGGAAGCGCACGTCGAGCACGCGCATCCCGGTGATGGTCGCCTGGGCGATGCTCATGCCTGCACCACCTGCTGGCGCTGCTCGCCGAGGCCTTCGATGCCCAGGCGCATCACCTGGCCGGCGCGCAGGTATACCTGCGGCTTCTGGCCCATGCCCACGCCCGGGGGCGTGCCGGTGGAGATGACATCGCCCGGCTGCAGGCTCATGAAACGGCTCAGGTAGGAGATCAGGAAGGCGACCTTGTAGACCATCGTCGCCGAGGAGCCGTCCTGGTAGCGGTGGCCGTCGACTTCCAGCCACATCTTCAGGTTCTGCGGGTCGGGCACTTCGTCGGGCGTGACCAGCCACGGGCCGGTCGGGCCGAAGGTGTCGCAGCCCTTGCCCTTGTCCCAGGTGCCGGAACGCTCGATCTGGAACTCGCGCTCGGACACGTCGTTGATGACGCAGTAGCCGGCGACATGCTTGAGCGCGTCGGCTTCGTCGATATAGCGGCCGCCCTGGCCGATCACCACGCCCAGTTCCACTTCCCAGTCGGTCTTGACCGAACCGCGCGGGATTTCCACGTCGTCGTTCGGGCCGACCACCGCGCTGGTCCACTTGCCGAACACCACCGGCTCCGGCGGCACGGTGGCGCCGGTTTCGGCGGCATGGTCGGAGTAGTTCAGGCCGATGCAGATGAACTTGCCGATCTGGCCGACGCACGCGCCCAGGCGCGGGGTGCCTTCCACCTTGGGCAGGCTTTCCGGATCCAGCGCGGCCAGCCGCGCCAGCGAGGCCGGCAGCAGCGCTTCGCCGGCGATATCGGGGACATGCGCGGAGAGGTCGCGCAGTTGGCCTTGTGCATCGAGCAGGCCGGGCTTTTCCTGGCCCTTGGGGCCGTAACGCAGCAGTTTCATGGGAGGCTCCTGGAAGGTGGGTGGACGGGCGGTCAGTTCGACCAGCCGCCGTCGATGAGCTGGGTGGTGCCGGTGGTGAAGGCCGATTCGTCGCTGGCCAGGTAGGTCGCCAGCAGGGCGATCTCCTCGGTGCGGCCGACGCGGCCCATCGGCTGGCGGGCGACGAACGCCGCGCGCACGGTCTCCACCAGCACGCCCTGTTCGGCGGCCTGGGTGGCGATGCGCTGTTCCAGCGAAGGCGACTCCACGGTGCCGGGGCAGATCGCGTTGCAGCGGATGCCCTGGCCGACGTAATCGGCCGCGATGGCCTTGCTCATGCCGATCACCGCCGCCTTGGTGGTGCCGTAGACGAAGCGGTTGGGCACGCCCTTCACGCTGGAGGCGGCCGAGGACATGTTGATGATCGAACCGCCGCCCTTGGCGAGCATGCCGGGCAGCAGCGCCTTGATCAGGCGGTACATGGAGGTGACGTTGAGCTCCCAGGCGAAGGCCCAGTCGCGCTCGCTGCACTCGGCGATGCTGCCGGCGTGCACGAAGCCGGCGCAGTTGAACAGCACGTCGAAGGCCTGCGCGCCGCCGTGGGCATCGGCCAGGGCCTGGATCGCGGCGGCGTCGGTGACATCGAGCACCTGCGTGCGCAGGGTGTCGCCGGCCTCGGCCTGGAGCGACTGCAACGCGTCGGCGTTGATGTCCGTCGCCAGCACCTGCGCGCCTTCGCGCGCGAACAGCAGCGCGGTGGCGCGCCCGATCCCCTGCCCGGCCGCCGTCACCAGCGCCGTCTTGCCTTTCAATCGCATTGTTCCCTCCCGGCTGGACGGGCTGTCCAGTGGCTGGGCCAATTTGTACGCCGCGCGCGGGCGGGTTGGCAACCCTGCTTTCGTCTAGCCGCCCGATGCGGCAAGGCCGTGGCGCCGTGGAATCAACGGCTTATCGCGTGGCGGCGGCTCGCCTATGATCGACGGATGACCCCCCACCTTCCGCTTCGCACCCTGCTGCTCGACTTCGACGGGGTGCTGGCGCAGTACACCCGCGCCACTCGCCTGGGCCGGCTAGCCGAGCATGCGGGCTGTTCGGCCGCCCACGTCCATGAGGTGCTGTTCGCCTCCGGGCTGGAGACCGCCTATGACGGCGGGGAGGTGGAGACGGGCGAATATCTGGATCGGCTGGGGGTGGGGATTGGCCGGCCGGTGGACGAGGCGACGTGGATCGACGCGCGGGTGGCGGCGTGCCGGCCGTTTGCCGAGGTGGTGGAAGCGGCCCGGCGGCTGTCGACGCGGATGCAGGTGGCGGTGCTGACCAACAACGGGCCGCTGATGGCGAAAGCGGTGGCGCGGATCGTGCCGGGGCTGGAGGTGCCGGTGTTCTGCAGCGGGCAGCTGGGCGGGCGCAAGCCGCAGCGGGAGGTGTACGAGCGGGCGTTGGAGGCGCTGGGTGCGCAGGCGCGGCGGACGCTGTTCGTGGACGATTTGTTCGTGAATGTTCGCGGTGCGCGGGCGGCGGGGTTGTGGGCGGATACGTCGCGCGATCCGAGGGCGTTTCGGCGGGTGCTTTTTCGGTATGGGGTGGGGGTGTAGGTTTCTTTTTTAATCGGTGCGGTAAGTAGTACTGGCTTGCGGTGCGGGCACCGGCCTGCCGTATAGGGTCGTCACGGCTCGGGCAGACATCCTGTCTGACTCGCCGCCGCGGGCCATCCATGGCCCGCTGACGCCCCTATACGGCAGGCCGGCGCTAGGCGCATCAATGTCCCCACTTCGAAGGGACACACCAGCGAATGGGTTGGGGGGAAGAGCAAAAGCAAAGGCAAAAGCAAAGGCAAAAGCCAAAGCGCTTGTCCTTTCTTCACTCCATCAATTCCCACATTGCCTTTGCTCCTTCGATCGCGGCTGAAGCCGATCGGTGCGGTGCACCGTGGGTGCACGGCTCTGGATGTTGGTGTCCGGTCGAGGGGATTTGGAGGGACTGTGGGGGCTGGGCCCTTTCGGGACCGTTGGCGACATGGATGTCGCCGACGAGCCCCCATGGATGGGTTCACGGCGTGTCCCGAAAGGGCCCAGCCCCCGCAGGCCGTGCACACAACCACGAACAGCCGATCAACATCGAAGGCCAAAAAAACACAGCCACCACAATCAAAAAGGGCGGCCATCGGCCGCCCCACAAAAAAAACCCCTCTTATCCCTTCCGCCACCGCGCCACAGCGCGCGCCAGCAATTCGAGCCCCTCCGCCACCTCGGCATCGGTGATATTCAAAGCCGGCACGAAGCGCAGCACATCCGGCCCCGCCTGCAGCGCCAGCAAGCCTTCCGCAGCGGCCGCATCCAGGATCGCCCCCGCCTGCCCGGCATACGCAGGCGCCAGCACGGCGCCCAGCATCAACCCACGCCCACGCACCTGCGAAAACACCCCGGTCTCGGCGCCCAGCTTCTCCAGCCCGGCGCGCAGCGCCGCCGACTGCCGCGACACATTCGCAGCGATCTGCGAAGAACCCAGCTTGCGCAACGCCACCCGCGCCACCGCCGCGGCCAGCGGATTGCCGCCGAACGTCGTGCCGTGCGCACCGAACTGCATCGTCTCGGCCACCTTCGGCCCGGCCAGGCAGGCGCCGATCGGGAAACCGCCGCCCAGCGCCTTGGCCAGCGTGACGATGTCCGGCGTCGCCTCGTCCTGCCAGAACGCGAACAGCGTGCCCGTGCGCCCCATGCCCGCCTGGATTTCGTCCAGCACCATCAGCGCGCCGTGGTGGTCGCACAGCTCGCGCACGCGGCGCAGGAACCCCGGCTTGGCCGGCGTCACGCCGCCCTCGCCCTGCACCGGCTCAAGCATCACCGCCGCCACGTCGCCCGCGGCCATCGCCGCCTCCAGCTGCGTTTCGTCATTGAAATCGCAGTAACGGAAACCACCGGGCAGCGGCTCGTAGCCTTCCTGGTACTTCGGCTGCGCACCGGCGGTCACCGCCGCCAGCGTGCGGCCATGGAAGCTGCCGCGGAACGTCACGATCACGCGCTGCTGCGGCGGACGGCCCTGGCTGCTGGCCCATTTGCGCACCAGCTTGATCGCGCACTCGTTCGCCTCGGCGCCCGAATTGCACAGGAACACGCGCTCGGCGAAACGCGACGCCTCCACCAGCTCCTCGGCCAGCCGCAGCGGCGGCTCGCTGTAGAACACGTTGCTGGTGTGCCAGAGCTTGCCGGCCTGTTCCACCAGCGCCGCGTGCAGGTCCGGGTCGTTATGACCCAGGCCGCAGACCGCGATGCCCGCGGCCAGGTCCAGGTACTGGTGGCCCTCGCTGTCCCACACACGCACGCCCTGGCCTCGCTCCAGCACGACCTGGCGCGGGCGGTACACCGGCAGGTAGTAGTGGGACAGGTTCAGCAGCTGGTCGGTGTTCTCGGTCATGGCGGCAGCGTGTGGCGGGAAAGGGGGGCATTCTCGCGCATTCCAGCCGGCCGCGGGGGCAACCCTGAGGCACAATGCCCGCATGCGACCGTTCTCCGACCCGCAGCTCAACCCGGCCACCGAAGACGGCTGGCGCCGGCGCTGGTTCGACATCATCTACCGCCACGACAGCGGGCCCGAACGCAACTTCGACCTGCTGCTGATCTACGCCATCCTCGCCAGCATCCTGGTGGTGATGATCGACAGCGTGCAGTGGATCCACAACCGCTGGGCCACCTGGTTCTACGTGGTCGAATGGATTTTCACCATCGCTTTCACCGCCGAGTACGCATTGCGCCTGGCCGTGGTGAAACGGCCGCTGCGTTACGCGGTGAGCATCTGGGGCGTCATCGACCTGGCCTCGATCCTGCCCACCTACCTGTCGTTCTTCATCCCCGGCGCGCAGAGCCTGCTGGTCGTGCGCGTGCTGCGCATCCTGCGCCTGTTCCGCATCCTCAAGCTCACCCGCTACGTGGAAGAAAGCGGCGTGCTGATGCAGTCGCTGTGGCGCAGCCGGCGCAAGGTGCTGGTGTTCCTGTTCACCGTGCTCACCATCACGGTGATCGCCGGCGCGCTGATGTACCTGATCGAAGGCCCGCAGAACGGCTTCACCAGCATCCCCACCAGCATGTACTGGGCCATCGTCACCATGGCCACGGTCGGCTTCGGCGACGTGGTGCCGCAGACCACGCTCGGCCGCTTCGTCACCTCGGCGCTGATCTTGATCGGCTACAGCATCATCGCCGTGCCGACCGGCATCTACACCGCGGAACTGGCCAGCACGATGCGCGAGGCCGAGGAGGCGCACCGCCATGACAACCGCGGCTGCCCGGAATGCGGGCTGGAAGGCCACGACCGCGACGCGCTGTTCTGCCGCCGCTGCGGCACGCGGCTGCCGGCGCCGCTCAACCCGCTGCCGCCGGTGGGTTAATCCAGGAACAGGTCCGGCACCGGCGGCGCGTCGGGATCCATCGCGTAGCCCGACAGGTCGGTGATGCCCGCCTGCGCCAGCACCTCGTCGTCGATCAGGAACTGGCCGCTGAAACCGGCCGCCGGACGCGTCAGCACCGCATGCGCGGCGTCGGCGATGATCTCCGGACGGCGGCCGTTGCGCAGGTCCACGCCGGGAATCATGTTCAGCGCATCGGTGGCGATCAGCGTGCGCGGCCACAGCGCGTTGACCGCCACGCCTTGCGGGCCGAACTCACCGGCCAGGCCCAGGGTGACGAAACTCATGCCCATCTTGGCCAACGTGTAGCCGGTGTGTGGCGCCCACCACTTCGGATCCAGCGAGGGCGGCGGCGCCAGCGTGAGGATGTGCGGGTTCGGCGCCTGCAGCAGGTGCGGCAGGCACGCCTGCGCGCACAGGAAGCTGCCGCGCGCGTTGACCTGCTGCATGAGGTCGAAGCGCTTCATCGGGGTATCGAGCGCCCCCCGCAGCCAGATCGCGCTGGCGTTGTTGACGAGGATGTCGATGCCGCCGAACGCATCCACGGTGGCGGCCACCGCGGCCTGCACCTGGTCTTCCTCGCGGATATCGCACTTCAGCGCCAGTCCCTGGCCGCCGGCGGCGGTCACCGCTTCGGCGGCGCTGTGGATGGTGCCGGGCAGCTTGGGGTTGGGCACCGAGGACTTGGCGGCGATGGCCACGTTGGCGCCATCGCGCGCGGCGCGCAGCGCAATGGCCAGGCCGATGCCGCGCGATGCGCCGGTGATGAAGAGGGTCTTGCCAGCCAAGGTGGTCATCGGGTTGCCGCTCTGCGAATTGGAGACGTCACTCTAAGCAATTCCGTTGCCGCCGGATCCAGGCACCATCTGGAGGAAAGCCCCCCTTCTGTTAAGGGGGGCGCGCCGAAGGCGCGGGGGATAGGCAAGGCGGGCGTCGGGGCCCAAGGTTTGCGCAGCAAACTTGGGGGACGCGGTCGGCGAAGCGGACCGTGTCACGGCTTGGGGCCCTGCCCCTCGTTGTCTTCCCAATGCAGCACGCGCCGGGTCACGAAGCGGTACACCGGCTTGCCGGTCTTGAACCAGACGTCGCGCACCCACGAGTGCCGCTTGAGCACCCGCCGTTCCACCGGCGTGAGCGCATGCCCGCAGTACATGCGCTTGTGCTTGAGCAGGTGGCGCAGGTCTTCACGCGCGAGCAGGCGCATCCAGCGCGAACGCGGGTTCCCGCACACCGCCAGCTGGAAATCGATCAACGCCGGCGTGCCGTCCTCGCGCACGATCCAGTTCGCTTCCTTGGCCAGGTCGTTGTGCGCCACGCCGTGCCGGTGCAGCTGCTGGAGCAGGCGGCGCGCGGCATGGAAGTACGCCACGTCGCCGCGCGGCGGCCGCAGGTACATGGCCTCGCCGTCGAGGAAGCTGCGATCCAGGTAGGTGCCGTCCCAGCCGAGCAGGCGCGGGGTGGCCGGCATGCCGTCGAGCTGGCGCAGCGCGCGGGCCTCGCGGCGCGCCAGGTACCAGGCCGGCAGGCGCAACCACCACGGCGAGGCGGTGAGGTCGCGGCGCACGAATACGCGGCCCGCCTCGCGGACCAGCAGGATGCGGCCGAAGGTATCGGCCTTGAGGGCTTGCGCGGCGGGCGGTTGGGACATGCGGCCATTGTAGGCGGCGCGCCGACGCTATCGGGACAGGATCGGTTTCCTATAATCGGGGCATGAACTCTCCCTGGATCGACGCCACGCTGGAGTGGATCGGCAACCACCCCACCCTGGCGGGCGCGGTCATCTTCGCGATTGCGTTCTGCGACGCGGTCATCGTGCTGGGCGCCATCGTGCCGGCGCTGCCGCTGATGTTCGCCATCGGCGTGCTGATCGGGCTGGGCCAGATCTCCGGTCCCTACGCGGTGCTGTGCGCGGCGCTGGGCGCGTTCGCCGGTGACGCGCTGAGCTATTGGGTCGGCCATCGCTGGGGACACCAGCTGCGCAGCTTCTGGCCGTTCAACCGCTACCCGCAGCTGCTCGACCGCGGCGAAGTGCTGTTCCGGCGCAATGCGTTCAAGAGCATCCTGGTGGCGCGCTACGTGGGCGCGATCCGTCCGTTCGTGCCGGCCATCGCCGGCATGTCGGACATGCCGCTGCGCCGCTACGCCTTCGCCAGCGGCCTGGCCGCGCTGTCGTGGGCGCTGCTGTTCCTGCTGCCGGGCTGGATGCTCGGCAGCGCCTACGACGCGGTGGCGGCGGTGGCCGGGCGGCTGTTCGTGGTGGTCGCGCTGCTGGCGGTGGTGCTCGGCGGCGTCTGGGCCTTCGTGCTGTATGGCTACCGCTGGTCGGCCGCGCACCTGGATTCGCTGCTGGCGCGGCTGCTGGACTGGTCGCATCGCCACCCGGTACTGGGCAACTGGTCGGTCGGCGTATTCGACCCGCGGCGTCGCGAGTCGGTGCCGCTGGCCGTGCTGGCGCTGATGCTCCTGCTGCTGGGCTGGGGCTGGTTCGTGCTGCTGATGGTGGTGCTGGCGCATGGCGAGCCGCTGGGCGTCGACCTGGCCGTGCACGATCTGATGCTGGCCCTGCGCAACCCGCTGGCGGACTACCCGATGGTGGCGCTGGCCTCGCTCGGCGACTGGCAGATCCTGCTGCCGGCCATCGCGGTGGCGATGGGCTACCTGCTGTGGCGGCGGCGCTGGATGTCGGTGGCGCACTGGCTGGCGGCGCTGGCCTTCGGCCTGGCGCTCACCAAGCTGCTGGGCGCCACCGTGCACGTGGTGCGCCCGCCGGCCGCCAGCAGCGGCTTCGGCTTCCCCTCGGTGGCGGTGACGATGGCCACCATCACCTTCGGCTTCTTCGCCGTGCTGATCGCCCGCGAACTGCCCGGCCGCAGCCGCGTGTGGCCGTACCTGGTGTGCGGCGCGGTGGTGTCGATGATCGGGTTCGCGCGGCTGTACCTGGGCGCGCACTGGCTCAGCGACGTGGTCGGCGGCATGTTGTTCGGCACGTTCTGGCTGTTGGTGCTGGGCATCGCGTATCGCCGCCGCTTCAACCGCTCGTTCTGGGTCAAGCCGGTGGCGTGGCTGTTCTACGGCACCTTCGCCGTGGCGGCGGTGTGCCTGGCGCCGCGCCACCTGGAAGAGAAGCTGGTCAAGTTCGAGCCGCCGCACCCGGTGCGGCTGCAGCTCGACAAGCGCGCCTGGTGGGCGTCGCAATGGCGCGCGCTACCGGCGCGCCGCAACGAATTCGACGACGACCAGCGCTGGCCGCTGGACGTGCAGGTGGCCGGCCCGCTGCAGCCGCTGCGCCAGCAGCTGGAAGCGCAGGGCTGGCGCGTGCAGCCGCAGGCGGGCTGGCAGCAGGCGCTGCTGCTGCTCGACAGCCAGGCCGAGCCCGGCGAGATCCCGGTGCTGCCGGCCACGCTGGATACGCAGGTCGAAGCGCTGTTGCTGCTGCGTCCCGGTGCGCGGCCCGACGAATTGCATGTGCTGCGCCTGTGGCCGGCCTCGGCGCGCGTGGCGCCGGGCGAACAGCCGGTGTGGATCGGCAGCACGCAGACGCTGCACTTCGACCGGCACTTCGGGCTGGTGGGCTTGTGGCGGCCGTTGCGCGGCGTGGACCCGGCGCTGGACGCGCTGCAGGCGTCGCTGGACGGCATGCAGTGGCGGATGGAGTACCGGCCGCGCAGCGGGATGCCGGTGGTGCTGATCGATACGGGTCCGTAGACCGTCAGGGCATCCAGGCGAGCAGCTGGTCCAGCCGCTTGTGCGGGTCGTCCTGCTGCAGCAGCGAGAGCCGCTGCGTTTCCGTAAGCGGCAATAGTTCGGCCAGGCGCCAGCCGACCCACGCGGCCTGGTCCAGCTGCGCCGGCGTGGTGGCCGCGTACTGCGGGCCGGCCTGTTCGACCAGGCGCTCCAGCAACGTGGCCAGCAGCGCGTGTTCCGGGCGCAGCTCGTCGTCGCTGTCCGGCTCGCACCAGCGCACATCGCCCACCACCAACCCGTTGTCGCGCACGCGCGTGCGTTCGACGTGGAAGCGGCGCGCGCCGCGCAGGCGCAGCACCAGCACGCCGTCGGGGCCGAGGTCGAAATCCTCGATGCGCGCCTCGGTGCCGAACGCGGCCGGCGTGGCCGGCGCACCGACCTCGCGTCCTTCCAGGATCAGGCACACGCCGAAGCCCGCGCCCTGCCGGCCACAGTCGCGCACCAAATCCAGGTAGCGACGCTCGAACACGCGCAGCGCGATGCCCGCGCCGGGCAGCAGCACCGCGTGCAGCGGAAACAGCGGCAGCGTGGTGGTGTCTTCGTGGGCCATCGCCATGCTCAGGCCGGCAGCGATTGCAGGAAACGCCGCGGCGCGCCGTCGAAGCCGCCGTTGGACATGAACACCACGTGGTCGCCCGGCCGGGCCAGCGCGGCCAGCGCCTGCTGCAGGCCCTCGGCATCGGCCACGACCTGCGACCGACCGCGCACGCGCGCCAGGATCGGCGCCGAATCCCACTTCAATTCCGGGCGATGCAGGAACACCACCGCATCGGCCAGGTCCAGCGAAGGCGCCAGCGCCTCGGCATGCGCACCCAGCCGCATCGAATTGCTGCGCGGTTCCATCGCCACCACGATGCGCGCCTGCCCGACCTTCGCGCGCAAGCCGTCCAGCGTGGTGGCAATCGCCGTGGGGTGATGCGCGAAATCGTCGTACACCGTGATGCCCTGCCGTTCGCCCAGCACTTCCAACCGGCGCTTGACGCTGCGGAACTGCTTGAGCGCGCCGACCACGCTGGCCGGGTCGATGCCCACCGCGTGCACGGCGGCCAGCGCGGCCAGCCCGTTGAGCACGTTGTGCCGGCCGACCATCGGCCATTCCACGGTGGCGATCTCCACGCCGCGATGCAGGACCGCGAAGCGGCTGCCATCGGCGGCGAGCAGTCGCGCGCTCCATTCCAGCGCGGGGTCGAAGCCGAAGCGCTCAACCGGCGTCCAGCAGCCCATCGCCAGCACTTCGGCCAGCCGCGTGTCCTCGCCGTTGACGATCAACCGTCCGTTGCCCGGCACCGTGCGCACGAGGTGGTGGAACTGGCGCTGGATGGCGGCCACGTCGGGGAAGATGTCGGCGTGGTCGTATTCGAGGTTGTTGAGGATCGCCACCGTCGGCCGGTAGTGGACGAACTTGCTGCGCTTGTCGAAGAACGCGGTGTCGTATTCGTCGGCCTCGACCACGAACTCGCGCCCGGCACCCACGCGGGCGGAGACGCCGAAATCCTCGGCCACGCCACCGATCAGGAAGCCCGGCTGGCGGCCGGCCGCTTCCAGCAACCACGACAGCAGCGTGGTGGTGGTGGTCTTGCCATGGGTGCCGGCCACCGCCAGCGTCAGCCGGCCCGGCAGCACGCGTTCGGCCAGCCACTGGGCGCCGGAGGTATAGCGGCGGCCGTCGTCGAGCACGGCTTCCACGGCGCCGTTGCCGCGCGAGAGCGCGTTGCCGATGACGACCTCGTCGCAGTCCGCACTGATATTGGCCGGGTCGTAACCCTGGGCCAGGGAGATGCCGAGCTGTTCGAGCTGGGTGGACATCGGCGGGTAGATCGCCTGGTCGCTGCCCTCGACGACGTGCCCCAGTTCGCGTGCCAGGGCGGCCACGCCGCCCATGAAGGTCCCGGCGATGCCGAGGATGTGGATTTTGCTCATGCGGCGATTGTCTCCGATCGCCCGCGTCGCCGGAAACCGGATCGGGCCGCGCGAGGGCGCGCCGGGGGGTGTCAGGAAAAAGCTGTCAGGGATGTCAGGAACTCCCCGATATCGGCGTACGGGCGGCTTAGTCACAATACTGAACGCCAGCCGCAGCATCCCATCTGGTCCTACTCCCCAAGAGGCCAATCCCCAGGGAGCTCATGTTGCGGGGCTCTGAGCAAGCCTGACCGCTGGCGCTTATTTGAAATCAGACCCCGGCCCCGCTTTGCGGTGCCGGGGCTTTTTTTTGGCCAAGCCCGCGGGGCGGGCTTGGCGCGGATCACCGCGGCAAAGCCGTGGTGATGCGACCCAGGACTTCTTCCAGGCTGCCGACGCCATCGACGCGGGTCAGCGTGCCGCGGTCGGCGAAATAGCCGATGACCGGGGCGGTGGAGTCGTTGTAGACCTGCAGGCGCTTGCGCACCGATTCGGGGTTGTCGTCCTCGCGGCCTTCGGCCTTGGCGCGGCCGGCGATGCGCTCGACCAGCAGGTCGGTGCCCACGTCCAGCTGCACGACGGCGTCCAGCGGCTGGCCGATCTTGGCCAGCAGGCTGTCCAGCGCGGCGGCCTGGGCGAGGTTGCGCGGGTAGCCATCGAGGATGAAGCCGTTGGCCACGTCCGCCTGGCCCAGGCGCGATTCGAGCATGCCCAGCAGGATCTCGTCGGAGACCAGGTCACCGCGGGCCATGACTTCCTTGGCCTGCAGGCCCAGCGGGGTGCCGGCGGCGACTTCGGCGCGCAGCAGGTCGCCGGTGGAAATATGCGGGATGCTCAGCGTTTCCTTCAGTCGGGCCGCCTGGGTGCCCTTGCCCGAACCGGGCGGTCCCAACAGAACAAGTCGCATCATGTCACTCCAGAGAGAAAAAACAGGGGCAGTGTGTAGGCAACGCGCGGGATGTCGCGCTGCACTGCAATACACCCACTTTACCGCATCCGGGTAATGTCCCGGCAATGTCCATCCGCTACCTGGAGACGCACCCCATGGCCCAAGGCACCCTGCTCTATGCGCAATCCGGCGGCGTCACCGCCGTCATCAACGCCACCGCTTCGGCGGTGATCGCCGAGGCCCGGGCACGCAAGGTGAAGGTGCTCGCCGCCCGCAACGGCATCCTGGGCGCGCTGCGCGAGGACCTGATCGACACGGGCAAGGAATCGGCGGCGGCGATCCGCGCGCTGGCCCATACGCCGGGCGGCGCGTTCGGTTCGTGCCGCTTCAAGCTCAAGTCGCTGGAGGCCGATCGCGCCAGATACGAGCGGCTGCTGGAGGTGCTGCGCGCGCACGACGTGCGCTGGTTCCTCTACAACGGCGGCAACGATTCGGCCGACACCGCCTGGAAGGTGTCGCAGCTGGCCGAGGCGTTCGGCTACCCGCTGCATTGCATCGGCGTGCCCAAGACCATCGACAACGACCTGGCGGTCACCGATACCTGCCCGGGCTTCGGCTCGGCGGCGAAGTACACCGCGGTGTCGGTGCGCGAGGCGGCGCTGGACGTGGCCGCGATGGCCGACACCTCGACCAAGGTCTTCATCTACGAGGCGATGGGCCGCCATGCCGGCTGGCTGGCCGCGGCCGCCGGCCTGGCCGGGCAGTCGCCCGATGACGCGCCGCAGATCATCCTGCTGCCCGAACGCGCCTACGACGAGGCGGCGTTCCTGGCGCAGGTGCGCAAGGTGGTCGAGCGCGTGGGCTGGTGCGTGGTGGTCGCCAGCGAGGGCATCCACAACGCCGATGGCCAGTTCGTGGCCGATGCCGGCGGCGCGAAGGATTCCTTCGGCCATACGCAGCTCGGCGGCGTGGCCTCGTACCTGGCCGGCCGGGTGAAGGAAGCGCTGGGCTACAAGGTGCATTGGACGTTGCCGGACTACCTGCAGCGTTCCGCGCGCCACCTGGCCTCCCACACCGACTGGGCGCAGGCGCAGGCGGTGGGCAAGGCGGCGGTGCGTTATGCGCTGGAAGGCCGCAATGCGGTGATGCCGGTGATCGTGCGCGGCAGCGATGCGCCGTACCGCTGGCGCATCGAGCCGGCGCCGCTGGCGAAGATCGCCAATCACGAAAAAAAGATGCCGGCCAGCTTCATCCGCAAGGATGGCTTCGGCATCACCGAGCGCGCGCGGCGCTACCTGCAGCCGCTGATCCAGGGCGAAGCGCCCCTGCCCTACGGGCGCGACGGCCTGCCGAAGTACGTGACGCTGAAGAACGTGCCGGTGGCGCGCAAGCTGCCCGCCTGGAAAGAGTGAGCGACGGCGCTGTCATCGACAGCGTGGCGGGCGGCCGCGTCGCGCGACGCGACCGCCCTGCCCGCGCCGGTTACGAGCAGGCCTTGCCTTCCAGCTGCATCTGCGCGGTGTAGGTCGATACCTGCGGCACCTTGCCGCTGGCGGCCTGCTTCCTGGCTTCTTCCAGGTAGATGCGCGCCTGGCCCTGGCCGTCGAGCTGCGGCGGCTGGTTGTCGGCCGGCAGGCGCCACACGCGCACCACCGCCTGTTGCGCCGGGCAGCCGGCGTTCGGCACGCGGATCACGTCGTTGAGCTTCCAGCCCTTGGCGATATCCGGCTGCGCCTGCAGGTAATCGACGAAGCGCGCGCGCGGCTGGCAGTTCGGGCTGCTGCGCGCGACGTTGAAGCGATACGGCTCGGCGGCCTGCCCGGTGAACACGCCTTCGAGCCGCGCGCAGGCTTCGGGAATCTGCCGCAACGTGTGTACCGCGCCGACGGCCTGCGGCGCGCCCACCGCGCGCTGCAATTCCGGCGCCTGATCGGCGGCAAAGGCGCTCGCGCTGCACAGCAGCACGGCACCGAAGAACCAGGGCTTGAAGGTCATGGCAGGGCTTCCTCGATCATGTGGCGCGCAGCCTGTCATGCGCGATCTGAACACCATGCCAAGAACGCCGGCACCGCGCGTGGCCCCGCATTGACGCCCCCTGCACGCCCCCGCGACGCGACGGCAGTGGCGGGGTTTGCACCCGGCGGGCATACTCGACCGCGATCCAGGGCAGTTCGAACACCGTGACGTGCGCTTGTAGCCAGGCGGCCGAAACAACGTTCCCGTAGTCCGCCTCGTTGCATGCCCCGCGCGCCCCTTCGTTCGTCCTCGCACCGGGCGACATCCATCATCTCTGGGAGGGGCCATGCTGGAACAATACGGTTTGCTGCTCGCACTGGGCTGTGCAGTACTCGCGATCCTCTACGGCATCGTGTCCGCGCGATGGATCCTCAGGCAGCCGGCGGGCAACGAACGCATGCAGGAGATCGCCGCGGCGATCCAGGAAGGCGCGCGCGCCTACCTCAATCGCCAATACCTCACCATCGGCATCGCCGGCATCGTGTTGTTCCTGCTCGTGGGAGTGTTCCTGAGCTGGTACACGGCGGTGGGCTTCCTCATCGGCGCGGTGCTCTCCGGCCTGGCCGGCTACATCGGCATGAACGTGTCGGTGCGCGCGAACGTGCGCACCGCCGAGGCCGCGCGGCATGGCCTGGGCAAGGCGATGGACGTGGCGTTCCGCGGCGGCGCGATCACCGGCATGCTGGTGGTCGGCCTGGGCCTGCTGGGCGTGGCCGGCTACTACGGCGTGCTGCAACGCTTCGGCCTGCCGCTGGAGCAGAACCTGCATGCGCTGGTCGGGCTGGCGTTCGGTTCCTCGCTGATCTCGATCTTCGCGCGCCTCGGCGGCGGCATCTTCACCAAGGGCGCCGACGTGGGCGCGGACCTGGTGGGCAAGGTCGAGGCCGGCATCCCGGAGGATGACCCGCGCAACCCGGCGGTGATCGCCGACAACGTGGGCGACAACGTGGGCGACTGCGCCGGCATGGCGGCGGATCTGTTCGAAACCTACGCGGTGACGGTGATCGCCACGATGCTGCTCGGCGGCCTGATGGCGGCCGAGACCGGCGTGCACTCGGTGCTCTACCCGCTGGTGCTGGGCGGCGTGTCGATCATCGCCTCGATCATCGGCGCGACCTTCGTCAAGGCCAAGGCGGGCGGCTCGATCATGGGCGCGCTGTACAAGGGCGTGATTGTCTCCGGCGTGCTCGCGGCGATCGCCTACTGGCCGATCACCCGCGCGCTGATGGGCGACAACCAGCACGGCGCCAACGCGATCTACGTGTGCGCGCTGATCGGCCTGGTGCTGACCGGGCTGATCGTGTGGATCACCGAGTACTACACCGGCACCGACTACAAGCCGGTGCAGCACGTGGCTTCCGCCAGCACCACCGGCCACGGCACCAACATCATCGCGGGGCTGGGCGTGTCGATGAAATCGACCGCGCTGCCGGTGATCGCGGTGTGCGCGGCGATCTGGGGCGCGTTCCACTTCGGTGGCCTGTATGGCATTGCCATCGCCGCCACGGCGATGCTGTCGATGGCCGGCATGGTGGTCGCGCTCGATGCCTATGGCCCGATCACCGACAACGCCGGCGGCATCGCCGAGATGGCCGAACTGCCGCCGGAAGTGCGCGCGGTCACCGACCCGCTCGACGCCGTGGGCAACACCACCAAGGCGGTGACCAAGGGGTATGCGATCGGCTCGGCGGCACTGGCCGCGCTGGTGCTGTTCGCCGACTACACGCACAACCTGCAGGTCGCGCACCCCAACGAGGTGTTCACCTTCGACCTGTCCGACCACTACGTGATCATCGGCCTGCTGATCGGCGGCCTGATCCCCTACCTGTTCGGTGCGATGGCGATGGAGGCGGTGGGCCGCGCCGCCGGTGCGGTGGTCGAGGAAGTGCGGCGGCAGTTCCGCGAGGTGGCCGGCATCATGCAAGGCACCGGCAAGCCGCAGTACGACCGCGCTGTGGACATGCTCACGCGCTCGGCGATCAAGGAAATGATCGTGCCTTCGCTGCTGCCGGTGGTAGTGCCGATCGTGGTCGGGCTGGTGCTGGGCCCGCGCGCGCTCGGCGGGCTGCTGATCGGCACGATCGTCACCGGCCTGTTCGTGGCCATCTCGATGACGACCGGCGGCGGTGCCTGGGACAACGCCAAGAAGTACATCGAGGATGGGCACTTCGGCGGCAAGGGCAGCGAGGCGCACAAGGCGGCGGTCACCGGCGACACCGTGGGCGACCCCTACAAGGACACCGCCGGCCCGGCGATCAACCCGCTCATCAAGATCATCAACATCGTGGCGCTGCTGCTGGTGCCGCTGCTCTGAGGCATGCCAGGCGCGGCGGGGCGAATGCCCGCCGCGCCCTTTGCGCGCGTATCGCTAGCGCATGACGCGCCGCGCGGGATCAGCGGTGGCGCGGGAAGGACCTTGCTCCGCATCGCGGGCCGGCGCCCGCATACCACGAAGGCCGCCCGAGGCCGCCCCCATGCAATCCGACGCCACGGCCCGCGCACTGCCCACGCAGCGGGACCGCGCACAGGTGCCCGGCGCCGCATCGGGCGGACAGGCCGTCCAACGCACCACCCGGCGCAGGCTCGACCGATGGGTGGCCCACTGCCGCTCCCTCGCCGCTTCGCCGACCACGCGATCCATCGAAGGGCGCATCGCCACGACGGCGGGTGCCTTGCGGGCCATCGGCGCCGCCTCGCCGGGGACGCCGCCTGCGCTTTCAGGGTGGGGCGCCGCCCCGGCGAAACCGGCGCAGGCCGCCAGCAGCACGAACCCGAGCCGCCAGATCGCAGGGCCCCGCAGGCGACGCGCTGCCGCCCGGCCGGCAACACGCCCGCTGCCCCGCGGCCGCCCGACCCGCATGGAGGGCTTGTGGGCGGACGAAATATCCGCGTCGGGTACGGACAAGGCGATGACCTGCATGGAAGGACTCCTCATGGCTTCGTTGTCGCCATGCTGCGATTTCGTCCGGGGCGCGGGGATCGGATTACCCAGCGCCCGCGACAGGGGATCCTCCTTGTCGTCCTGTCGGCGCACTCCGGCGGGCCTCGCTGCAGCGCAGCAGCCGACCGCGTAGAATTGCCGGCTCACCACCCGCATAACCGCCTCGGAGCACCCATGGGCCTGGAACTGGTCACCGCCGGCAAGAACCTGCCGGAAGAAATCAACGTCGTCATCGAGATCCCGAAGGATTCCGAGCCGGTCAAGTACGAAGTGGACAAGGCCAGCGGCGCGATCTTCGTCGACCGCATCCTCTCCACGCCCATGCGCTACCCCTGCAACTACGGCTACGTGCCCAACACCCTGTGCGGCGACGGCGACCCGGCCGACGTGCTGGTCGTGCTGCCGCTGCCGCTGGTGCCGGGCTCGGTGGTGCGCTGCCGTCCGGTCGGCGTGCTGAAGATGAGCGACGAAGCGGGCAGCGACGAGAAGATCCTCGCCGTGCCGGTCGCCAAGATCTTCTCCGGCTACGGCCATATCGAGGACATCGGCCAGGTGTCCAGCCACTGGCTGGAGCGCATCGGCCACTTCTTCGAGCACTACAAGGACCTGGAGAAGGGCAAGTGGGTGAAGCTCGACGGCTGGGGCGGCGCCGCCGAAGCCAAGAAGATCCTCACCGAGGCGGTCACCCGCTACAACGAAGACAACGCCTGAGCCGCGGCGCGGGCGGTCGCCAGGCCGCCCGTGTAGGGGAGATCCGGATCACGCTTCAGGGGTGATCCCGATGACCCGGCAAGGTCGTTGCAGTACATTGCAAGCCCTGGGGTCGCGCGATTCGCGGCCCCCGTCTTTGGGGAAGTGCCTTGCGTATTCTGTTTGTCGGCGACGAAGCCAGCCTGCCGTCGGAGCTGGTCGACTATCTCAGTGACCTGGGAGACGATTTCCAGGTCCAGCAGGTGACGGATGGCAACTCCGCCATCGCCAGCGCGGCGCAGTACCCCATCGATGTCGTGATCGTGGCCCCGGTGCTGCCCGACCTCACCGCCGCCACCCTGCTCGGCCAGATCCGCACCCTGCGCCCGGAAACCATCCGCATCGCGCTGCTGGCGGCCGACGATGGCCAGCGCACGCCGCCCACCCGCATCATCGGCGTGGCGCACCGCTTCCTGCCGCTGCCGCTGCAGCCGGAAGTGCTGCTGGAGGCGATCACCAGCTTGGAAGAGCTGCGCGAGCTGCTGGACAACCCGCGCCTGCGTTCGGCGATCGGCCGAATCGAAAAGCTGCCCTCCCCGCCGCACCTGTACCTGAGCCTGATGCACGCGCTGGAAGAGGACGAGGACACGGACGCGGCGGACATCGCCAAGCTCGTCGCCGCCGACCCGGCCATCGCGGCCAAGGTGTTGCAGCTGTGCAACTCGGCGTTCTTCTCCGGCGGGCGCACCATCACCGACCTGCGCGCGGCGGTGACCCGCCTGGGCGTATCCACCCTGCGCGACCTGGTGCTGGCCAGCGAGGTGTTCTCCATCCCGAGCCTGTCGGTGGCCGAACGCAACGCCATGCAGCGCCGCGCGCTGCTGTCCTCGCGGCTGGCGGCGAAGTTCCTGCCGCACGCCAGCGCCGAGCTCGGCGCCACCGCCGCGCTGCTGTCGGACATCGGCCTGCTGCTGCCGGGCGTGCGCAACGAATACGACCCGGATGCCGTGGTCGACGACCGCCCGGGCCATACCGAGGCCGGCGCCTACCTACTGGGCCTGTGGGGCCTGCCGATGCCGATCATCGAGGCGGTGGCGTTCCAGCGCCAGCCGCAGCGTTCGAGCACGCGCAGCTTCTGGGTGACCGGCGCGGTGCACGTGGCCACCGCATTGGCGGCCGGCGCGCCGATCGACGAGGCCTACCTGCAGAAGGTGGGCGTGCTCTCGCGCCTGCCGACGTGGCGCGAGCAGGCCGAGACGCTGACCGGCCAGGTCGCCGAGGCCTGAGGCCCGCCCGATCCGGTTGAACGAACGGCCCGCGCAAGCGGGCCTTTTCTTTTTGCGCGTCCCACCTGCGCGCCGACCGTTTGGCGAGGGCGCGCCGGACAAAAAAAGAGGCGGGCCTTGCGGCCCGCCTCCGTGTTGCAACCGTTGCTTCGATGGATCAGAAGCGCTGGGTGTACTTGGCGTAGATGAAGCGACCGATGTCGAAACCGCCGTAGTAGGCGAAGTCGCTGTTCGGGGCCGAGTACATCAGCGGGCCGCGGTGGTCGAACAGGTTGTTCGCACCCAGCGCGATCGTCGCGTTCCACGGCGCCTTCCAGCTGACCTGCAGGTCGTGGAAGGTGTTCGAACCGGTGTGACGCAGCGGATCGGATTCACCGTTGGAGATGTGGTCCGGCGCATCGCACCAGCCGTCGGCCAGGGTGATGCAGCTTTCCTTCATGCCCGAGTAGTAGCGCAGGTTGTAAGCGGCGGCGAAGTCGCCACGCTCCCAGTTCACGCCCACGTTCGAACGCACGCGGAAGATGCCCGGCTCACCGACGCGGCCGATGGTGATGTTCTCACCCGCGGCATTCTGGCCGGCTTCGTCGTACTTGCTGACGTAGCTGGTCTGCCAGTCGATGTTGAACTGGCCGATGCCCATTTCCGGCAGGCGGTACTTGATGCCCACGTCGTAGCCTTCGGTCTCCATCTGGCCGAGGTTGGCCAGGCCGTAGAACATCTGCGTGATGTGGCCATCGGCGGCGCGGGTGACGCCTTCGCAACGGGTGCTGTCGCCCAGGACGTAGCAGTCGCGCAGGATGCGATCAACGCTGTCGGCGATGATCATGTTCTCGATCTTGTAGTTGTACCAGTCGAGCGAGATATCCAGGCCTTCCACCCAACGCGGGCTCCACACGATGCCGGCGGTCTTGCTCTTGGAGGTTTCCGGCAGCAGGTTCGGGTTGGAGCCGTTGATGAACTGGTCCGGGGTGGCGCACGGGTAGGCCGAGCAGGGCTCCAGGCCCTGGCCGAGCTGCACGTAGCCGAGCGGAACGCCAGCGGCGTTACAGGCGGCATTGCCGTTCACGCTGCCCGGGGCGTTGGCACCGCACGGGTCGATGTACGACTCGAACGAGCTGCCGGTACCGCCGTACAGGTCGTTGATGGTCGGCGCGCGGAAGCCCTCGGCGTAGGTGCCGCGGACCAGCAGCTCGTCGATCGGACGCCAGGTGAAGCCGAACTTCGAGTTGATCGTGTCACCGAAGTTCGAGTAGTCCGAATAACGGCTGGCGACGTTGATCGTCAGTTCCTTGGCGAACGGAAGGTCCGACAGCACCGGGACGTTCAGCTCGAGGTAGAACTCGTTGAGCTGGTACTCACCCTCGGTGGTGGTGGCGGCCAGGCCGGTGCTCTGACCCGACTGGTTGAAGGCGTCCGGCACGAAGCGGCCTTCTTCCTTGCGGTGCTCGTAACCAACGGCCAGGCCCAGGTCACCGGCCGGCAGCGTGACGAGCGAACCGGACAGGTTCGCCGTGAAGCTGGTGGTCTTGGTGCGGCCGGTGTCGGTGAAGTACGGGAACAGGTAGTCCTGGGTGGCCTTGTCGGCCAGCGAACCCTGGCCAGCCACGCCGTACGGCAGCAGCGGGTTCCACGGGCGGCAGGCGCTCAGGTCGACCGGGTTGGCCGCGCTGCCGCACTGGGCGACGCCGTCGGCGTTGATGAACGACGGGCCCAGGGCCTGCTGCGAAGCAATCAGGCTCATGTCGCCGTGACCGGTCTTGGTCACGTCGTTCTGGTTCCACAGGGCGCCCACGTCCCAATCCCAGGTGTGCTCGCCCATCTGGAAGAAACCGCTGACGGTCGGCGCGAAGCGCAGGGTCTTCAGGTTGCTTTCGGTGGTGCGCGGCACTTCCCACAGGCGACGACGGAAGTCGATGTCTTCGCCCAGCGGGTTGAACGCCGAATCAGCCGACAGCGGGGTGTCGAAGGCAGCCGACTGGTACGGGTAGCCGGCGATCTGCTGGTCGGTCTTGCGCTCGTTGTAGAGCAGGTCCGCGTTGAAGGTGATCGAATCGGCCAGGTCGTAGTTCGCGTTGACGTAGACCGACTTACGCTCGATACCCGTCTGCAGCATCATCTGCTGGTTGGCGTTGGCGTATTCGCTCGAGGTGATCGGGTGGTAGTCAGCGACGTTGCTCGGGTTGCCGCCCTGGTTCAGGGTGCACCACGCGTCGGCGCCGCCGGCGCCGCACGGACCGAACCACGAACCGTTCTGGCTCAGCGCGCTCCAGTTGCTCGGGGTCGAGTTCGGGCCCAGCGAGCCGTCCTTGCTGAACCAGCGATCCTTCGCGAAGACCGGATCCTGCTTGTTGTATTCGGCCGACAGGGTCACGCCGCCGCGCTCGCCCTGCGAGCCGATGGTCAGCGAGTACTGGTTGGTGTCACCGTCGCCCTGGCTGTACTGGCCGTATTCGACGCTGGCTTCAGCACCGTCGAAACGCTTGCGGGTGATGATGTTGACGACGCCGGCGATGGCGTCCGAACCGTAGATGGACGACGCGCCGTCCTTCAGGATCTCGATGCGCTCGATCGCCGCGAACGGGATCTGGCTGAGGTCCTGCAGGCCCGAGGTGGTGGCACCCAGGCGCTTGCCGTTCATCAGCACCAGGGTGCGCTGCGCGCCCAGGTTGCGGATGTCGATGTAGTAGCCACCCACGTCCTCGCCCGAGGCCAGGGCGTCGGCGCGCGAGATCGCCGGGGAACCGGCCGAGGTCAGGTTCTGCAGGACGTCGGCCACCGAGGTGTAGCCCTGCTTCTCCAGCGCCTGGCGATCCAGGGTGATGATCGGCTGCTGGGTCTCGACGTCGGCGCCGCGGATGCGCGAACCGGTGATCTCGATGCGGTCGAGGGTGGTGGTGTTCTGGTCAGCCGACTGCTCTTGAGCGCTGGCAAAGGCCGGCGTCAGCGCGATCGCGATGCCGGCGGGCAGCAGGCCCACCCGCAGGGCGGGAGTGCGAAGGTTCATCAATCTCTCCAAAGGTCGTTAGTGGCGTGTTAAACGCCCCAAGCAAATTACGACCGCGTGAAGGCAACCGCTTTGCGCTGCATGCCGCCTGACTTTGCCGAATCTGGCGACAGGCCCGCTTCTTCGCGATAGTGGGACGCCGAGACGCCGAAGCGCGAACGGAATGCGCGGGCGAAGCTGCAGCAGTTGTCGAAGCCGCTGGCGGCGGCCACCTCGCCGATCATCATCGAGGTGTCGCGCAGCAGGTCGGCGGCGCGCTCCAGGCGCAGGCGCGCCGAGAGGGCCTGCGGGCTTTCCTCGTACAGGCTCTGGAAGGTCTTGGAGACGTACCAGCTTGAGAAATTGGTCAGCTGCGCCAGCTCGGCCACGCGCACCACGCGGTCGCTGTTGCCTTCCAGGTACAGGCGGGCGCGCTGCATGCGGCCGAAGACCTGGCGGCGGCGGCTGCGCGAGCGGCCCGGGCAACGCTGCTCCTGCTGGGCGAACTCGCCCTGCATGGCGGCCAGGTGCAGCAGCATCGGGCGCGCGCCGGCGGCGTCGCCGGCCCGGGCGGCATTGCGCCACAGGCGCAGCGCGATCAGCAGGTCGGCCCGGCCGAGCTGGCTGCGCCCGGGGTACAGCACGCTGTCGGTCAGTTCGGCCAGGGCCTGCAGGCCGGCACCGTCCAGGCCCACGCCGATGCACAGGCCGTTGCGGTCGGCCTGCACGGTGGGGCGCGAGTCGCGGTCGAAGGCGATCCAGTCACCGGCACGCAGGCGGAACTTGCCCTCCTTGGATTCGATCCAGGAGCGGCCGCGCAGTTGCACCCACAAGGTGAACATGCCGGCGGCGGCACGGACGCTGCCCAGGCGGGCCACGGCCAGGCAGATCGGCGCGCCGGCCTGGCCATCGGCCTCCAGCGCCAGCGACAGGCCGCGGTCGGCCGTGATCATCGGGTTCATTCGCACACCCCCTGTTTGCCAAAGGGTGAGGATTGTTTTGCCGAATCGGGTGGCAATCAGGACATTTCGGCGAAATAGTGGCGAAATCGCCACGAACCCGACACCGAAGAAATTACGAAGGCGGTTTTCCGATATCCGACAACAACTTGGAGATGACGCCGAAGCTCGGCGCCTCCCGTTTCGGAAGTGTCATGAAGCCGATTCCGGCGCCATCGGTCTCGGCGATGGCCATGTACAGCGCCCCATCCTGACGATCGATGCTGAAACCGTTGATGGTGCTGAACTCGTTGGCGGCCAGGCAGGTGGCATCGGTCGGCGGCGGGCCGAGCCATTCGCCGACGGCCGAGCATTCGTTCGTCGAGGACAGGTAATAGGCGCGTCCGTTCCCCGCCAATGCCCAACTGCGGTAGCGCCAGCGCGCCGGCGCATCGCCATCGACCAGCGCCAGGCCGTTCGGCGACAGGTCCGCGCCGATCCGCCACAGGCCACTGCTGGAGAAACGCGTGAAGAACACCTGCCGCGTGCTGCTGTCGTAGCGGGCCTGCGACACATCCTCCAGCCGTGCCAACTCCTGCCACGGCTTGCGCGAGCGGTCATAAAGAATGAGTGTCGCGTCCCCTTCCGGCTCGGCCGACAACACCATGATGCGGGGGCCCTCGCCGACATGCAGGCCCTGCAACGGCCGCGGCGCGGGCACCGGCAGCGGATTGACGCGGCTTTCCGACGGCGTGACCTCGTAAAGCTGCGCGCGACCCTCGGTATCGCGGCCGATGGCCAGCAGCGTGCGGGAATCCGGCGACCAGTCCACGGGCTGCCGCGTTTCCGGCAACAGGCCCGGGATGGGATGCAGCGAATCCGGGCGCGCCAGGTCCGCCCACCACAGGGCGTATTCGCCTGAGCGGTCGGAGGTGAATGCCAGGTGGCGGCCGTCGGGCGAGATCATCGGCTGCGCGTCGCGCCCGTTGGAAGGAAACAGGTGGTCGCGCTCGTAGCCGCCATGCGCGTTGCTGCGCTGCAGGCGGAACAACGCGAACTGCGGCCGCCGCTGCACGAAGGCGAGCTGCCCGTTGTCGTGCGAGATGGAAGGAGATTCCGCGTCGTTGAGGCCGAGGTCGTGCAGCTTCCGGCTCTCCAGCTCCAGGCGATACAACCGCGACTGGCTGTCCACCCGCCGGCCGAACACCAGCCCGCTGCTGTCGGGTAACCAGTCGAAGCCGCGGATCTCCGCACGCTCACGGGTCAGGCGACGGGCCTCGCCGCCCTTCGCCGGCATCACCCACACGCCGCCGAGCTGCGGATTGCGGATGAAGGCGATCCAGCGGCCGTCAGGCGAATACTTGGGCGCGTAGTCGAAATCGCGCGCGCGACTGCCGTAGTGCAGGTCACGCCACGTGCCGGTTTCCAGGTCGAGTTCGCGAATGCCGCCGCTGGCATTGCCGCCGGTCATCGAGCCGAACAGCAAGGCATTGCGACCGGGCACCCAGCTGAAACTGAGCAGCTCGGTGAAGTCGCAGCGCGCGACCTCGCGTTCGCTCGCCGCGCCATTGGCGGCGGCCACCATCACCCGGCAGCTGCCGTCCTCACCTTGGCGGGCGAACGCGAGCTGGCGCCCATCGGGCGACCACGCTGGCGAACGGTCGGATTCTCCCGGTCCCGGCGCGACCAGCTCGCGCGAAGGCGAGTTGCTGGTGGTCTGGATGCGGATGGATGTCCCGGGCCGTGTCTCGGAGATCGACGCATAGGCCACCATCGAGCCATCTGGCGACAACGTGGGCGTCAAATCGAAGCCACCACCGGAGGTAATCAGGCGATACGGCAAGCGGGGCATGCCGACCACGCGCTCGTCCCCGCCCTCTTCGGCCAACGTGGCCATGGCCGCACGATGCTGCCACCACCAGAAGCCCAGCAACGACGCGACCAGCGCACCGAACACGAGCACGCTCAGCACGCGCCACCACCGGCGCGGCGGCGCGGCAGGCCGCGGCAGCACCGCGAAACCTGCACCGGCCGGCGCAGGCGCGGGCGTTTCGACGACTTCCGCTTCGATCGCGACGGGCGCGGCCACCGAAGCCACCGGCACCACCACGGGCGCGGCACTTTCCCATTGCACCGGGGCCAGCAGGCGATAGCCGGTCTTGGCGATGGTCTCGATGCCGCCCATGCGGCCGGCGTCATCGCCGGCATATTGCAGCGCCTTGCGCAGTTGGGTGACGGCCTGCGTCACCACGTCGTTGGTCGGCAGCGTATCGGGCCACACTTCGGCCAGCAGCTGCTCGCGCGAGACCACCTGTCCGGGCTGCTCGGCCAATACCTTCAATACCGCCATCGCCTTGGGCGTCAGGCGCTGCGGACGACGCGCGCCGGGCGCGTGCACTTCGCGCGAGGCGATATCGACGACGCACTCGCCTACCCGCAGCCTGTCCGGCTGCGCCGATCTGGTCGTGGAAGAAGCCATGAGTGGGTCGCGAAAGTCTCTCGGGCGAGGTCGGTCACATCCTTGTTCCGCCACATTCCGCAAAGCGGCGCAGCCGAATCGGTCAGGCGATCCGGATGCGAAGATTCTAACCTAGCACCCGCAACTTACCGCCCAGGCGGAAAGTCACGCATCAGGCTCTCTCTCTCGCCGACGAACTCACATAATTTGTTTCAACACTCGCGCCTCTGGCGCGATTTTTTTATCTGCGGTTCATTAAAGTGACGGCGCCGCGGCTTGCCATGTCAGGCTTTGCCGAATCTCGACACATCCAACAGCGTTGCTTCTGCGTTGACCGAACGGCCAAATATCTGGTTGTCCGAAAATGAATCGCATATAAGCGACGCGCCACCGAAGTGGCGCGCCGCCTTCCATCAAGACTGCCGATAAACCTGCGCGCCTTCGGCGAGGAACTGCGCGGACTTCTCCGCCATCCCCTCCTGCAACGCCTGCGTTTCATCCACGCCGTGCTCGCTGGCGTAGTCGCGCACGTCCTGGGTGATCTTCATCGAGCAGAAGTGCGGCCCGCACATCGAACAGAAGTGCGCCAGCTTGTGCGCATCCTTCGGCAGCGTCTCGTCGTGGAATTCCTTGGCCTTCTCCGGATCCAGGCCGAGGTGGAACTGGTCTTCCCAACGGAATTCGAAGCGCGCCTTGCTCAAGGCGTTGTCGCGTACCTGCGCGCCGGGATGGCCCTTGGCGAGGTCGGCCGCGTGCGCTGCGATCTTGTAGGCCATGATGCCGTCGCGCACGTCCTGGCGGTTCGGCAAGCCGAGGTGCTCCTTCGGCGTGACGTAGCAGAGCATCGCGGTGCCGAACCAGCCGATCATCGCCGCGCCGATCGCGCTGGTGATGTGGTCGTAGCCCGGCGCGATGTCGGTGGTCAGCGGGCCGAGCGTATAGAACGGCGCCTCGCCGCACTCGCGCAGCTGCTTGTCCATGTTCTCCTTGATCAGCTGCATCGGCACGTGGCCGGGGCCTTCGATCATGGTCTGCACGTCGTGCTTCCAGGCAATCTTCGTCAGCTCGCCCAGCGTCTCCAGCTCGCCGAACTGCGCCGCGTCGTTGGCGTCGGCGATGCAGCCCGGGCGCAGGCCATCGCCCAGCGAGAAGGCGACGTCGTACGCCTTCATGATGTCGCAGATGTCCTCGAAGTGCGTGTAGAGGAAGTTCTCCTTGTGGTGCGCCAGGCACCACTTCGCCAGGATCGAGCCACCGCGCGAGACGATGCCGGTCACCCGCTTGGCGGTCAGCGGCACGTAGCGCAGCAGCACGCCGGCGTGGATGGTGAAGTAATCCACGCCCTGCTCGGCCTGCTCGATGAGCGTGTCGCGGAAGATCTCCCACGTCAGCTCCTCGGCGCGGCCATCCACCTTCTCCAGCGCCTGGTAGATCGGCACCGTGCCGATCGGCACCGGCGAGTTGCGGATGATCCACTCGCGCGTCTCGTGGATGTGCTTGCCGGTGGACAGATCCATCACCGTGTCGCCGCCCCAGCGGATCGACCACACCAGCTTCTCCACTTCCTCGGCGATACCCGAGGACACGGCGCTGTTGCCGATGTTGGCGTTGATCTTGGTGAGGAAGTTGCGGCCGATGATCATCGGCTCGCTTTCCGGGTGGTTGATGTTGTTGGGCAGGATCGCGCGTCCGCGGGCGATTTCGTCACGCACGAACTCCGGCGTGATCAGCTTCTGGATGTTCGCGCCGAAGCTCTCGCCCGGGTGCTGGGCGAGCAGCAGCGCGTCGCGCACCGCTTCCAGGCGCTGGTTCTCGCGGATCGCCACGTACTCCATTTCCGGCGTGATGATGCCGCGGCGCGCGTAATGCATCTGGGTGACATTGGCACCGGCCACCGCGCGACGCGGCAGCGCGCGTCCCGGGAAGCGCACCGCATCCAGGCGCGCGTTGGTCTCGCGGCCGCGGCCGAATTCCGAGCTCAGCGCGGAGAGCTGCTCGGTGTCACCGCGCTCGGCGATCCAGCGCGCGCGCAGGGCCGGCAGGCCGGTGGCGAGGTCGATGCGCGCGTCCGGGTCCGTGTACGGGCCGGAGGTGTCGTACACCGTGACCGGCGGATTCTCCTCGCCGCCGAACAGCGTCGGCGTGCGGGTCAGCGCGATCTCGCGCATCGGCACGCGGATATCGGGACGCGAGCCCGCGACGTGAACCTTGCGCGAGCCCGGAATGGGGCGGGTGACGGATTCGGACAGCTGCTCGGTCTGCTGCAGCAGCGACTGGGGTTGGGCATTCATGGCGTTCGTCCTGGCTGGGTTCTGGACGAAGCGGCGGCGCTCGATGCCATGGTGGCGCCAAACCGCACGCCCACGCCGATGCCCGGCGCCCTGATCCATCGCATGTCGCGAAGCTTCCCTACGCCGGTATCAACCGGATCAGGTTCGAAGGGTGTGTCTCAACCGCGTGCCGGATGGCACGGGTACCCCCGCTTCAGCGCGTATTGAACCACAAACCCCACGCGTGCCGGGGGGCGGCGCGCCGTGTTGCGGCGCGGCATCCCACCGCGATGCATGCCGCCGCGCGACACGCGCGGGCATCGCGCGACGACCGGCATCGCCGTGCCGCTACCGCCGGCAAGCACGCCGTTTGGCGAGAAATCCCTGTGAAAAGCGCTCGTTAGATTCGCGCTAAGCCTTCGTTTCGGTTTCGTTACACCGGCGCAGGCCCACACCGACTTGCGGGGTTTTTTTCACCCCGCTTCCAGCCAACAGGAATCGCCCCATCCCATGAACACGCATCCGCTCCACCCCGCGCTGCGCCGGATTCCCCTCGCCGCCGCCGTCACCCTGGGCCTCACCGCGCCGGCCTTCGCGCAGGACAAGAACACCGCCGACGCCCCCACCAGCCTGGACCGCATCGAGGTCACCGGCTCGCGCATCCGCTCGGTCGACGTGGAAACCTCGCAACCGGTGATGGTGCTGACCCGCCAGGACATCGAGAAGCAGGGCCTGACCTCGGTGGCCGACGTGCTCAAGCGCATCTCGGTCAACGGCGCCACCATGAACACCACCATCAACAACGGCGGTGACGGCTCGGCCACGGTGAACCTGCGCAACCTCGGCTCGGACCGCACGCTGGTGCTGGTCAACGGCCGGCGCTGGGTGTCGGGCCTGACCGGCTCGGTGGACCTCAACACCATCCCGACCGCGGTGATCGAGCGCGTCGAAATCCTGAAGGACGGCGCCTCGTCGATCTATGGTTCGGACGCGATCGCCGGCGTGGTCAACATCATTACCCGCAGCAATTTCGACGGCGCCGAAGTCAACGCCTATGTCGGCCAGTACGGCCAGGGCGACGGGCAGCGCACCTCGTTCGACGCCACGCTGGGCATGAACGGTGATCGCGGCAACCTGGTCATCGGCGTGTCGAGCGTGACCGAGGACGCGGTGATGGCCGGCGACCGCACGTTGTCGTCCGAGCCTTACTACGGCTATGGCTCCTCGGCGTACAGCAGCTACTCGGCCAGCGGCAAGCTGCGCGTCAACGGCACCTGGATGGTGCTGCCCGATGGCGCCACCGGCAGCGGCAGCGCGAGCAACCCGTATTACGCGCTGGACCAGTACGTGCCGTACACCACCAGCGAGTACGGCTACAACTACGCGAAGGACAACTACCTCGTCACCCCGCAGAAGCGTGATTCGCTCTACGTGCAGGGCAGCTACGACCTCACCGACAGCATCCGCTTCAAGATGGACGCGCTGTACAACCAGCGCCAGTCCTCACAGCGCCTGGCCGGCTACCCGCTGTCTTCGGCCGGCACCGGCATCCTGATGAGCGGCGAGAGCTACTACAACCCGTTCAACACCGCGTACGGCGGCGACGGCAGCGACGCGCAGTGGTCGCACCGCCTCACCGAGTACCCGCGCCTGTACAAGCAGGACGTCAAGACCCAGCACTTCTACGGCGGGCTGGAGGGTGACTTCGAGTTTTCCGGCCGTCAGTTCAGCTGGGACGCCGGCTTCTCCACCAACAAGACCGACCAGACCGAAACCCAGTACGGCGACGTCAACCTGCTGAACCTGCAGAACGCGCTGGGCGCCTCGGCCGTGGTGGACGGCGTGCTGTCGTGCCTGGACAGCGGCGGCGCGGTGATTTCCGGCTGCGTGCCGTTCAACCCGCTGTCCCCGGCGGGCGCGGTGACGCAGGAGCAGCTGAACTACATCCTGTTCACCGCCCACAACACCTACCAGTACAAGAACAACAGCTTCACCGGCAACATCAGCGGCGAGCTGCTGGAATTGCCCGCTGGCTGGATGAGCGTGGCGGCGGGCTTCGAGCATCGCGAGGAGAGCGGCTATTCCTCGCCGGACGCGCTGATCGCCAGCGGCTACACCTCGGGCAACTCGTTTACCCCGACCTCGGGCGGCTACAACCTCAACGACTACTACGCCGAGCTGGCGATTCCGCTGTTGAAGGACCTGCCCGGCGCGAAGGCGCTGGACCTGAGCCTGGCCGGCCGCTATTCGGACTACAACACCTTCGGCAGCACGACGAACTACAAGATCGGCCTGACCTGGCGTCCGATCGACGACCTGCTGGTGCGCGGCAACTACGCCACCGGCTTCCGTGCGCCGTCGATCGAGGACCTGTACCTGGGCGCGTCGGACAGCTACGACTCCTACTCCGACCCCTGCTCCACGAACAGCAGCACCTACACCAGCGCGGTGGCGGCGGCGTGTTCGGCGGCCGGCGTGCCGGACGGCTACGTCGCGCAGTACAACAGCAGCACCGGTTCGAACTCGGGCCAGACGATCTATCCGTTCACCTACACCAGCAACCCGGACCTGAAGCCGGAGACGTCGAAGAACACGACGTTCGGCTTCGTCTACAGCCCGTCGTGGGCGCCGGGGCTGGACGTGTCGCTGGACTGGTGGAAGATCAGGATCGAGGACGCGATTTCCGAGTTCAGCGCCAGCTACATCCTGGACCAATGCTATGACAAGGGCGTCAGCGCGTACTGCGACCTGGTGACCCGCGATGCGGAAGGCACGATCACCAACCTGGTGATCAAGCCGCTCAACGTGGGCCAGCGCCGCATGGAAGGCTACGACTTCAGCGCGCACTACCGCCTGCCGGAGACGGCGTACGGCCAGTTCACGGTGACGCTGGATTCGACCTACGTCACCCGCAACGAGAGCAAGGTGGACGACGATTCGGATTGGGAGTCGACCAACGGGATCTACTGGCAGACCGATCCGAACTGGCGCCTGCGCGGCACGGTGGGGCTGGACTGGAGCTACGGCAACTTCAGTGCGAACTGGAGCCTGCGTTACTACTCGGGCATGCAGGACTACGAGTGGGGCCAGAACGACGATGGCAGCTACAACCACATCGCGGCGACGGCCTTCCACGACCTGCAGCTGTCCTACCAGCTGCCGTGGAATGCGACGGTGCGCCTGGGTGCAAGCAACCTGTTCGACAAGGATCCGCCG
>NZ_LLXU01000112.1 GCF_001431645.1 Stenotrophomonas panacihumi | reverse complement strand
TGGATGGCGCCGACGAGCCCCCATGGATGGGTTCACGGCGTGTCCCGAAAGGGCCCCACCCCCGCAGGCCGTGCACACAACCAAAAACAGCCGACCAACATCGAAGGCCCAAAAAGCCCAACGCACCGAAGCGAGCCCAAAAAAGCCCCAGCGGCCGCAAGGCCGCAAAAACCACCCCCCCTCCCACCATGTGGGAGAATATCCAGGCCGCCCCTTGCGGTGTCCCTTCCGCTCCCAAGACGCCCCATGACCCAGCCCACCCGCCGCCAGCTGGCCAACGCCATCCGCTTCCTCGCCGCCGACGCGGTCGAAACCGCCAAGTCCGGCCACCCCGGCATGCCCATGGGCATGGCCGACATCGCCGAAGTGCTCTGGAACGACTTCCTGCGCTACAGCCCCGCCGACCCGAAGTGGTTCAACCGCGACCGCTTCATCCTCTCCAACGGCCACGGCTCCATGCTGCAGTACGCCCTGCTGCACCTGACCGGCTATGACCTGCCGATCGAGGAGCTCAAGCACTTCCGCCAGCTGCACAGCAAGACCGCCGGCCACCCCGAGCGCAGCGAAACCCCCGGCGTGGAAACCACCACCGGCCCGCTCGGCCAGGGCTTCGCCAACGCCGTCGGCTTCGCGCTCGCCGAGAAGCTGCTCGCCCAGCGCTACAACCGCGACGGTCACGCCATCGTCGACCACCGCACCTTCGTGTTCATGGGCGACGGCTGCCTGATGGAAGGCGTCTCGCACGAAGCCGCCTCGCTCGCCGGCACCTGGGGCCTGGGCAAGCTGGTCTGCTTCTGGGACAACAACCACATCTCCATCGACGGCAACACCGATGGCTGGTTCACCGACAACACCCCCGAGCGCTTCGAAGCCTACGGCTGGCACGTCATCCGCGACATCGACGGCCACAACCCGGATGCGATCAAGGCCGCCATCGAGCAGGCCCTGTCCGAGGAAGGCAAGCCGACCCTGATCTGCTGCCGCACCATCATCGGCTTCGGCGCCCCGACCAAGGCCGGCAAGGAGTCCTCGCACGGCGCCGCGCTGGGCAAGGAAGAACTGGAAGGCGCGCGCAAGGCGCTGGACTGGCCGTACGGCCCGTTCGAGATCCCGCAGGCGATCTACGACGGCTGGAACCACGTCGCCGCCGGCAAGCACGACCAGGCGCAGTGGCAGCAGGGCTTCGAAGCCTACGAGAAGGCCTTCCCGTCCGAAGCCGCCGAGCTGATGCGCCGCTACCACGGCGAGCTGCCGGCCGACTTCCTCGCCCAGGCCGACGCCTTCATCGCCAAGGCCCAGGCCGATGGCCAGACCATCGCCTCGCGCAAGGCCTCGCAGCTGACCATCGAAGCCTTCGCCCCGCTGCTGCCGGAAATCGTCGGCGGCTCGGCGGACCTGGCGCACTCCAACCTGACCCTGTGGAAGGCCAGCAAGTCGGTCGCCACCACCGACCCGAACGCCAACTACGTCTACTACGGCGTGCGCGAGTTCGGCATGACCGCCATCGCCAATGGTCTGGCACTGCACGGCGGCTTCATTCCGTTCGACGCCACCTTCCTGGTGTTCAGCGACTACGCCCGCAACGGCGTGCGCATGAGCGCGCTGATCCCGGCCCATGCCATCCACGTCTACACCCACGACTCGATCGGCCTGGGCGAAGACGGCCCGACCCACCAGCCGGTCGAGCACCTGGCCTCGCTGCGCTACATCCCCAACAACGACGTGTGGCGCCCGTGCGATGCCGTCGAGTCGGCGGTGAGCTGGAAGGCCGCCATCACCCGCAACGACGGCCCGAGCTGCCTGGTGTTCAGCCGCCAGAACCTGCCGCACCAGCCGCGCAGCGACGAACAGGTCAAGCAGATCGAACGCGGCGGCTACGTGCTGGCCGACGCCGAAGGCGGCACGCCGGACGTGATCCTGATCGGCACCGGTTCGGAAGTGGGCCTGGCCGTCGAGGCCAAGAAGCAGCTCGACGCCGCCGGCCTGAAGACCCGCGTGGTCTCCATGCCGTCGACCGACGTGTTCGACCGCCAGGACAGCGCCTACCGCGAATCGGTGCTGCCGAACGCGGTGCGCAAGCGCGTGGCGGTGGAAGCCGGCGTGACCGGCTTCTGGCGCAAGTACGTCGGCCTGGACGGCGACGTGGTCGGCATCGACACCTTCGGTGCCTCCGCGCCGGCCGAAGTGCTGTACAAGCACTTCGCCATCACCACCGACCACGTGGTGGCGGCGGCGAAGGCGCTGTAAGCCTGCCGTCCCCGTGATGCGCGAAAGGCCGGCGGAATTCCGCCGGCCTTTTGTTTTTGCGCGAGGGCGCTTCGCTCAGAGCGCCTGCCCGTCGTGCAGCACCGGATAGGGATTGAGCGCCTCGCCTTCCCACCAGTGCCGTTCCGGGCCCAGCTTGAAGATCGCGAAGTGCAGGTGCGGTGCTTCCGCGCTGGCGTTGCCGGTGCTGCCGACATAGCCGATCACCTGGCCGCGGCGGATCGTCTGCTTCTCCGCCAGCCCGTCCGCATAGCGCTGCAGGTGCGCGTAGTAGTACGCATAGCGGCCGCTCGGTTCGAACTGGTAGATCGTCAGCCCGCCGCGCTGGCTGTCGAACAGTTTTTCCACCGTGCCGTCGGCCACCGCGAGCACCGGCGTGCCGGCGGCGGCCATGATGTCGATGGCATCGTGCACGCGGCCTTCGCTGCGCGCGTCGGTGAAGGTGTCATGCAGGTCGGCGCGGGTGATGCCCTGTACCGGCAGGAGCAGGGCGTTGCCAGGGACGGGCTCGGGGACAGCCGTGGGCGCGGGCGCTGAAGTCGACACCGGCGCCACGCCGACATGGCTGGCCTCCGCGGCGGGCGCGACGGCGGGGGGCGCGGTGGCAGCCGGCGTCGCCGGCAGGGCGACGCGCTCCGGTGCCACGGGCACGGGGGCGGGCGCCGGCACGGCGGTGGCATCCACCGCACTTCCGGTCGCCTGCGCGAACGCCTGGTTGATTTCCGTGCCGGTGGATACGGTGTCCGGCCCGTACAGCCACCAGTATCCGGCCGCACCCACGAGCAAACCGCACGCCACCAGTGCCAGCGTCTTCATCGCCTCACTCCTGCAGGATGGCCGGCACGGAAGCATCCACCACGCCGGCGACGGTGAGCGCATCCCAGTTGGTCAGGCGGATGCAGCCGTGCGATTCGGTCTTGCCGACATGCCCGGGCTCGGGCGTGCCGTGGATGCCGTAATGCGGCTTGGACAGATCGATCCACACCGGGCCGACCGGATTGTTGGGGCCGGGCGGCAGCGTCGCCTTCTTGTCGCTGCGGCTCGCGTCCCAGAACAGCTTGGGGTTGTAGTGGAAGGGCGGGTCGCGCGAGATGCCGAGGATCTTCCAGCGCCCGATCGGCAGCGGGTCATGCGTGCTGCCGGTGGAGGCGGGGAACTGCGCGTAGACCTTGCCCTGCGCATCGCGCAACGACACCGTCGAATCGGACTTGTCCACCACCAGCGTCGCCGCCTTCGGCAGTGGCGCGCCGCCGCCCACGGCCGGCACGCGCAGCACGGTGCCGGCGCGGGTGAAGTCGGCCTGCGGGTTGAGCGCGCGCAGCAGCGCCGGGCTGGCATGGAAGCGTTCGCCCAGGGCTTCCTCGATGGACTGGTAGCCCATCGCCGGCAGCTTGGCCTGGTCGGCAGGTTCCTTCGGCGTGGGTGTGTAGGGGCCGGCCACGTCGGTGTCGGTCAACGTGTAGTCGGCCAGCATCGGCGCGGTGTCGCTGGACAACGCCTGCCAGGTGGCGTCGTCGAGCTCGCCGCTCGGCTTGAGGTCATGCGCGCGCTGGTAGCCGGCCACTGCGCGGCGCTGGTTGGAACCCGCAAGCGCGTCGATCTCGCCCGGCGAAAAATGCGCGCGATCCAGCAACACCTGCGCGGCGAAGTTTGAGCGCGGGCCGATATCCGGCGGCGTGATGCCTGGCGCGGCGGCGGGCGCCTGCGCGGCGGCGATCAGCGGCGCGCAGAACAGCAGCAGCGCAAGCGGGCGTGAGGATGACGTGCACATCGGCATGCGGGAAACTCCTGCGGAACATGGCCGCAGCTTGCCGTGCCTACTTGCGCGCGACGCGTGAAAACCTCGCCGCGCGGCTGAAGCTGCGTTCAATGCGCGGTGCGCGCGAGCGCATGGCGGACCAGCCGTGCCTGCAGCTTTTCCGCGATACCGCTTGGCGCATCGAGGTCCATCCGCCGCATCGCCTCCGCGTCGTTTGCGAGCGGGCCACCCAGCACGCCGGTGAGCAGCGTCAGCTTTCCGCCCCACGTCGCGCTGCCCTGCTTGAGCCAGGCGAGGGCACGCAGCACGCGCTGCTCGACGTCGGTGAAATCGCTGCCGAGCGGGTAATCCGGCAGCGTGCCATCGGCACGGAACGGGGCCAGCGCGGCGGCCAGGGCATCGGGCGTGTTGCGCTGCCAAGCGTCCGGCGCGGCGAAATCCTCGCGCAGCTTTCGCGCGGCTTTGGCGGAGGCCAGCAGGCCCTGCTGGAAAGGCACTTCGGCAATCGCGGTCATCGCGATCACGCAGGCCTCGTCGGTGGCGCCGAGCAGGTCGGCGATGCCGTACTGGTTGACGTAGATATCGCGCAGGTGGCGCGGGATGGTGGCGTGGCCATAGGCCCAGCGCACGTTGGATTCGACGTGCCCGGCGACGTCGGTACGGCTGGCGCGCAGCATCAGCACGCTGCGCGCGTCTTCCAGCGCGTGCGACATCGCCACGAAGTTGTATTGCCCGCCCACGCCGGACACGATGCGGCCATCCTCCAGGCCGTCCGAGGCCGCCGCGCCCAACGCGGTGGCGATCATGCAGCTGTTGAAGAAGCGCGCTTCGCGGCGCTGCAGGCGTTCGAGTGCTTCGTGGCCACCGTAGAGCTGGTTGATCTCACTGATGCGGCGCATGCCGATGCCATGGCCGCCATCGCCGTTCTCGCGCAGCCAGTCGTAGAACTCGTGCGAGCCGAGGTAGAAGGCGCCATGCAGGAATTCGCCTTCGCGTTGCAGTCGGGCGTGGTCCTCGGCGGTCGCCGTGCCGTCGTGCAGGCGCTGCATCAGCGCGGCGTCGTCATGCACGCGGCGGTGGATCACCCCGGTCTGCACGAGGCGGCGGAAGCCTTCGTTGAGCATTTCGCTGCAGCCGTACAGGCCCTGCTCGAAGGGGTCGAGCCCGCCGTGGTCGCGCACCAGCGGGTGCGATTCCAGCCCCGGATCCAGGGCGCGCAGCACCGCGCGGTAGCGGGCATTGTCGGTATGGCGCAGCACCAACGCATGGCTCAACGCATCGGCCAGCGTGCCGATGCCGATCTGCAGCGTGCCGCCATCGCGCACCAGCGTGCTCGCATACAGGCCGATGGCGTAGTCCGCGTCGCCCACCGGCTGGCGGGGCAGGGCGAACAGCTTCGGATGCGGGCCGGGCGGGTCGACCACCACGTCGAAGAAATCATCCGCCACCACGGCCGAGCCGGCGATCCACGGCAGCGCGGGATCCACCTCGGCCACCATCAGCGGCCGCGGCAGGCCGCGCCGCGCGATGGTCTCGAGCAGGTCCTGGGTGAGGTCGTTGTTGCACGACAGCGATAGCCGCGTGCCGCCGGGTTCGCGCGCCACTTTCTGCACCACCAGGTTGGGCGCGCGCATCGCCACCGCGTCGGCGGCCATCGTGTAGTTGAGGCTGGTGTAGGCGCGCTGGGCCTGGCGCGAGGACAGCATCGCGCCGGACTGCATGTAGAACTCTTCCACTTCGATATGCGCCGGCAGCGCGTCGCGGCGCATCGCTTCCACGTAGGCCAGGCGCGGGAAGTCGTCGCCGAAATGCCGCTGCGCGAACGGCCCGAGGAAGCGGCCTTCCAGGCCGCCGGCCTGGCCGGGCGGGTCGAGCGAGAGCGCGGTGTACAGCTGCATCGGGCGCGACGGGTCGGCGGCCACGCGGGCATACAGCGCATTGATCAGCCGATGCGGTTTGCCCAGGCCGAGCGGTGCGCCCACGCGCAGCGGGCCGGCCACGCGTTGGAGGATCAGGTCGGTGGCGGCGTGCAGGTCTTGGACGGATTCGATCATGTTCCGAGCGTAGCCCAGCGCCCGTCCAGGACGCATGCGGCGGAGTGACCGGGGCTTGACACGCAGTTCGATTACGCGCGTAATCGGGAAAAATTTACGGGTGTAATCGCATGGCCGAATCCTTGACGATCAGCGAAGCCGAAGCAGTGGTGATGCAGGTGCTGTGGGACCGCCATCCGCTGGCGGCCGAGGAGGTGTTCGCCGCGCTGTCCACGCACAGCGGCTGGGCCGAGCCCACGGTGAAGACCCTGCTCAACCGCCTGCTCAACAAGGGCGCCATCGCGGCGGAGAAGCAGGGGCGCCGCTACCTGTACTCGCCCCGCATCGAACGCGCGCAATGGGTGGCGCAGCAGAGCGAGGGCCTGCTCGAACGCCTGTTCGGCGGCCGCGTCGCGCCGCTGGTGGCGCACTTCAGTGCGCGCGGAAAACTCAGTGCCGAGGACATCGCCGAACTCAAGCGGCTGGTACGGGAGCTGGACGATGAGGGCTGACCCGGCCGCGTTGCTGTTGCTCACCGCGGTGTTCAGCGCCGCGTGTGGCTTGGTGCTGGCGTTGCGTCCGCTGGCACGCCGCCTGGGCGGTGCCGGGGCGGCCTACGGCCTGTGGTGCCTGCCACCGCTGATGCTCCTGACGTTGGCGATCCCCGTGCCGCCGGAAGTCGTGCGGCCGATGCGCGAACTCGGCGCATTGCCGGCGGCGGTGCTGCAGGCCGGTGCGATCCAGACCGAAGGCCACGCTTCAACCCTCTGGCTCGCGGCGTGGCTGCTGGGCGCCGTGGCCTGCCTGGGCGGGCAGCTCGCGCGGCAGTACCGCTTCATGCGCGCGCTCGGCCCGCTGGCACGCGTGCCGCATCCGCGCCTGCCGCTGTATCGGGCGGCGCACGATGCGGGCTTGCCGGCGCTGGTCGGGCTGTGGCGTCCGCGCATCGTGGTGCCGCCGGATTTCGAAAGCCGTTATGCCCCCGCGCAGCGCGCCCTGCTGCTGCGTCACGAACAGGTACATCGCCAGCGTGGCGACCTGCCGTGCAACGCGCTGGCCATGCTGCTGCTGTGCCTGCAGTGGTTCAACCCGCTCGCGTACTTCGCGCTGCGCGCGTTCCGCCGCGACCAGGAGATGGCCTGCGACGCGCGCGTGCTGGCGTGCCGCCCACGCCAGCGCCGCGCTTATGCCGAAGCGATGTTGATCGGACACTTCGACGCACCGTTGCCGCCCCTCGGATGTCCTTGGCCTTCGCGCCACCCGCTCAAGGAGAGAATCGCCATGCTCAAGCAGCCCCTGCCTTCGCCGCGCCGTCGCGTCGCTGCCGTGTTGTCCATTGGCCTGCTGGCTGCCGGAGGTGGCTATGCGGCGTGGGCGGCGCAACCGGCCGCGCCGGTCGTGGCGGCGGAAAGCGCGTCCTATCGCACCGACGTCGTACTCACCATCGACGGCGAGCGCCACGAGTTCGCGCTGGTGGAACGCGCCGGCCAATGGCTGGGATTTGGCGGCGAAGGCCGCCAGGGCCACTGGCAGGCCGAACTGCGCTGGACCGCGCTGGGCGATGGCCGCATGCAGGTGGACATGAAACTCGCGCTCGCGGGCAAGCCGGTCTCCACGCCGACGCTGATCGTGACGCGGGCCGATCCCGTGGCGACCATCGACGTCACCAGCGGCGACGGCGGCTCGCATTTCACTGCTGCCTTGCGCGTGACCCCCGCCCATGCCCCGGCGAAGGTCACCGAAGTGGCGATGCAGTCGCTGCCGCCGCCGCGCTACCCGAAGGAAGCCTATGAGCGCAGCCTGGGCGGGCAGGTCATGCTGCGCGTGGACGTGCGGGCCGACGGCAGCGTGTCGAACGTGGTGGTCGAATCCTCGAAGCCCGCGGGCGTGTTCGATGCGGTCTCGGTCGAGGCCGCGCGCCAGTGGCGCTTCCGTCCCGAGATGAAGGAAGGCAAGCCGGTCGCGGGCCAGGTGCGCGTGCCGGTGACCTTCGAGATGGATCCCACGCCGCAGGACGTCGGTGGCAGCGCGATGGCGTCGCGTTGATGCGGGCCGCGGGCGGGCTGGTGCTGGCGGTGATGCTGGCCGGCTGTGCGAGTATGCCGGATGCCTACCAGGACACCCGCAGCGATGTTGTGGACCAACGCCTGCTGTCGCCCTCCGTGGCAGCCGCTGGCGCCGCGCGCATCGAAAGCTATGCCATGCAGCCGCAGCAGGCGTTCCGCATGCCGCTGCTGCATGACAACGTCGATCCCGCCTTGCCCGCCGATACCCCGCGCACGAACCTGCCGCCGACCACGGTGTGCGTGCGCGTGATCATCGACGCGCAGGGCGCCGTGCAACGCACCGAGCCGCTGCTGGACCGCGCCGAATGCGCGGCGGGGGCCGATGCCTCGAACAGCGACCTGCTGCAAGCGGTGGAGCGCGCCGCGCTGACCTGGCAGTACGAACCGGCGGCCATCTGCCATTACCACGACGTGGCGCCCAAGCGGCCGGGCGATTGCGCCGACGCCGATCGCATCGAGCCGGTGCCGGTCACGCTCAACTATGCCTTCACCTTCCAGATGGAGCGCGGGCAGATGCGCGTGCAGCGCGCCGGGCGCTGAGGCGCGTCACAGCATCTCGGGCAGGAACATCCGTTTGCGCGAGATATCCGGCCCGGAGACCATGAAGCGGCCATCGCCGCGGTAGTGCACCGTGCGCGGCGTCTTTGGCCGGTGCGCTACATGCGCGCGCACGACCTCCCAGATGAAGAGGTTGTGCTTGTTGATCTGGCTGCCGTCATGCAGCCGGCATTCGAAGCTGGCCCAGCACTCGCGGATGCGGGGCGCGGCCACGGCCTCGCCCGGCGTGGTGCTCAGGCCGAAGGACGCGAACTTGTCGATCTCCGCGCCGCTGCTGTTACCGATACGCACCACCGTGTCCACGATATCGACCGTGGGCAGGTTGATGACGCATTCGCGCGACCGCTTCGCCAGTTCGAAGCTGTGGTTTTCATTCCACAGGTAGCAGGCCCACAGCGAAGGCGAAAAGCCCATCACCATGTGCCAGCCGAGCGTCATCACGTCGCGCTGGCCGCGCCAGGCCGTGCTGACAAGCACGATCGGGCCGGGTTCGAGGAAGCGGCGCACGTCCTCGACGGGGAAGGGATGTTGCCGGTATTGCTTCATGCCAGTTCCTGCGGTGGACAAAACTTCATCACATGCCGATGCGTGTGAAGCGAAGGTCGCCGATGCGTGATCGTCAGATGGATTTCACGTTGCCGTCATCGCCGCTGGGGATGAATGCCCGCTGTCTCTTGCCCGGACACAGGGGGGCGTGCATGGGACGCGCCGGGTCGTGCGCTCCCCCGCGGGCACGTCGGCGCACGCAGCATGTTTCCCGCGGGAAAGGGCGCAGGGAGCTGGGCGATGGACCGTTCGACCGCGATCGTGGCGGCGCTGCCGCTGCTGTGGGTGTCTGGCCTGGCCTGCGCGCAGGACACGGTGCAGAGCTTGCGTGCGGAAATCGCCAACGTCGAGCAGACGCTGCAGTCGCTCAACGCACGACTCGATGCGCTGGAAGGCAAATCTCCCGAGCGGCAGGCGGCACCCGCGCCCGCACCCGTCGTCGCCGGCGCAGCTGCACCGGTAGCCGCAGCCGGCACGTCACCTCCGCCCGCCACCGTGCCGTACGCGCAAGCGACGCCGCCGGGCTATCACAGCGTGCTGCCACCGCGTGACTCGGTGGCCGATCCTTCGACCGCCGCCTCGCGCGCGGACAACACCGTCTCGCCGACCGACCCCGAGCTCAAGGGCTTCTTCGCCATTCCCGACACCGACACGATGATCCGCCTGGGCGGCTACGCCAAGCTCGATGCCATTGCCGATGCGCGCGCGGCCGGCGACCAGGAGCAGTTCGTCACGTCCACCATTCCGGTCGGCAGCCCGAACCGCGACACCTCCAACTTCGAGGTGCACGCCAAGCAGACCCGTTTCAGCTTCGAGGCGCGCCGCCCGACCACGCACGGCAACCTGCGCTTCTACCTGGAGAACGACTTCTTCGGCAGCAGCGACAGCTACGAATTCCGCCTGCGCCACGCCTACGGCCAGCTCGGCAACACCTACGCCGGCTATGGCTATTCCACCTTCATGGACGCCGATTCGCTGCCCGATACGCTCGACTTCGCCGGCCCGGGCGGCGCGGCCTACCTGCTGGTGGCCGGCATGCACCACAGCTTCTCGATGGGCAAGGGCAACACCTTGACCCTGGGCGCGGAGAATCCGGAAACCGAGCTGGACCATCCCGGCGTCGAAGCAGTCAGCATGGACCGCGTGCCCGACCTGAGCCTGGTGGCGCGCATGGAGCGTGACTGGGGCCACCTGCAGCTGGGCGCCGTGGCGCGCAGCCTCGGCTACAACGCCGATGGCCACAAGGAAACCACCTATGGTGGCGGCGCGTCCTTCAGCGGCTCGTTCACCTTCTCCGAGCGCGAGCTGCTGCTGTTCGGCCTGCTTGGCGGCAAGGGCATGAGCCGCTACACCGCCGACCTCACCGGCTCGGGCCTGGATGCGGCCATCGCCGCCGACGGCGACCTCGAAGCCCTGCCGGTCTACGGCGGCTTCGTCGGCTACACGCATTACTGGACGCAGATGTGGCGCTCCAACCTCGTCTACGGCGAACTGCACCTCGATGGCCAGGACGCGCTGGCCGCCGATGCCTTCAAGCGCAGCCGCTACGGCGCGCTCAACCTGATCTGGAGCCCGGCGCCCTCGTGGACGATGGGCATGGAACTGCTCTACGGCCAGCTCGAGCAACAGGACGGGCGCAGCGCCGACACGATGCGGCTGCAGGGCAGCCTGCAATACAACTTCATCAAGTGACGCCGGTCCACGGCCGTCACGGCCGCGGCGGGGCGACGACCCACGAGGAGTGATGGCCATGGCGCAGGGCAAGAAAATCGGCGTGGTGGGGGCGACCTTCCTGGTCGCGGGCAACATGATGGGCTCGGGCGTGTTCCTGCTGCCTTCCAGCCTGGCCAAGATCGGCACCGCCTCCATCTGGGGCTGGCTCATCACCACCGCCGGCGCGCTGCTGCTGGCGTTCGTGTTCGCCAAGCTCGGCAAGCTCTCGCCGCAGGCCGGCGGCCCGTATGCGTATGCGCGCGACTGGTTCGGGCCGTACATGGGCTTCCAGACCAACACCATCTACTGGTTCGCCAACTGGATCGGCAATGTCGCCATCCCGATCGCGGCGGTGGGCTACTTCAGCTACTTCTTCCCGGTGCTCTCGCAGCCGCTGGTGCGCTGCGTGGCGGTGCTGGTGCTGGTCTGGCTGCTGACGTTCGCCAACATCATCGGCCCGCAGTTCGTCAGCCGCGTGCAGACGCTGACCACCAGTTTCGCGCTGGTGCCGATCCTGGGCATCGCGATCGGCGGCTGGTTCTTCTTCAAGCCGGAGCTGTTCGAAGGCGCGTACAACGTCTCCGGGCAGTCGAATTTCGGCGCCATCTCCAGCGCCGCCGCGCTCACGCTGTGGGCCTTCATCGGCGTGGAATCGGCCTCGGTGACCGCCGGCGTGGTGGAGAACCCGGAGAAGAACGTCGCCCGCGCCACCCTGGCCGGCGTCGCGCTGGCGGCGGTGGCCTACATCGCCAGCTCGGCGGTGATCATGGGCATGGTGCCCAACGCGGACCTGCAAACGTCCGATGCGCCGTTCGCGCTGGCCGCCGCCAATGCCGG
>NZ_LLXU01000111.1 GCF_001431645.1 Stenotrophomonas panacihumi | reverse complement strand
GGCCGGGGCCGGGGCATCGGGGGTTTCCGGCTCGGCTTCCTCGGGCAGGTCGAGGCTGTAGCTGCAGCCGGCCAGGGTCTTGCCCGGGTGGGACTTCACGTTGGAGACGCTGAGCACGATGGACTCGATCATCGGCTCGCCGGTACGCGGGTCGGTGGTGTCCTGGCTGAGGACCTCGCGGCCGTACATGACCTTCTCCGGCGTATCGACGCCTTCCTCCAGCGTGAGCTGGCGGGCGAGCGGGCGCGGGTCGGGCAGGTCGAGGATGGCCATCACGCTGGGGCCGGAGAAGGCGATCTGCGAACTCGGGTGGCCGAACACGGTGATCGGGGTGTTGAGCGCGTACTCGGTCATGAACAGGTTGCCCTGCGGCAGCGGCCGCCAGCCCAGCGCGATGGCCTTGAGCGGATCGGCCAGCACCGGCTGCAGCGCGGCGAAGTCGGCCTCGCGGCCGCGGCATTCGATCAGCGCGGCGAGGTCGGGCTTGGCGGCGGGGGCGTCGGCGGCATGGGCGGCCGAGGCGGTGGCGGCCAGCAGCAGGCAGGCGGTCGGCAGGCAGAAGCGCGAAGACAGGGACATGGGCGGTCGAATCAGGTCAAGGTTTGGAAGAGCGCCAGCGGCGCAGCGCCCACCCCGCGAGGGGCAGCGCGGTGGCCAGCAGGCTGAGGACGAAGGCGATATAGATCGGGAAGAACGGCGCGGGCAGCGGCGCGTGCACGCTGCCCTGCCAGAACAGCGTGGCGACGAGGGCGAGGGAGAGCGCACACAGGACCGCCACCCGCGCCACGGGTACGCGGATCTGTACGCTGACCTCCGTGCGCCGGCCGCGCAGCCACCGGTATACGGCGCGCCACGCCAGCGGCATGGTCAGCATCGCGACCAGCGCGGCTACGCCGATCGCATCGACGGCCTCGCTGGAAATGACGCGTTCGGCCTCCGGCAACAGCCGCGGCCTGATGAAACCCAGTACGAGGATGGCCAATAGGCTGGCGCCGCACAGGAGCGCGGCCGCGCCCTGCGCGATGCGCGCGCTCCGCTGCAGGTGCCAGCGTCGCGTCACCCAGCCGCCCAGCAGCCGTGCGAGCGCCAGCACAAGCATCAGCGCGAGCAGCGCAGCCGCGAGCGTGGCGACTGAAGCGGCCACGGACAGCTTCCCGGGCGTCGCCACCGTGGCAACGGCAAACATCGAAGTCATCAGGACATCCGGCATGCTGCATCCCCTGCCATGGCCGTGGGCGCGGCGTTGGGTGCCGCGATGCCCGCATCATAAGCGAAGCGCTCAGCGCTCCCCGAGGTAGGGATCCTCGATGCCGAGCTCGGCCAGGATCTCGCGCTCCAGCTGTTCCATCGCCTCGGCTTCCTTGTCGTCCTCATGGTCCCAGCCCAGCAGGTGCAGCGTGCCGTGGACGGTGAGGTGGGCGTAGTGGGCGGCCAGCGCCTTGCCCTGTTCCTTGGCCTCGCGCGCCACCACCGGCGCGCAGATCACCAGGTCGCCGAGCAGCGGCAGCTTCACGCCCTTGGGCAGGCCTTCGGGCAGTTCGGCCGGGAAGCTGAGCACGTTGGTGGCGTAATCCTTGCCGCGGTAGTGCTTGTTGAGCGAGCGGCCCTCGCGCGCGTCGACCAGGCGGATCGCCAGGTCGGCCTCGCGGATGCGGCCCTTCAGCGCCGCGGCCACCCACTTGCGGAAGCTCACCGCCGCCGGCAGGCCGGCGCGGGGCAGGGCGTAGCTCACCGCCACGTCGAGGCGGACCGGACCGCGGGTCATGGCGCCACCCCCGTCTCGCGGTCGCTGGCTTCGCGCTTCTCGTAGGCGGTGACGATGCGCGCCACCAGCGGGTGGCGCACCACGTCGCGCGCCTCGAAGAAGGTGAAACTGACGCCGTCCACGTCGCGCAGCACGTCGATGGCGTCGCGCAGGCCGGACTTCACGTGCTTGGGCAGGTCGACCTGGGTGAGGTCGCCGGTGACCACCGCGGTGGAGCCGAAGCCCAGGCGGGTCAGGAACATCTTCATCTGCTCGATGGTGGTGTTCTGCGCTTCGTCGAGGATCACGTAGGCATCGTTGAGCGTGCGACCGCGCATGTAGGCCAGCGGCGCGATCTCGATGACGTTCTTCTCCAGCAGCTTGACCACCTTCTCCACGCCGAGCATTTCATACAGCGCGTCGTACAGCGGGCGCAGGTACGGGTCGACCTTCTGGCTGAGGTCGCCGGGCAAAAAGCCCAGCTTCTCGCCGGCTTCCACCGCCGGGCGCACCAGGATCAGCCGCTGCACGCGCGATTCGTTCAACGCCTCCACCGCGCTGGCCACGGCCAGGAAGGTCTTGCCGGTGCCGGCCGGGCCGACGCCGAAGTTGATGTCGTGCGTGGCGATCTGGTGCAGGTACTTGGACTGGTTGGCGCCACGGCCGCGCACGGTGCCGCGCTTGACCTTGATCGCCACGTCCTGCGGCGCGTACGCGCGCTCGACCACGTGGTCGACGTTGGCGGTGTTCAACCGCAGGTGGATGGCGTGGCTGTCGAAAGTGGTGTCGGCCGCTTCCTCGTAGAGGCTGTGCAGCAGCTTCTCGGTCGAATCGACCGCCTCGGCCGGGCCGGTGACGCGGAAGATGTTGCCGCGGTTGGCGATCTCCACGCCCAGGCGCAGTTCGATCTGGCGGAGGTTCTCGTCGAACGGGCCGGCGAGGTTGGCGAGGCGTTCGCTGTCGGACGGCTCGAGGGTGAAATCGCGTTGCGCGGGTGTGCTCATGGGGAACGTCGGGCGGCGCGCATCGGCGCGCACGCAGGGGGAAAGAGGGAGGGAAAGGGTAGCGCGTCGCGGGCGGCAGCGGCCACCGGCGGGATTCACTCCGGCTTAATTAAACGTCGATTTAAATATGGCCATGAGTCCTGCCCGTACCCCGCGTTCCCCCGCCAAGAAACGAGGCGCCGCCGCGCCGCGTCGCGCGCCCGGCCGTCCGGGTGGCGCCGATGCCGCCGACCAGCAGGCGCGCCTGCTCGATGCCGCGCTGGACTGCTTCGTGCGGCAAGGCGTCGCGGCCACGCGGCTGCGCGACATCGCCGTGCAGGCTGGTGTCACCCCGGCGCTGGTGAACTACTACTTCGGCGACAAGGAACAGCTGCTGCAAACCCTCGTCGCGCAGCGCCTGCTGCCCGCCGTGGCGCTGCTGGGCCAGCGCCTGGCGCAGGCCGGGGAGGATGTCGAGGCCACGGTGCAGGCGTTCGTCGCCGGCATCTTCGACATCGTCGAGCACCACCCGTGGTGGCCGCAGCTGTGGGTGCGCGAGGTGCTGTGCGAAGGCGGCGCGCTGCGCGACCTGCTGATGAGCGAGGTCGCGCCGACCACCGCGCGGCTGATGGTCGCGCGCTTCACCGCCGCGCAGGCGCGCGGGGAGATCCACCCGGCGCTTGACCCACGCCTGCTGATGACCTCGTTGATCGGATTGACCCTGTTCCCCATCGCCGGCGCGCCGATCTGGCGCGCGGCGCTCGGCGCGCAGGACCTGGATGCCGCGGCCATCGCCCGGCACGCACTGGCGCTGTTGCGCCACGGCATGACGCCGCCCTGAGCGGCAGGAGCAGCAGATGGATCGCAACATGCGTTGGATGACGGTGCTGGCCTGCGCGGCCGTGCTCTTGGCCGCGGGCTGCAAGCGCGAGCCGCAGCCCTTGCTCGGCACGCTGGAATGGGACCGCATCAGCCTGCCGGCAACGGCGTCCGAGCGCATCGTCGCCATGGACGTGCGCGAGGGCGACCAGGTGCGCGCGGGCACCCGCCTGCTGCGGCTGGAGCCGGACCGCACGCGCTCGCAGTTGCAGAGCCTGCAGGCGCAGACCAGCCAGCGCGAGCAATCGCTGCAGGAACTGGTCAACGGCCCGCGCCGCGAGCAGGTCGCGCAGGCGCAGGCGCAGTTGGCCGCCGCGCAGGCGCAGGCGCGCGATGCCAGCGCCTATTACGCGCGCCTGCAGCCGCTGGGCAAGCAGCAACTGGTCGCGGCCTCGGATGTCGACCGCGCCCGCGCCGCCGCCGGTGATGCGCAGGCGCAGGTGCGCGCCGCCGAACAGGCGCTGCTGGAACTGCGCAACGGCACCCGCGCCGAGGAACTGGCGCAGGGCGAATCGTCGCTGCGCGCCGCGCAGGCCGAGGCGGCGGTCCAGGCCGTCAACCTGGACAAGCTCGACATCGTCGCCCCGCGCGATGGCCGCGTGGACAGCCTGCCGTACAAGCTCGGCGACCAGGCGCCCGTGGGCGCGGCGCTGGCGATCATGCTGGTGGGCGAATCGCCTTATGCGCGCATCTACGTGCCGGCCACCGTGCGTTCGCGCGTGGCGATCGGCCAGACCTTGCCGGTGACCGTGGCCGGCAGCAGCGAAGTCTTCCAGGGCCGCGTGCGGATGATCCGCAGCGAGCCGATGTTCACCCCGTACTACGCCTTGTCCGGCAGCGATGCCGAGCGCCTGACCTACCTGGCCGAAGTGCAGCTGCCGGCCAGCGCCAACCGCCTGCCGGTCGGCGTGCCGGTACAGGTGCAGCTGGCGGATGCCGCGCATGAGTGAGCCGGCCGCCCGGGCCGTCGCCACGCCGCCCGCCGCGGGCAGCGATGACGGCATGGCGATCCATGCGCGCGGCGTGACCAAGCGCTTCGGCGATTTCACCGCCGTGGACCACGTCGACCTCGACGTCCCGCGCGCGCAGGTCTACGGCTTCCTCGGCCCGAACGGCTCGGGCAAGTCCACCACCATCCGCATGCTGTGCGGCCTGCTCACGCCGACCGAGGGCGAGATCGAGGTGCTGGGCTTGTCGATCCCGCGCGAGGCCGAGGCGCTGCGGCGGCGCATCGGCTACATGACCCAGCGTTTCTCGCTGTATGAAGACCTCACCGTGCGCGAGAACCTGATGTTCCTGGCGACCGTGCAGGGCCTGCCGCGCGCGCGCCGCGCGAGCCGGGTGGAGGAACTGCTGCACGCCTACAACCTGGAGCAGCTGCAGAAGCAGCTGGCCGGCACGCTCAGCGGCGGCCAGAAGCAGCGTCTGGCCCTGGCCGGCGCGGTGGTGCACGAGCCGCAGCTGTTGCTGCTGGACGAACCGACCAGCGCGGTCGACCCCGAATCGCGGCGCGATTTCTGGGAAAAGCTCTTCGACCTTGCCGATGCGGGCACCACGCTGCTGGTCTCCACGCACTACATGGACGAGGCCGAGCGCTGCCACCGCATCGCCATCCTCGACCGCGGCCGGCTGGTCGCCAACGGTACCCCGGCCGAACTGACCGGCCAGCTGGAAGGCCGCACGCTGGGCGTGCGCAGCGATTCGCTGCGGAAGGTGCAGAAGCAGCTGCATGCCATCGACGGCGTGCTCTCGGTGGCGCAGGTGGGCAACGAGCTGCGCGTGCTGTGCGCGCCGGGCCACGGCGACCCGGACACCGTCGCCGCGAAGCTTCGGCAGGAAGGCATCCAGGCCGAGGTTGCGCCGATCGAGCCGAGCCTGGAAGACGTCTTCGTCGCCGCCACCCGCCGCCATGCGGAGGGTCAGGCATGAAGCTGGCGCAGATCTACGCGGTGATGGTCAAGGAATTGCGGCAGATGACCCGCGACCGCATGACCCTGGCGATGATGATCGGCATCCCGACGCTGCAGCTGCTGCTGTTCGGCTATGCGATCAACCTGGACGTGCGCCACCTGCCGGCCGCCGTCGCCGACCAGGCCAACACCACCGGCTCGCGCATGCTGGTGCGCGACATGCTCTCCACCGACGTGATCAAGCCGGTGGCCAGTGCGCAGACGCCGGAGCAGATCCAGGCGCTGATCCGCGCGGGCACCATCGAGGTGGGCCTGGTGGTGCCGCCGGATTTCGAGCGGCGCCTGAGCGAGGGCAGGGAAGTGATGCAGGTGATCGTGGACGGCGCCGACACCTCCGTGCAGGCGGCGGCCCGGCAGCTGGCGCAGACGCCGCTGGACGGACGCATGTCCACCGCGCAGTCGGCGGCGCGCATCAGCGTGTTGCCGCTGTACAACCCGCAGCGGCAATCGGCGATCAACGTGGTGCCGGGGTTGATCGGCGTGATCCTGACGATGACGCTGGTGATGTTCACCGCGATGGCGATCGTGCGCGAGCGCGAGCGCGGCAACCTGGAGATGCTGATCACCACGCCGGTGAGCAGCGCGGAGCTGATGATCGGCAAGGTGCTGCCGTACATCGTGGTGGGGTTGGTGCAGGCGACGGTGATCCTGGTGCTGGGCGGGTGGCTGTTCGACGTGCCGGTGGCGGGCGGGTTGTTAGCGGTCTACATGGTGTCGATGCTGTTGATCGTGGCCAACCTGAGCATGGGGTTGTTGATATCGACGATCGCGCAATCGCAGTTCCAGTCGATGCAGATGACGTTCTTCCTGTTCCTGCCTTCGATGCTGCTGTCGGGCTTCATGTTCCCGTTCGACGGGATGCCGGCGCCGGCGCAGTGGCTGGCGGAGGTGTTGCCGCTGACGCATTTCATGCGGTTGATCCGGGGGGTGATGCTGCGCGGGGCGGGGCTGCCGGAGTTGTGGCATGACGCGCTGGCGCTGGTGGGATTCAGTTTGCTGATGATGGTGCTGGCGGTTATGCGGTTTCGGAAGCGGCTCGATTAGGGTTTCTGTGCGGTGAGTTGCGTTGCCTTGCGGTGCGGGCACCGGGCTGGCGTATAGGTACGTCACGGCTCGGGCGAACATCCTGTTCAACTCGCCGCCGCGGGCCATCCATGGCCCGCTGACGTACCTATACGCCAGCCCGGCGCTAGGCGCCTCAGTGTTCCCACTTCGATAAAGCGCGCACCAGAAGGTGGGTGGGGGAAGAGCAAAAGCACTCGTCTTCACCCTTTCCAATAACCAATCCTCACCTCGCCTTTGCTCTTCCAATCGCGGCTTCCTGCGCCTTGTGGGAGCGCGTTGGCTTTGGCTTGTGTCGTCCGGTCGAGGGGATTCGGAGGGGCTGTGGGGAGGGCGCCCTTTCGGGACCGTTGGCGACATGGATGTCGCCGACGAGCCCCCATGGATGGGTTCACGGCGTGTCCCGAAAGGGCGCCCTCCCCACAGACCCCACGAGACCCACGAACAGCAGATCAACATCGAAGGCCGAAAAAGCACAAACGCCCGCAGCCCAAAAAGAAAAGGGCGGCCAACGGCCGCCCCATCCAAAACCTGTCCCGCAAAAATCACTCAGCCCCGACAACCCGCCCGCGCAGGGAGTTGCTCAACGCCTCGGTGATCAGGACGTCGACGAACTGGCCTACCAGCCGCGGATGCGCGGGAAAATTCACCGACCGCATGTTCTCCGTCTTGCCGGTCAACTCGTTCGGGTTCTTCCGCGAAGGCCCTTCCACGAGCACCGACTGCACCGACCCGACCATCCCCTCGGATATCTTCGCCGCATACCCGTTGATATGCGCCTGCAAGCGGGAAAGCCGCGCATGCTTGGTCGCCTCCGGTGTGTCGTCGGACAGATCGGAAGCCGGCGTACCCGGCCGGCGCGAATAGATGAAGGAGAAGCTCTGGTCGAACCCCACGTCCTCGATCAACTTCATCGTCTTCTCGAAGTCCGCATCGGTCTCCCCCGGGAACCCCACGATGAAATCCGAACTGATCGAAATATCCGGCCGCACCGCGCGGAGCTTGCGGATCTTCGCCTTGAACTCCAGCGCCGTGTAACCGCGCTTCATCGCGCTGAGGATCCGGTCGCTGCCCGCCTGCACCGGAAGATGCAGGAAGTTCGCCAGCTGCGGCACGTCGCGATACGCGTCCACCAGCGAATCGCTGAACTCCAGCGGGTGCGAGGTGGTGAAGCGGATGCGGCCCACGCCCTCGATCTGCGCGATCGTGCGGATCAGCAGGCCCAGGTCGGCGATCTCGCCTTCCCCATACGGCCCGCGGTACGCGTTGACGTTCTGGCCCAGCAGGTTGATCTCGCGCACGCCCTGCGCGGCCAGCTGGGCGACTTCCACCAGCACGTCCTCGAACGGCCGGCTCACTTCCTCGCCGCGGGTGTAGGGCACCACGCAGAACGAGCAGTACTTCGAGCAGCCTTCCATGATCGACACGAACGCCGACGGACCTTCCGCGCGCGGCTCCGGCAGGCGGTCGAACTTCTCGATCTCCGGGAAGCTGATGTCCACCTGCGGGCGGCCGGACTGGCGGCGCTCGCGGATCAACTCCGGCAGGCGGTGCAGCGTCTGCGGCCCGAACACCAGGTCCACGTACGGCGCGCGCTTGACGATGGCCTCGCCTTCCTGCGACGCCACGCAGCCGCCCACGCCGATGATCACCGGCTTGTCGCCGGCCTTGAGCGCCTTCCAGCGGCCGAGCTGGCTGAAGACCTTCTCCTGCGCCTTCTCGCGGATGGAGCAGGTGTTGATCAGGATGACGTCGGCCTCTTCGGGCACGTCGGTCAGTTCCAGGCCCTCGGCGTCGGCGAGCACGTCGGCCATCTTGGCCGAGTCGTACTCGTTCATCTGGCAACCGTGGGTCTTGATGTAGAGCTTGCCGCGCGCGCCGCCGGGGATGGCTTTGCGCACGCCGGGCAGGGGGATGAGCCCCGCTGCAGGGGCGGCGGTGTCCACGACGGGCGTGGCGAGGGTTTCAGAGGCGGGCGTCCCGGGCATGGCGCTTATTCCAGACGGGTGGCGGGCAGGCGGCCCCGAAGGGGCCGAACGAAGCCGCGCATTGTACGCCGGGCGCGGGGATCGCGCTGAATCGCAAGGGTTTTCGCCCCGGAAGGGGGCAAAAAGGGGCCGTCGCCCCGGAACACGCGCCCCGCACTTGGATTCCCCGCCCGGAGGCCGGATACTCCGCGCCATGAAGGGGATGCTGGGGAAACTGGGGCTCGCGCTCGTCATTGCGCTGCCGGTCGCACCGGCCAGTGCCGGCACTGTGTACAAGTGCATCGGTGGCGACGGCGTGCCCAGCTATGTCAGCAAGCGTCCGGCCGGTGCGTCGTGCACCACCGTCGGCCAGTTCCGCGGCGGCACCCCGCGCGCGGCCAGCCGCCCGCGTCCGGCCGCCCCGGCCGTGGCCAAGGCCGAACCGCCCGCCTCGGTGGCCAAGGCGCTCGCGCCGGCGTCGGTGCCGGTGGCGGCCAATGCCGCCGCCGTCGCGCCCTCCGGCCCGCTGCCGGCCACCGCCGCCGCGCTCGCGCCCAAGGCCATCACCCCCGCGCCGCTGCCGGCGCCGACCACGCCCCCGCGCCGCGTGGTCAGCGGGCAGGTCTACTCCTATATGAAGGACGGCGTGCGCCACTACACCAGCGCCCGCCCCACGCAGACCGCCAGCATCCAGGGCCTGCGCACCATCCGCTACAGCTACATCGAGACCTGCTACGCCTGCGGCCTCAACCCGGGGGTGAACTTCGGCGCGGTGCGGCTCAACACCAATGCCTATGCCACCGAGATCGCCGCGGCGGCGCGCGAGTTCGGCGTGGAGGAGGCGGTGGTGCGGGCGATCATCCATGCCGAGTCGGCCTACAACCCCACCGCCCTCAGTCGCGCCGGCGCGCAGGGGCTGATGCAGCTGATGCCGGCCACCGCGCGGCGCTTCGGCGTCAGCGACTCCTTTGATGCATCGCAAAACATCCGCGGCGGCGTGCAGTACCTGTCGTGGCTGCTGAAGCGCTTCAACGGCAACCTGCAGCTGGCCGCGGCCGGCTACAACGCAGGCGAGGGCGCGGTCGATCGCCACGGCGGCGTGCCGCCCTACAGCGAAACCCAGCGCTACGTGCAGCGCGTGGGCATCCTCGCCGAGCGCTACCGAGGCGCCACCGCCAGCGCACGCTGAGCCGGCCGGCCATGCGGCCCATCACGAAAAGCGTCCGGACTGCATTGTCTGGCCATTAAGCCTTCCGCTACACTCGGTGCGGATTCATTCCCGGCCTGACCCCCAGCAGGCCGCTGGCAGCCGCAAGCTACCTAAAAACAAAAGATCGGAGAGCCGGATGGCCAACGATGGGGTTAACGAACCCGCCAACACGGGGCGTCGACGGTTTTTGACCGCGACAACCGCTGTGGTCGGTGCGGTAGGAGCAGGTTTTCTCGCAGTTCCGTTCATCAAGTCGTGGAATCCCAGTGCGCGTGCCAAGCTGGCCGGCGCACCGATCACCGCCGACATCACCGCCCTGCAGGAAGGCCAACGCCTGATCCTGGAATGGCGCGGCCAGCCGATCTGGATCGTCAAGCGCTCCCAGGCGATGCTCGACGCGTTGCCCTCGCTGGACGGCCGGCTCAAGGACGCCAAGTCCGAGAACAAGGACCAGCAGCCGGCCTACGTGCTCAAGAACCCCGAGTTCCGCTCGATCAAGCCGGAGATCTCCGTGCTGGTGGGGCTGTGCACGCACCTGGGCTGCTCGCCGGAGATGGTGGCCGAGATCCGGCCCGAGCCCTATGACCCGGAGTGGAAGGGCGGCTACTTCTGCCCCTGCCACAAGTCGCGCTTCGACATGTCCGGCCGCGTCTTCAACGGCGTGCCGGCCCCGATCAACCTGCTGGTGCCCCCCCACCACTACCAGGACGACAACACCATCGTCATCGGCGTGGATCAGTCCTCCGGCGGCGCCGCGCCCACCACGGGGGCTGCCTGACCATGGCCAACATCCTTGTCCGTACCGCCAACGGGGTGTTCGACTGGGTCAACGCCCGCGCCCCCGGCCTGATGCCGGTCTACCGCAAGCACGTCAGCGAGTACTACGCGCCGAAGAACTTCAACGTCTGGTACTACTTCGGCTCGCTGGCGCTGGTCGTGCTGGTGAACCAGATCGTCACCGGCATCTTCCTGACGATGCACTACAAGACCAGCGCGGCCGAGGCGTTCTCCTCGGTCGAATACATCATGCGCGACGTGGAGTGGGGCTGGCTGATCCGCTACATGCACAGCACCGGCGCCTCGCTGTTCTTCATCGTCGTCTACCTGCACATGTTCCGCGGCCTGATGTACGGCAGTTACAAGAAGCCGCGCGAGCTGGTGTGGATCCTCGGCATGCTGATCTACCTGGTGCTGATGGCCGAAGCCTTCATGGGCTACGTGCTGCCGTGGGGCCAGATGTCGTTCTGGGGCGCGAAGGTGATCATCTCGCTGTTCGGCGCCATCCCGGTGATCGGCAACGGGCTCACCGAATGGATCATGGGCGATTACCTGCCCAGTGACGCCACGCTCAACCGCTTCTTCGCCCTGCACGTCATCGCACTGCCGCTGGTGCTGCTGCTGCTGGTGGTGCTGCACCTGGGCGCGCTGCACGAAGTGGGTTCCAACAACCCGGACGGCGTGGAGATCAAGAAGGGGCCCAAGGGCAACCGCTGGTCGCCCAGCGCGCCGACCGACGGCATCCCGTTCCACCCGTATTACACGGTGAAGGACATGGTGGGCGTGGGCTTCCTGCTGGTGCTGGCGGCCTTCATCATCTTCTTCGCGCCGGGCTTCGGCGGGCTGTTCCTGGAGCACGACAACTTCACCGAGGCCAACCGCCTGGTGACCCCGGAGCACATCAAGCCGGTGTGGTACTACACGCCTTACTACGCGATGTTGCGCGTGGTGCCCAACAAGCTCGGCGGCGTGCTGGTGATGTTCTCGGCCATCGCGATCCTGTTCCTAGTGCCGTGGCTGGACCGGGCCAAGGTCAAGTCGATCCGCTACCGCGGCTGGATTTCCAAGGTGGCGCTGGGCGTGCTGGCGGTGTGCTTCGTGTGGCTGGGCATCATCGGCTCCGGCCCGGGCACGGACATCCATGAGACCTACATCGGGCGCGTGCTGACCTTCCTGTACTTCGCCTTCTTCATCACCATGCCGCTGTGGACCACGCTGGACAAGACCAAGCCGGTGCCGGAACGGGTGACGACGCATGACTAAGACGCGATGGACCACCCGCCTGGCGCTGCTGGCGTCGGGCCTGCTGCTCAGCGCCAGTGCGATCGCCGCCGAAGGCGGTGGTGCGCTGCTGCAGGCCGGTAACGACCTCGGCGACCAGGCCTCGCTGCAACGCGGCGCCAAGCTGTTCATGAACTACTGTTCGGGCTGCCACTCGCTCAAATACCTGCGCTATTCGCGCATGGCCAGCGACCTGGGGCTGAGCGAGGAAGAGGTGATGAACCACCTCAACTTCACCGGCGCCAAGATCGGCGACCACATCGAAGCCTCGATGCCCAAGGATGGCGCGACGCAGTGGTTCGGCAAGGCGCCGCCGGACCTGAGCCTGATCGCCCGCGTGCGTGGCGTGGATTGGCTGTACACCTACCAGAAGTCCTTCTATCCGGATCAGAGTCGACCGCTGGGGTGGAACAACAAGCTGTTCCCCAACGTCTCGATGCCGCATGCCTTGTGGGAACTGCAGGGCATCCAGACGCCGGAATACGGCGAGCCGGAAGCGCCGGGCATGGACAAGCCGGTGGTGGCGCTCAAGCTCACCACGCCAGGCAAGCTGAGCCCGGCCGAGTACGACCAGGCCGTGCGCGACATCACCAACTTCCTTGAATACGCCGGCGAGCCGGCCGTGCTCAAGCGCCAGAGCATGGGCGTGTGGGTGGTGCTGTTCCTGGCGTTCCTGACCTTCCTGGCCTACCTGGTGAAGAAGGAATACTGGAAGGACGTGCATTGATCGACGCGGCGGCCCACGCGGCCGCCGCGCCACAGGCTCCGGGGCGCAGCATTGCTATTGGCTTTTGTGACGGCTGATTGCACACTCGGGCCACGGGGCGACCATCGGCACTGGGCCGGCGGCGTCGTTGCGACCGGCGGATTCCGGTCGCTGGAGAGCCTTGAATGGCGACGAGTGTGCGTATGCGGAATACCCTGACCCTGTTTTCCTCTACCGATGACGTCCTGTGCCATCGCGTGCGGCTGGTACTGGCCGCCAAGGGCGTCACCTTCGACCTGGTGGCGGTGGATCCGCAGAATCCGCCCGAAGACCTGATCGACCTCAATCCGTACCACTCGGTGCCCACGCTGGTGGAGCGCGAACTGGTGCTGTACGCGGCCTCGGTGGTCAGCGAATACCTGGACGAGCGTTACCCGCACCCGCCGCTGATGCCGGTCGATCCGCTTTCGCGCGCGCGCCTGCGCCTGGCGATGCTGCGCATCGAGCACGACTGGGTGCCGCAGGTGCAGGCCATCCAGCTCGGCAACAAGACCCAGGCCGAAGCCGGCCGCAAGCGCCTGAAGGAACTGCTCACCGCCTCGGTGCCGCTGTTCAAGGCCAGCAAGTTCTTCCTCAACCCGGAAATGAGCCTGGCCGATTGCGCGATGGCGCCGATCATCTGGCGCCTGCAGTCGCTGGACATCCCGCTGCCGAAGGACGGCAAGGCGATCGAGGATTACGGCAACCGCATCTTCCGCAACCCCGGTTTCATCCGCAGCCTGACCGATCAGGAAAAGAAGCTGCGCGACATGCCGGTCTGAGGCCACGCTGACCGGTCCGCGGCACGCGCTGCGGGCGGGGAGGCGCGCATGTGGCGCGGGCGCGTAAACTGTCGCGCATGAGCGAAGACTTCCCCCGCATGACCAGCCACCGTCCGTACCTGCTGCGGGCCCTGGTGGAGTGGATCAACGACAACCAGATGACCCCGCACCTGCTCGTGGACGCCGGCCTGCCCGGCGTGCAGGTGCCGGCCGGCGCGGTGAAGGACGGCCGCGTCGTCCTCAATATCGCCGAGCGCGCCGTGGTGCGCCTGAGCATCGACAACGACGGCATCAGCTTCACCGCGCGCTTCGGTGGCGTGAGCTATCCGGTGCAGGTGCCGATGTCGGCGGTGCTGGCGGTGTACGCCCGCGAGACCGGGCAGGGCATGGCGCTGCCGGACGACCTGCCGGGCACCGGCGGCACGCATGACGAGCTGGACGGCGAGATGGACGAACGTCCGGATCCGGAAGACACCCCGCCGCCGGCCGGCAAGCGGCCGCATCTGCGGGTGGTCAAGTAAGCGAGAGGGGAGGGGCTTCAGCCCCGGCCCCTCAGCCTTCCTCGCCGCGCGGCCGCAGCGGCGTCACCGTGGCCATCGCCGGGCCGGTGAACGACACCAGCTCACCCCCACGCAGCACCATGCGGCCACTCTGGCGGTCCACGCCATCGTGCGAATAATCGAAGCGGAACGTGCGCTCCAGCCCCAGTCGCCCGCTGGGTAGCCGGCATACGCGCGTGCCGATGGCGTGCACGCTCTGGTCGAGCCACTGCACGTCCGCCGCGCGGCAGGCGTTGCGGCCCAGGGTCTCGGCGCGTTCGGCGGCGGCGCGGGCGGCGTTCCACCAGGCGAAACCGGCCGCGCCCAGGATCATCAGCAGGATCAAGGTCATCGCCGCACTGTGCCAGCCGGCGCCGGTGCGCACAATCGGGCTTCAGCGGCCTGAACCAGTTCACCGGCACGCGGTTGCCTGGGCAGGCTTCCGGCCCCATCTGAGGGATTCCCCCGCGCGCGGCGCTACCCTGCGCGCAGCGTGTCCCGTCGAGGCCTGCCATGCATCCGGTCCTGCGCCGATTCCATCCCGTCACCGCCCGCTGGTTCCAGCGGCGCTTCGGTGCGCCCACCGCGGCGCAGGTCGAGGCGTGGCCGCGCATCCTCGACGGCGGCCACACGCTGGTCGCCGCGCCCACCGGCTCGGGCAAGACGCTCACCGCCTTCCTGGCCGCGCTCGATGGCCTGCTGCGCGAAGGCCTGGCGCAGGGCGGCGCGCTGCCCGATGAAACCCGCGTGCTGTACATCTCGCCGCTGAAGGCGCTGTCCAACGACATCCACATCAACCTCGAAGTGCCGCTGCAGGGCATCGCCGAGGTGCTCGCCGAGGACGACCTGCCGGCAGTCGACATCCGCACCGCCGTGCGCACCGGCGACACCCCGCAGCGCGAGCGTGCCGCCGCGCGCAAGCGCCCGCCGCACATCCTGGTCACCACGCCCGAATCGCTGTACGTGCTGCTGGGCTCCGAATCCGGGCGCGAATCGCTGCGTCATGTGCGCAGCGTCATCGTCGATGAAATCCACGCGGTGGCGGCCGACAAGCGCGGCAGTCATCTCGCGCTGAGCCTGGAGCGCCTGCGCGCGCTCACCGGGCGGGTGCCGCAGCGGATCGGCCTGTCGGCCACGCAGAAGCCGATCGAGCGGGTGGCGCGCTACCTGGCCGGTGCCGATGGGGACTGCGCCATCGTCGATATCGGCTACACGCGCGAACGCGACCTGGCGCTCGGCCTGCCCCCGACGCCGCTGTCGGCGGTGATGTCCAACGACCAATGGCAGCAGGTCTACGAGGAAGTCGCCACGCTCGCGCGCGCGCATCGCACCACGCTGGTGTTCGTCAACACGCGGCGCATGGCCGAACGGGCCGCGCGCCATCTTGGCGAGCGGCTCGGGCACGATCGCGTCGCCGCGCACCACGGCAGCCTGTCGCGCGATATCCGCCTGGCCGCCGAGCGCCGCCTGAAGGCGGGCGAGCTCACCGTGCTGGTCGCCACCGCCTCGCTGGAGCTGGGCCTGGACATCGGCGATGTCGACCTGGTGGTGCAGCTCGGCTCGCCGCGCTCGATCGCCGCGTTCCTGCAGCGTGCCGGCCGCGCCGGCCATGCAGTGGATGGCACTCCGAAAGCACGGCTGTTCCCGGCCTCGCGCGATGAACTGGTCGAATGCGCCGCGCTGCTCGACGCCGTGCGCCGCGGCGAGCTCGATGCGCTGCGCATCCCCGAGGCGCCCATCGACGTGCTCGCCCAGCAGATCGTCGCCGAGGTGGCCTGCGCGGACATGGACGAGGATGCGCTGTTCGCGCTCGTCACCCGCGCCACGCCGTATGCGGCGTTGACGCGCGCGCGCTTCGACGAAGTCGTGCGCATGCTGGCCGATGGCTTCAGCACCCGGCTCGGCCCGCGCGGCGCCTACCTGCACCGCGACGCGGTAAACCGCCGGCTGCATGCGCGGCGTGGCGCGCGCATGACCGCGCTGACCTCCGGCGGCAGCATCCCGGAAACCGGCGATTACACCGTCGTGCTCGAACCGCAGGCCGAACACATCGGCACGGTCAACGAGGATTTCGCCATCGAAAGCCTGGCCGGCGATGTCTTCCAGCTTGGCAACACCAGCTACCGCATCCTGCGCATCGAGCCGGGAAGGCTGCGCGTGGAGGACGCGCAGGGCATTCCGCCGAACATCCCGTTCTGGCTGGGCGAGGCGCCCGGCCGCAGCGACGAGCTCTCGCACGCGGTGGCGCGGCTGCGCGAGGACATCGCCGCGCGCCTGCCGCGCGATGGCCGCGAGGCCGTGCACCGCTGGCTGGCCGATGACCTCGCACTCGGCGAGGAGGCTGCACGCCAGCTGCTCGACTACCTGGCGCAGGCGCAGGCCGAGCTCGGCGCGCTGCCCACCCAGGCCTGCATCGTGATGGAACGCTTCTTCGACGAAAGCGGCGGCACGCAGCTGGTCATCCACACCCCGTTCGGCAGCCGCATCAACCGCGCGTGGGGCCTGGCGCTGCGCAAGCGCTTCTGCCGCAATTTCAATTTCGAACTGCAGGCCGCCGCCACCGAGGACGCCATCGTGCTGTCGCTGTCCACCAGCCACAGCTTCGATTTGATCGAGGTGTCGCGCTACCTGCATTCCAGCTCCGCCGAACACGTGCTGGTGCAGGCGCTGCTCGACGCGCCGCTGTTCGGCGTGCGCTGGCGCTGGAACGCCACCAACGCGCTGGCGCTGCCGCGCTTCACCGGCGGGCGCAAGGTCGCCCCGCAGCTGCAGCGAATGAAATCCGAGGACCTGCTGGCGACGGTGTTCCCCGACCAGGTCGCGTGCCTGGAGAACATCGTCGGCGAGCGCGAGGTGCCCGACCACCCGCTGGTGGCGCAGACGATGCACGACTGCCTGCACGAGGCGATGGATACCGCCGGCTGGCTGGAGGTGCTGCGTGGCCTGGAGGCCGGGCGCATCCAGGTGGTGGCGCGCGATCTCGCCGCGCCTTCGCCGCTGGCCGCCGAGGCGCTCAACGCGCGACCCTACGCGTTCCTCGACGATGCGCCGCTGGAAGAGCGCCGCACGCAGGCCGTGCAGACGCGCCGCTATCGCGACCCCGAAAGCGCCGACGACCTGGGCCGGCTCGATCCCGATGCCATCGCCGCGGTACGCGAGGAGGCATGGCCGCAGCCGCGCGATATCGAAGAGATGCACGAGGCGCTGGCCTCGCTGGGCGTGATCCGCGCCGATGAAGCCGCCGCCGAAGCCGGCTGGCTCGACTGGTTGCAGGCGCTGGCCCGCGCCGGCCGCGCCAGCTGCTTGCGTGATGAAGCGGGCGGGGTATCGCTGTGGGTGAGCGTGGAGCGCATCGCGCTGTTCGCGCCGTTGTATCCGCAGGCCGCCGCACAGCCGGCGCTGCGCATCCCCGACGACTGCCGCGTCACCGACTGGCAACGCGAAGCCGCGTTGCGCGAACTCGTGCGCGCCCGCCTTTCCGGCTGGGGACCGACGCCGGCCTCGCTGCTCGCCAGCACGCTGCACCTGCCGCTGGCCGATATCGCCCGGGCGTTGCAGTCGTTGCGCAGCGAAGGTTATGTGATGGCCGGGCCGTTCAGCCCCGGCGCGACCGAAGAGGAATGGTGCGAACGCCACCTGCTGGCGCGCATCCATCGCTACACGCTGGGCCGCCTGCGCCGCGAGATCGAACCGGTCGCGCCGCGCGACTATGCGCGCTTCCTGTTCCAGTGGCAGCGCGTGGATGCCACCGCGCGGGTCACCGGCCCGGAGGCACTGGCCGGCGTGCTCGCGCAGCTGGAAGGCTTCGAGGCGCCCGCCGCGGTGTGGGAAGCCGAACTGCTGCCGGCGCGCGTGCGCGACTACCAGCCCGACTGGCTCGACGAACTGTGCACCGCCGGCCGCATCGCCTGGCGCCGGCTGCGCCCGGCGCAGGCCGCGCGCGGCGGCGGCAGCCTGCGGGCCGCGCCAGTGGTGCTGCTGCCGCGCCGCGAAGCCGCGCGCTGGCAGCTGCTCGCCGCCGAGGCCCAGCCCGACGAGGCACCGCTGGGCTCGCGCGCGCAGCGCGTGGCCGATTACCTCGATGCGCACGGCGCCAGCTTCTTCGACGAGATCGCCGATGCGCTGCATCTCATCGCCACCGAGCTGGAGGATGCCCTCGGCGAGCTGGTGATGCGCGGGCGCCTGCATTGCGACAGCTATGCCGGCCTGCGCGCGCTGCTGGTGCCGGCGTCCAAGCGGCCTTCGGCGCTGTCGCGGCAACGCCGGCGCTTGTCGCTGCACGGCATCCGCGACGCTGGCCGCTGGGCACCACTCCGCGCGCTGCCCCCGGCACAGGAGGGCGAGCGGCGGCAGGAGGCGGTGGAGCACGTCGCGCGCACGCTGCTGCGCCGCTATGGCGTGATCTGCTGGCGCCTGCTCGAACGCGAGGCGGCGTGGCTGCCGTCCTGGCGCGAGCTGCTGCGGGTTTACCAGCGCCTGGAAGCGCGCGGCGAAATCCGCGGTGGGCGTTTCATCAGCGGACTGTCCGGCGAACAGTTCGCGCTGCCCGAGGCGATTGGCCTGCTGCGCGAGGTGCGTCGCGCCGCACCGATGCAGCAATGGACGTGCGTGTCGGCGTGCGACCCCGCCAACCTGCTCGGCGGCGTCCTCTCCGGCGAGCGCGTGCCGCGCGTGCCCGGCAACCGCGTGCTGTATTTCGATGGCTTGCCCGTCGCCGCGCGCGTGGCCGACAAGTTCGTGGCGTTGCCTTCGCTGGAACCCACGCAGGCGATCGTCGCACATGAGCATCTTGGCTTGGTGCCACGCGCGCCGGCGGTGCCTGCGGCGGGCTGAAATCGCGGCGCAGGAACGGGGTGGACCGGGCCGGGTGTGCGCATCGGTCGCGGGGGCAATGCGTTTGCCCTGCGACGCTTCGAAGAGTCGCCCGGCGTGCGGGCGCCTAGCCTGCAAGCTCCATCCCAACGGAGTCTTGCATGCTGTCCCCTTCGATATGCGACCAGGTACGGCGGACCGCGCCATTGCTGCAGGCCGAGGGCCAGGCCCTGACCCGCGCGTTCTATGCACGCCTGTTCCGCTTCCACCCCGCCTTGCGCGAAATGTTCAACCAGGGCCACCAGCATGACGGCGAGCAGTCGCGCGCGCTGGCCGGCGCGGTGACAGCCTATGCCCTGCACGTGGACGACCCGACGCCGCTGCGCCCGTACCTGGCGCGCATCATGCACAAGCATGTCAGCCTGGGCGTGCGGGCGGAGCACTACGACCTGGTGGGCCAAGAACTGCTCGCGGCGATGGACGAGGTCTTCGCCGGCCGGCTGGATGCCGCCACCCGTGACGCCTGGGCGGCGGCCTATGGGCAACTGGCCACGCTGATGATCGAGGAGGAGGCGGCCATGTACCGCGCCAGTGCCGTGGGCGAGGGCGGCTGGACGGGCTGGCGCAGCTTCCGGGTCACCGGCCGGCACTGCGAAAGCGAGCAGATCGTGTCCTTCGAACTGGCGCCGGCCGATGGCGGGCGGGCGCCGGATTTCCTGCCCGGCCAGTATGTCTCCGTGCGCGTGCAGGTGCCGGCGCTGGGCTTTTCCCAGGTGCGGCAGTACAGCCTGTCGGCCGCCCCGGACCCGCGCACGTTGCGGATTTCGGTGAAGCGGGAAATCGGAGGCGAGGCGGCGCCGGACGGACACGTCTCCAACGTGCTGCACGACAGCGTGTTTCCCGGCGACCTGCTGGAGCTTTCACCGCCGGCCGGCGAGTTCGTCCTGCGCGGTACGGGCCACACGCCGGTGGTGCTGATCAGCGCCGGCGTGGGCGCCACGCCCTTGCTGTCGATGCTGGCGCGCCTGCTCGAACAACCTTCGCCGCCGCCGATCAGGTTCCTGCATGCCTGCCGGAACGGCACCCTGCACGCGTGGAAGCAACCGATGCGCGACCTGGTGCAGCGCATGGGCCCGTCGTCGGTGCGGGTGTATTACGAACGTCCCGAGCCGGGCGACGTGATCGGGCGCGACCACGACCACGCCGGCCGCATGGACCTGGCCGCCGTGCGCGAGGACGTGGTGCTGCCCGACGCCGACTACTACCTCTGCGGGCCGAAGGGCTTCATGCGCGAGCAGGCCGGGGCCTTGCGCGCATTGGGCGTCTCCGCCGACCGCATCCACGCCGAGGTGTTCGGCAGCGGGGATTGGCAGACCTAGCGCGGGCGGGTGGAAGGTGGGCGCGCGCGCTGCGTCTTCGGCGAGGGGCGGCGCGAGACGTGCGGGTCGTCGGCCACGTGCCAGCGCCACGGGTGCTCGGCCGCCCTGCTGATGCCGATGCGCGGCGAGGCGACGGGCGTGGCCGGCGGCGGCGTGCCGTCGTCGCCGATCCACAACCGCGAGCCGCGGCGGCACAGGTCCAGGCCGTTGTCGCCGCCGTTCACCCCGAAGGCCTGCGCCAGCCGGCCGGGACCGGCGGCGAGCAGGCGCGGGGCATCGGTGCCGCGCGCGCGGGCCATCGCGTCGAGACCCGCCAGTGGTTCGAGCGCGCGCAGCAATACCGCGTGCCCGGGCGCGGGGCCGCCGCACACCGCGTTGATCGCCCAGTGCATGCCGTAGATGAAATAGACATACAGATGCCCGGGCGGCCCGAACATCACCTCGGTGCGCGGGGTCATGCCGCGGAACGAGTGGGCGGCTGCATCAGCGGCGCCGCGATAGGCCTCGACTTCCACGATGCGTCCGCGCCGGCCATCGGCGGCGACCAGCACCTTGTTGAGCAGGCGCGGGGCGACGACGAAGGCGTCGTCGTCGTAGAAGGCGCGGGGCAGGGGACGCATGCCCACAGCGTAGCCGGTGCTGCGTAGTTTTACTGGCCACGGGCGGGTAGTTCCTCGGTAGCCCTGCGGGCGGGGAGTTGCACACTGGGGTTACGCCCCGAGGAGCCTGACGATGTCCATGCCTTCGATACGCCCGCTCGCCTTGGCCGCCTTGCTGCCGCTGCTGGGCGCGTGTGCGTCCTCCGGTTCGAGCACGGCCGCGAGCTCGCCCGTGCCTGAGCTCAAGCCGGGCGTGCCCGCCGGCTATCTCGGCCGCGACCTGCCCGACAGCCTCGCCCTGCTGCCGGCCCCGCCCGCGCCCGGCAGCGCCGCCTTCGCCAATGACGAAGCCGTGCATGCCGCCGCGCAGCGCCTGCGCGATACCCCGCGCTACGCGCAAGCCACGCGCGATGCTGACCTGAGCTTCCCGGCCGCCAGCGACAACTTCGCCTGCGCGCTGGGCGTGCCGATCGACGCGCAGGCCACGCCGCGGCTGTACATGCTGCTGCGGCGCACGATGGTGGACGCCGGGCTGGGCACCTACGGGGCCAAGAACCAGTACCAGCGCGTGCGGCCCTTCATGCTCCACGAGGAGCACACCTGCCTGGCGCGCGACGAGGAGGCGCTGCGCAAGGATGGCTCCTATCCGTCCGGGCACACGGCCATCGGCTGGACATGGGCGATGGTGCTGACCCAGGTCGCGCCGGCGCGCGCCAACGCACTGCTGGCGCGCGGGCGCCAGTTCGGCGAGAGCCGGCTGGTGTGCAACGCGCACTGGCAGAGCGACGTGCTCGAAGGCCGTGCCGTCGCCAGCGGGGTGTTCGCCAAGCTGCAGGGCAATGCGGATTTCCTCGCCGACGTGGCCGCCGCGCGCAAGGAAGTGGCGGCGCGGCAGGCGGCCGGCGCCACGCCCACGGGCTGCGAGACGGAAGCGGCGGCGTTGGCGACGCCGGTGCCGGGGGTGCTGTGAGGCCGTGACGGCGCGCTCATCGCGTCGGGGCGATGCTGTGGGCTCGCTTTCCGGAGCCATGCGATGCGCACGACAGGTGCCGATCCCGGCTTTCCCGACGCCGAGGCCTACGCCGCCGAGACCGCCCGCCATGCCGCGGGCGAGCGGGTGGATCTGCAGGCCGAGCAGGCGGCGGTGACGGCGGCCTACCGGAACCAGGTGATGCTGGATTTCAACGATCACTGCCTGCGGCTGGCGGTGTTCGAAGGGGCGTACCGCTGGCATCGGCACCCGGACAGCGACGAGCTGTTCGTGGTGGTGGAGGGAGAGATGGAGATCGAACTGGCGGGCCACGCGCCGGTGCGGCTGGGGCCGGGGCAGGCGTTCGTGGTGGTGGCGAACACGGTGCACCGCACCCGCGGCCTCGGGCGCACGGTGAACCTGACCTGCGAGAAGCAGGCGGCGCGCACGGAGTTCCTGGAGGGCCCGGGGCCGTAGCGGGCAGGTAGCGAACGACTTGGCTTCGGCGCGGGACTCGGGCTAGAATGCGCCTCCCGCGTGGAAAGGCGGCCCGGCTGGACGGGCGCATAGCGAAGGTCCGAGAGGATCGTCCCACGCAGGCCCGGTTCCAGTACCCCTCGTGGGGCCATAGCTCAGCTGGGAGAGCGCGTCGTTCGCAATGACGAGGTCGGGAGTTCGATCCTCCCTGGCTCCACCACTATTCAAAAAAGCCGCCCTCTGGGCGGCTTTTTTTTTCAATAACTTATGCCCATCCGCATGCCCGTCTGCGTGATTCGACCAGCGTGGGCAGATTATCTGCAGCTCGATCCAGCGATCTCCGAAATCTAGCAGGTCAGACATCTGTACATTTCGCATGGGGGGAGAGCAAAGTTGCTTCGGCCATGCGGATTCGAACGGCCGCTCGACGTGGAAAACAATTTACCGGTGCTATTGTTCACTTCTCAATCAAGGCCAGATCAGGCTGGAAGCCATGGAGGGTGCTATGCACGACGATCATCGTCCGTACGCCAGGTTCACCTCAAAAGCGAATCTCGATAAGTCGGTCAATTCTTTGCTCGGAATTATTGAGGGCATAGCGATCGACGGAAGAATCAATGAACTAGAGCTCAGCTACCTCAATCTTTGGGTGTCGGAGCATCAAGAGGTTCGATTCCTGCATCCATTCAATGAATTGATCCCCGTTGTGGAGAGGTCAATATCTGACGGAGAACTCGACCGGGAAGAGCGAGAAGATATTCGCTGGCTCTGTGAACGTCTCCAGTCCAGGGAGTTTTATGATGCAGTCTCCGCTGACCTGCAGCGGCTGCATGCCATTTTGGGTGGCATCATTGCCGACACGCGGATTTCCGAAGACGAGCTGCGAGGTCTCTCTGATTGGCTGGCCGACCACGAGCACTTGAAGACCTGTTGGCCATTCGACGAGATACAGAGCTTGGTGACGGGAGTTTTGGTAGACGGGAGAATTGATGAAGAAGAGCACGAAATGCTCGGTGCGTTCTTCGCCGACTTCACCTCTTTGCTAGATGACCGGACGATCACGAGTGCTCCGATCAAGGACGGAGGCGCGATCATGGGCCTCTGTGCAACAGACCCGGATGTCGTGTTTGATCAGCGTGGATTTTGCTTCACGGGCGCATCGGCCAAGTTCAGTCGACAAGAGTTGGAGGCGATGGTGACTCGCCTTGGAGGCGTTGCGCATGCGTCGCCATCAAAGAAAGTGCACTACGTGGTTGTGGGTGGTGAGGGGAATCCGTATTGGGCGTTCGCTTGCTATGGACGGAAAATTGAGAAGGCAGTCAAGCTGCGGAAGGAGGGGCATCGAGTGGTCATTATTCATGAGCTCGATTTCCATGATGCGGTGGCGGATGGGTCCTGATCTGGTGGAGAGTAGTTCGGATTGACCGGGTATCCGGATGGCTGCCTTTGCCACTTTCTAAGTTTGGGAATTGGGAGCCTGGGGATGCTGGATGTGCCTGCGATTGTGTTCGATGTCGGGGTGTAAGCGGGGGGGTGCTATGGGTTTTTACCGTAGGGGCTTGGCCTGTGGCAGGACGAGAAGAATCGCGCCCGGTCACTAGGTCGGATGATCGATGCAGGGGGGGGGTATGTCTGGGTGGACCGATGAAGAGTTGCAAGCCGCAGTTGATGCCTACTTGTGGATGCGCGAGCAGGAGCATGCGGGAGCGCGGTTTGTAAAAAAGGATGTTTATCGGGATCTCGCCGAGCGGTACGGGCGTACCATAGGCGCTTGGGACTACAGGATGCAGAACATTTCCTCCGTTCTGGAGGATATCGGCGAGCCGATCATTTCCGGGTTAATGCCTGCAAAGAATGTGGGTCCGACTGCCAGCGGCAAGCTGATCAGGATGATTCGTGATCGAGACGCAGGGCAGGAGGGGCGAGCGTATAAGTATGGCGAGAAACGAACCTGGGAACTTGCCCTGGACGCGCTGCAGGCACTTGGTGGGGCCGCGACGCTGAGGGAAGTCACCCAGCACGCGCTGGAGCGATCGCCCGATCTTAAGGCTCGCAATGTCGGCGCCGATCTGAGCCTGCTGTCTGTGAACTCGCCAGCACGAACGTCATATCACGGCAACCACAAGCCGCGTCGTACAGATGGCGGGGCATCATATGATCGGCTGTTCAAGGTCGGACAAGGCCGAAACGCGGTTTACGAGCCATACCTGCCTGAAGTACATGGCGTGTGGGAAATCTATCCGGATCCGTCTGCGGGTAACCAGCGAGGTTTGTCCGTCCGGCAGGTCGCCGACCCCGCCAGCATCGGGGTGTCCAAGGCCGAAGACGAGGCTGATTCGGCAGGTACGTTCGAGCCAGAAAGCATCATTGACGCCCGTGACCGGGTGTATTCGAGCATTGTTCGGCGTCGTGGGCAGTCGGAGTTCCGCAAAGCGCTGCTTGCGGCCTATGGTGGGCGATGTGCAGTGACGGGTAGCGATGTAATCGAGATACTCGAAGCCGCTCATGTGCATCCGTATCGGGGCGCAGCGACCAATGTGACAGCGAATGGGCTACTGCTTCGCGCTGACATCCATACGCTGTTTGATTTGTACCTGATCAGCATAGATCCCCCGACGCGCACGGTGTGCATCTCGCCCAAGCTGGCTAGGACGATGTGTGCCGAACTTCGGGGAGTCACACTGCGTAACCCTGGTGGGTCGCAGCACATCGTTAGCCACTCTGCGCTGGAATGGCACAGAGCTCAGTGCCATTGGTGACTAATGGAGCCCGATGCGCCAGATGGCGGCCGGTTTGAGAAGGCTTTGCCAGCAGGCGAGCTGAGTGCTTTGTAGTGCAAACTTCTTGATATGGCAGTATATGAAGGAGTTAATCGTGGGAATGCCTCGTCAATCCTGGCATTCCTACGAAGGGACTCGGATCGCCTCCGGCGGCGACATGGAAGGCAGCCGGCTTTCCACATGTAGCCTAGTGACCCGCGCCGCGCAAACTGCCTGCCCAAGGTGGGTTGTCGATGGCCGTGACGATGTTGCACCGCGAAGCCATGGCACCATCCCCCCATGCCACCCACCCCCGACCCCTGCCTCTTATACTCATCTGACGCTG
>NZ_LLXU01000110.1 GCF_001431645.1 Stenotrophomonas panacihumi | reverse complement strand
CTGGCCCTTGGTGCACGGCGCCATCGCGCTGCAGGACGCGCCGTGCACCAAGGGCCAGCAACAGGTGATCGACATGCAGCGCCCGCAGGACCCGCCGCCGCGCCAGGCCAGCACCGACGATGTCCCGGCCGCGGCGGCGCCCTCGGTACTCGCGCCGCGCGAAGTCCGCATCATCCAGACGCCCGCGCCACAGCCGATGTACGAATGCGTCACCGAGGAAGGCCAGCGCTATACCAGCGACTCGCCGGACGGCAATCCGCGCTGGGTGCCGACCTGGACCTACGCCTATGCCGGCGGCCGCCCGCGTCCGCCCGGCCCACGTCCGCCCAACGGTGGGCCGCCGCCCGGTCCGCCGGACGGTGGCCATCGCCCGCCGCCGGGTCCGCGCCCGGGCGGCGCGGTGATCGTGCCGTATGGCAGCGTGCAGATCCGCGACGAATGCCACGCCCTGCCGCAGCGCGAAGTGTGTTCGCGGCTCAGTGACCGCCGCTGGGAAATCATCCGCCGCTACAACAGCGCCCTGCAGAGCGAACGCGAACAGCTCACGCGCGAACAGCGCGGCATCGACGCGCGCATGGAACAGGATTGCGGCGGCACATGAAGCGATGGCTGCCCTGCCTGCTGTGGCTCGCCCTGGCCCGGCCAGCGACCGCGCAGGAGATCGTGATCTACCGTTGCACCGACGCACGGGGCAACCTCGCCGTGCAGAACCAGCCGTGCCCGAAAGGCACGCGGCAGGAAAAGCGCACGATGCAGACACCCGCGGCCGCGCCCCTGCCACCGCCGCCTACGCCGGTCGCCCCGCCGCCGATCCCGGAGGCGCCGCAGGAAGTGAAAGCCGAGCAGCCCCCGCCGGCCGCGCCCCCGCCGGTGGTCGAGAAGCCGGCGCCGCCGGGGCTCTACACCTGCAAACGCCGCGACGAAACCCGCTACCTCACCCAGGACCTGGCCAACACCAGCTACTGCGTGCCGATGCAGGTCACCGGCCTGGACGGCAACCCGCGCACCGGCGCGGGCGAAGCCTGCGAAGTGGTGAAGGACGCCTGCGAGCCCGTCGCCGACGACCAGCTATGCACCGCCTGGCAGCAACGCCTGGAGGAAGCCGAAACGCACTGGCGCTTCGCCACGCCCGAACACGCGGCCACGCTGCAGCAGGAATACGCGCGCGTGCGCGAGCTCGTCGCCGCCAGCCGCTGCGCCGATGGCGCCGCCCCGCCGCCGGCGGGCGATCAGAAGCCGTAGCGCAGGAAGCCGCCGTCCACGGCGATGCATTCGCCGGTGATGTAGCTCGACGCCGGCAGGCACAGGAACGCCACCGCCGCGGCCACCTCCTCCGGCTCGCCGATGCGGCGCATCGGCGTGCGCTCCAGCACCTGCTCATAATAGTCCGGGTCCGACAACGGCCCGGACGTGCGCCGCGTGCGGATGTACCACGGCGCCACCGCGTTGACGCGCACGCCGTCCTCGGCCCACTCGGCGGCCAGGTTGCGGGTCATCTGGTGCATCGCCGCCTTGCTCATGCCGTAGGGCGCGCCGCTGCGCACATGGGTCAGCCCGGATACGCTGCCGACATTGACGATCGCCGAGGTGGCGTGTCGCGTCAGCAGCGGATGCGCATAGCGCGAGAGCTCGAACGCCGAATAGAGGTTGGTCTCGAAGATGCCGCGCCACTCGTCCTCGGTGTAATCCACCGCGGCGCGGGTGACGTTGCCGCCCGCGTTGTTGATGAGCAGGTGCAGGCCATCGACGTGGTCCTCCACCCAGTCCAGCACCGCGCGGCGGTCCTCCTCGTCGCTGACGTCGGCCGACAGCCCGTGCAGCGCGCGCGCGGGGAACTCGTCCTGCAGCTCGTCGCGCACCTGTTCGAGCATGTCGGCATCGCGCGCGACCATCAGCACGTCGGCGCCCAGGCCGAGCAGCTCGCGGGTGATCGCCAGGCCGATGCCGGCACTGGCCCCGGTGACCAGGGCGGTCTGCCCGTCCAGCCGCCAACGTTGCTCTGACACGCGTGTCTCCCTTGCGATGTGGTGCGCGGATGCGCGCCGGATACGGGGTTAGGATACCCCCACGCTCCCGGGAGGCCATGACCATGAAGCCACGCTCGCTGCTCCTTCCCTGCCTGGCCGTGCTCGTGCTCGGCGCCTGCCAGCGCCCGCCGCCGGCGCCGACCGAGCAGCGGCCCGAACCGCAGGCCACCGCCCTGCGCGACGCGGTGAACGCACCGCTGGACAAGGCCAGGGACGTCCAGGCCACCGTCGATGCGTCGGCGGCGAAGCAGGATGCGGATATCGAGGCGGCGACGCAGTAACCGGCCACCATCCCGCGCAAACAAAAACGCCGGCCCGAAGGCCGGCGTTTTCGTCATGCACCCTGCGCGCTTACAGCCCGCAGAAGCAGTACGCCAGCGCCTTCACCGGCGGGCCGCCGGCCTTGGCCTGCTGCACCGCGTCCTCGGCGAAACGCAGCTGCGTATCCACTTCCGGCAGCGTGCGCGCCAGCATCACCCGGCCCAGGCCGGATTCGCCCAGCGCCCACGCACCGGCGCGGCTGCCGGCGAAGCCGCTCATGAACTGCGCGAACGGCGTGGCCTGCTTCTCGATGTAGCGCACGCGGAACTTGTCCTTGCCCAGCTTCGCCCGCGAGGCGGCATCGGCGATGGCCGCCTTCATGCCACCCAGCTCGTCCACCAGCCCGCGCTCCTTGGCCTGCGCGCCGCTCCACACGCGGCCGCGGGCGATCTTGTCGATCGCTTCCACCGGCTGCTTGCGCGCCTGCGCGACCTTGCCGGTGAAGTCGGCATAGCCCTTGTTGATCACCGACTGGATCAGCTGGCCCACCGCCGGGTCCATCGGCTTGGAGATGTCGAACGCACCGGCAAAGCGGGTGGTGCCCACGCCGTCGGTGTGCACGCCGATCTTGTCCAGCGTGCGGGTGATGTTCGGGATCAGGCCGAAGATGCCGATCGAGCCGCTGATGGTCGACGGATCGGCATAGATGCGGTCGGCATTCATGCTGATCCAGTAACCGCCGGAAGCGGCCAGGTCGCCCATCGACACCACCACCGGCTTGCCGGCGGCCTGCAGGCCCACCACCTCGCGACGGATCTGCTCGGAAGCGAACACCTCGCCACCGGGCGAATCCACGCGCAGCACGACGGCCTTGACGTCCTCGTCCTCGCGCGCGGCGCGCAGCAGCGCGGCGGTCGATTCACCGCCGATGCGTCCGGCCGGCTGGTCGCCGCTGGTGATCTCGCCGGCCGCCACCACCACCGCCACCTGCGGACGCGAATCCACCGGCGAACGACGCGTGTCCAGCTGCGCCAGGTAGGTGTCCAGGTCGACGTTGCGGAAGCCTTCGTCGGCATCCTTGTCGGCCATGCCGCGCTCGGTGAGCAGGCGGTCCACTTCCTCGCGGGTCTTCAGGCCATCCACCAGCTTCTGCTGCAGGGCGAACTTGGCCAGGTCGCCGCCCGCGGCGGCCACGCCCTCGGGCAGGGTGTCGATGCCGGCGGCCAGCTGCTGGGCGGTGAGCTTGCGCGCCGTGGCGATGTCGCCCAGGTAGCGCTGCCACACGTCGCTCATCCAGAACAGGTCCGCTTCCTTGGCATCGGCCGAGGCAGCGTCGAGGATGTACGGCTCGGCGGCGGACTTGTACTCGCCCACGCGGAACAGGTGCACGTCCACGCCCAGCTTGTCCTGCAGGCCGGTGCGGAAGTACTGGCGATAGCGCCCCAGGCCTTCGAGCACCAGGCTGCCCATCGGGTCCAGGTAGACCTCGTTGGCCTGCGCGGCCATCAGGTACTGCCACTGGCTCAGGTTCTCGCCGAAGGCCACGACCTGCTTGCCCGACGCGCGCAGCTCGCCCAGCGCGGCGGCCACTTCACGGGTGGAGGCGAAGCCGGCCGGCTGCAGCTTGTCCAGGTCCAGCAGCACGCGCTCGATGTGCTTGTCCTGCCGCGCCGCGTCGATGGCGCGCACCAGGTCGCGCAGCTGGATCTCCTCGGCGCCCTTGTCGCCGACGGCCCGCGCCAGCGCACGGCTCACCGGGTCGGCGCTGAACTGCTCGACCAGCTTGCCTTCCGGCGCGATCACCAGCGTCGTGCGGTCCATCAGCGGCTTGACGCCGTTGCCGCGCACCGACACCGCGACGAAGATCATCACGAACAGGAACAGCAGGCCGAAGAACACCAGGTTGAGGATCAGCCGGCGGGTGAAGTTCATCACGTCCCACAGCCCGACGAAGAAGCTGGCGATCGGTCCGCGACGCACAGGTTGGTTCATGGAAAGCTCCGTAGTAGGCAAGCACCTTTTGCCACGGATGCCAGCATACCCGCTGGCCCGTGGGCGGGCATGCGCAGAAAGTCAGGGTGACGTCGGCAACGGTCGCCGGCTGCTGGCGCGAAAGCGCAGGCCCATCAGCACGGCGGCGGCGGTCAGGCCGATGATCAGGCCGATCCACATGCCCTGCGGCCCCCAGCCCAGCCCCAGGCCGAGCCCGGCGCCCAGCGGCATGCCCAGGCCCCAGTAGGCGAACATCGCCAGGAACATCGGCACGCGGGTGTCCTTGAGCCCGCGCAGCGCGCCGGCCGACAGCACCTGGATGCCATCCGGGAACTGGAAGGTGGCCGCGAACAGCAGCAGCGTGGAGGAGAGCGCGGCCACGGCCACGTCGTTGGTGTAGACGCCGACGATGGCGTCATGCCCCAGCAGCAGCGTGCTGGCCGACAGCGTCTGCGTGCCCAGCACGATGGCATAGCCTGCCCACGCGGCGCGGCGCAGGCCCAGCGCGTCGCCGCGGCCCACCGCATGGCCCACGCGCACGGTGGTGGCCTCGGCCACGCCCATCGGGATCATGAAGCACAGCTGGGAGACGTTGATGGCGATCTGGTGCGCCGCCGCCTCCGTGGCGCCGAGCCGGCCGATCAGCAGCGCGGTGACGATGAACAGCCCGCCTTCCATGAGCACGGTGATGCCGATCGGCAGGCCCGTGCGCAGCAAATCGGCGATGGCGCGCCAGCGCGGGCCTTCCAGGTGCGCGAACAGCTGCAGGTGGGCGAAGCGCCTGGCCCGCCACAGGTACAGCGCGAACGCGCCGGCCTGCAGCCACATCATCGTGGCCGAGGCGATGCCCAGCCCTTCGGCGCCGTGTTCGGAAAAGCCCAGCTTGCCGTAGGTCAGCACGTAGCCCAGCGGCGCCAGCACCAGCAGGCCACCGAAGCCGAGCAGCATGGTCGGCAGCGTCCAGTGCATGCCTTCGCTGAGGTAGCGCATGCAGAAGAACAGGGTCAGCGCCGGGCCGCCCCAGCGCACGGCATGCAGGAAGGCGGTCGCGCCGGGCACGATGTCCGGGGCGATGCCGAACCCCGGCAGCAGCGGCGGCACCGCGCTGAGGAAGGCGAACATCACCAGCCCCAGGCCCAGCGCCAGCCACAGCGCCTGGCGGAACAGCGGGCCGATCTCGCCATCGCGGCCGGCGCCGTGCAGCTGCGAGACCGAGGCGGTCAGCGAGATCAGCGTGCCGATCGGGATCAGCATCGGCAGCCACAGCAGCGCGGTGCCGATGGTGACCGCGGCCAGGGTGTCGGTGTGGTGGTGGCCGGCGATGACGTTGTCGACGAAGCCGATCAGGCCGGTGGACACGTGGCCCAGCACCAGCGGCAGGGCGAGCAGGAAGGTGGCGCGCACCTCGGAAAGGAAGCGCGGCGGCGTGGCGGAGACGGACATGGGACAGGCAGGGCAGCTACTGCGGTCGCGCCGGGGGACAGGCGTCTGGCACCGGGTAGTGCGGGCCGCTATCTTACCCGCGCCTCCCTTGCCCGCCCATGACGGCCCGCCCCACGATGAGCGCATCGCACGCAGTCCCCGCCGATTGTGAGAACTGCCAGACCCCGCTCCAGGGCCACTACTGCCACGCCTGCGGGCAAAGTGCGCACAACCCGGTGCGCAGCTTCGCCCACGCGGTGGAGGAAGTCTTCGAATCGTTCTGGCACCTGGACGGGCGAATTTTCCGCACCCTGCGCGACCTGCTGGTGCCGGGCCGGCTGGCCAACGCGTACCTGGAAGGCAAGCGCGTGCGCTACATCCCGCCGCTGCGCCTGTTCGTGGTGCTGAGCCTGCTCACTTTCTTCGTGGCGAAGATCGCGGTGCACATCGACAGCGACGGGAAGGACAACGACGCCCGCACGCAGGCCACCGCGCAGCTGCGCGGCAACTTCGATCAGGCCAGGACGCCGGAGGAAGTGGAACTGCTGCGCCGCAAGCTCATCGATGCGCTGAAGGAAGGCCGCGCGCAGATGCCCGCGAACATCCCCGGCGCGCGCGCCGGCTTCGACGCCAGCATCGCCAATATCGACAAGCAGGCGCAGCGCCGGCTCAAGGCGATCGGCGCGCCGGTGACGGTGGCGCCGGAAGCGGAGTTCGCGTCGAGCGATGCGGACAAGGACCTCGGCGAATCCACGCCGTTCGAAAGCCCGATGCCCGGCTTCGCCAACCGCTGGGTCGACGAGCAGGTCAAGCGCATCAACAACAACGTGCCGCGCCTGCAGGAAGACCCGCAGCGCGCGGTCAACGCGTTCTTCGCCGCGGTGCCTTCCACGCTGTTCGTGCTGGTGCCGCTGTTCGCGCTGCTGCTGAAGGTCTTCTACTTCTTCTGCAAGCGCGGCTACCTGGAGCACCTGGTCGTGGCGCTGTACAGCCACGCCTTCCTGCTGCTCGACCTGCTGGTGGTGCTGCTGCTGAGCCTGCTGGGCACGGCCGTGGCCTCGTGGGGTGCCTGGGCCGCCGGCCTCATCGGCCTGCTGCAGTTCGCGCTGGTGATGTGGATGCCGGTGTACCTGCTGCTGATGCAGCAGCGCGTCTATCGCCAGTTCTGGCTGGTGACGGTCATCAAGTACTGCACGATCGGCGGCATCTACTTCACCGTGGTGATCTTCGCCGCCACGCTGCTGGCGGTGGCCAGCATCGCGCGGATCTGAGCGCGCCTCAGCGCGCCAGGTGGGTGCTCAGCCAGCGCGCGCGTGCGGCCGCCGGCTGGGCCAGCAGGTCGTCGCGCACGCGGGCGCGGTCCTGCGGCGCGGTGCGCTGGGAGATCACCGACAGCTGGCCGAGCTGCGCATCGTCCAGCGCGTGCAGCAGATCCAGCACCTGGCCGCGCTGCGCCTGCGGCACGTAGCCGAACATCGGCTGCAGGCCGGCGTAGTGGCGGCCGAGCTGCGGGCCGAGGCGCCAGCCGTCGCGGTACATCTGGTCCATCGCGTCGAAACGCGTGCGCAGTGCCTGCTGCTGGTCCGGCGGCAGCGCCGCCAGCCTGGCCTGCGACTGGCGGATGCGCGCGCGCTCGCCATCGTCCAGGGCACGCCACGCGGCGTAGCGGGCCCGGGCGTCCTGGCGCGCGGCCTCGTCCAGCGACGACCACGCCGGCGGCGCGATGGCGGCAGCCGGCGGCAGGGCGCCGGTGGTCTCGTCCAGCGGCGCGGGCAGCGACTGCGCCACGACAGGGGCTACCCAGGCGCACAGCAAGGCGAGCGCGCAGCGGCGGCGCTTACTCATCATCGGTGACGGTCTCCATGCCGGCGGCGGCGAGGTCCGGCGCGGTGGGACGCGGCTCGGATTCGTCGGCCGGTACTGGCCCGCCCGCGGCGAACCAGGCGTAGAAATCGGCCTGCCGCGCCAGCGCGAGGTCCGGGTCGGCGAGCATGGCCGCGTCGGCGGCATCGGCGCCGGGGCCGGGCGTGCGCGACTCCTGCGGATCGGGCAGGTCTTCGGCCGGCAATTCTTCCACCACGGCGGGCGCGGCATCGGTGACATGCAGGGCGCCGGCCGGCGCCTGGCTCACCGGCTCCGGCGGCAGCACGACGTGGTGGCGGTTACCCAGCCACCACGCCAGCGCGGCCAGCACGAGCGCCACCACGACCACCCCCGCCATCCACGGGCGCCAGCGGAAGCGGCGACGTTCGCGCGGAGTGCGGGGTGCGGCGGGGCGATCGCGTTCGGCGCGCAGCGGCGTGGCGGTGGGGCGCGGTTCGCGCAGCTCGGCCAGGCGTTCCAGCCGGGCCGGCGGCAGTTCGCGCAGCTGGCGCTGAGCGGCTTCGGCCAGCTCGCGCCAGGCCTGGGCATCGGGGTGGCCAGCGGCGTCACGCGGGCAGGCACGGGCCAGGGCACGGCGGTAAGCCTCCACGTCCACGCCCAGCACGTCGGCGGCGGCGTCCTCGTCCAGGCCCACCACGATGCGCAGCAACAGGGCCAGGCGGTCCTCGGCGGCCAGCGGGGCCAGCGCCACCAGCCCTTCCGGCCAGTGCGGGGTCCTGCCGGGCTCGCGCAGGGCGGGCGTGGCGGCCAGCAGGGCCCAGAAGCGGTTCGGCCAGACGGCCATCGGCCACTCGCCCGCCCGGGCCTGGAAGGCCCGGAAGGTGGCGGCCAGGCCGCGCTCGGCCTGTTCGAGGTCGCCGCACTGCAGGTTGGCAAGGGTATCGGCCCGGCGTTCCACGCCCTTCAGGAAAGCGGACAGGGCGGTGGGGGAGGCCGCGGAATCGGCTGCGGACCTGGCGCTCATGGGTACTCCGTCATCGCCGCATGATAGCGAGCGGGCATCGCTTAGGCGCGCTTGACAGCCAGACCCGCTTGCGCTCGGCCGGCGCCGGCTGCCTGGGTGGTTGTGCACAGCACTAAAAGCGCTGTCATGTACGCCGGCCGGTGACGCGGAAAAGCCATGTTTCAAGCGTGTTTCACGATCAAGTGCATGATTTTGAAAAGAAAAAACAATGTGGCGATTTTTTGTCCAAGGTATCCGGAACCCCTGTGAATCGACCTTCACGGCGTGGAGCACGGGGGAAACTCACAGCTTTATCCACAGGCTGTGTGGATAAGGGCAAATCCCCAATCACAGCGCTTATTTACGTCTGGTTTATCGACGCCGACCACAGGAACAGGCGGCAAGTACCGACGCCTTCTGGAGGGCATCGGGATAGACTGAATGGACATGTCGCCCCCCGTCCCCACCCTGCGCGTCGCGCTGCCGGTTCCGTTGCCGCAGCTGTTCGACTACCTCCCGCCCGGGGCGGCGCCACCGGGCCCAGCGGACGTCGGCCGTCGGCTGCGGGTGCCGTTCGGCAACCGCGAACTGGTGGGGGTGGTCGCCGCCCTGGGCGAAGTCGATGCCGCCACCTTGCCCGCCCTGCGCGAGGCCACCGACTGGTGCGACGAGACCCCGCTGCTGCAGGGCGAGCTGGCGCAGTCGCTGCAGTGGCTGGCCCGCTACACCCATGCCCCGCTCGGCGAGGTCATCGCGACCGCGTTGCCCGGCCCGCTGCGACGCGGCGAGCCGCTGCCCGACACCCATGCCTGGGGCTGGGTCCTCACCGAGGCCGGCCACACCGCCGCGCCGCGCCTGCGCGCCGGCACCCGTCCGGCCCGGCTGGCCGCCCTGCTGTCCAGCGGCCCGGTGGACGAGGACCGGCTCGACGAAACGATGGACGAATGGCGCACCGCCGCCCGCGCCCTGGCCAAACGCGCGCACGCCGAACGCGTGCCGCTGGCGGTGACGCCCGCGCCGCCCGAAGTTGCCCCCGGCCCCATGCTCAACGCTTCGCAGCAGGCGGCCGTGGAGGCGATCCGCGCCGCCGACGGCTTCGCCTCGTTCCTGCTCGACGGCGTCACCGGCAGCGGCAAGACCGAGGTCTACCTGCAGGCGATTGCCCACTGCCTGGCGCAGGGCAGGCAGGCGCTGGTGCTGGTGCCGGAGATCGGCCTCACCCCGCAGACGCTGGCGCGTTTCCGCGCGCGGTTGCGGGTGCCGGTGCACGCCCTGCACTCCGGGTTGTCCGACAACGAGCGCGCGCGCGTCTGGGCGGCTGCGCAGCGCGGCGAGGCGCGGTTGATCGTCGGCACGCGCTCGGCCGTGTTCACGCCGCTGCCGCAGGCCGGCCTGATCGTGGTGGACGAAGAACACGACGGCAGCTACAAGCAGCAGGACGGCATCCGCTATCACGCACGCGATTTCGCGCTGGTGCGCGCCAAAGCGCTCGGCGTGCCGGTGGTGCTGGGCAGCGCGACGCCCTCGCTGGAATCGCTGCACAACGCGCAGGCCGGCCGCTACACGCTGCTGCGCCTGCCGCACCGCGCCGGCGAAGCGAAGCCGCCCGGCGTGCGCATCCTCGACGTGCGCAAGCGGCTGATACAGGACGGCCTCTCGCCGGAAGTGCTCACCGGCATTGGCCAGGCGCTGGCGGCGGGCGGCCAGGTGCTGGTGTTCAAGAACCGGCGCGGCTACGCCCCCGCGCTGCTGTGCCACGACTGCGGCTGGACGGCGGCCTGCAAGCGCTGCAGCACGCCCGAGCACCGCACGCCGATGACCGTGCACGGCGCCGGGCGACGCCTGCAATGCCACCACTGCGGCGCGCGCCAGCCGGTGCCCCTCGCCTGCCCGGACTGCGGCAGCCTCGCGCTGCAGCCGCAGGGCGTGGGCACCGAACGGCTGGAAGCGCGACTGGTCGAAGCCTTCCCCGACTACCCCGTGCTGCGCATCGACCGCGGCACGACCCAGCGCCGCGATGCGCTGGAAACGCAGCTGGCCCGCCTGGGCGAAGCGCCGGGCATCCTGGTCGGCACGCAGATCCTCGCCAAGGGCCACGACCTGCCGCAGCTGAGCCTGGTGATCGTGGTGGGGATCGACGAGGGCCTGTTCTCGGCCGACTTCCGCGCCAGCGAGAAGCTGGCGCAGCAGCTGATCCAGGTCGCCGGCCGTGCCGGCCGCGCGCACCGCGCCGGCGAGGTGTGGCTGCAGACGCATCATCCGGACAACGCGTTGCTGCAGACCTTGGTCAACGGCGGCTACCACGCCTTCGCGCATGCGGAGCTGCAACAGCGCGAGGCCGCCGGCTTCCCGCCGTTCGCGCACCTGGCGCTGTGGCGCGCCGAGGCGAAAGACCCGCAGGTGGCGCAGCAGTTCCTCGATGAAGTGCGCCGGCTCGAACCCGCGCATGACACGGTGGACCGCTTCGGCCCGATGCCCGCGCCGATGCCGCGCCGCGCGGGCTTCCAGCGCAGCCAGCTGCTGCTCTCCGCCGCGCAGCGCGCGCCGCTGCACCACCTGCTCGATGCGATGGTGCCGGCGATCCACGCGTTGCCGCTGGCGCGGCGCGTGCGCTGGTCGCTGGATGTCGACCCGATGGACCTGTACTGATCTAGCCGCCGGCTTTTGGCTTCGCTTTCGGCGCCGCCGCCGGCGCGGGCTTGTTCCTGGGTTTGTCGCGCACGTAGATCACCTGCTCCACCTGCCGCACCTCGAACAGGTCGGTGGCGCGGATCAGGTCGCTGAGCTTGCGGTAGCCGTAGTTGCGCGAATCGAACGAGGCCTGGTTGGCCACCTGCTTGCCCACCGCGCCCAGGTGCGCCCAGCCGTCGTCGTCGGCGGCCGAATCGACCGCGCCACGCAGCAGCTGCACCAGGCGCGTATCGCCGCGCAGCGCCTTGCCGTCCTTCGGCGCGGTGGCCGAGGAGACATCATCCGCCGCGCGCGGCGCGCCCAGCGCTTCGACGTAGGTGAACTTCGAGCACGCGTTGACGAACGGCTCGGGGGTTTTCTTCTCGCCGAAGCCGTAGACCTTCATGCCATCGGTGAGCAGGCGCATCACCAGCGGGGTGAAGTCGGCGTCGCTGGAGACGATGGCGAAACCGTCGAGGTTGCGCGCATACAGCAAGTCCATCGCATCGACGACCATCGCCATGTCCGAGGCGTTCTTGCCGCTGCTGTAGGCGAACTGCTGCATCGGGCGGATGGCATGGGTGTGCAGCACCGCTTCCCAGCCTTTCAGGTGCGGGCTCTTCCAGTTGCCATAGGCGCGGCGCACGTTGGCCACGCCGAAGCGGGCGATTTCCGGCAGGATCAGCTCGATTTTCGAAGCCGGCGCGTTGTCGGCGTCGATCAGCAGCGCGATGCGTTTTTCCGGTGACTCGATCATGCGTCCTCCAGGCTGTCCTCGGCGGCGGCGTCGGGATCCTCGCTGCAGTCTTCCGGCGTGCAGGCGTCTTCTTCAACCGCCGACTGGTCATCCAACTCGAAGCGCGCGCCGTTGGCCAGCGTCAGCACGCCTTCGGTGATGATTTCCTGCTCGGCGCCGAGCGACACGAAGTTCGCCTGCACCTTGCCGTTGCCGCGGTCGCCTTGCAGGCGGAAGACGAACTCCTCGGCCCCCGGCGCGCTGCCGGTGGCGATCAAATCCACGTTCATTTCGCGGATCGTGCCGATGTGTTCCTGCACCGCGGGCTGCGCCTGCAAGGCGTCCTGCGCCTGCGTGGCGAACAGCTTCCAGCCGGTGCCGACGCCCCAGGCAATCAATCCCCCGACCAGCGCGAAGAACAGCAGCACCGCGGCG
>NZ_LLXU01000109.1 GCF_001431645.1 Stenotrophomonas panacihumi | reverse complement strand
CGTTTCGCTGTGGGTGCTTGGGTTTGTTGTTTGTCGTCCGGTCGGGGGGATGTGGAGGGCCTGCGGGGGTGGGGCCCTTTCGGGACCGTTGGCGCCATGGATGGCGCTGACGAGCCCCCATGGATGGGTTCACGGCGTGTCCCGAAAGGGCCCCGCCCCCGCAGGCCGTGCAACAAAACACAAACAGCCGATCAACATCGAAGGCCAACAAAAACACACCCCACAAAAAGCAAAAAGGGCGGCCATCGGCCGCCCCACAAAAAAACCTCTTTATCCCGCCGCCTGCAGCCGCAACTCCTCGGCCCGCGCAGCACCGAGATACCCCGTAATCCACCGCCGCATCAAGTAAAGCAGCGGAATCAACACAACGGCAAACAGTATCTTGTAGACGTAGTTGACGGTACTCACCGCCAGGAACAGCGACAGCGGCCAATGCTGCGGCCCGATCACGAACGCGATATAGATCACCACGAAGCTGTCGACCAACTGCGACACCGCGGTAGACCCCGTCGCCCGCAACCATACGTGCTTCTCGCCGGTCGCCCGCCGGATGCGATGGAACACCGCCACGTCGATCAACTGCCCGACGAGAAAAGCCACCAGCGACCCGCCGATCGTCCACAACCCCTGCCCGAAGATCGCCGCGAACGCCGCCTGGTAATCCGGCACGCCCTGCGACTGCGCCGCCGTCACCCACCACCCGGCCGGCACCAGCGCGATCGCCGCGAAGGCGAACACGAACCCGTACCCGATCAACCCCACCGCCAGCCACGAGATGAAGCGCACCCCGCGGCTGCCGAAGAATTCGTTGATCGTATCGGTGAGGATGAACACGATCGGCCACAGCAACGTGCCCGCGGTGAAACTCAACGAGCCGGTCTGCCCGAACAGGTTCCAGTTCAACGGCGCGATGCCGAGCGTGTCCTCCAGGGCGAAAATCTTCACCCCGATGAACTCCGCCAGCGCCGCGTTGACGCAGAAGAACGCGGCCAGCCCGATGAACAGGCGGACCGCGCGATCCTCCAGCAGGCGCGGCATCGTCACGCGCGGTCGGCGGTGCGGGTGAACGGCACGGTTTCCGGCGACACCGCGCCGCCGGAAATGATGAAGCTCATTGCCTGGTCCACCGACCAGTCGGTCGGCGTCAGCAGTTCCACCGGCACGATTTCCAGATAGCCGGAGGTCGGGTTCGGCGTGGTCGGCACGTAGACCGCCGCCAGCTCGCGGCCCGTGCCGTGCTCGCGGATCACCCGCGTCACCAGACCCACGGATTTCATGTCGCGATGCGGGAAGTCGATCAGCACCACGCGCTGCGTGCTGCCCGGCTGCGTCTGCAGGATGTCCAGCAGCTTGCGCGCGCTGTCGTAGACCACGCTGGCCAGCGGGATGCGCCGCATCACCGCTTCGAACCAGCGCAGCAACTGCTGGCCGACCACCCGCCGGCTGAGCACGCCGACGAACAGGATCACCAGCACCGTGGCGACCAGCGCGATGGTGTTCTGCACCCAGACCGCCTGCACCCAGTCCAGGGAGCCGGGCAGGGCATGGGCGATCTGCTCGGACAGCGGCGCCACCCATGGCGCGCTGATGCCCGAGAGCAGCAGGAACACGAACTTGACGACCACCCAAGTCAACCACACCGGCAGCAGCGTGAGCAGGCCGGTCAGGAAAATGCGTTGCAGGGAGGGGCGGGGAGGCGAGGAAGCGGTTTCGGCGGGGGACATAGTGCGCGCCATTGTAGGGATTCAGCCCGGCGAACGCGCCGGTATGGCTCGCGCCGGTCGCGGGGATGACTAGTGGCACATTTGCTATAGCGAACTTCGCAATAGCATGGCCTCCAACCTAGCGGGAGGCCGCCATGAGCGAGATCGAAGCCCAGCTGCGCAAGTTCCAGAAGGAGCTCAGTGCCGGCACCGTGTCGCTCGCGCTGCTGGCCGTGCTGGCCCAGGCCAGCGAGCCGCTGTACGGCTACCTCATCGCCAAGCGGCTCGAACGCATCGGCGATGGCGTGCTGGCCGGCAAGCAGAGCGCGCTGTACCCGGTGCTGCGCAACCTCGAAGGCGCGGGCCTGCTGGAAAGCGAGGTCGAGCCGTCGATGTCCGGGCCGCCACGCCGCTATTACCGCATCACCGCGGCCGGGCGCGACTGCCTGGTGCAATGGACCGCCGCCTGGCGCGCCACCCGCGATTCCGTCGATTCCGTGCTGGAGGGGAGTACCGCATGAATACCGAAACCACCGCCCGGCCGCTGCCGGCGACGATTCCCGAATACCTGGCGCAATTGCGCCAGGCCCTGGCCGGCGCCGACCCGGCGATGATCCAGGACGCGCTCTACGACGCGGAGGAATACCTGCGCGCAGAGATGGCCGCCCAGCCCGGGCGCGGCGAGTCGGAGGTGATCGCCGATGTCGCCGGCAGCTACGGCGCGCCGGAGGAAGTGGCCGACATCTACCGCGAGACCGAAGTGACGGTGAGCCGCGCGCTGCGCCCGCCGGTGCCGCCCAAGCGCCGTTCGTGGCTGGGCCGCTTCTTCGGCGTGGCGGCCGACCCGCGTACCTATGGCGCGCTGTTCTACCTGCTGGTGGCGCTGGCGACGGGCAGCTTCTACTTCAGCTGGGTGGTCACCGGCACGGCGATGTCGCTGGGCCTGCTGATCCTGATCATCGGCGTGCCGCTGCTGGTGCTGTTCCTCGGTTCGGTGCGCGTGCTCTCGCTGGTGGAGGGCCGCATCGTGGAAGTGCTGCTTGGCGTGCGCATGCCGCGCCGGCCGACGTACATGGGCCACCACGAGGGCTGGATGGCGCGGATCGGCGCGATGTTCAGCGATGCGCGCACCTGGACCACGATGCTGTACTTCCTGCTGATGCTGCCGCTGGGCATCTTCTACTCGGTGCTGTTCACCACGCTGGTGAGCCTGTCGCTGGGCCTGATGCTCTCGCCGCTGGGGGTGTTCTTCGACCACGCGCTGGAAATCAACGTCTGGTCATGGAACCTGGTCAGCGACGCGCCGTGGGCGTTGCCGCTGGTGTGCGCGGTAGGCGTGGTGATGCTGTTCGCCACGCTGCACCTGGCGCGGGCCATGGGGCATGTGCACGGGTTGATGGCCAAGCACTTGCTGGTGCGCACGGATTGAGGCGAGGTGTTGGAGATGAAAAAGGCCGCCCCAAGGCGGCCTTTTTCGTTGATCGCCGCGGTCGCGCAGACCGGCGGCGCGTTACTTGCGACGGCGCAGCGGGGTGACCGTGGCCGGCTTGGCCTTGCGCACCGGTTCGGCGGCGTAGCGGGCGATGAACTCGCGCACCTGCGGGTACACCACGTCACGCCAGCGGCGGCCGCTGAAGATGCCGTAGTGGCCGGCGCCTTCTACGACGAGGTGGCGGCGGTGCGCTTCGTCGATGCCGGTGCACAGCTGCTGCGCCGCTTCGGTCTGGCCGAGGCCGGCGATGTCGTCCAGTTCGCCTTCGATGCTCAGCAGCGCGGTCTCGCCGATCGCCGCGGGCGTCACCGTCTGCCCGCGCACCTTCCATTCGCCGCGCGGCAGCAGGAATTCCTGGAACACGGTCTGGATGGTGTCCAGGTAGTACTTGGCCGGCATGTCGAGCACGGCGTTGTACTCGTCGTAGAAGCGGCGGTGCGATTCGGCGTCCTGCAGGTCGCCCTTGACCAGGTTGGTGTAGAAATCCCAGTGCGACATGACGTGGCGGCTGGGGTTCATCGACAGGAAGCCGGCGTGCTGCAGGAAGCCCGGGTAGACCTGGCGGCCGTGGCCCGGGTAGGGGAACGGCACGGTGTGGATGACGTTGTTCTCGAACCACGACAGCGGGTTCTGCGTGGCGAGGTTGTTCACCGCGGTGGGGCTGCGGCGGGCGTCGATCGGGCCGCCCATCATGACCAGCGAGCGCGGGGTCTTTTCGCCGTCGGCGGCCATCAGCGAGACGGCGGCCAGCACCGGGACGGTCGGCTGGCAGACGCTCATGACGTGCAGTTCATCGGCGCCGATGTGGCGGATGAAGTCGCGGATGTAGTCGATGTAGTCGTCCAGGCCGAAGTCGCCTTCGGACAGGGGCACCATGCGGGCATCGACCCAGTCGGTCACGTAGACCTTGTGGTTGCGCAGCAGGGTGCGCACGGTGTCGCGCAGCAGGGTGGCGTGGTGGCCGGAGAGCGGGGCGACGACCAGCACGGTCGGCTGCTGCTTCATGCTCGCCAGCAGTTCCGGGCGGTCGCTGAAGCGCTTGAAGCGCAGCAGGCGGCAGAACGGCTTGGCCAGGACTTCGCGCTCGATGATGGGCAGCGAGTGGCCGTCGACCTCGACGTCGTCGAGGTTCCAGGCGGGTTTCTCGTAAGCCTTGCCGAGGCGGTGGAACAGCTCGTTGCTGGCGGCCAGGCGCTCGGCGCCGGGCAGGGAGGCCCACAGCGAGTCTGGATCGGAGAACATCTTGACGTTCGCACGCGCCTGGTGGACCCACGGCGCCAGCAGATTGCGGGTCAGCTCATGCAGTTGATAAAGCATTAATCGCCCTTGACAACGTGATGGTTGCTGCTGTGCAGCATACCCTAAATCGGGGCGGATGCACCTTAATGGGGCGGGGGCTCTTTGGCTCTGGGTTCTGCGCGTAGAGCCTTCGTCCGGGAGTGCGCCGCGCGGCGCCCGGGGGCATGCCCTGACGGGGGACGCCGATAACGTCCATCCATGGACTCGAGCTCGTAGGGCGACGTCCTGTCGCCCTACGCCCCCGTCAGGGCATGCCCCCGGACGCCCTCCCAACTTCCACGTCGCTGGACGAAGGGCAAAAGCGAGGGTTGGCTGCGGGCGTGAGGTGTTACGTGGTTTCCAGGGCCGAAGCGTGGCCGTGCAGGGCGGGCGAGAGCCAGCCGTGCGAGCCGAGGGCGGTGAAGCCGACGCCTTCCAGTTGCTTGCGGTACCAGCGGGCCGGGCGCGATTGGAAGTCTTCGTGGTCGCCTTCGAACTCGTCTTCGGCGGCGAAGGTTTCCAGGAAGGCGACGCCGCCGCACAGTTCGGCCAGGCCCGGCAGGCCCGCGCGCAGTTCGCGGGTGGGCAGGTAGTGCAGGACGTCGCTGCAGACGAGCAGGTCCACCGGGGCGCAGGGGCGCAGCCAGGCGAAATCGCCGAAGCGGGCGAGGTGGACGTTGCGGGTGCGGCCGTAACGGCGCACGGCGTATTCGCTGGGGTCGAAGCCCAGGTACTGCACGCGCGGGCGCAGTTGTTGCAGCGGGGCGCGCCAGGCGCCTTCGCCGCAGCCGATATCGAGCACGCTGCGGATCGGGCGTTCGAGGTAGTGCTCGGCCAGGGCGACGGCCAGTGCGACCTTGCGTCGCAGACGCGCGGCGTCGTGCAGGCCTTCCTGGCGATACCAGCGCTGGAAATAAGCCTGGTCGTATTGCTTGGACATGCGGGCTCCGGGCGCGACCGCGGGTGCGGGGCGGCGTGGGATCGGGGAGAATGCCGCCCATCCTACGCGAGCCGGCGGAGCCAGCCCAATGACGCTTTACCTGTGGATCAAGACTTTCCACCTGCTGTTCGTCATCGCGTGGATGGCGAGCGTGTTCTACCTGCCGCGGATCCTGGTCAACATCGCCGAGGCCGGCAACGACGCGACGGTGCGCGCGCGGCTGGTGCTGATGGGGCGCCGGCTCTACAAGTTCGGCCACAACATGTTCGGGCTGGCGATCGTGCTCGGCGCGATCCTGTGGCTGGGTTACCGCTTCATTCCCGATTTCCCGACCATGGTCGGCGGCGGCAAGTGGCTGCACGCCAAGCTCGGGCTCGTCGTGCTGATCCTGGCGCACTACATCGTGGCCGGGCGCTGGCTCAAGGGCGTGGACAAGGGCCGCGCGCTGCCGTCCTCGCGCGCGCTGCGCTTCTTCAACGAGATCCCGGTGCTGCTGCTGGTCGGCGTGCTGTGGCTGGTGCTGGCCAAGCCGTTCTGAGGCTCAGCGCACCTGCTTGAGGATCCACGTCACCGCGGTGATCCAGCACACGATCACGAACCACCCCAGCACCGCGTTGGACGCAATGCCACGCCGGTGCCTGACGAACAGGTTCACCAGCAGCGCGATGACCAGGGGAACCACGAACAGGGCCGTCGGCCCTACCCACCACGGCAGATCCATGCGGGTCATTCCTTTGCGGGAGCCGCGGCCATCCTAGCGCGGCGGCCGGCACGACGCATCCGCGTGCCGGCAAGCAAGGGCGGCCGTTGCGACCGCCCCGGGCAGGCTTACGCCGCCTCGTAGGCGCCATAGCTGCGCAGGCGCTCGTAGCGCTGCTGCAGCAGGGTGTCGACCGGGATCTTCTCCAGCGCATCCAGCTCGTTGAGCAACACGGCCTTCAGGCGCTTGCCCATCTGGTTCGGGTTGCGGTGCGCGCCGCCGATCGGTTCGCGGATCACCTTGTCCACCAGGCCCAGCGACTTCAGGCGCGAGGCGGTCAGGCCGAGCTGTTCGGCGGCGTCCTTGGCCTTGCCCGCGTCCTTCCACAGGATCGAGGCGCAGCCTTCCGGCGAGATCACCGAGTAGGTGCCGTACTCCAGCATCAGCGTGCGATCACCCACGCCGATCGCCAGCGCGCCGCCCGAGCCGCCTTCGCCGATCACCGTGCAGATCACCGGGATCTTCAGCTCGGCCATCTCCAGCAGGTTGCGCGCGATGGCCTCGGACTGGCCGCGCTCTTCCGCGCCGATGCCCGGGTAGGCGCCGGGGGTGTCGATGAAGGTCAACAGCGGCAGGCGGAAGCGCTCGGCGAGCTTCATCAGGCGCAGCGCCTTGCGGTAGCCCTCCGGGCGCGGCATGCCGAAGTTGCGCGCGACCTTGGTCTTGGTGTCGCGGCCCTTCTGGTGGCCGATGATCACCACCGGCCGGCCGTTGATGCGGCCCAGGCCACCGACGATGGCCTTGTCGTCGGCGTAGGCGCGGTCGCCGGCCAGTTCCTGGAATTCGTCGCAGAAGATGCGGATGTAATCGAGCGTGTACGGGCGCTGCGGATGGCGCGCCAGCTGCGAAACCTGCCAGGCGGACAGATCGCGGAAGATCTGCGCGGTACGGATGCGCAGCTTGTCGCGCAGGGCATTGACCTCGGCGTCCACGTTGACGGCCGGGCCGGTGCTGGCGTTGCGCAGCTCCTGGATCTTGGCTTCCAGATCGGCGATGGGTTGCTCGAAGTCGAGGTAGTTCGGATTCATGGGAAGCCGGTCGGACGAAAGGAGGGAAGTGTAGCCGAAGGGGCGCGATCCACCCGTACGCAGGCGTCCGGGTGGGGCAGGGCCACTACTGCGCCCAGGGCGGGTTGTACTTGACCTTGACCGTGCGCACCGCCGGGTCTGCGCGCAGGCCGTCGAGCAGCTGCGGGGCGATGCGCACGCCCTGGCCGCCGTTGACGTCGAGCATGCCGGCCACGGTGCCCTGCGGCGAGCCGACCAGCAGGTCGAAGCGGATCGGCGTGCGGCCCGGCCGATGCGCGGCGAGCAGGCCATCCACGCGCGCGAAGGCCTGGCGGTCGCGCAGGTCCAGGCGCAGGGCGAGGTGGCGCGCGTGTTCGGCGCACACCTGTTCGTAATCCCACACCTGGCGGATGCGCAGCGCGTAGCCGCCGTTGAATTCGTCCTCGCGCAGGCCGCCCTTGACGATGAGGATGCGGTCGCGCGTCAGCATGTGGCCGAACTCGGCCAGGCCGTCGGAGAACGCGCTGCATTCGACGCGGCCACGGCCGTCTTCCAGCTGCACGAACACCTGGCTGTCACCCTTGCGGCGCACGCCGACGACCTGGCCGGCGAGGATCGCGCTCACTTCCGGGCGCCAGCGCTTCTCGCCGCCGTCGCCGCCACCGCGACCGGAAGACTGCGAGGACCAGATGCGGTCGAGCGCGCCGAGGTCGCAGCCCACCAACTCCCGTACCTCGTCGCGGTACGGGTCGAACGGATGCCCGCTGAGATAGAAGCCCAGCGTGTCGCGCTCGCCGGTGAGCAGCTGGCCCAGCGCCCACTCCTTGGATTCGGGCAGCTCCAGGCGCATCGCCGGCGCGGCCGGGTCCGGACCGCCGAACAGCGAGTTCTGCCCGGACGCCTTCTCGCGCGCCATCTGGTCGGTGGCCTTGAGCACCTCGGGCAGCTGCAGCATCAGCGAAGCGCGGTTGCGGCCCAGGCCATCGAGCGCGCCGGCGTTGATCATCGCTTCGAGCGTGCGCCGGTTGAGCTTGGACGAATCCACGCGCGTGCAGAAATCCAGCAGCGTTTCGTAACGCCCGCCGCGCAGGCGCTCCTCCACGATCGCCTCGCAGGCGCCGCGGCCGACGCCCTTGATCGCGCCGATGCCGTACTGGATCGTGTCGGCGGTGGCCGCCTCGAACATGTAGGCCGAATCGTTGACGCGCGGCGGCAGCACGGTGAGGCCGAGGTTGCGCACCTCGTCGAGGAAGCCGACCACCTTGTCGGTGTTGTCCATGTCCGAGGACAGCGTCGCGGCCATGAACTCGGCCGGGTAGTGACGCTTGAGCCACGCGGTCTGGTAGCTCACCAGCGCGTAGGCGGCGGCGTGCGACTTGTTGAAGCCGTAGCCGGCGAACTTCTCCATCAGGTCGAAGATCGAATCGGCCTTGGCTTCGCCGACACCGTCCTTGGCCGCGCCCTCGCGGAAGATCTCGCGGTGCTTGGCCATTTCCGCCGGCACCTTCTTGCCCATCGCGCGGCGCAGCAGGTCGGCGCCGCCGAGCGAGTAACCGCCGACGATCTGCGCCATCTGCATGACCTGCTCCTGGTACACCATGATGCCGTAGGTGTCCTTGAGGATGGTCTCGGTGCGCGGGTCGGGATACTCGATCTCCTCGCGCCCGTGCTTGCGGTCCACGAAGCTGGGGATCAGGTCCATCGGGCCGGGGCGGTACAGCGACACCAGCGCGATGAGGTCTTCGAAACGGTCGGGCTTGGCGTCCTTTAGCAGGCGGCGCATGCCCGAGGATTCGAACTGGAACACCGCGCCGGTATTGCCCGAGGCGAAGATGTCCTTGTAGGTCGGCGCGTCGTCCAGCGGCAGCGCGGCGATGTCGATCGGCTCGATGCCGGCGCGCGCGTGGCGCGCGTTGATCGCCTTCACCGCCCAGTCGATGATGGTCAGCGTGCGCAGGCCGAGGAAGTCGAACTTCACCAGGCCGACTTCTTCCACGTCGTTCTTGTCGAACTGGGTGACCGGGTTCTTGCCGCGGCCGTCCTCGTCGTGTTCGGCGAACAGCGGGCAGAACTCGGCCAGCGGCTCGGGCGCGATGACCACGCCGCCGGCGTGCTTGCCGGCGTTGCGGGTGAGGTCCTCGAGCTGGCGCGCCAGGTCCATCAAGTCGCGCACGTCGTCTTCGGACTGGTAGCGCTGGATCAGGTCCGGCGAGGCCATGTCCGAATCCTTGCCTTCGCCCATCGCGTCCTTCAGCGTGACGCCGAGGATGTTGGGGATCAGCTTGGCCACGCCATCGACCAGGCCATACGGGAAGCCGAGCACGCGCCCGGCGTCGCGCACCACCGCCTTGGCCGCCATGGTGCCGTAGGTGATGATCTGGCTGACGCGCTCGCGCCCGTACTTGCGCGCGACGTAGTCGATGACTTCGTCGCGGCGGTCCATGCAGAAGTCGATGTCGAAGTCGGGCATCGACACGCGTTCCGGGTTGAGGAAGCGCTCGAACAGCAGGTTGTACGGGATCGGGTCCAGGTCGGTGATGTTCAGCGCCCAGGCCACCAGCGAGCCGGCGCCCGAACCACGGCCCGGGCCGACCGGGATGCCGTTGTCCTTGCCCCACTGGATGAAGTCCGCGACGATCAGGAAGTAGCCGGGGAAACCCATCTTGATGATGGTGTCCAGCTCGAATTCCAGGCGGTCGAAGTAATCCTGGCGGGTCTTGCCCTCGGCCAGCGGATTCTTCTCCAGGCGCGCTTCCAGGCCGCGCCGCGCGGTGCTGCGGATCCAGCTGTCGAGGGTCTCGTCCTCGGGCACCGGATAGGCGGGCAGGAAGTACGTGCCCAGGCGCATCTCGATGTTGCAGCGCTGCGCCAGCGCCAGCGTGTTGTCGATCGCGTCGGGGATGTCGGCGAACAGTTCCGACATCTCTTCCTGTGACTTCAGGTACTGCTGGTCGGTGTAATCGCGCGGGCGGCGCGGGTCGTCCAGCACGCGGCCGGAGGCGATGCACACGCGCGCTTCATGCGCGGGGAAATCGGTGGCGTGCAGGAAGCGCACGTCGTTGCTGGCGATCACCGGCAGGCCGCGCTGGCCGGCGGCCTGCAGGGCGAACTGGTTGAATGCTTCCTCGCCGTCGCGGCCGGTGCGGGTCAGCTCCAGGTGCAGGCCGTCGCCAAACACGCGCTGCCAGTCGGCCAGCTGTTGTTCGGCCAGGTCATGGCGATGCTCGGCGAACAGGCGGCCGGCGAGGCTGTCGCGGCCGGCGAGGGCGAACAGGTTGTGGTGGTGCTCGGCCAGCCATTCCGGGCGCACGGCCACGCCGCCTTCGGGGCGATGGCCTTCCATCCACGCGCGCGTGAGCAGGCGCGACAGGCTCAGGTAGCCGTCGCGGTCGCGGCACAGCAGGGTGAGCTTCCACGGCGCCTGGTCGGGCGTGGCGATCATGACGTCGGCGCCGGCGATGGGCTTGATGCCCACGCCTTCGGCGGCCTTGTAGAACTTGACCAGGGCGAAGAGGTTGTTGAGGTCGGTGACCGCCAGCGCGGGCAGCCCCAGTTCCACCGCGCGGCTCAGCAGGTTGGCGCGCTTGGCCTTGGCCGGATCGGCCTGTTCCGGCTTCTCTGGCACGCGGATGGTCGAATCCGCCAGCGAGAACTCGGTGTGGACGTGGAGATGGACGAAGCGGGAGGTGGTCATGCCGGATCACTGCGGTGATCGGGCAGGTTAGCCCCGAGGGGGGGGAGGGACAAGGCTTGACAGGGCACGGCCCGCGTCGCGGGCCGTGCCCTGGGTGGGCGATACCCGCGTATGCGGGCATCGCCCCCAAAGTTCGCGTAGCGAACTTCGGGCCCCACACCTACGGCTTGCCTATCCCCCGCGCCGTTGGCGCGCCCCCCTTAACAGAAGGGGGGCTTTTCTCCAGCGGGATGGTCGGGGGCTGCCGGGATGATGGCCGCCTTTTCGGGGGCAACTTCAGCCGCGAGGCGGGAGGCCGGGCCGCTCAATGAACCCGAAAGCAGGCCGGGGCCGCCGGGGCATAGCTGCGCTCGCGGACGCGGCGCGTCTGCTCGAACAGCCGGGCTTCCAGTTCGCGGGCTTCGCGCCAGGCCTGGCGGTCGAAGGCCACCTCCTCGTCGCGGCAGCCACGGTGCTGCGCTTCCATCGCGCGCAGGCGGCGGAAGTCCTGGTAGCTCAACAGTTCGGCGCGCAGTTGCGGCCACGCCGTGTCCAGGGCCAGGGCGTCGTCCAGGCGCGCGGCGCCGGGCAGGTCGCTCGGCAGCAGGTGCCAGTCCGCCTGCAGGTAAGCCGCCACCTCGTGCGCGGCGGGCAGGGCGCGGGCGTCGGTCTGCCAGGCGCGGTCGTGCAGCATCCGCGCGACCTGCTCGGCCTGCTGCACGCGCAGGGCGATGCAGGGGGCCGGCTGGCGGTCCAGTTCGCGGGCGGCGCTGGCGAGCTGGTCATGGTCCAGCGGCGGACGGCGCCAGCCGAGCTGGGCGAGCACGATGTTGAAGCGCGCCAGCACGTCGGCGTCCGGTTCGAAATCGCCGATGTGGCGACGGCGGCGGCCGGCCGTGGCGGGGCGGAACAGCGGGGACGGCAGCGGGTGGATATCGAAGGCGAGGACGGCGTTCATGGGGTTCTCCTGAAAGGGATGCGCCGGTGCGTCCGGTGCGCCGCCAGACTGGGCTTGCGCGTAAGATCAGTCGCGATGGCCGGCGGAGCCTTCAGGCAGTGATTGCACTGGTTGATGAGGTTTTCATGAGGGCATGCCGATGGATCCCCCTGGTGATCCGGAACGTCCCATTCAGCCGCCCGAGTGCTACCGCTTCGATGACGTGGTGGTGGACGCGGCCGCGCACACCCTCAACCGGGACGGGTTGCCACAGCCGGTCGAACCCAAGGCCTTCGCGGTCCTGCTGATCCTGCTGCGCCAGGCCGGCCAGCTGGTCGGCCGCGACCAGTTGCTCGATGCGGTCTGGGGCCATCGCCATGTCACCCCCGGCGTGCTCACCCGCGCCATCGCCCAGCTGCGCGCCGCACTCGGGGACCAGGCGCAGGCGCCGCGCTATATCCAGACCCAGCACGCGCTGGGCTACCGGTTCATCGGCCAGCTGTTGCCGGCGTCGGCGGCGGAGGACGAGCCGGCGGTCGTCGCGCCGGTCGCCGACGCGCCGGTGGCCGAGTCCGCGCCACTTCCCGCGATGCCCCCGCCGCGCAGCCGCACGCATTCGCGCCGCACGGCAGGGGCCTGGGCGCTGCTGGCCGGCGTTTTGCTGGCCGCCGTGGCGCTCGGCGTCTGGCGGTGGCAGCACCCGCCCGTGCCCTCGCGCCCGCCGGTGGCCGACGCCTCCATCGCCGTGCGTCCGTTCACCCTCGCCGGCGGGCGTGGCGAGGAGCGCTACTTCGCCGACGGCCTGGCCACCGAAGTACGCAATGCGCTGGCCGGCGTGCCGGGGCTGCGGGTGGCGGCGCCTTCGCAGAGCGATGCGCCGGGCCTGGCCGCCTACGACGCGCAGCGCTGGGGCCGCACCGTGGGCGTGGCGAACGTGCTCGATGCGAACGTGGAGCGCGCGCGGGGCACGTTGCGCGTGCGGGCGCGCCTCACGGACACGGCCAGCGGCGCGACGCTGTGGACCGGCAATTACGAACGCGACGCCGCCGACGTGTTCACCCTGCAGGGCGAGTTCGCCAGCGAGGTGGTGCATGCGCTGCTGGGACGCCTGCCGGAGGTCGACCGCCAGCTCGGCAAGCGGCTCGCGCCCACCCGCGATGCGGACGCCTATGACGCCTACCTGCGCGGCCTGGCCGAACTGCAACGACCGCGCGGGGAGGGCAGCTACGAACGCGCGCTGGATGCCTTCCATCGCGCGCTCGCCCGCGATCCGCATTTCGCCCGCGCGCAGGCCGGCATCTGCCAGATCGAGCTGGGGCGGTTGGAGTCGATCAGTGATGCCGAGGCATTCCGCCGCGCGCGGGCGGCGTGCACGCAGGCCACGCGCATGGACCCCACGCTGGCCGAAGGCACGCTGGCGATGGCCGAGATCGCGCGCGTCGGCGGCGAGGCGCCGCAGGCGATGGCGCTGTACCGCAAGGCGCAGGCTGACCCGGCACTGCGCGCGCAGGCCTACGTGGGCATGGCGCGCACCGAGGGCGCGTTGGGCCACGACGCGCAGGCGCTGGATCTGTTCCGCCAGGCGCTGGCACTGCGGCCGGGCGATGCGCAGATCTACAAGGCGCTCGGCTATCACCACTGGCTGCGGGGCGAACTAGGGCCGGCGATCGAGGCCTACCTCGGCGCCACCCAGCTGCAGCCGGACGACAGCGGCCTGTGGAGCAGCCTCGGCGGCCTCTACCTGGCCAACGGCGACACCGCGCAGGCCGGGCGCGCATTCGGCATGTCGCTGTCGATCGAGCCCAACGCGGCGGCGCTTACCAACCTGGGCGCGATGCGTTTCGATGCAGGCGACTACGCCCAGGCGGCCGAGATGTTCCAGCGCGCCGCGAGCCTGCAGCCGGACGACTACCTGCACTGGGGCAACCTCGGCGATGCGCTGGCCGCTTCGCCGAGCACCGCCGCCCAGGACGATGCTTATGCGCTGGCGGCGCTGGCCTGGTATCGCGCCAACCTGGGTGACCGTCGGCAGGCGCTCGCTGCGTTGAACGCTGCGCAGGCATCAGGCGACCAGCCGGGCGAAGTCGCGCTGTGGTGCGCGCAGGTGCTGTTCCTGCTCGACGATGCGCGCGGCGCCAACCGCTGTGTCGGTATCGCGCGCAGCCACGGCATTCCCGATGGACGCATCGATGCACTGCTCAAGGCGCGCGGCTTCGTCGTGGCGGCGGCGGACGCGCGGATTCCCGGCTCGTAGCGTTTCACCCCACCGTGGCGGCGGCCCCAAGCGGAGAACGTGCAATGAACGTGCGTTGCTGCCTGCCGCTGTGCCTCGGCGCGCTGCTGTGCGCCTGCCCGGCGCATGCCCCCGACGACCTCGCGCCCGGCGAGGTCCCGATGTGCCGTTCGACCCCACCCCCGGCCGGTGTGACGTCGGTACGCGTGCAGGTCGCCTCCAACGGCGACGCCAACCCGACGCTGTGCGTGATCCGCAGCGGCACCGAGGTGATCTGGGAGAAGCGCGGTGCTTCTCCCTTCATGCTCAAGTTCAAGCAGGTGCCAGGCGTGCCGGTGACCGGCTGGCGGCCGGGCGAACCGGGGCGGTTCACCCTCACCGACAGCAGCAAGCAGTTCCCGTCCAGCGGTACGGGCAGCGACCAGGAAGTGCGCCTGCAGATCAAGGAAGTGACCGCGGCGGAAGATATCGACTATTGCGTCGCCACGTCGGTGGACTGCGTCGACCCGGGCATCTGCATCCTGCCTAGATGAGCAGGGCCTCGGGCGCCGGTGCGACCACTGCCAGGCCCAATGCCTCGCGCACGGGCGCGAAACTGCGCCGGTGTTCCGGGCACGGGCCATGGCGGCGCAGCGCCGCCAGGTGCGCCGGCGTGCCGTAGCCCTTGTGCTGGTCGAAACCGTACTCGGGATGGCGGGCGTGCAGGTCGAGCATGTAGCGGTCGCGGGTGACCTTGGCGACGATCGAGGCGGCCATGATCGAGCGGTCGAGCGCGTCGCCGCCGACCAGCGCCTCGGCGCTGCAAGGCATCGACTTCGGCACGCGGTTGCCGTCGATGCGCGCGTGCTCGGCGACATGCGCCACCGCCTCGACCGCGCGGCGCATGCCGAGCATGGTCGCCTGGAAGATGTTGAGGGTATCGACCTCCTCGGAGGTCATCAGCACCACGTGCCACGCCAGTGCGCGTTCGACGATGCGCGCGTAGAGCACTTCGCGGCGCTCGGCGGTGAGCTGCTTGGAATCGTCCAGGCCGTTGATGCGTGGGCGCGCGGGATCGAACACCACCGCGGCCACCGCGACGGGGCCGGCGAGCGGGCCACGGCCGGCTTCGTCCACGCCGGCCACGCGCGGCGGCGCGGCCGGGGCGGGGGCGACGACGAACAGCGCGCCGGTCGCGTCCGCGGGCGCGCCGCGCTTCATGCGTGCGGGCCGCCGGCCGGACGCCGGCCGAGCAGTTCGGCCACCGCTTCGGCGGCACGCGCGGAAGCATCGCGGCGCAGTTCGGCGTGCAGCTTGAGGTATTTGGGTTGCAGCGCGGCGACCTTCTGCGGCTGCTGGAACCATTCCACCACCGCGGCGGCCACGCGCGCGGGGGTGCAATCCTGCTGGATCAGTTCCGGGGCGAGATCCTCGCCCGCCAGGATGTTGGGCAGGGCGAAGCGCCGCACCTTGAGCAGGCCGAGCATCTGCACGATGCGCGCGGTGAGCGGGGCGACCTTGTAACCGACCACCATCGGCCGCTTGACCAGCATCGCCTCCAGCGTGGCGGTGCCGGAGGCGAGCAGCACGACGTCGGCGGCGATCATCGCGGTACGCGCGCGGCCGTCGAGCAGGTGCGAGCGCAGCATCGGCAGCGCCGAGCGCGAGAGGTGTTCAGCCAGCACCGGCTTGACCGCGCCATTGGCCGCCGGCACCAGCACCTGCAGGCCGGGCACCTGCTCGGAGACCTGCCAGGCCGCCTCGAAGAAGGTTTCGGCCAGGCGGTTCACTTCACCCAGGCGGCTGCCGGGCAACACCGCCAGCACCGGGGAAGAGGAGGAAATGCCGAGCGCGGCGCGCGCGGCGTCGCGGTCGACCTGGTAGTCGATGTCGTCGGCCATCGGGTGGCCGACGAAGCGCGCGTCCACGCCGTGGCGGGCGTAGATCGGGGGTTCCATCGGGAACAGGCACAGCACCATGTCCGCGCTGGCGCCGATCTTCTCGGCGCGCTTTTCCTTCCACGCCCAGACCGAGGGGCTGACGTAGTGGACGGTGCGGATGCCGCGCTGCTTGAGCCACTTCTCCACGCCGAGGTTGAAGTCCGGCGCGTCGATGCCGATGAACACGTCCGGCTTCCACGCCAGCAGGCGCTCGCGCAGTTCACGGCGCAGCTTGAGCAGGCGCGGCAGGTGGCGCAGCACTTCGACCAGGCCCATCAGCGACAGCTCGCTGGCATCGAACCAGGTCTCGCAACCGGCGTTGCGCATCGCATCGCCGCCGATGCCGGCGAACTGCGCGTCGGGGAAGCGTTCGCGCAGCTGCGCGATCAGCCCGGCGCCGAGCAGGTCGCCCGAGGTTTCGCCGGCCACCAGCGCGATGCGCGGCGGACGGGCAGGCGGCGTCGCGATCGAGGCGCTCATCGCAGCAGCGGACGCTCCGCGTGCTCGATGAAGTCCAGCATGTCCTTCACGTCGCTGCTGTGCTCGGCCTGTTCGGCGAGCTGCTGCTTGGCTTCGGCCAGCGGCAGGCCGGCGACGTACAGGGTGCGGTAGGCGCGCTTGATCGCCGAGATACGCTCGGCATCGAAACCGCGGCGCTTGAGGCCTTCGCTGTTGATGCCGCGCGGGCGGCCGAGCGAATCGCTGCCGACCATGGTGAACGGCGGCACGTCGCCATTGGTCAGCGCGCCCATGCCCAGGAACGCATGCGCGCCGATGCGGCAGAACTGGTGCGCGCCGGCGAAGCCGCTGATGATCACGTAGTCGCCCACGGTGACGTGGCCGGCCAGCGTGGTGTTGTTGGAGAACACGCAGTGGTTGCCCACATGGCAGTCATGCGCCACGTGGGTATAGGCGAGCATCCAGTTGTCGTCACCGATGGTGGTGATGCCACCGCCGCCGCCGGTGCCGCGGTTGAGCGTGACGAACTCGCGGAACACGTTGCGGTCGCCGATCACCAGTTCGGTGCGTTCGCCGGCGAACTTCTTGTCCTGCGGCTCGCCGCCCACGGCGACGTGGCCGATGAAGCGGTTATCGCGGCCGATGCGGGTCGGGCCGTGGATCGAGCAGTGCGGGCCGACCTCGGTGCCTTCGCCGATCTCGACGTCCGCGCCGATGAGGGTGAAGGCGCCGACGCGCACGCCGGCCGCTAGGCGGGCGGACGGGTCGATCACCGCGGTGGGGTGGATCAGGGGGGCGCTATCGCTCATCGTTCCTCCGCTGGCTTCAGCCCTTGGCACCGGCGCACATGACCTCGGCACTGGCGACGATTTCGCCGTTGACCTTGGCCTCGCCGTAGTACCAGCCCATGTTGCGGATCAGGCGCTTCATCTGCACCTCCAGCATCAGCACGTCGCCGGGGACGACCTGCTTGTTGAAGCGCGCGTTCTCGACCTTGACCATGTAGAACAGCTTGGACTGCGCGTCGCGGCCGAGGCTGAGCTGGGTCATCACGCCGCCGGCCTGCGCCAGCGCCTCGATGATGAGCACGCCGGGCATGATCGGGCGGCCCGGGAAGTGGCCCTGGAAGTAGGGCTCGTTGATGCTGACATTCTTCTGCGCGACGATGCGCTTGGCTTCGACGTCGAGCTCGAGCACCTTGTCCACCAGCAGGAACGGGTAGCGGTGCGGGATCAGCTCCTGGATCTGGGTGACGTCGATCGGCAGCTGCAGGGTGTCGTCGTTCATTCGTTCTCCTTGCTCACAGCGGCGACGCGACGGGCGAGGGCATCGAGCTGCTTGAAGCGCGCGGCGTTCTTGCGCCACGTGCGGGTATCGGTCAAAGGGGTGCCGGACGAATACTCGCCCGGCTCGTGGATGGAGTTGCGCACCACCGACTTGCCGGTGATGACGACCTTGTCGCAGATTTCCAGGTGGCCGACGACGCCGACGTGCCCGCCGAGCAGGCAGTAGCGGCCGATCTTGGCGCTGCCGGCGATGCCGGTGCAGCCGGCGATCGCGCTGTGCGCGCCGATGTGGCAGTTGTGGGCGATCTGCACGAGGTTGTCCACGCGCACGTCTTCCTCGAGGACGGTGTCTTCGAGCGCGCCGCGGTCGATGCAGGTGTTGGCGCCGATCTCGCAATCGTCGCCGATGACGACGCCGCCGAGCTGCGGAACCTTGATCCAGTGGCCGGCATCCATGGCCAGGCCGAAGCCGTCGGCGCCGATGACCGCGCCGGGGTGGATCTGCACGCGCTTGCCGAGGCGCACGCGGGTGACCAGGGTGACGCGGGCGATGAGGGTGCAGCCATCGCCGACGACGCAGTCCTCGCCGATGATCGAGCCGGTGCCGATGACGCAGCCTTCGCCGACGACGCTGCGCGCGCCGATGCTGACGAACGGGCCGACGTGGGCATTGGCGGCGACGTGCGCGGTGGGGTCGATGACGGCCAGCGGGTGGATGCCGGGTTCGCGGACCGGGGCCACTTCGAACAGGGCCGAGATCTTGGCGAAGGCGGTGTACGGGTCCTTGGCAACCAGGGCGGTGCCGGGGGCGCCTTCGACGTCGTCGGCGCGCATCACCACGACGGAAGCGCGGCTGTCGGCAAGCTGGGCGCGGTAGCGCGGGTTGGCGAGGAAGCTGAGCTGGCCCGGGCCGGCATGGGCGAGGGTGGCGACGCCGTGGATTTCGGTGTCACCGTCGCCATGCAGTTGCAGGCCGAAGCGCTCGGCGATCTGTTGGGCGGTATAGGTGGGGATGTTCACGGGGCGAAGTTTAGCCGCTCGCGGCGTGGGGCGGGGCGATGCGGGGTGGTATGGGGTTGGGT
>NZ_LLXU01000108.1 GCF_001431645.1 Stenotrophomonas panacihumi | reverse complement strand
TCGGTTCGTCGAGCAGCAGCATGTCCGGCTTCTGCAGCAGCAGGCGGCACAGCGCGACGCGGCGCTTCTCGCCGCCGGACAGCTTGCCGATCACCGCGTCCCACGGCGGCAGGCGCAGCGCATCGGCGGCCACGTCCAGCTGGTTTTCCAGCGTGTGGGCATCGCCAGCGGCCAGGATCGCCTCCAGGCGCTCCTGTTCCTTGGCCAGCGCGTCGAAATCGGCGCCTTCCTCGGCATAGGCGGCGTACACCGCTTCCAGCGCGGCCTGTGCCTGCAGCACGTCGCCCACGCCTTCCTCGACCGCTTCGCGTACGGTCTTGTTCGGGTCCAGCTCCGGCTCCTGCGCCAGGTAGCCGACCTTGATGCCGGCCTGCGGACGCGCCTCGCCTTCGAAATCGGTATCCACGCCGGCCATGATCTTCAGCACGGTCGACTTGCCCGCGCCGTTCAGGCCGAGCAGGCCGATCTTCGCGCCGGGGAAGAACGACAGCGAGATGTCCTTGATGATCTGGCGCTTCGGCGGCACGACCTTGCTGACGCCGTTCATGGTGTAGATGTATTGCCCTGACGACATGGAATCTCCGTATGGCTCGTAACGTGCGACCGGCCCGGTCCGGGAGCGGATCGGGCGGCGGCAGGGAAAGGGATGGCGAACAGTATAGCGGGGAACGCCCGCCAGCCCTCCGCGGGCACTGTCCTGCCGCTAGTTAAATGGGGGCGGGCGAAACCGATTCCAGCCAATGCCCGTTCATCTTGTCGCGCCAATATGTCAACAACACCTAGCACAGCCACGGAGCTGCCATGAATACGATTCGTCTTACTGCCTTGGCGTTGACGTCCCTGCTCGCGTTTGGCGCGGTGGCGCCGGCGGCGATGGCCGACGATCACGGCCGCGACCACCGCGGCTGGGACGACCGCGGTCGTGGCCATGACAAGCACCGCGATGATCGTCGCGACGACCGCCACGACTATCGCGAGCGCCGCGAGGCCTACCACGACGGTTATCGCGACGGCCGCCACGACTACCGCGGCCCCACGGTGGTCTATCGCCCGGCGCCGCGCCCGGCCTACTACCGTCCGGCGCCGCCCCCGCCGCGCTACTACGGCTGGGCGCCGGGCCATCGCTACCGCGATTACTACGGCGGCCCGGTGTACGTGGTGAACGACTACGACTACGGCCGCTACCACCTGCGCCGTCCGCCGTATGGCTACCACTGGGTTCGCGACGACGTCGGCAACATGCTGATGGTCGCCGTGGCCACCGGCATCATCGCCGACCTGGTGCTGCACCACTAAGCCGCGGGCCACGCCCGTTGTCCCTTGACCGGCCGCCTCGCGCGGCCGGTCTGCTTTCCGGGGCCCGCGCGCGGGTCAGGCGGCGAAGGAGAACTCCACCAGCGTGCCCTGGCCGGCGCGGGTCTCGATGCGCAGCTCGCCGCCCAGGCGCGCCGCCCGCGCCCGCATGTTGTCCAGGCCCATGCCGTTGCGCGGCGCGTCCGCGGGAGCGGACGCCATGCCCCGGCCGTCGTCCTGTACCTGCACGCGGATGCGATCCTCCGTGCGAATGGCGCGTACGCCGATCCGCCGCGCCCCGCTGTGCCGGAAGGCGTTGGTCAGCGCTTCCTGCAGCAGCCGCAGGATGTCCAGCCCGGTACCGGGCGAAGGCTGCAACGCGTCGAGCGCCTCCACCTCCCAGTGCATTTCCATCCCGCCGGCTTCCAGGCGCTGGCTCCAGCGATGGCGCAGCGGCGCCAGCAGGGCGGGCAGCCCGCCCTCGTGCGGCTGGGCGGTGGTGTCGATGATCAGGCGCAGGTCGTCGCGCATGTCGCGCAGGAGCGTGGCGATCTGCGCCGGCGCGCGCGGCGCGTCCTCGCGCTCCAGCTGGGCGATGGTGCCCAGCAGCGTGCCGCCGAAGCCGTCGTGCAGGTCGCGCACCAGCCCCAGGCGCTCGGCGATGCGGGTGTTCTGCAGCGCGAGCGCGTGTTCGCGCGACAGCGTGTCGGTGAGCTGGGTCGTGGCGCCATGCACCTCGCGGATCAACTCGGCGTTGAAGCCCTCCACCCGGCGCAGCATCTGCGCGTAGTGGTAGGTCAGCACGAAGCCGGTGCCGAGCAGGGTCAGGGGCGCGGTCAGCGACAACAGGTAGGTACGGCTGTCGACCAGGCCGAAAAACACCGCCAGGTCGTGCAGCGATACGGCCATCTGGATGGCGAAGGTGGCCGCCAGCAGGCGGCGGTCGGTGAACGGGCTGCGCAGCGCGTGCACCATGAACAACAGCATGGCCCCGTAGTACACGAGCGTGCCGGCCAGCACCCATGGCGCGCGCTGCGGCCCGAGGTAGCGCGGCGCCACGACCGCCAGCAGCAGCGAGGCGCCGGCCAGGACCAGCAGCAGCGCCTCGGTGCGCGGCCAGCGCCGTTCGCTGAAACGCAGCAGGAACATCGCCAGGCAGGTCGCGCCGCAGACGTACATGGCGATGTTCATCGCCGCCCAGGCGTCGGTGCTGGCGAACGGCCAGGGGCTGGTCGCGACGAAATTCCAGCCATAGACCGCCGAAAACAGCGAGCTCAGCGCGAACCAGCCGTGCATCGCGCGCCGGCTCAACAGCCACAGCATGCCGAACAGGCCGCCCAGCACCAGCCCGACGCAGCGGTTGAACAGCTGCGCGTCATGGCGCAGGAGGAAATCGCGCTGGAACTGCGCCTGCAGCACGTCCGGCGGGCCGACGCGCACCACGTCCATCCCGGGCTGGTAGGCGGCCAGTCCCGAGACGCGGACCAGCAGTTCGTTGCGGCCCTCGCGCAGCAGCGGCGAGGACAGTTCGAAGTAGCGCGGTTGCGTCCAGGCGCGGCTGAGCGGTTCGACCAACTTCGGGTCGCGCTGGATCAGCTGGCCGTTCAAGCGCATCTCGCTGGCCAGGCACACGTAGGGCACGAGCAGCCCGGTCGGCGCGGTGCCGTGCTGCTCCCAGCGCAGCCGGTACCAGACCACGCCGTCATGGCGCGGCCAGCGCGAGGTCCAGTCGTCGGGCAGGCGTACGGGCGTCCAGCCTTCGGCCGGCGGGCTCTGCGCGTCCCAGCCACTGGCCGCGGCCTCGGCGAGGTCGAGGGTGAGGCCCGCGATGGGCTCGGCGCGCGGCGCGCATCCGGCGAGCAGCAGCACCAGCAGCCATCCCGCCAGCGCGCGCACCGCCATCAGTCGAGCAGCCCCTTGGACTGCGCCTCGAACACCGCCGCCGTGCGCGAGCCTACCGCCAGCTTGCGGTAGATGCTCTTGGTGTAGTCCTCGATGGTGAAGCGCGACAGCGTGGTCAGCTCGGCGATCTCGCGATTGCTGTAGCCACGCGCCACCAGCGTCAGGATCTGGTGCTCGCGCTCGGACAGCGGCGAAGGCGGTGGCGCGTGGGCGGGCGGGGCGTCCAGCGCCAGCGTGCGCAGGATGCGACCGGCGATGCTGGGGTCGATCGGCGCGCCACCGCGCTCGATGCTGCGCAGCGCATGGGCCAGTTCCTCATCGTCGCGCTCCTTGAGCAGGTAGCCGAGGGCGCCGGCGCGCAGCGCCTGCAGCGCGATGTCCTCCTGGCCCCACGCCGAGACCACCACGCAGGTGGTGGCCGGATGGCTGGCCTGCCATTCGGCGATCAGCGTCACCCCGCTGCCATCCGGCAGGCCGAGGTCCACCAGGGCCAGCGAGAAGGACTGGCCGGCCACGGCCGCGCGCGCGGCCGCCAGGCTGCCCGCCACGACCGGTGCCGGACCGTCCGGCGAAAGCTGCTGCAGCAGGCGCGCCAGGCGCCCCTGCAAGGCCGGGTCGTCCTCCACCACCAGCGCGGGCGCCAGCGGCACCGGCAAATCCTTGCTCATGACCATTGCTGTCCATTCCCCCACGCGGCCCCGGGCGCCGAACCGCCACCCCTCGCCGGAGACGCCGCATTCTGCCGCAAATCGCCGCGGGCCCGGGTTAAACGCTGCCGCCCTGATTGGTGGCCCGGGCCGCCGGCCCCTTATAATTTCGGCCCCCGACCGCCCTTGGCCGCCCCGGCAGCCCCTGGAGACCCGATGTTCCCGCGCGACGCCCGTATCGAAACCTACGATCCCGAACTGGCCCAGGCCATGGCCGCCGAAGCGGCGCGCCAGGAGGATCACGTCGAGCTGATCGCCAGCGAGAACTACGCCAGCCCGCGCGTCATGGAAGCCCAGGGCAGCGTGCTGACCAACAAGTACGCCGAAGGCTACCCGGGCAAGCGCTATTACGGCGGCTGCGAATTCGTCGACATCGCCGAGCAGCTGGCGATCGACCGCCTCAAGCAGCTGTTCGGCGCCGATTACGCCAACGTGCAGCCGCACAGCGGCTCGCAGGCCAACCAGGCGGTGTACTTCGCGCTGCTCAACCCGGGCGACACCATCCTGGGCATGTCGCTGGCGCACGGCGGCCACCTGACCCACGGTGCCAAGGTCAACGCCTCGGGCAAGCTGTTCAACGCCGTGCAGTACGGCGTCAACGACCAGGGCCTGATCGACTACGACGAAGTCGAGCGCCTGGCGATGGAGCACAAGCCGAAGATGGTCGTGGCCGGTTTCTCGGCCTACTCGCAGAAGATCGACTGGGCGCGCTTCCGCGCCATCGCCGACAAGGTCGGCGCGCTGTTCTTCGTGGACATGGCCCACGTCGCCGGCCTGGTGGCCGCCGGGGTCTACCCGAACCCGCTGCCGCACGCCCACGTGGTCACCTCGACCACCCACAAGACGCTGCGCGGCCCGCGCGGCGGCATCATCCTGGCCCAGGGCGCCAGCGAGGACATGGTCAAGAAGCTGCAGTCGATCGTGTTCCCGGGCATCCAGGGCGGCCCGCTGATGCACGTCATCGCCGCCAAGGCCGTGGCGTTCAAGGAAGCGCTGGAGCCGGAGTTCAAGGCCTACCAGCAGCAGGTGGTCAAGAACGCCCAGGCGATGGCCAAGACGCTCATCGCGCGTGGCTACAAGATCGTTTCCGGCGGCACCGAGAACCACCTGATGCTGGTCGACATGATCGGCAAGGACGTCTCGGGCAAGGACGCGGAAGCGGCGCTGGGCAAGGCCCACATCACCGTCAACAAGAACTCCGTGCCGAACGACCCGCGTTCGCCGTTCGTGACCTCGGGCCTGCGCCTGGGCACCCCGGCGATCACCACGCGCGGCTACCAGGAGGCCGATGCGGCCGAGCTGGCCGGCTGGATCGCCGACGTGCTCGATGCGCCGGCCGACGAGGCGGTCATCGCCCGCGTCCGCGAGGCCGTCACCGCGCAGTGCAAGCGCTTCCCGGTCTACGGCTGATGTGATGGCCACGGCATTCCGCTGGTTCTACGCGCTGGAGGCGCTGGTCATCGGAATGCCGACCCTGTTGTTGGCGGTCGTCACGTTGCCGCTGGGCGTCACGCTCGGGCCGGTCATGCTGGCGGTCGCCTTCGGCAAGCTGTTCACCGGCCAGTTCGATGGCGAGGCGTGGTTCGTGGGCGTGTATGCCTGCGGCGCCTATGCCGGCATGTGGGCCTGGGCGGTGCTGTCGCTGCCCTACCTGCGTGGCCGCCGGCAGGCCTTCCATGCGGCCCGGCCCTGGCGCTGGGCCCTGCTCGGCACCGGCGCGCTGGCCGCGGTGCTGCTGTGGAGCGTGGTGCCCTACAAGAGCTGGTCGCTGCTGTTCGCCGGCCCCGGCATGCTGCTGCCGATGCTGCACCTGGCGCTGGCGCGCCTGCTCGACCGCCCCCCGCAACCGCCCCCTCTGGCCAGCGTGGCCGGCGAATGGCTCTAGAATCCACGGATGCACTGTCCCTTCTGCCAGCACCATGACACCCGAGTGATCGATTCGCGCGTGTCCGAGGATGGCGCCACCATCCGGCGGCGCCGCGAATGCGAAGCCTGTGGCGAGCGTTTCAGCACGCTGGAGACCATCGAGCTGAAGATGCCGGTGGTGATCAAGAGCACCGGCAACCGCGAGGCCTTCGACGCGCGCAAGCTGCGCACCAGTTTCGACCGCGCGCTGCAGAAGCGCCCGGTATCCGAAGAGCAGATCGAGGCGGCGGTGCGCGCGGTGGTGCACCAGCTACGCATGTGCGGCGAGCGCGAAGTGCCGTCGATCCGCATCGGCGAGTTCGTGATGGCCGAGCTGCGCAAGCTCGACCATGTCGGCTACGTGCGTTTTGCCTCGGTCTACCGCAGCTTCGAGGACGTGGCCGATTTCCGCGAGGAGATCGAGAAACTCGAGCGCGACCTGCCGGTGGGCAGCGAGCAGCTGCCGCTGCTGGACCTGGAGCGCGCGGCCGGCCGCGTGCCGGAGAAGACCGGCAAGCGCTGAGGCGGTTGGCCGAACCGGCCACCTGCCCGACAATGCCGGCATGCACGCATTCCGCGCGGTCGATCACCTCCACATGGCCCAGGCCCTGCGCCTGGCCGAACGCGGCGCGTGGACCACGCGGCCGAACCCGATGGTGGGCTGCGTCATCGCGCACGGCGAGGAGGTCGTGGGCCAGGGCTGGCACCAGCGCGCGGGCGGGCCGCATGCGGAAATCTTCGCCTTGCGCGAAGCAGGCGCGCGCGCGCGCGGCGCCACCGCCTACGTCACCCTGGAGCCCTGCGCCCACCATGGCCGCACGCCGCCGTGCGCGCTGGCGCTGATCGACGCCGGGGTGTCGCGGGTGGTCGCCGCGATGCTTGACCCGTTCCCGCAGGTCAACGGCGGCGGCTTCACCCTGCTGCGCGAGGCGGGCATCGAGGTGCAGGACGGCTTGATGGCCGCCCAGGCGCGCGAACTCAACCACGGCTTCCTCTCGCGGATCGAACGCCAGCGTCCGTGGGTACGCCTGAAGTACGGCATGAGCCTGGATGGCCGCACGGCGATGGCCGATGGCGAATCGAAGTGGATCACCGGCCCGGCCGCGCGTGCGGACGTGCAGCGCTGGCGCGCACGCGCCGGGGCGATCCTCACCGGCGCGGGCACCGTGGCGGCCGATGACCCGTCGCTCACCGTGCGCCTGGAAGGCGAGGGCGGCGAGTTCCTGCCGCCGCTGCGCGTGGTGCTTGATGCCCGGCTGCGCACGCTCGGCCGGCCGAAGGTGCGCGAAGGCGAGGCCCCGACGCTGTACCTGCATGCCGCCGATGCGACGCCGCCGGCCACGCCCGGGGTCGAATTCGCGGCCGTCCCCGGCCACGCGGGCCGGCTCGACCTGCCGGCCGTCATGGCCCTGCTGGCGGCGCGCGGCATCAACGAAGTCCAGGTCGAAGCCGGCGCCGGCCTCGGCGGCGCGCTGTGGCGGGCCGGGCTGGTCGACGAGCTGCTGCTCTATCAGGCCCCGCAGCTGCTGGGCGACGCCGCCCGGCCGCTCCTGTCCGGGATAGGCATCGACCACATGGCCGACGCCGTCCACCTGGACCTGCACGACGTACGGCAGGTCGGCCACGACCTGCGCCTGCTGCTGCGCCCCCGGCGCTGAGGGCCGTTGGCCGGCGCTCAAGCCGGCGATGGCCGGATGCAGCATTCCGCGCATGCCACCCGGGCCGCCCCGGGCGGTTTGTTAGAATGCCCGCGCCGGTTCGCCGGCAACCAATGAACGTCTTCAGGGCGGGGTGCGATTCCCCACCGGCGGTAGGTGCCTTGCGGCACGAGCCCGCGAGCGCTCCCGGCCCCGCCGGGAGGTCAGCAGATCCGGTCGGATGCCGGAGCCGACGGTGACAGTCCGGATGAAAGAAGACGGCCAGCGCGCGACCTTCGCCGGGTCGTGCGTGCGCCTGTTTGCCTTGCGGCGTTTTTCGCTCACTACATGCGGGAAACGACATGCACCACGTACAGCTCCACTCCTTGCACGCCCTCCGGCCGGAGGTGCGCTGATGTTCACCGGCATCATCGAAGGCGTCGGCCGCCTGGCCTCGCGCGAGCCGCGCGGCGGCGACGTGCGCTTCAAGTTCGAGACCGGCGACCTGCCGTTCGACAACGTCCAGATGGGCGAGAGCATCGCCGTCAACGGCGTCTGCCTCACCGTCATCGCGTTCGACGACCACAGCTTCGACGCCGACGCCTCCACCGAAACCCTCTCGCTCACCACGCTGGGCGAGCTGGCAGAGGGCGCGGCGCTGAACCTGGAGCGCGCCATGCGCCCGACCGACCGCCTCGGCGGCCATCTGGTCAGCGGCCATGTCGATGGCCTCGGCCGCGTGCTGTCCGTGCACGAGGACGCGCGCGCCCAGCGCTGGCGCTTCGCCGCGCCGGCCGCGCTGCTGAAGTACATCGCCAGGAAGGGCTCGATCTGCGTGGACGGCGTCAGCCTCACCGTCAACGAGGTGGATGGCGAGGGCTTCGAGGTCGCGCTGATCCCGCACACCGTGGCGCACACGCGCTTCGCGCACACCCAGGTGGGCGATGCGGTGAACCTGGAGATCGACCTGGTCGCCCGTTATGTCGAACGCCTGCTCGGCGCGCGGGGGGCGGCATGAACTTCGCCACCGTCCCCGAACTGCTGGAAGAGATCCGCGCCGGCCGCATGGTGGTCATCGTCGACGACGAGGACCGCGAGAACGAAGGCGACCTCATCATGGCCGCCGAGCTGGTCAAGCCGGCCGACATCAACTTCATGGTCACCCACGGCCGTGGCCTGGTGTGCCTGCCGCTGACCCGCGAGCGCGCCGGCCAGCTCGGCCTGGCGCCGATGGTTCGCGCCAACACCGCGCAGTTCCAGACCAACTTCACCGTCTCCATCGAGGCGGCCGAGGGCGTCACCACCGGCATCTCGGCCTATGACCGCGCCCACACCATCCGCACCGCGGTGAAGCCGGACGCGCGCCCGGACGACCTGCACCAGCCCGGCCACATCTTCCCGCTGATCGCCCAGCCCGGCGGCGTGCTGACCCGCGCCGGCCACACCGAGGCCGGCGTGGACCTGGCGATGCTCGCCGGCCTGGAGCCGGCCGGCGTGCTGGTGGAGATCCTCAACCCCGACGGCAGCATGGCGCGGCGCCCGGAGCTGGAAGTGTTCGCGCGCGAGCACGGCCTGAAGATCGGCTCGATCGCCGACCTGATCGCCTACCGCCTGGCCACCGAGCACACCGTCGAGCGCGTGGACGAGCGCGAGATCGACACCGAGTTCGGCCCGTTCCGGCTGGTGACCTACCGCGACCGCATCGCCCACGACCTGCATTTCGCGCTGGTGCGCGGCACGCCGGGCAAGGACGCGCCGACCCTGGTCCGGGTCCAGGTCGAGAACCCGCTGGCCGACCTGCTGCACTGGCGGCGCGACGATTTCGGCGTGGCCTCCTCCGACGCCCTGCGCGCCATCGCTGCCGAAGGGCAGGGCGTGATGGTGGTGCTGTCGGCCCCGCGCGACGAGAACGCCCTGCTGGCGCGCCTGCGCCAGGAGCCGGTCACCCGCCCGGCCGGCAAGGACAAGGACGTCGGCCAATGGCGCCGCAACGGCGCCGGCGCGCAGATCCTGGCCGACCTCGGCCTGGGCCCGCTGCGCGTGCTGGGCAAGCCGCGCCGGCAGATCGGCCTGGCCGGCTACGGCCTGGAAATCGTCGAGACGCTGGAGCCCTGAGCCCGCGTTCACGCATGCGGCGCGGTCCCCGGGGCCGCGCCGCGTTAAACTGACCCACCTTTCGAGCCCCCGCAGCACATGAGCCACTACGAAGGCGACCTCCGCGCCCCCGACAACGCGCGCTTCGCGATCATCGCCAGCCGCTGGAATGCCCGCATCACCGATGCGCTGGTCGCCGGCGCGCGGCAGAGCCTGGCCGGCAACGGCATCGCCGAGGACGCCATCGACGTGGTCCGCGTGCCCGGCGCCTGGGAACTGCCGCTGGTCGCCGCGCGTCTGGCCGCCAGTGGCCGCCATGCGGCGATCATCGCGCTGGGCTGCGTGATCCGCGGCGATACCCGCCATTACGAACACGTCGCCGACCTGTGCGCCGAAGGCCTGATGCGCGTGCAGCTCGACCACCGCCTGCCGGTGCTCAACGGCGTGCTTGCCGTCGAGCGCGTGGAGGATGCCGAGGCGCGTGCCGGCGGCAGCCACGGCAACAAGGGCGAGGAGGCCGCGCTGGCGGCCCTGGAAATGATCAACCTGGTGGAGCAGCTGCCATGAACAAGTCCACCGGCCAGAAGCAGAACGGCCACCGTCCGCCGCGCCGCGATGGCGTCGACCCGGTGCTGCGCTCGCGCGCGCGCCGCCGCGCCCTGCAGGCCATCTATGCCTGGCAGATTTCCGGCGGCTTCGCCAAGCAGGTCATTGCCCAGTTCGCCCACGAGCAGGCCCACGAGATCGCCGACCTGGCGTATTTCGAGGCGCTGGTGGAAGGCGTGCTGGCGCACCGCGCCGAACTGGACGCGGCGCTGGTCGATTACCTCGACCGCACCGTCGAGGAAGTGGACGCCATCGAACGCGCGGTGCTGCGCCTGGCCGCCTACGAGCTGCTGTATCGCCAGGACGTGCCGTACCGCGTGGTGATCAACGAAGCCATCGAAACCGCCAAGCGCTTCGGTTCCGAGCATGGCCACACCTACGTCAACGGCGTGCTGGACCGCGCCGCGCTGGCGTGGCGCAAGGTCGAATCGGGCGGCTGATCCCGCCCGCCGGCCGATGCCCGAATTCGCCTTGATCGACCGCCTGCGCCGCCGCGTGCGCGGTCGCGAGGACGTGCCGCTGGGCATCGGCGACGACGCCGCGCTGCTGCAGCCGCCGGCCGGCGAGCAGCTGGCGATCACCGCCGACACCTTGAACGCCGGCGTGCATTTCCCCGTTGAAACCGCGCCTGCGGATATCGGCTGGAAGACGCTGGCGGTCAATCTCTCCGATCTCGCCGCGATGGGCGCCCAGCCGCGCTGGTGCACCTTGTCGCTCTCGTTGCCGCAAGACGAGGCCGCCTGGCTGGACGCGTTCGCGGATGGCTTCTTCGCGCTGGCCGATGCCCATGGCGTCGCGCTGGTCGGCGGGGACACCACGCGCGGACCGCTGTCGCTTTCCGTCACCGCGATCGGCAGCGTGCCGCCGGGCGCAGCACTGCGTCGCGACGGTGCGCGCATCGGCGACGACATCTGGATCACCGGCACGCCCGGCGAGGCCGCTGCCGCGCTCGCGCTCTGGCAGCAGGGTGAACTCGACGTCACCACGCCTGCCGCCGAAGCGGCGCGCGAACACCTGCGCCAGCGCCTGCTGCGGCCCACGCCACGCGTGGACGCCGGCTTGCGGCTGCGCGGCCTCGCGCATGCCTGCGTGGATGTGTCCGATGGACTGCTCGCCGACCTCGGCCACCTGTGCGCCCGCAGCGGCGTGGGCGCGCGGATCACGCTGGAAGGCCTGCCGCTGTCGCCGGCGCTGCGCGCGCTGGGCGATCGCCGTGCGCGCGAATGGCAGGTCGGCGGCGGCGACGATTACGAACTGTGCTTCACCGCCGCCGCGGCCGACCGCGAGGCCGTGCAGCGCGCACTTGAATTCGCCGGTACGCAGGGCCATGTGATCGGCCGCGTGCTGGCGGGCGAGGGCATCCAGGTGCTCGATGAAGAAGGCTGCGCCTGGCATCCGCCGCGCAGCGGCTACCAGCATTTCGGCTGAGCCAACGCCCACCGGGCGGTTACGCCGAATTTACGCGTGCCCCGCCGGGCTGCCATAGCGACTTTACGCAGGCGGCGCCCAGACTTTCGTGATCGGCGGAATGGTTCCGCCTCGATCACCGAAAGGCCACCCACCCATGTACTCCCCGCTCCACACCGCCAGCCGCGGCTTCTCGCGCGCTGCCCTTCTGCTGTGCCTGGGTGCCGCCGCGCCGCTGGCCGCCGCCAGCACGCTGTCCGGCAACATGACCCTCACCAGCGATTACGTCTGGCGCGGCACCACCCAGACCCAGGGCGACTTCGCCGCCCAGGCCGGCCTGAAGTGGGCCGCCGACAACGGCCTGTACGCCTCGGCCTGGGGCTCGAACGTCGAATTCGCCCCGCAGACCCACGCCAGCAGCGAGCTGGACCTGATCCTCGGCTGGGGCGGCAACCTGTCCGACGACTGGGCGCTGGATGCCAACCTCACCCACTACCGCTATCCCTCGACCACCGTCGACCTCAACTGGACCGAGCTCAACGGCACCCTGACCTGGAAGCAGAACTACTGGGCGCAGCTGGGCTGGTCGAACGACGTGATGGCCAGCGACCAGACCGGCACCTATGCGCAGGTTGGCGCGCGCTTCCCGCTCGGCGAGCGCTTCCGCATCGAGGCCGCGCTGGGCCATTACTGGCTCGATGACGCCTACGGCGACAGCTACACCCACGGCCAGCTCGGCGTGGTGTGGGCGATCCGCTCGCCGCTGGAACTGCGCGTGACCGCGCACGACACCGACCATGCCGCCGAACGCCTGTTCCCCGGCCTGGCCGGTTCGCGCGTGGAAGCGGCGCTGCAAGCTTCCTTCTGAGGAGATGACCCATGCCTGCCTGGCTTGCCTTCGTGTGTGGACTCGCGGTGATCGTCACCGCGGCCTACCTGCTGTACGTCGTGCTGCGTCCGGAAGACTTCTGAGGACCTCGCCATGACCGAAACCCTTCTTCTCTTCACCGTCGCCATCGCGCTCGGCTGGCCGCTGGGCCTGTACCTGGCGCGCATCATGCGCGGCGCGCCGATGCGCGGCGATGCCGTGTTCGGCCTGCTCGAAAAGCCGATCTATGCATTGCTCGGCGCCCGCCCGGAACGCGGCATGAGTTGGCGCGGCTACGCGCTGGCGTTTCTGGCGAGCAACCTCGTGGTGGGGCTGCTGGCATGGGTCGTCTTCATGACCCAGGGGATGCTGCCGCTCAACCCGGACCACGTGCCGAACCTGCGTTGGGACACCGCGCTGCATACGGCGGTCTCGTTCCTCACCAACACCAACCAGCAGCACTATTCCGGCCAGGCGCAGCTCTCGTACCTGGCGCAGATGACCGGCATCGTCGGCCTGCAGGTGGTGTCGCCGATGATGGGCCTGGCGCTCGTCGTGGCCACGCTGCGCGGGCTGATGGGCGGCCGTGCGCGGATGCAGGCCAAGGAGGCCACCCCCGCCCCGCAGGCCGATCACGCGGACAGCGTGGACGTCGGCAACTACTGGGCCGACGTGGTGCGCCCGAGCGTGCGCTTCCTGCTGCCGCTGTGCCTGGTGTGGACGCTGCTGCTCGCCTCGCAGGGCGTACCGTCCACCTTCGCTTCCGGTCCCACCGTGACGCCGGTCGATGCCAGCGCCGGCATGGCCGGGCAGAAGATCCCGGTCGGCCCGGTCGCGGCGATGGTCGCCATCAAGCAGCTGGGTTCCAACGGCGGCGGCTGGTATGGCCCGAACAGTGCCGTGCCGCTGGAAAACCCCACGCCGCTGTCGAACTTCCTCGAGATGCTGGCGATCATGCTGATCCCGGTCAGCGTGGTGTTCATGGTCGGCGCGTTCACCGGACGCCGCCGCTTCACCGCGCTGATCTTCGGCAGCATGCTGCTGATGTCGGTGCTGTCCACCGGCGCGTCGATGTGGTCCGAAGGCCATTCGGCCACCACCGCCAGCGCCGCGTTGATGGAAGGCAAGGAAGTGCGCCTGGGCGTGGACAACGCCGCGTTGTGGTCCTCGATCACCACGCAGGTGAACAACGGCTCGGTCAATGCCATGCATGACTCGCTGGCGCCGCTCACCGGGGGCGTGGCGATGGTCAACATGCTGGTCAACGCGATCTGGGGCGGTGTCGGCTGCGGCCTGCAGCAGTTCATCGTCTACCTGCTGCTGAGCGTGTTCCTCGCCGGCCTGATGACTGGCCGCACGCCGGAGCTGTTCGGTCGCAAGATCGAAGCCGGCGAAGTACGCCTGCTCGCGCTGCTGATCCTGCTCCAGCCGCTGGTGCTGCTCGGCTTCACCGCCGTCACGCTGGCGCTGCCGCAGTTCACCGGCAATTCCAATCCGGGCTTCCACGGCATCAGCCAGGTGTTCTACGAGTTCACCTCGGCCTTCGCCAACAACGGTTCCGGTTTCGAAGGGCTGGGCGATGCCACCTACTGGTGGAACCTGACCTGCGTGGCGGTGCTGCTGCTGGGCCGCTTCCCCGCGTTGATCGTGCCGCTGGTCGTGGCCGCGCGCATGGCCGCCAAGCGCCACGCACCCGAGTCGGGCGGCAGCCTGCGCATCGAAACGCCCACTTTCGCCCTGACCCTGGTCGCCGTCGTGCTCGTCCTCACCGTGCTGCAGTTCATGCCGGCGCTGGTGCTGGGCCCGATTGCCGAGCACTTGACCCTGGCCGCGTCCTGAAGAGAAACCCCATGAGCACCCTTCCCTCTATCGAAAAGCGCCAACGTAGCGAGGTCGCGTTGTTCGACGCCGCCACGCTGCGTTCGGCCACGCGCGATGCCTTCCTCAAACTCTCCCCCCGCCACCTGTGGCATAGCCCGGTGATGGCGGTGGTGATGGTCGGCACCTTGCTGTCGGCCCTCATCACGCTCACGGGTGACGCCTCGGCCGGCTTCGGCTGGACGGTGACGGCGATCCTGTTCGTCACCGTGCTGTTCGGCAACTTCGCCGAAGCCGTCGCCGAAGCGCGCGGCCGCGGCCAGGCCGCGTCGCTGCGTCGTGCCCGCAAGGACCTGGTGGCGCGCCGCGTGGAGAGCGACCTCGGCGGTCGCGAAACCCGCGTGCCCGCCGCCGAGCTGCGCCCGGGCGACCACGTCATCGTCTCCGAAGGCGAGTTCATTCCCGCCGACGGCGAGATCGTGCGCGGCGTGGCCACCATCAACGAAGCGGCGGTGACCGGTGAATCGGCCCCCGTGCTGCGCGAGGCCGGCACCGACCGCAGCGGCGTCATCGGCGGCACCCGCGTGCTGTCCGACGAGATCATCTTCAAGGTCACCGCCGAGCCGGGCCACAGCTTCCTGGACCGCATGATCGCGCTGGTCGAAGGCGCCAACCGCCAGAAGACCCCGAACGAGATCGCGCTGACGCTGCTGCTGGCGGCGATGACGCTGACGTTCCTGATCGTGGTGGCCACGCTGCCGGCGATTGCCGGGTTCGTCGGCGTGACGCTCGACCCGATGCTGCTGATCGCGCTGCTGGTGTGCCTGATCCCGACCACCATCGGCGGCCTGCTGCCGGCCATCGGCATCGCCGGCATGAACCGCGCGCTGGCCGCCAACGTGCTGGCCAAGTCGGGCAAGGCGGTGGAAGTGGCCGGCGACGTGGACGTGCTGCTGCTCGACAAGACCGGCACCATCACCCACGGCGACCGCCAGGCCACCGCGTTCCATCCGCTCGCCGGCATCGACCGCGCGCAGCTGCGCGACGCGGCCATGCTCGCCTCGCTCGCCGACCCGACGCCGGAAGGCAAGTCCATCGTGCGCCTGGCGCGCGAGCAGGGCGCCGCGGCGGTCGAACCGGCGAACGCGCACTTCATCGCCTTCACCGCGCAGACCCGCATGTCCGGCGTGGACGTGGACGGCCGGCAGATCCGCAAGGGTGCCGGGGATTCCATCGGGGCGTGGGTGCAGGGCAACGGCGGCATGGTCAGCCCCGAGCTGGCCGGGCGCATCGAGGAAGTCGCCCGTGGCGGCGCCACGCCGCTGGTGGTGGCCGAGGGCCGCCATGCGCTGGGCGTGGTCGAGCTCTCCGACGTGGTCAAGCACGGCATCAAGGAGAAGTTCGCCCGCCTGCGCGCGATGGGCATCAAGACGGTGATGATCACCGGCGACAACCCGCTCACCGCCGCGGCCATCGCCGCCGAGGCCGGCGTGGACGACTACATCGCCCAGGCCCGCCCGGAAGACAAGCTCGCGCGCATCCGCGCCGAACAGGCTGGCGGCCGGCTGGTGGCGATGGTCGGCGACGGCACCAACGACGCCCCGGCGCTCGCGCAGGCCGACGTGGGCCTGGCGATGAACTCCGGCACGCAGGCCGCCAAGGAGGCCGGCAACATGGTCGACCTGGACAGCGACCCGGCCAAGCTGCTGGCGGTGGTGGAAGTGGGCAAGCAGCAGCTCATCACCCGCGGCGCGCTGACCACCTTCTCGCTGGCCAACGACGTGTCGAAGTACTTCGCCATCCTGCCGGCGCTGTTCGCCGCGGCGATCCCGTCGATGGCCGCGCTCAACGTCATGCAGCTGTCGAGCCCGCGCAACGCGGTGCTGGCGGCGCTGGTGTTCAACGCGATCATCATCCCGGCGCTGATCCCGCTGGCGCTGCGCGGCGTGCGCTTCAAGCCCGCCGGCGCGACCACGCTGCTGCGCCGGAACATGCTCGTCTACGGCGTGGGTGGCGTGCTGCTGCCGTTCGCCGGCATCAAGCTGATCGACATGGCGATCGCCGCCATGGTCGGTATCTGAGGATTCCATCATGGGAAAAGCCCCTTCTCCTTCCCGTTCCACCGCCGCCGTCCTGCACGACGGCGGCGCCTGGCGCGCATCGCTCGCCCTGGCGCTGGTCACCCTGGTCGGCTTCGGCTTCGCCTATTCGGTGGCCGGTACGCTTGTCGCCGGTGCGGCGTTTCCCGCACAGGCCGCCGGCTCGCTGATCCAGGACGGCGACCGCGTGGTCGGTTCGGTCCTGGTCGCCCAGCCTTTCAGCGACGCGCGCTACTTCCAGCCGCGGCCTTCGGCGGCCAAGTACGACCCGATGTCGGCCGCCGGCAGCAACCAGGCGCGTTCCAACCCGGACTTGCTCAAGCACATCGAAGAGACGCGCGCCGCGGTGGCCAAGCGCGACGGCATCGACCCGGCGCGGGTGCCTTCGGACCTGCTGACCCAGTCCGGCAGCGGGCTGGACCCGGACATCACGCCGGCTTCGGCCGAACTGCAGGTGCGCCGTGTCGCGGCCGCCCGCGGCCTGCCCGAGGCGCGCGTGGCCGAGCTGCTGCGCCAGCAGGTGCAGCCGCGCCAGTACGGCGTGTTCGGCGAGCCGCGGGTGAACGTCCTGCAGCTCAACCTGGCGCTGGACCAGCTGCGATGAGCACCTCGCTCGCCGGCGTCACCGGGGCTGGGCCACAATCGCCAGCATGAGCGACGCACGCACGCAACAGGCCGATGCTCTCATCGGCCAACTGCAACGCGAACATGGGGGCCGGCTCACCGTGTTCCTCGGGGCCGCGCCCGGCGTGGGCAAGACCTACGCCATGCTGTCGCGGGCGCGCGAGCGCCTGCGGCAGGGCGTGGACGTGGTGGCCGGCATCGTGGAGACGCATGGCCGCAGCGAGACCGCCGCGCTGCTCGACGGCCTGCCCGTGCTGCCGCGCCAGCGCATCGAATACCGCGGCCGCACGCTGGAGGAGCTGGACCTCGACGCGCTGATCGCGCGCCGCCCGCAGCTGGCGCTGGTCGACGAACTCGCGCACCGCAATGCACCCGGCACCCGCCACGAGCGCCGCTGGCAGGATGTGATCGAGCTGCTCGACGCCGGCATCGACGTCTACACCACGGTCAACATCCAGCACCTGGAAAGCCTCAACGACGTCGTGCTGCGCATCACCGGCGTGCGCGTCTCCGAGACCGTGCCCGACGCGGTGTTCGATCGCCTGCGCGACATCGTGCTGGTGGACCTGCCGCCGCGCGAACTCATCGAGCGGTTGCAGCAGGGCAAGGTCTACCTGCCCGAACAGGCCACGCAGGCGCTGCAGGCGTTCTTTTCGCCTTCCAACCTCACCGCCCTGCGCGAACTGGCGATGCAGACCGCCGCCGACCGCGTGGACAGCGACCTGCGCGACGCGCAGACCGCGCGCGGCCTGCCCGGCACCGCCGCGCTGCGCCGCCGCGTGGTGGTGGCCATCGACGGGCGCGGCAGTTCCGATTACCTCGTGCGCGTGGCGCGCCGCCTGTCCGAGCGCCGCGATGCGCCGTGGACGGTGGTGACGGTGCAGGCGCGCACCGTCATGGATGCCGCCTGGCAGCTGGAGATCGACCGCGCCTTCGCACTGGCGCGCCGGCTGGGCGGCGATACCGCGCTGCTGCACGGAAGCAACATCGCCGACGCGCTGCTCGACTTCGCCGCGCAGAGCGGCACCTCGACGCTGGTGCTCGGCCGCACGCGCGAACGCCCGCTGGCGCGCATGTTCAATCGCACGCTGACCCAGCGGCTGCTGCAGCGGGGCGCGCACTACGAACTGGTGATCGTCAGCTCGGCCGACGCGCGCGCACGGTCGCGCCGGCAATCGCGCCAGCCGATGCGCTGGCTGCGCCGCTACGACCTGGCCTACGCACTGGTGACCGCCGCCGCCGCGGTAGGGGTGGCCTGGCTGCTGCAGCGCTGGACCGACATCGATGACCTGTCGATGGTGTTCATCGTGGCCGTGGTGCTGGTGGCGTCGCGCACGCGCATGGTCGCCGCCGTGCTGGCCGCGCTGCTGAGCTTCCTGGCCTACAACTTCTTCTTCATCGAGCCACGCTTCACCTTCAACATCAGCGCCCGCCAGGGCGTGGTGACGGTGATCCTGTTCCTGATCGCCGCCCTGGTGGCCGGGCGGCTGGCCTCGCGCCTGCGCATGCAGGTGCTGGCGCTGCGCGCGGCCAACACGCACGCCAATGCGCTGCAGGCACTCGGCCGCCAGCTGAGCACCGCGGCGGACCTGGGCGAGGTGGTGGAGGCGGGCCGGCGTGCGCTGGCCACCGCGCTTGGCGTGGATGCGTGGCTGCGCCTGGACAAGCGCGAAAGCGAGGGCAGCGTGACGCTCTCCGCGCTGGACCGCAGCGCCGCCGACTGGGCGCAGCGGCACGGCCAGCCCGCCGGCCGCTTCACCGATACGCTGGCCGGCGCCGACTGGTGGTGCCTGCCCGTGCAGCACGAACGCGGCACGCTCGGCGTGGTCGCGCTGCGTTTCGATGCCTCGGTGCAGCGCCCGGCGCTGGAACAGCGGCGGCTGGCCGAGGCGATGGTGGAGGACATCGGCCAGGCCGCGTTGCGCACGCGGCTGGTCGCCGACCTGCAGAGTGCGCGCGTCAGCGGCGAAACCGAACGCCTGCGCTCGGCGTTGCTCTCGTCGGTGTCGCACGACCTGCGCTCGCCGCTGGCCTCGATGATCGGCTCGGCCTCCAGCCTGGCCAGCTACGGCGAGGCGATGGACGCGCAGGACCGGCGCAGCCTGCTCGACACCATCCAGCTGGAAGGCGAGCGCCTGGACCGCTACATCCAGAACCTGCTCGACATGACCCGCCTCGGCCACGCCGGGCTGAGCCTCAACCGCGACTGGATCGGCGTGGACGAGTTGATCGGCTCGGCCGCGCGGCGCCTGCAGCGCTACCAGCCGGAGGTGAAGCTGGACCTGCACATCGCGCCGGCGCTGGCGCCCATCTGGGTGCATCCGGCGCTGGTGGAGCAGGCGATCTTCAACGTGCTGGAGAACGCGGCCAAGTTTTCACCGCCGGGCGAGCCGGTGCGGGTGACGGCCGCGCTGCACGACGGCGCGCTGCGCATCGACATCAGCGACCGCGGCCCCGGCATTCCCGAGGACGAGCGCGCGCGCATCTTCGACATGTTCTACAGCGTCGAGCGCGGCGACCGTGGCCGCCATGGCACCGGGCTGGGGTTGACCATCTGCCAGGGCATGATCGGCGCGCATGGCGGCAGCGTGGAGGCGCTGGCCGGGGCCGATGGCCGCGGCACCACCATCCGCATTACCCTGCCGCTGCTGGAGCCGCCGCCGCGGCCGGCCCGGCCGCCCGCAGACTGAGAACCCGCCACGCCCGTGTCCCAAGACGCCGCCATCGCCCCGCCGCCGCGCGTGCTCATCATCGACGACGAGCCGCAGATCCGCCGCTTCCTCGATATCAGCCTGCGCGCTCAGGGCTATCGCGTGTTGCAGGCCGGCACGGCGGCCGAGGGGCTGGCCGAACTCGCCACGCATGGCGCCGACCTGGTGGTGCTCGACCTCGGCCTGCCGGACCGCGACGGGCACGAGGTGCTGCGCGAGCTGCGGCAGTGGTCGGCGGTGCCGGTGATCATGCTGACCGTGCGCGCTGGCGAATCGGAGAAGGTCGCCGCGCTGGATGGCGGCGCCAACGATTACGTCACCAAGCCGTTCGGCGTGCAGGAACTGATGGCGCGCATCCGCGTGCTGCTGCGCCAGTCCGGCGGGGCGACGCCGGAGGAGATCGTGTTCGACGATGGCCGGCTGCACGTGAACCTCGCGCTGCGCGAGGTGACGATGGACGGCGAGGCGGCGGGATTGAGCCGCAAGGAGTACGCGTTGCTGGCGCTGCTGATGCGGCATGCCGGCCGCGTGGTCACGCAGCCGCAATTGCTGCGCGAACTGTGGGGGCCGACGCACGAGGAGGACACGCACTACCTGCGCATCCTGGTCGGCAAGCTGCGGCAGAAGTTGCATGACGACGCGACGGCGCCGCGTTACATCGTCACCGAGCCGGGGGTGGGACTGCGGTTCATCGGGCAGGCGCGCGGGTAGGAAGGGCTTCAGCCCCGAGCGCGTTCAGCCCGCGAGCGGCGGCAAGACCTTCCCCGGGTTGAGAATCCCCGCCGGATCCAGCGCCGCCTTCACCGCGCGCATCGCCGCCAGCGTGGCCGCATCGAATGCCTGTGCCATGAAGTCGCGCTTGGCCACGCCGATGCCATGTTCTCCCGAGAGCGTGCCGCCCAACGCCAGCACGGTCTCGAAGATCTTCGGCATCGCCGCCTTCGCGCGCGCGGTCTCCGCCGCGTCGGCGTCGTTGTACATGATGTTGACGTGCAGGTTGCCGTTGCCGGCATGGCCGAAGCACACGATGGGCAGATCCGCCTGCACCGACAACGCTTCCATCGCCGACACCAGGTCCGGGATGCGCGACACCGGCACTACCACGTCCTCGTTGATCTTGCCCGGCTTGATCGTGCGCAGTGCCGGCGAGAGCGCCTTGCGCGCGGCCCACAGGCGGTCGCGCGCCACGCCGTCGGCGGCGACATCCAGCGACAGCATGCCGTCGCCCTCGGCCGCATCGGCCAGCGATTGCAGCGCGTAGGGCAGCGTGTCCTCGTCGCCGTCGGCTTCGATCAGCAACATCGCGCCGGCCTCCGGCACGTCGCTGCCGTTGTGGCGCAGCAGCGCGATGGCATGCGCGTCCATGAATTCCAGCATCGCCGGCACCACCGGCTGCGCCATCACGCGCGATACCGCCGCCGCCGCGCTGGCCACGTCGCGGTAGAACGCGCGAAGGCCGGCCTGCGCGCGCGGGCGGGGCGTCAGCTTCAGCGTGGCTTCCACGATCAACGCCAGCGTGCCTTCGCTGCCGACGATCAGGTGGGTGAGGTCGTAGCCGGTGGCGTCCTTCGTGTATGGGCCGCCGCAGCGGATGATCTCGCCGCTGCCGGTCACCGCCACCAAACCGAGCACGTTGTCGCGGCTGGCGCCGTATTTCACCGCGCGCGGGCCGCCGGCATTGGTGGCCAGGTTGCCGCCGACGCTGCACATCGCCGCGCTGGAAGGATCCGGCGGCCAGAACAGGCCGTGCGGCGCCAGCGCTTCCTGCAGGTCGCCATTGAGCACGCCGGGCTGCACGATGGCGCAGCGGTCGGCGGCGCGGATCTCGACGATGCGGTTCATGCGTGCGAACGAGAGCACGACGCCGCCGTTGAACGGCACCGCCGCGCCGGTGGTGGCGGTGCCGGCGCCACGCGCGACCAGCGCCACGCGATGCGCGGCGCAGGCGCGCACGAGCGCGGCCACTTCCTCGGCATCGCGCGGGAAGGCCACCGCATCGGGGAGCGCGAACCGGCGCGAATCGTCCTGGCCGTGTGCCTGGCGGGTGGGTTCGTCGGTGCGCCAGCGCTCCGGGCCGAGGAGGGCGGACGCGGCGTCGAGGAAAGCGGCGGGCAGCGTGGTCATCGGCCTATTGTAGGTGCGTCGATCCGCGGGGCGCGGACTGTATTGCGCGCCAGCCAACGACCGCCAATGCCAGCGGCAGCCACACGCAGCGCAATTCGGAGAGCAGCGTCTCCAGCCCGCGTGCACTGAAAAAGCCCGCGCCGATCGGCGAAACCAGGATCGGCCGCCACGGCGCGAAGAAGCGTGTCTCGCGCCATGGCCAGGCGAGCGCGACGCCGAGCCCGCCGGAGGTCATCGCATCGAGCAGCGGATGCGAGGCCGCGCAGAGGAACACCCACACGCCCGCCTGCAAGGCACCTGCGCGCAGTGGCCGATGCAGGCTTGTCGCCAGCAACGCGCACAACGCGGCGAACAGCAGCGAATGGCTGGCGCCGCGATGTCCGAAGGCATCGGCATAGGGAATGCGCAGGACGAAGGCGAGCACGTCGGCATCCGGCAGCATCGCCGCGACGATACCGGCCGCGAGCAACCGCGGCGAAATGCGCCCGCGCTCACTCGCCGCCCACAAGGCGAGCGGCACGGCGGCATGGGTGAGGATCGAGGGCATGGGGTCAGGTGTCGTCCGCGCGGAATGCATCGCGCAGCCAGCGCAAGCGCGGCGGTTCGCCCTCGGCCTCGACCACGTCGAACCGGCACGGCTGCTGCGCCCATGTGGGATGCATCGCCAGGAACAGCTGCGCCGCCATCACCAGCTTGCGGCGCTTGCGCAGGTCGATGGAGGCCGCGCCGCCGCCAAAGGACGCGTCGCGGCGGTAGCGCACTTCGACGAACACCAGCGTGTCGCCGTCGCGCATCACCAGGTCCAGCTCGCCGGGGCGATAGCGCGCGTTGGTGGCGATATCCGCCAGCCCGGCGGCGAGCAGGTGCGCCCGCGCCGCCGCTTCGACCGTCGCTCCGCGGGTGCGCCGGTCGATCTTCAAGGGATCAGCGGGTGCCGATGATCGCGTTCGGACGGCCACCGCTGAAGGTGGACCACGCCGGCGAGCGCAGGATGTTGCCGAAGCCGTCCAGGTGCAGCGTGCCGGTGGCGCCGGGCAGGCCGCCTTCGCTGCCGGCGGCGAGCGGCTCCAGGTAGGCGGTGATCAGCCAGGCGTCGTAGCCGAAGGCGAACAGGCGCGCAGCCGGGCCACGCGCGGTCGGCAGGGTCGCCGCCACGCTGGCCGCGCTCGGCAGGCCGGTGACGCCGCTGCTGGTCCAGCGCTCGCCCGGGAAGGCGATGCCGTCCAGTGCCATGTCTTCTTCCGGCTTGCCGGTGCCCAGCACCAGCTGCGAGCTGCCCACGCGCGGCTTGCCGGCCAGGCCGGAGAGCGCCAGCTGCGGGGCGAGCGCGCGCGCGGTCGGGCCGCGCACGGCGAGGAACACCGAATCGGCGGCGGCGTAGTTGCGCAGCTGCGCGGACACATCGCCCGGCGTTTCGGCCACGCTGATGCTGCCGGCGACCTGGCCGCCGCGCGCGGCCATGCGCTCGCGGAAGGCGGTGGCGGCGCGGCGGCCATTGTCGTCGCTGCTGGCCACCACGAGCGCGTTGCGCTGGCCGTGCGCGAGCAGGTACTCGGCGGCCATGATGCCGTCGTCCTCCGGCGCCAGCGAGAAGCCGACGCTGCCGGCCGGCGGCTCGCGGACATCGGTGGGGCGGTTGAGCGCCAGCACCGGCACGCTCAGCGAGCGCGCGAACAGCGCGCTCACCTCGTCGCGGCCGAGCGGGCCGATGACGTAATCGGCGCCGGCGGCGACCGCGCGGTCGTACGCGGCGGTGGCGCCGCCCGGCGTGCCGGCGGTATCGAGGAACTCGATGTCCGGACGGCGGCGCGATTCGGCGTAGTAGGCGGCGAGCAGGCCGTCGCGCACCGGCGCGGCGGCGGTGGCGAGGTTGCCGGTGAGCGGCAGCAGCACGGCGAGCTTGACCGGCGGGCGGTAGCCGTCGCGGTCGGCGGCGGGGCGCTTGCTGACGTCGAAGCTGCTCGGCGCGCGGTCGAACGGGCGCGGCAGCGGCAGGCCGCGGCTGAGCAGCGCGCGGCCGGCGAAGTTGTACAGCGGGTTGCCGGCGGGCAGCGCGGTGGCGCGCGCGCGCAAGGTGTTGTCATCGAGCGCGGCGAGCAGGCGCATGATCTCGCGCTGGTTGTCGCTGCGCGCGCTGCCGGTCAGGCCGGCGTCGGCATGGCTGCGCGCCTCGGCCGCTTCCACCGGCTTGCCGGTGGCTTCCAGCGCCTTGCCGCGCGCCAGGAACCAGCGCGCCTGGTAGGCCGGCGACAGCCCCGGCGCGGTTTCGCCCAGGTTCTGCAGCGCCTGCGCGGGCTGGTTGTCGGCCAGCGCGAACTCGCCGCTGAGCAGCTGGTAGCGGGCCTTCTCCTCGCCGCCGAGCTGGCGCGGGGTGACCTGCGCCAGCAGGCTGCGCGCGCGGGTGGCATCGCCGGCTTCGTTCCAGGCGAAGGCCGCGTCGGCCAGCAGGCGGCTGCGCTGCGCGCCGGTGGCGGCGAAGGCCTGTGCCTCCAACTGTTGCGCCGCTTCGCGCGGCTTGCCCTGTTCGAGCAGCGAGAACGCCGCCGCCTGCGCGGGCGAAGCCTGCGGGGCGAGGCTGCTGGTGGCGCAGCCGGCGCACAGCGCGAGCAGCAGGGACAGGGCGGAGATCCGGGCGAAGCGGTTGTTCATTTCGGTTCCAGTCGACGGGGCGGACGGAGGCGTGCCGGCGAAAAACGCTACGATTCTAACCTTGAGCCTGGAAAAACCGCCGATGACTTCCGCAGGAACCCTCCATGTCGTGGCCACGCCGATCGGCAACCTCGGCGATCTGACCCCGCGCGCGCAGGAAACCCTGCGCAACGTGGCGGCGATCTGCGCCGAGGACACCCGCCGCACCGGCCAGCTGCTGGCCCACTTCGGCATCGACAAGCCGCTGGTGGCGCTGCACGACCACAACGAGGAGGCGCTGTCGCAGCGCATCGTGGCGCGGCTGCAGGGCGGCGATTCGCTGGCGCTGGTCAGCGATGCCGGCACCCCGCTGGTGAGCGACCCGGGTTTCCGCGTGGTGCGCGCCGCACGCGCGGCCGGGCTGAAGGTGAGCCCGGTGCCGGGCGCGTGCGCGGCGATCGCCGCGCTCAGCGTGGCCGGCCTGCCGAGCGACCGCTTCGTGTTCGAGGGTTTCCTGCCGGCCAAGGCCGGCGCGCGCCGCGAGCGCCTGGCCCGGCTGGCCGGCGAGGCGCGCACGCTGGTGTTCTACGAGTCCTCGCACCGCATCGACGAATCGCTGGCCGACATGGCCGCCGCGTTCGGCGCGGCGCGCCCGGCGGTGATCGCGCGCGAGCTCACCAAGCTGTTCGAGACGGTGCTCGACGGCACCCTGGCCGACCTGCTCGCGCGGGTCGAGGCCGACGACAACCAGCGCAAGGGCGAGTTCGTGGTGATGGTGCAGGGCGCCGGCGAGGATGCCGAGGCCGAGGCGAAACTGGCCGAGGGCCGGCGCCTGTACGCCAAGCTGGGCGAACACCTGCCGCCGTCCACGGCCGCCAAGCTGGCGGCCGAACTGAGCGGCGCGCCGCGCAAGGCGCTCTACGGCAGTTGAAGGAAGAAGGGGCGGAGCCGGCCGGTAAGCCGGGTTCTGTCGTGGACAGTCATTCTTCTAGGCGCCGCGTCACCGCGACGCTCAAGCAACCTACCCGGACCCGACGCGGGCCGCGTCATGAGGTCCCTATTTGGTCTTGCTCCAGGTGGGGTTTGCCGTGCCGGTCCGTTACCGGACTCGCGGTGCGCTCTTACCGCACCATTTCACCCTTGCCAGCTTCACGGGGAAGCTTCGGCGGTATCTTTCTGTTGCACTTTCCGTCGGCTCGCGCCGCCCAGGCGTTACCTGGCACCTTGCCCTGTGGAGCCCGGACTTTCCTCGGCATCCTTTCGGATGACGCGACTGCCTGGCCGACTCCGCCGCGCGCATTGTAGCCGACGCGCCGGGCCGGCGGGCTCAGAGGTCCAGCCGCGTCTGCCCGAGGAACAGGCCATCGGGGCCGAAACGGCGCTCGTGGATCCAGCCGCCGCCGTCGTGGTCGACCATCAGGATCGTGCTGGCGCGGGTGCCGTAGTCGCGGCCGCGGATGAAGGCGGCCGACAGGCGCCGCTCCAGTTCCAGGCCCACGCCGGTGTCCGGCAGCGCGTCGTCGGGGGCGGTGCGTTCGTCGGACAGCGCCGCCCACAGCGGGTCGAGGGATTCCTCCACGCCGCCGATCCACTCGCCGAGCACCGCGGTGAGCCGGCGCGTCTTCGGCCACGGCGCGTCGAGCGCCCCGTTGGACATGCCATGCACGCCCGGTTCGAGCCCGCGCGCGCCGGCCGGGTGGTTGCCGAGATAGCGGCAGGCCTGGCCATCGGCCAGCAACAGGTTGAACGGCGGGTAGTCGGCGGCGCTGGCGGCCAGGTCGAGCGCGAAGGCTGTGGCGTCCTGCGCGCCGGCCAGGTAGTTGGCGATCAGGTGGCCGCGCGACGGGCCCGAGGTGGTCGCCATCGGGTCGCGCACGTTGGTCACCACCGCCGCGCGCCCGCCGGGGCCCAGCCCCACCCAGCTGCCGCCGGAGCGCAGGTCGCGCCCGGCCATCACGCCGGCATGCGGCGGTGGCCAGTGCGAGAGCGCGGCGGTGGGCCGTTCGTGGAACTCATCGCGGTTGCCCGCCAGCACCAGGCGCCAGCGGGGATGGGTTTTCCAGGCAATGGCGACCAGGCACATGCGCCGGATTGTGGCCGGTTTGCGCAGTCGGCTGCCACGGGCGGGCAGGGTGCCGACCCGGTCTTAACACCCTCTACACGGGGCTGAATTTCGGTTCAATCTCAAAATCTGAGACGAAACAGCAACTTGTGGATAAGCCTTGAACAAGTCTCTAAACATTGCTGCAAGCCATTGATCCCCCAAGCGATTTGTTGCTCGGAAAGTTGTTGACAACCCTTTGCGCGCTGCTAAGGTGGGCAACGGAGGGAAAACCGGGGTTTTTGTGGTTTTTCGTGGTTCAATAACCGCCCGAGTGGGTGCCGAGGGTTTTTCAGCGTGTTTCAAGGCGAGACGGCCATCACAGTCGACGACAAGGGGCGCTTGGCGGTTCCCACCGCTTACCGCGACCTCGTCGCGCGTGACAGCGCCAATCGCCTGGTGCTGACCTACAACCCGTTCGAAGCCGGCTGCCTGTGGCTGTACGCGGAGAAGGAGTGGCAGCGGGTGCGCGACGACGTGATGTCCAAGCCCAACACCCTGCGCACCGTGCGCGTGCTGCAGCAGAAGCTGGTCGGTTCCTCGGCCGTGCTCGAACTGGACGGCAATGGCCGCCTGAGCATCCCCGCCAGCCACCGCAACGCGGTGGGCATCGAGAAGAAGGCCGTCCTGCTGGGCATGGGCGACAAGTTTGAACTGTGGAGCGAGCAGGCACATCGCGCGTTGATCCAGCAGACGCTGTCTGACGGGGATCTGGGCGATGGATTGCTCGACCTCAGGTTGTGAGCCGGGGTGCCCGGATGCGCCCTGACGCGCAGCCCGGTCACCTCCCGGTGTCGCAGCCGCCGGCGGCGCATCTGCCGGTGCTGTACACGCAGGTGCTGGAAGGCCTGCAGGTGATCGAGGACGGAACGTATCTGGATGGCACGTTCGGGCGTGGTGGCCACGCGCGCGGCGTGCTGCAACGACTCGGCCCGGGAGGCCGGCTGCTGGTGATGGACAAGGATCCCGAAGCGATCGCCGTGGCCGAACAGTCGTTCGGTGGCGATGCGCGCGTGTCCATCCGCCGCGCCAGCTTCGCCACGCTGGGCCAGTGGGACCAGGCGCAGGCGCTGGACGGCGTGCTGCTGGACCTGGGCGTGTCCTCGCCGCAGCTGGACGTGGCCGAGCGCGGCTTCTCGTTCGGCAAGGACGGCCCGCTGGACATGCGCATGGACCCGGATGCCGGGCAGAGCGCGGCGCAGTGGCTGGCCAGCGCGGAGGAACGCGAGATCGCCGACGTGCTGTGGACCTACGGCGAAGAACGCCAGAGCCGCCGCATCGCGCGGGCCATCGTGCAGCGCCGTGCCGAGCAGCCGCTGCTGCGCACCGCGCAGCTGGCCGACCTCATCGCCTCGGTGATGCCGCGCGGCAAGGACAAGATCCACCCGGCCACGCGCAGCTTCCAGGCCATCCGCATCCACATCAACCGCGAACTGGCCGACCTCGAAGCCGGCCTGGACGCGGCGCTGGCCCGGCTCAAGCCCGGCGGCCGGCTGGCGGTGATCAGCTTCCATTCGCTGGAAGACCGCATCGTCAAGCAGTTCATCAACCGCCACGCCAAGGCGCCGCCGGCCAACCGCCGCCTGCCCGAAGCGCAGGCGTTCACGCCGACGCTGCTGGCCATCGGCGGGGCGATCCGCGCCGAAGACGACGAACTGGCCGCCAACCCGCGCGCCCGCAGCGCGGTGCTGCGCGTGGCCGAGAAGCTGGCGGTGACGGCATGAGCCGCCTGCTGCTGATCGTGCTGCTGGCCTGCACCGTGGCCTCGGGCATTGGCGTGGTCTACATGCGCCACATGCACCGCAAGCTGTTCGTGGAGCTCACCCGCCTGCAGAAGACCCGCGACGACCTCGACATCGAGTTCGGCCGCCTGCAGCTGGAACAGGCCACCTGGGCCGAGAGCAACCGCGTCGACCAGATCGCGCGCGAGCGCCTGGGCATGAAGTTCCCGGAAACCGCCGACATCGTGGTGGTGCGGCCATGAAAAAACGTCAGGACGTGCGTTTTTCACGGCGAAGCCGCCCGAAGGGTGGCGCACAGGGATGTGCGCCATGAAACCCACCCGCTCGCGCATGCGCACCAGCTTCAACCTGCGTGGCCGCCTGATGCTGGTCGGCACCACGCTGGCGCTGTGCTCGGTCACGCTGATCGGCCGCGCGGCCTACGTGCAGCTGATCAACAGCGACTTCTACCAGCGCCAGGGCGAGGCGCGTTACCTGCGCGAGCTGCCCATCGCCGTGTCGCGCGGCATGATCACCGACCGCAACGGCGAACCGCTGGCGGTGTCCACGCCGGTGGAATCGATCTGGGTCAACCCGCAGGAACTGCTGCGCAACCCGGACCGCATCCCGGAGCTGGCCAAGGCGCTGCAGATGCCGCAGGACGAGCTGAGCTCGCGCCTGTCGCAGAAGGCCGAAAAAGAGTTCATGTACCTCAAGCGCCGGATCAATCCAGACCGCGCGCACGAGATCGTGGCGCTGAAGATCCCCGGCGTGTTTTCGCAGCGCGAGTTCCGCCGCTTCTACCCGCAGGGTGAGGCGATGGCGCACGTGCTGGGCTTCACCAACATCGACGACCGCGGCCAGGAAGGCCTGGAGCTGGCGTTCGACCAGTGGTTGCGCGGCAAGCCGGGCAGCAAGCGCGTGGTGCGCGATGCGCGCGGCGCCATCGTGGAGAGCGTGGACCTGGTGAAGCCGGCCGAGCCGGGCCAGGACCTGACCCTGAGCATCGACCGCCGCATCCAGTTCCTGGCCTACAAGGAACTGCGCAACGCGCTGATCGAGAACAAGGCCGCCGGCGGTTCGATGGTGGTGATGGACGTGGCCACCGGCGAAGTGCTGGCGATGGTCAACCTGCCGACCTACAACCCCAACGCGGTGACCGGCATCAACCCGGCGGCGCGCCGCAACCGCGCGGTGACCGACCTGGTCGAGCCGGGCTCGACGATGAAGCCGCTGACCATCGCCACCGCGTTGCAGGCCGGCGTGGTCACCCCGAACACCACCATCGACACCAACCCCGGCTACATGGCCGTGGGCCGCTTCACCATCAAGGACGTGCCGCGCAACAACGGCGTGCTCAACGTCACCGGCGTGATCACCCGCAGCTCGAACATCGGCGCGGCGAAGATCGCCGCCAAGCTGCCGGACGAGACCTTCTACCAGACGGTCCACAACTTCGGTTACGGCAGCGTGCCGCACAGCGGCTTCCCGGGCGAGGCGGCGGGCCTGCTGCCGTCGCCGGCGCGCTGGAGTGGTTCGTCCAAGACCACGATGTCCTACGGCTACGGCCTGAACGTCACGCCGCTGCAGATCGCGCAGGCGTATGCCGCGCTGGGCAACGGCGGCCGCCTGAACCCGCCGACCTTCGTGAAGGGCCAGCGCGGCGAATCGCGCCAGGTCATCAGCCCGGAAGTGGCGCACACCGTGATCGGCATGATGGAGACGGTGGTGACGCAGGGCGGCGCGAAGGATGCGGCCATCCTCGGCTACCACGTCGCCGGCAAGACCGGCACCGCGCGCAAGAACGGCCCGAACGGCTACGAGCGCGGCCACTACAACGCGCTGTTCGCCGGACTGGTGCCGGCGACGCGGCCGCGCTTCGCCACGGTGATCGTCATCAACGACCCGCAGGGCGGCAAGTACTACGGCGGCCTGGTCTCCGCGCCGGTATTCCACCGCGTGATGGAAGGCGCGCTGCGCCTGGCCGACGTGCCGCCGGACGACATCCAGTCCTGGCTGGCCGCGCAGGCCGCCGGCAAGGCGGGCGGTGCGCTGCCCAAGCCGGCGCCGGCCGCGGTGGCGCCAGCGGTGGATACCGATGGCGACGGCCTGATGCCCACGGCCGCCGATGAAGTGGATGCCGGCATTCCCACCGCCAGCGCCACCACCGCGCCGCTGCAGGAGGCCCGCCAGTGAGCCGGCCGATGCCGCTGTCGCAGCTGTTGCCCGACTTGCCGCTGGCGCGCGAGGTCGAGATCACCGGCCTGGTGCTGGACAGCCGCGCCGTGCGCCCCGGCAATGCCTTCGTCGCCATCGCCGGCTTCGGCGCGCATGGCCTGGGTTTCGTCGAGCAGGCGCGCGCCAAGGGCGCCTCCGCGATCCTGTTCGACCCGCCGGCCCCGGCGGATCTGCCGGCCCCGGCCGACGCCATCGCCGTGCCGGGCCTGCGTGGCCGCATGGGCGCGATGGCCGACCGCTTCCATGGTCATCCCTCGCAGGCGATGACGATGGTCGGTGTCACCGGCACCAACGGCAAGACCTCCACTGTGCAGCTGATGGCGCAGGCCTGGAAGCTGCTGGGCATCGAAAGCGGCAGCGTCGGCACGCTGGGCGTGGGCCTGTACGGCCATGCGGTGCCGACCGGCTTCACCACGCCGCTGGTGCTGCAGATGCACGAGGTGCTCGCCGACCTGCGCGACGCCGGCGCACGCGCGGTGGCGATGGAAGTCAGCTCGCACGCGCTCGACCAGGGCCGCGTGGACGCCGTGCACTACGACGTGGCGGTGTTCACCAACCTCACCCGCGACCACCTCGACTACCACGGCGACATGGCCAGCTACGGCGCGGCCAAGGCGCGGCTGTTCTCGCGCGCCGGGCTCAAGGCCGCCGTGGTCAACCTCGACGACGCCTTCGGCCGCGAACTGCTGGCCGGGCTGGGCGAGGGCATCGCCCGCATCGGCGTCAGCTCGCGCGGCCAGGAAGGCGCGCGCCTGCGCGCCGAAGCGCTGCGCCTGGACGACCACGGCCTCAATTTCGACCTGGTAGTGGACGGCAGCGCGCACCCGGTGCGCTCGCCGCTGCTGGGCCGCTTCAACATCGACAACCTGCTGGCGGTGGCCGGTGCGCTGTTCGCGCTCGGCCAGCCGGCGGACGTCATCGCCGGGGTGCTCTCGCGCCTGCAGCCGATCCGCGGCCGCATGAACCGCCTCGGCGGCAACGGCGCCCAGCCGCTGGTGGTGATCGACTACGCCCACACCCCCGACGCGCTGGAGCAGGCGCTGGACAGCCTGCGCGGCCACGTCCACGGCCGCCTGCTGTGCGTGTTCGGCTGCGGTGGCGAGCGCGATGCCGGCAAGCGCCCGCAGATGGCCGCGATTGCCGAGCGCCTGGGCGACGTGGTCATCGTCACCGACGACAACCCGCGCAATGAAGACGGCGATGCCATCGTCGCCGACATCCTCGCCGGCTTCGAACACGCCGACGCCGTCACCGTGCAGCGCGACCGCGCCAAGGCGATCGCCGCGGCCATCGGCCAGGCGCGCCCGGGCGACATCGTGCTGGTCGCCGGCAAGGGTCACGAGCCCTACCAGGACGTGGCCGGCGTGAAGCATCCCTTCGACGACACCGAAGTGGCCGCGGGCCTGCTCGCCAACGGGGAGGCGCACGCATGAAGCACACCCCGCTGTCGTTGATCGCGCACTGGGCCGGCGGCGAGCTGCACGGCGACGACGTGATGATCGACGCCGTCAGCAACGACACCCGTACGCTGGCCACCGGCAGCCTGTACGTCGCCCTGCGCGGCGAGCGCTTCGATGGCCACGATTTCGCCGGCGACGCGCTGATGCGCGGCGCCAGCGGCCTGCTGGTCGAACGCCTGCTGCCGGAGATCGAACTGCCGCAGGTGCTGGTCGCCGATGCCGAACTGGCGCTGGCCCGCGTGGCCGCCGGCATGCAGCGCGGCCGCAGCACCAAGGTGTTCGCGATCACCGGCTCCAACGGCAAGACCAGCGTGAAGTCGCTGCTGCTGGCGATCCTGCAGCACGTGCAGGTGGTCGATGGCCTGCGCGTGTATGCCACGCCGGGCAACCGCAACAACGAGATCGGCCTGCCGCTGGCGGTGATCGCCGCCCCGGATGATGCCGACTTCGCCGTCTATGAAATGGGCGCCGGCAAGCCGGGCGACATCGCCTACCTCACCGACATCGCCCGCCCCGATTATTCGCTGGTCAACAACATCGCCCCGGCGCACCTGGAGCGCATGGGCAGCCTGCTGGGCGTGGCCACCACCAAGGGCGCGATCTACAGCGCGCTGCCGGATGACGGCGTGGCGGTGATCAATGCCGACGACGCCTTCGGCCTGTGGTTCGAGCAGGCGATGGTGCAACCGGCCCGCACCGGCCGCCGCGTGCTGCGCTTCGGCCTGGAGGCCAGCGCCGAGGTGCGCGCCGAAAAGATCCAGATGACCCCGCAGGTGTCGAACTTCACCCTCGTCGCGCCGCAGGGCGAGGTGGCGATCAGCCTGCACCTGCCGGGCCGCCACAACATCCGCAATGCGCTGGCCGCCGCTTCCCTGGCGCTGGGCGCGGGCATCGGCCTGGACCGCATCGCCGAGGGCCTGGCGCAGGCGCGCCCGGTCGCCGGCCGCCAGATCGCCCACGTGCTGCCGGGCGGCGCGGTGCTGATCGACGACAGCTACAACGCCAACCCCGGTTCGCTGGACGCCGCCATCGATGCGCTGGCCGGCCCGGGCGAGGGCTGGCTGGTGCTCGGCGACATGCGCGAACTCGGCCCGGAAGGCGCCGCGCTGCATGCCGCCGCCGGCCGCCGCGCGCGCGACGCCCGGCTGGCGCGCTTGTACGCACTGGGCGAGCTGAGCGCGCATGCCGCGCAGGCGTTCGGCGAGCGCGGGCGCGTGTTCGCCAGCCATGCCGAACTGGCCGCCGCGCTGGAAGCCGACATCCGCAATGCAACGACGCCGCTGCGCGTGCTCGTCAAGGGCTCGCGCGGCAGTGCCATGGACAAGATCGTGACCGCGCTGCTCGCGCATGGGGAGGAAGCACCGAATGCTGCTTGAGCTGGCCCGTTGGCTACAGCAACTGGAGAGCCTGTTCGGGCTGTTCGGCTATTTGACGTTCCGCGGCATCCTCGCCGCGTTGACCGCGCTTTTCCTCTCGCTGTGGATGGGCCCGGCGGTGATCCGCAAGCTCGCCCAGTTCAAGGGCGGCCAGCCGATCCGCCAGGACGGCCCGCAGACCCACTTCTCCAAGGCCGGCACGCCGACCATGGGCGGTTCGCTGATCCTGCTCGCCGTCACCCTCTCGGTGCTGCTGTGGGGCGACCTGCGCAACCGCTACGTGTGGCTGGTGCTGGCGGTGATGGTGTGCTTCGGCGCGATCGGCTGGTACGACGACTGGATCAAGATCGTCCGCCGCGACCCGAACGGCCTGAAGTCGCGCTGGAAGTACCTGCTGCAGTCGATCTTCGGCCTGGCCGCCGGCCTGTTCCTGCTCTACACCGCCAAGGTCCCGGCCGAGCTGACCTTCTACATCCCGATGTTCAAGGCGGTGGCGCTGCCGCTGGCCGGCATCAGCTTCGTGGTGATCGCCTATTTCTGGATCGTCGGCTTCTCCAACGCGGTGAACCTCACCGACGGCCTGGACGGCCTGGCGATCATGCCGACCGTGCTGGTGGCCTGCGCGCTGGGCGTGTTCGCCTATGCCTCGGGCAACGTGGTGTTCTCCGAATACCTGAAGATCCCGTCCATTCCCGGCGCGGGCGAGCTGGTCATCATCTGCGCGGCGATCGCCGGCGCGGGCCTGGGCTTCCTCTGGTTCAACACCTACCCGGCGATGGTGTTCATGGGCGACATCGGCGCCCTGGCGCTGGGCGCGGTGCTGGGCACCATCGCGGTGATCGTGCGCCAGGAACTGGTGCTGGTGATCATGGGCGGCGTGTTCGTCGTCGAGACGCTCTCGGTGATGATCCAGGTCGCCAGCTTCAAGCTCACCGGCAAGCGCGTGTTCCGCATGGCGCCGATCCACCACCACTTCGAGCTCAAGGGCTGGCCGGAGCCGCGCGTGATCGTGCGCTTCTGGATCATCTCCGTCGTGCTCGTGCTGATCGGCCTGGCCACGTTGAAGGTGCGCTGAGATGAACGACCTGTCCCGCCAAGCGACCCGCCTGGAAGCGATCGGAGGCCGCTACGATCCGTGGCTGCTCGGCGCGGCCGTGGCGCTGGCGTCGCTGGGCGTGGTCATGGTCGCCTCCAGCTCGATCGAGCTGGAAGCCAGCCCGTTCTACTACCTCACCCGCCACCTGCTGTTCCTGGGCGTGGGCATGGGCCTGGCGTTCTGGGCGATGCGCACGGAACTGAAGAACATCGAGCAGCACAACCAGTGGCTGCTGCTGGCCTGCTTCGGCCTGCTGCTGGTGGTGTTCATCCCCGGCGTGGGCAGCACGGTGAACGGCGCGCGGCGCTGGATCAACCTGGGCGTGTCGCGCTTCCAGACCGTGGAAGCGGTGAAGGTGCTCTACATCATCTGGCTGGCCAGCTACCTGGTGCGCTTCCGCGACGAGGTCAACGCCACCTGGCAGGCGATGCTCAAGCCGGTGTTCGTGGTCGGCCTGCTGGTCGGCCTGCTGCTGATGCAGCCGGACTTCGGCTCCTCGATGCTGCTGCTGAGCGTCACCACCTGCATGCTGGTGCTGGGCGGCGCGCAGATCAAGCGCATCATCCTGCCGATCCTGCTGCTGTTGCCGGCGCTGGTGGCGCTGGTGATCCTCGAGCCGTACCGCATGCGCCGCGTGACCTCCTTCATGGACCCGTGGGCGGACCAGCTCGGCTCGGGCTACCAGCTGTCCAACGCGCTGATGGCCATCGGCCGCGGCGAGTGGTTCGGCGTGGGCCTGGGCGGCTCGGTGCAGAAGCTCAACTACCTGCCCGAATCGCATACCGACTTCATCTTCTCGGTGATCGCCGAGGAACTGGGCTTCGTCGGCGTGTGCGGCGTGGTGGCGCTGTATGCGCTGCTGGTCGGCCGCGCGTTCTGGCTGGGCATGCGCTGCATCGAGATGAAGCGCCACTTCTCCGGCTACATCGCCTTCGGCATCGGCCTGTGGATCGCGATGCAGAGCTTCGTGTCGATCGGCGTGAACCTGGGCATCCTGCCGACCAAGGGCCTGACCCTGCCGCTGATCTCCTCGGGCGGCTCGTCCGTGCTGATGACCTGCGTGGCGATGGGCGTGCTGCTGCGCGTCTCCTACGAGACCGACCGCGCCGAGCGCCTGCGCAGCAAGCTCGCGCCGGGCGCGCAGGGCGCCACCGCGCCGGAAGCCGCCGAGGCCGCCCCGGCGCCGGCCACCGCGCCGGCGCGTCCGGTCCCGCCGACTGCCAGCGAGATCGCCGCCGCGGCGCAGGCGCTGCGTGGCACCAGCCGCATGCAGCCGCGTGTCGAACCGACCTTCGGGAGGATCGCGTGAGCGCAGCCACGCCGCGCCCCGTGATGATCCTCGCCGGGGGGACCGGCGGGCACATCTTCCCCGGCCTGGCCGTGGCGAAGGTGCTGCGCGCGCGCGGCGTGCCGGTGACCTGGCTCGGCGCCGACGGCGCGATGGAAACCCGCCTCGTGCCGCAGCACGACATCCCGATCGACACGCTCGCCATCAGTGGCCTGCGCGGCAAGGGCAAGCTGGCCCTGCTCGGCGCGCCGTGGCGGGTGATGCGCGCGGTGCGCGGCGCCGGCTTCGTGCTGCGCGACCGCCAGCCGCGCGCGGTGGTGAGCTTCGGTGGTTTCGCCGCCGGCCCCGGTGGCCTGGCCGCGCGCCTGATGAAGCTGCCGCTGCTGGTGCACGAACAGAACCGTGCGCCGGGCATGACCAACAAGGTGCTCTCGCGCTTCGCGCGCCGCGTGCTGACCGGCTTCCCGGGCAGCTTCGCCGGCGAGGAAGCGGTGGGCAACCCGGTGCGTGCCGAGATCGCCGCGCTGCCGCCGCCGGCCGAACGCTTCGCCGGCCGCGGTGGCCCGGTGCGCGTGCTGGTGCTGGGAGGCAGCCAGGGCGCGCGCGTGCTCAACAACTCCGTGCCGCAGGCGCTCGCCGCGCTCGGCCATCCCGAGGTGCAGGTGCGCCACCAGTGCGGCGAGAAGCTGCGCGCCGAAGCCGAGGCCGCGTATGCGCAGGCCGGTGTGCAGGCGAGCGTCGAACCGTTCATCGCCGACATGGCCGCCGCTTATGCCTGGGCCGACCTGGTGGTGTGCCGCGCCGGCGCCTCCACCCTGGCCGAGCTGTGCGCGGCGGGCGTGGGCAGCGTGCTGGTGCCGTTCGCCGCCGCCGTCGACGACCACCAGACCCGCAACGCCGAATACCTGGTCGATGCCGGCGCCGCCGTGCTGCTCAAGCAGGACGACGCGCTGGCCACGCATCTGCAGCCGGTGCTGCGCGATTTGCTGGCCAACCCGCCGCGCCGCCTGGCCATGGCCCAGGCCGCGCGTGGACTGGCCAAACCCGATGCGGCCGAACGCATCGCCGACATCATTCTCGAGGAAGCCGTATGAAGTGGGGAACCGCGAAGCGCCAGTGGGCGTTCGCACAGCAGCGCTCCGCGCAGGCAGGCCGCGCATGATCCGTCGACTGCAGGACAGCCAGGACCTGGTGCGCGCGTTCCCGCGCGTCCACTTCGTCGGCATCGGCGGCACCGGCATGAGCGGCATTGCCGAGGTCATGCTGACGCTGGGCTACGAGGTCTCCGGTTCGGACAACGCCGACAACGCGGCTACCCGCCGCCTGGCCAAGCTTGGCGCGCGCGTGATGCGTGGCCACTCGGCCGCCAACGTGCTGGGCACCGACTGCGTGGTGGTCTCCAGCGCGATCCGCGAGGACAACCCGGAACTGATGGAAGCGCGCAGCCAGCGCATCCCGATCATGCCGCGCGCGGCGATGCTGGCCGAATTGATGCGCTTCCGCCGCGGCATCGCGGTGGCCGGCACGCATGGCAAGACCACCACCACCAGCCTCACCGCCGCGGTGCTGAGCGAAGGCGGGCTGGACCCGACGTTCGTGATCGGCGGCCAGCTGCTCGCCGCCGGCGCCAACGCCAAGCTCGGCGGTGGCCAGTGGCTGGTGGCAGAGGCCGATGAAAGCGACGGCAGCTTCCTGCGCCTGAACCCGCTGGTGGCGGTGATCACCAACATCGACGCCGACCATCTCGAGAACTACGGCAACGACTTCGCCCGCGTGCAGGCGGCGTTCGCCGAGTTCCTGCAGCGCCTGCCGTTCTACGGGCTGGCGCTGCTGTGCATCGACGACCCGGAAGTCGCCGCGCTGGCCGCCAAGACGCCGCGCCACGTGATGACCTACGGCATGAGCGCGCACGCCGACGTGCGCGCCGAGGACGTGGTGCAGGACGGTGCGCGCATGCGCTTCACCCTGCGCCTGCCCGAAGGCACCACCACGCCGGTGACGCTCGCGCTGCCGGGCCGCCACAACGTGCTCAATGCGCTGGCCGCCGCCGCGGTGGGCTGGCAGCTGGGCGTGGCGCCGGAGACGATCGGCAAGGCGCTGGAATCCTTCGCCGGCATCGGCCGCCGCTTCAACGACCTGGGCGAAGTCACCACCGTCACCGGTGCCAAGGTGCGCGTGGTGGACGACTACGGCCACCACCCGCGCGAGCTGGAAGCGGTGTTCGCCGCCGCGCGCGGCGGCTGGCCGGACAAGCGGCTGGTCGTGGCGTTCCAGCCGCACCGCTACAGCCGTACCCGCGACCAGTTCGACGCCTTCGCCGCGGTGCTGAGCACCGTCGATGCGCTGGTGCTCAGTGAGGTCTACCCGGCTGGCGAAGCGCCGATCCCGGGCGCCGACGCGCGTTCGCTGGCCCGCGCCATCCGGGCGCGCGGCCGCAGCGAGCCGGTGGTCGTCGGCCAGGTCGCCCAGCTCGGCGAGGTGCTGCCGGACGTGCTGCAGGACGGTGACCTGCTGCTGATGATGGGCGCGGGCGATATCGGCTACGTCGCCCAGCACATCGCCAACGAAGGTTTCCGCAGCGGGGAGAAGGCATGAGCTCGCTGCCCGTCCGCCGCCATGAAGACCCGGCCGTGTTCGGCCGCGTCGCCGTGCTGCTCGGCGGTACGTCGAGCGAGCGCGAGGTGTCGCTGGATTCGGGCCGCAACGTGCTCGAAGCGCTGCGCGGTCGTGGCGTGGATGCGCAGCCGGTCGACGGCATCCCGGCGCTGGCCAAGGCGCTGGCCGCGGGCCAGTTCGACCGCGTGTTCAACGTCCTGCACGGCCACAACGGCGGGGGCGAGGACGGCATCGTGCAGGGCCTGATGGATGCGTTCGGCGTGCCGTATACCGGCTCGGACGTGCTCGGCTCGGCGCTGTCGATGGACAAGATCCGCACCAAGCAGGTGTGGCTGTCGCTGGGGCTGCCGACGCCGCGTTACGTGCGGCTGGGCAAGGGTTCCGATGTGCATGCCGCCGCGCGCGAGCTCGGCCTGCCGGTGATCGTCAAGCCGGCCAATGAAGGTTCCAGCGTCGGCGTCAGCCGCGTGTTCGATGACGCGCAGCTCGATGACGCCGTCGCCCTGGCCGCCCGCTACGAAGGCGAGCTGCTGATGGAGCAGCTCATCGAAGGCGACGAACTCACCGTGGCGGTGCTCGGCGCGCAGGCGCTGCCGTCGATCCGCATCGTGCCCAAGGGGCAGTGGTACGACTACAACGCCAAGTACATCGCCGAGGACACGCAGTACCTGTGCCCGGGCCTGGAAGGCGAGGCCGAGGCGGAGATCCGCCGCATCGCGCTGGCCGCGTTCCAGGCTGCCGGCTGCGCCGGCTGGGGTCGCGTGGACGTGATGCGCGATCGCGCCAGCGGGCAGTTCTACCTGCTCGAAGTGAACACCGCGCCGGGCATGACCAGCCATTCGCTGGTGCCCAAGGCCGCGCGCCAGCTGGGCGTGGAATTCGACGAACTGTGCTGGCGGATCCTCGAACAGACCGTCGCGGAGTCGAGCCGATGAGGTTGACGGGATACGGCACCACGCAGGCCGGGGGGCGGAGCGCGATGGCGCCGGCCGCCACGGCTGCCTGCGCCTGCCGTATCCCGGCCCGGGCGGAGGTGCGCGCATGAACGCCGCGCTGCGCATCCTCGCCTGGTTGCTGGCGGTGGCGCTGGTCGCGCTGCCGGTGGTGGCCGTGCTCAACGGCTGGGTCGGCGCCGAGCGCTGGCCGCTGGCCAAGCTGCGCGTCACCGGCGATTTCAAGCGCGTGCCGGCCGAACAGCTGCGCGCGGTGGTGCTGCCGTATGCGCGCTCGGGCTTCTTCGCGGTGAAGCTGAAGGACGCACAGGACGCCATCGAACAGCTGCCGTGGGTGGAAAGCGCGCAGGTGCGCAAGCAGTGGCCGGACGTGCTGGAAGTGCGCGTGGTCGAACACCAGCCGTTCGCGCGCTGGGGCGCGGACCGCATGCTCTCCGAGCAGGGTCGCCTGTTCGCGATCCCGCCGCGCCTGCGCAACCTGCAGCTGCCACAGCTCGGCGGCCCGGACAGCAAGACGCGCGAAGTGGTCGCGCTCTACAACGAATCGCGCGCGCTGTTCGCGCCGACCGGCCTGGACGTGCAGCGCCTGGAAATGGACGCGCGCGGCAGCTGGTCGCTCGGGCTCAGCAACGGCATCGCGGTGATCATCGGCCGCGACGACGCGCGCGCCCGCCTGCAACGTTTCGCCCGCGTGCTGCCGCAGCTGCTCGACCCGCAGCAGCCGATCGCGCGCGCCGACCTTCGCTACACCAATGGTTTCACTTTGGAGAGACAGCCGGCCGCCGCGCCGGCGAGCGCGCCGCCCGCCGGGCCGCGCCGCGTCGCCGCCGCGTCCCGCCGCGTCTCCCTTCCGCATTCCCTTTTCAGCATTCCGGCAGCCAGTACATGAACCGCAAGGGCGATAAATCTCTCATCGTGGGCCTCGACATCGGCACCTCCAAGGTGGTGGCGCTGGTCGGCGAGTATTCGCCGGGCAACCCGATCGAGGTGATCGGCATCGGTTCGCACGAGTCGCGCGGGCTCAAGCGCGGCGTGGTGGTGGACATCGAATCGACGGTGCAGTCGATCCAGCGCGCGGTCGAAGAGGCCGAGCTGATGGCCGGCTGCGAGATCCGTTCGGTCTACGCCTCGATCTCCGGCAACCACGTGCAGTGCAAGAACTCGCCGGGCATCGTGCCGATCCGCGACGGCGAAGTGACCTGGGGCGACCTGGAGCGCGTGCTCGACGCCGCCAAGGCGGTGGCGATCCCCGCCGACCAGCGCATCCTGCACGCGATCCCGCGCGAGTACGTGCTGGACGATTCGCAGGAAGGCATCCGCAACCCGGTCGGCATGACCGGCGTGCGCCTGGAGGTGCATGCGCACCTGGTGGTGTGCGCGCAGTCGGCCGCGGCCAACATCAGCAAGTGTGTGCAGAAGTGCGGCCTGCAGGTGGACGACCTGGTGCTGTCCTCGCTGGCCTCCAGCGTGGCGGTGCTGACCGCCGACGAGCGCGAGCTGGGCGTGGTGCTGGTGGATATCGGCGCCGGCACCACGGATATCGCCGTGTACGTGCAGGGCGCGATCTGCCACACCGCCTCGCTGCCGATCGCCGGCGACCACGTCACCAACGACATCGCGCACATGCTGCGCACGCCGACCCCGGAAGCCGAGCAGATCAAGGTGCGCTACGCCTGCGCGCTGGCGCAGCTGGCCACCGCCGAGGAAAGCATCCAGGTGCCGTCGGTGGGCGACCGCCCGCCGCGTCGCATGCCGCGCGCCTCGCTGGCGCAGGCGGTGCAGGGTCGTTACGAGGAAATCTTCGAGATGGTGCAGGCCGAGCTGCGTCGCTCCGGCTTCGAGGAACTGGTGCGCGCCGGCATGGTGCTCACCGGTGGCGCTTCGAAGATGGAAGGCGTGGTCGAACTGGCCGAGGAAATGCTGCAGATGCCGGTGCGCGTGGGCATCCCGCAGCACGTCACCGGGCTGGGCGAGGTGGTGGGCAACCCGGTACATGCCACCGGCGTGGGCCTGCTGCTGATGGGCAGCCAGATCGAGCATCCGCGCCGGCCGTCGATCCCGACCGGCCGCGCCGGCAGCTTCTTCAACAAACTCAAGAACTGGTACCGCGGCGAGTTCTGAAAGCGCGGTACGAAGTGGCAGTACGCAACAGGCAGTGGGCAGTCGAAGCAGAGCAGGGCACGCAGTACTCAAACCAGAAGAGAACGCCGGCCACGGGAAACCCCCGGGTCACGGCTCCACACTAGAGGACATGGACATGGCACATTTTGAACTGATCGAAAAGATGGCACCCAACGCGGTCATCAAGGTCGTGGGCGTGGGCGGTGGCGGCGGCAACGCCGTGGCGCACATGGTCAGCAGCAGCGTGGACGGCGTGGAGTTCATCACCGCCAACACCGACTCGCAGGCCATCAAGAATTGCGGTGCGAAGCTGCAGCTGCAGCTGGGCACCAACGTGACCAAGGGCCTGGGCGCCGGCGCGAATCCGGAAGTCGGCCGCCAGGCCGCGCTGGAAGACCGCGAGCGCATCATGGACGCGCTGCAGGGCGCGGACATGGTGTTCATCACCGCCGGCATGGGCGGCGGCACCGGCACGGGCGCCGCGCCGGTCGTGGCGCAGCTGGCCAAGGAAATGGGCATCCTGACCGTGGCCGTGGTCACCAAGCCGTTCCCGTTCGAAGGCCGGCGCCGCATGCAGGTGGCGCTGAAGGGCATCGAGGAGCTGTCGGCGCACTGCGACTCGCTGATCACCATCCCGAACGAAAAGCTGATCACCGTGCTCGGCCGCAACGCCACCATGATCCAGGCGTTCCGCGCCGCCAACGACGTGCTGCAGGGCGCGGTGCAGGGCATCGCCGACCTGATCGTGCGCCCGGGCCTGATCAACGTCGACTTCGCCGACGTGCGCACCGTCATGTCCGAAATGGGCCTGGCGATGATGGGCACCGGCTCGGCGCGCGGCGATGACCGTGCCCAGGCCGCGGCCGAGGCGGCGATCCAGAACCCGCTGCTGGACGACGTGAACCTGGCCGGCGCCAACGGCATCCTGGTCAACATCACCGCCGGCCCGGACTTCACCATGTCCGAGTTCGACGAAATCGGCCGCACCATCGAAGGCTTCGCCTCCGAGGACGCCACCGTGGTCGTCGGCACCGTGCTGGACCCGGACATGCAGGACGAAGTCCGCGTGACCGTGGTCGCCACCGGCCTGAACCGCGCGGTGTCCCGCACGGCGCAGCGTCCGGAGCAGCGCGCCCCGATCAAGCTGGTGCGCAACGCCACCACCGGCCAGCCGGAATTCGGTGATTTCGACAACGGCGCCAGCGATGCCGTGTCCAAGGCCGTCGGTGGTTCGATGGGCCTGGGCCTGCGTCGCGCCAGCAGCGATGCCGGCGCCGGTGCCGGTGCGTCGGCCCCGCCCGCCGCCGAACTGCCGAGCGACTACCTGGACATCCCGGCGTTCCTGCGCCGCCAGGCCGACTGACTTCCGCGCAAGCGGAATGCTTCACCGGCGCCGCGCGCCGCCTTCGCCATCGCGGGGGTGGAACGCAGCGTCGGCGGCCGGCGGGCTAGTCCTCCCGCAGGCCGGCGCCATGTCCTTTCCGCCGGGTCGGTGTGCCCCCGACCCAGCGGGTTTTGGCGTCGCATGGCAGGACGCGGCACCGGGCGTGAACCCGCCCGTGAGACACTTTTGTTAACATCCGACGCACCCGGACAGCCTGCCAATTCAGCTCCTGTCTGCGTTTGTCATTCAGACTTCACCACCATGACCCAACAGCGCACCCTCAAGAACACGATCCGCGCCACCGGCGTAGGCCTGCACAGCGGCGACAAGGTCTACATGACCCTGCGCCCGGCGCCGGTCAACCACGGCATCGTGTTCCGTCGCGTGGACCTGGAGCCGGTGGTGGAAGTGCCCGCCGACGCCGGGCTGGTCACCGAGACCACCCTGTGCACCGGGCTCACCTGCAACGGCGCCAAGATCCAGACCGTCGAACACCTGATGTCGGCCATGGCCGGCCTGGGCATCGACAACGCGATCGTCGAGCTGTCCTCGGCCGAGCTGCCGATCATGGACGGCTCCTCGGGCCCGTTCGTGTTCCTGCTGCAGTCCGCCGGCATCATCGAGCAGGACGCGGCCAAGCGCTTCATCCGGATCAAGTCGCCGGTGGAAGTGCGCGACGGCGACAAGGTCGCCCGCTTCACCCCGTATGACGGCTACAAGCTGGGCTTCACCATCGAGTTCGACCACCCGATGATCCCGGCCAAGCAGTCGCGCGCCGAGCTGGAGTTCTCCACCGCCGCGTACATCAAGGAAATCTCCCGCGCGCGCACCTTCGGCTTCATGCGCGACCTGGAGTACATGCGCGAGCGCAACCTGGGCCTGGGCGGTTCGATGGACAACGCCATCGTGCTGGACGAATTCCGCGTCCTCAACGACGACGGCCTGCGCTACACCGACGAATTCGTTCGCCACAAGATCCTCGATGCGGTGGGCGACCTGTACCTCGCCGGCGGCCCGATCCTGGGCGCCTACGAGGGTTTCAAGTCCGGCCACGCGCTCAACAACAAGCTGGTCCGGGCCCTGCTGGCGCAGCAGGAAGCCTGGGAATGGGTCAGCTTCCCGGCCGGCAGCGTGCAGCCGCCGGTCGCCTACGGCACCCCCGCCTACGCCTGAGCCCTCCCCGACAGGGGACTCCCCACCGCCCCGGCCTCCCTGTAGGGAGCTCGCCGGGGTCATGTCATGGAACTGTGAACTCACACCGAGCCAGTTCCTGAATTTAACGACTCTTTAATAATTCCCTAACTAACGGCCCACCCGGGGCCGCTAGGATGCGTCCGGTCGCGTACGTTCTTCTCATGATCTTCACGCGCGACGGCCGGCCCGGAGGGCTGGCCAGGGCATCAACGGCGCGTCTTGGACGCACCGGAGGATTCGATGTCCTGCAGGGACGCCAGCGCTTCGCGCAGACCCTTGTGCGTGGCGGCGGAAACAGGTTTCGACTGCCCCGGGTTCTTCGGCATTGGGGAATGCAGCGAAGTGGTGGTGGTCTTGGGGGTCACCCGCGTGACCTTCAGCCCGACGGATCGGGCCGCAACGAGGAGCTGTTGTTCGGCCAGCCGCAGTTTGGCGTGCCACACCGGCGAATCGACGAGGAAAACGAGCTGTTCGTCCTTCACGTTGGCAAGCCGGCAGTGCCCGGCGAGTGAAGGCGGCAGATGGGGGCGCAACTGCCTGTCCAGCGCATCGAGCCACAAGGCTCGGCGCAAGGGGTTGCCGGTCTTGTCCGCCAGCGCGGCCTCTATGGCCTGCTGCGGGAGGGAAGGACCGCGTGCGCTGGACTTTGGCTTGGACATGAAGACTCACATATGGCTTTCAACAAGATCGTAATCAAATCGCGAGAGACCCGGGGCCAGCGTCTGGCCCGACAGATCCGCGGTTTCGCAGCGGATCGGCCGCTGACCGTGCTGGGCGGGGTGCTGGGCACCGGCCTGTTGCTCGGTCTGGGCGTGGCCACCGGGGCGGGCATGGTGAACGATGCCCGCCTGCAGGCCAAGGTCGACGCACAGCAGGCAGAGCTGGCCAAGGTGCAGCGCGAGTCCCAGGCGCAGGTCAACGCGCTGGCCGCGCGGCTCGGCGAGCTGCAGGCCCAGGCCACGCGCCTGAACGCCCTCGGCGAGCGCCTCACCCAGATGGGCAAGCTGCAGGACGGCGAGTTCGACTTCAACGAACCGGTGGGCGTGGGTGGCGGTGACGAGCCGTCCCAGGACATGCCGGTCGGCGAGTTCAAGGAGGATCTAGGGCAACTCGAACAGCAGTTCTCCGCCTCCGGCCAGCAGCTCAACGTCCTCGCATCGCTGATGTTCGACCACCAGCTGGAGCAGAACGCGGTGCCGTCGCGGATGCCGATCCGCAACACCTACATCACCTCCGGCTTCGGTGGCCGCGCCGATCCGTTCAACGGCGGCGCCGCCAAGCACAAGGGCATCGACTTCCACGCCAGCGTCGGCGACCCGGTCATGGCCGTGGCCGACGGCGTGGTCAGCTACGCCGGCGTGCGTGGCGGCTACGGCAACGTGGTCGAGGTCGACCACGGCAACGGCTACGTGACCCGCTACGCGCACAACTCGCGCCTGACGGTGAAGGCCGGCGACCTGGTCCGGGCCGGCGAGCAGGTGGCCAAGGCCGGTTCCACCGGCCGTTCCACCGGCGCCCACGTCCACTTCGAGGTCTGGAAGGACGGGCAGGTCATGAACCCCCGGAAGTTCCTGGGCGACAACGACAATACCCCGGTGGGGCGGCGCAGCCGCGGTTGATCCCGCTGGGGTACGGGGCTTGCGTTCGCCAGACCCCGCCCCAAGCTACAATGGGCATTGCCATCGACAGGGCGCTTTGCGCCCTGTCGCGTTTGCGGCGGTCGTCGGGGAGCCGGCGTCGGTCAAACCGTTCCTTCTTTTCGGCGCATCTTCATCGGTGCCCTTCAACCGGTTTCTTCAATGATCAACAGCCTGCTTACCCGCGTCTTCGGCAGTCGTAACGAACGCCTCCTCCGCCAGCTCAGCCGCATCGTCGTCAAGATCAATGCGCTGGAGCCGGAGATGGAGAAGCTCTCCGACGCGCAACTGCAGGCCAAGACCCCCGAGTTCAAGGAGCGCATCGCCAAGGGCGAAGCGCTGGACAAGGTGCTGCCGGAAGCCTTCGCCGTGTGCCGCGAAGCCTCGCGCCGCGTGCTGGGCATGCGCCACTACGACGTGCAGCTGATCGGCGGCATGGTGCTGCACCTGGGCAAGATCGCCGAAATGCGTACCGGCGAGGGCAAGACCCTGGTCGCCACGCTGCCGGTCTACCTCAACGCGCTGGAAGGCCAGGGCGTGCACGTGGTCACCGTCAACGACTACCTGGCCCGCCGCGACGCCGCCCAGATGGGCCGGCTGTACAACTGGCTGGGCCTGAGCGTGGGCGTGGTCTACCCGGGCATGCCGCACAGCGACAAGCACGAGGCCTACGGCGCCGACATCACCTACGGCACCAACAACGAATTCGGTTTCGACTACCTGCGCGACAACATGGCGCTCTCGCGCGCCGACCGTTACCAGCGCAGCCTGCATTACGCGATCGTCGACGAAGTCGACTCGATCCTGATCGACGAGGCGCGCACCCCGCTGATCATCTCCGGCCCGGCCGACGAGTCGCCGGAGCTGTACATCCGCGTCAACCGCATCGTCCCGCAGCTGACCAAGCAGGAAAGCGAAGAAGCCGAAGGCGACTTCTGGGTCGACGAGAAGGGCAAGCAGGTCCACCTGTCCGAGGCCGGCATGGAGCATGCCGAGGACCTGCTGCGCCAGGCCGGCATCCTCACCGACGAGGAAGGCCTGTACGCCGCGCAGAACCTCAGCGTGGTCCACCACCTCAACGCGGCGCTGCGCGCGCACGCGCTGTTCCAGCGCGACGTGGACTACATCGTGCGCGACGGCGAAGTGGTGATCGTCGACGAATTCACCGGCCGTACCCTGGCCGGCCGCCGCTGGTCCGACGGCCTGCACCAGGCGGTGGAAGCGAAGGAAGGCGTGCCGGTCCAGCGCGAGAACCAGACCCTGGCGAGCATCACCTTCCAGAACCTGTTCCGCATGTACAAGAAGCTGTCCGGCATGACCGGTACGGCCGATACGGAAGCCTACGAGTTCCAGAGCATCTACGGCCTGGAAGTGGTGGTGATCCCGACCAACAAGCCGACCGTGCGCAAGGACCACCCCGACCAGGTGTTCCTCAACCGCAAGGGCAAGTTCAACGCGGTGCTGGCCGATATCCAGGACTGCAACAAGCGCGGCCAGCCGGTGCTGGTCGGCACCACCTCGATCGAAACCTCGGAGATGCTCTCCGACCACCTGCGCAAGGCCGGCGTGCCGCACGAGGTGCTCAACGCCAAGCAGCACGAGCGCGAGGCGACCATCGTCGCCAACGCCGGCCGCCCGGGCGCGGTGACCATCGCCACCAACATGGCCGGCCGCGGTACCGACATCGTGCTGGGCGGCTCGCTGGAAACCGAGCTGCACGCACTGGGCGAGGAAGCCACCGAAGACCAGCGCTTCCGCGTCAAGACCGAATGGCAGCGCCGCCACGACGCGGTCAAGGCCGCCGGCGGCCTGCACATCGTCGGTACCGAGCGCCATGAGTCGCGCCGTATCGACAACCAGCTGCGTGGCCGTTCGGGCCGCCAGGGCGACCCGGGTTCCTCGCGCTTCTACCTGTCGCTCGAAGACAACCTGATGCGCATCTTCGCCTCCGACTGGGTCCAGAAGGCCATGCGCCTGATGGGCATGAAGGAGGACGACGTCATCGAGGACCGCCTGGTCAGCCGCCAGATCGAGAAGGCGCAGCGCAAGGTCGAGGCCCACAACTTCGACATCCGCAAGAACCTGCTGGACTTCGACGACGTCAACAACGACCAGCGCAAGGTGATCTACGCCCAGCGCGACGAGCTGCTGGACGCCGAGTCGGTGAAGGACAACGTGGACGGCATCCGCGGCGACGTGGTGTACGACCTGGTCGCGCGCTTCGTGCCGCCGAACTCGGTGGACGACCAGTGGGACCTGCCGGGCCTGGAGGCGACGCTGCAGTCCGAGCTGGGCGTGAACATCGACCTGGCCGGCTTTGCCAAGGGCCAGGAAGAGCTCGACGCCGAGCAGATCGCCGAGAAGGTGCAGGGCGCCGTGGATGCGCACTTCGGCGGCAAGGAAACGGCGGTGGGCGCCGAGACCATGCGCGCGCTGGAGAAGCACGTCATGCTGACCGTGCTCGACCAGGGCTGGAAGGAACACCTGGCCAAGATGGATTACCTGCGCCAGGGCATCTACCTGCGCGGCTATGCGCAGAAGCAGCCGAAGCAGGAATACAAGAAGGAAGCCTTCGAGCTGTTCTCGGAGATGCTGGAGAGCGTCAAGCGTGACGTGATCAACCTGCTCGCGCGCGTGCACATCCGCAGCGAAGAGGAAGTGGCTGCGCTGGAAGCGCAGGAACGCCAGCAGGCCGAAGCGCGCCTGCGCCAGTCGCAGTTCCAGCACCAGGAAGCCGGCGGCTACGGCACCGAGGACGAAGTGGCCGACATGGAAGGCCGCCAGGGTGGCGGCGCCGTGGCACAGGCCGTGCGCGAGGCGCCGAAGGTCGGCCGCAACGATCCGTGCCCCTGCGGTAGCGGCAAGAAGTTCAAGCACTGCCACGGTCAGCTCAGCTGAGCTGAGCTGACCGCGCCACCCGCTTGGCGGGTGGCGACTGCGGTTTCGCGGGGCGAAACGCGCAGTTCGGGTCTTGCTGGCCTATCCCCGCGGCTGTCGCCGCGCCCCCTTAACAAAGGGGGGCTTTGCTCCAGCGAGATCATGCTCGCTGCAGGCGCGGATTCAGCAGCGACCGGAAACCTGCTACCTGCAGGAACTCCAATTTCCTTCACACAGTTCCGGGTTTCCCCGCTTGCCGCGCGCCCCCGGTGCACGGCAAAGTCAGGCCATGCCTGATTCCTTGCGATCGATCCACGTCGTGGCCGGCGTCATCCGTGACGCCCGGGGCCGCATCCTGCTCACCCGTCGTACCGAAACCCGCGACATGCCCGGCCTGTGGGAATTCCCGGGCGGCAAGCGCGAGGCGGGCGAAAGCTCCGAGCAGGCCCTGGCGCGCGAACTGCACGAAGAGCTGGGCATCGAGGCCGAGGTCGGCGAGTGGCTGATGGAAGTGCCGCAGCGCTATCCCGACAAACGCCTGCGCCTGGAAGTACGCATGATCAGCGCCTGGAAGGGCCAGCCGCGTGGGCGCGAAGGCCAGGCGCTCACCTGGGTGCCGTCCGAACGCCTGTCCCGCTATTCGATGCCGCCGGCCGACGTGCCGGTGGTGGCGGCGCTGCGCCAGCCCGATCGCTACCTGGTCACCCCCGAACCCGAAGACGCCGAAGCCTGGCTACGCCACCTCGGCATCGCGCTCGACGAAGGCGTGCGCCGCGTGCACCTGCGCGCGCGCCACTGCGAGCCGGCCCGCTGGCGCGCGCTGCTCGAGGCAGTACGCGAACGCTTCGGCCGCCGTGACGTGCAGTGGCTGCTCAATCGCGATATCGCGCTCGCCCGCGAACTGGGCTTCGGCGTGCACCTGGGCTCGGAGCAACTGGCCTCGCTCGATGCCCGCCCGCTTCCGGCGGAAGTGCCACTGGCGGCTTCCTGCCATCACGCCGACGACCTGCGCCGCGCGCAGGCGCTGGGCTGCGATTTCGCCGTGCTCGGCCCGGTGTTGCCCACCGCCTCGCATCCCGGCGAGCCGGCGATGGGCTGGGAAGGCTTCGAGGCGTTGCGCGAATCGGTTTCGTTGCCGCTCTACGCGATCGGCGGCCTGGGCCCGGAGCACGTGCCGATGGCGCGCCACCACGGTGCGCAGGGCATCGCGGCGATCCGCGCGCTGTGGCCTGCCGACCTGGCCGAAGCCGGCTAGAAGCTCACCCAGAAGCAGTTGTACTGGCGGCGCAGGCGCAGCACCGTGCGCGCGGGCGTGCTGCCATTCGCCATCACTTGTTCGAGCCGCAGGCCCCACGGCCGCGGCCGCGTGGCGGGCGCGAGCGGCGCTTCGACCATCGCGGTGGCGGCACTGTTGTCGGGCGGCACGTAGCCCCCGGTGGATTCGGCCATGTCGGGCGCGGCGACGGGGACGTAAGCCTCGGCGGTTTCGGCCGGATACATCGGCGCGATATCCACCAGCGTGCGGTCGGCGATGGCTTCCAGTTGCGAGAGCACGCGGTTGGCGGTGGCGTCGGAGACATCGCCCCACAGGTACAGGCTGGAGAGGCGGTTCACGTCGTGCGTCTCCACGGCGGTGCGCAGCAGGCCCACCAGTTCGCTCAGGCGGCGCGGGCAGCCATAGCGGTACAGGCCGGTCTCGCCGTCGCGCAGCGCCGCCGGCGGCATGCGCGTGGTGGTGCCGAGGTCTTCGCAGCGGCGATCACTGAACACGGTTTGCCCGTCGGCGCCGACGCAGCGGTTCACCGTGGCCTGCGCATGCGCGCCCGGTGCCGGCAGGAGCAGGACGAAGGCGGACAACAGGGCAGGGATCAGCAGGCGCGTGCGCATCCGCCCAGCGTAACGACCCACCGCGCCGCGCGCCAAGCGCCGCGTCAGCGGCCCAGGCGCTGCAGGATCTGCTGGGTCGGCTTGGCGAGGTTGAGCGTGTAGAAATGCAGCGAGGGCGCCCCCCCTTCGATCAACCGCTGGCACAGCGCGGCCACCACGTCGGCGCCGAACTCGCGCACCGCGTCCACGTCGTCGCCGTAGGCCTGCATGCGCTTGGCGATCCAGCGCGGAATCTCCGCCCCGCACTGCTCGGAGAAGCGGCGCAGCTGCGAGAAATTGGAGATCGGCATGATGCCCGGCACGATTGGAATCTCCACGCCCAGCTTGCGCACTGCATCCACGAACGCGAAGTACGCATCGGGATTGTAGAAATACTGGGTGATCGCGCCATCGGCGCCGGCGTCGACCTTGGCCTTGAAGTGGCGCAGGTCGGTGAGCGCGTCGGCGGCCTGCGGATGCGTCTCGGGGTAGGCGCCCACTTCGATATGGAAGGCGTCGCCGTGCTCGGCGCGGATGAAGGCGATCAGCTCGGAGGCATAGCGCAGGTCGCCCGGATGGCCCATGCCCGAGGGCAGGTCGCCGCGCAGCGCCACGATGCGCCGGCAGCCGAGCGCGCGATACAGCTTGAGCAGCTCGCGGATTTCCTCGCGGCTGCCACCCACGCACGACAGGTGCGGCGCGGCGTCGAAGCGGTGGTGCTGGTTGAGGTGGCGCACCGTCTCGGAGGTGTAGCTCAGGGTGGAGCCGCCGGCGCCGAACGTGCAGGAAACGTACTCCGGGCCGTGGGTCGACAGTCGCGCGGCGGTGCGGTCGAGCTGGGTGCGCTGCTCGTCGGTCTTCGGCGGATAGAACTCGAAGCTGATCGGGGTCATGGGCCTGGGCGTGCGAGGGTGCGCCGGAATTGTATCGCTTCATCGCGATGGATGCATGGAGGATTCGCTGCGGCGCAGGGCGGCCATCCGCGGGCCCCGTGCCATCATCGGCCGGAAACGCTTTCCGGGGAGCACCACACGCGATGAAGTACACGACCTGCCTGACCGCCCTTGTCCTGGCCCTCGCCGCCGCGCAGGCGCCTGCCACGGCCAAGGATTTCCTGCGTGCCGAGGGCACGCGCATCGTCGATGGCCAGGGCGAGCCGGTAATCCTGCGCGGCATGGGCCTGGGCGGCTGGATGCTGCAGGAGGGCTACATGCTGGAGGTGCCGCAGTTCGGCACGCAGCGGGTGATCCGCCAGAACATCGAGAAGCTGGTCGGGCCGGAGAAGACCCAGGCCTTCTACACCGCGTGGCTGGACAACCACACCACCAAGGCCGACGTCGATGCGATGGCGCGCTGGGGCTTCAACTCCATTCGCCTGCCGATGCACTACGCGCTGTACACGCTGCCGGTCGAACAGGAGCCGGTGAAGGGCGAGCAAACCTGGCTGGAGGACGGCTTCCGCCGTACCGACGAGCTGCTGGCCTGGGCCAAGGCCAACGACATGTACCTGATCCTCGACCTGCACGCCGCCCCCGGCGGGCAGGGCAACGACATCAACATTTCCGACCGCGACCCGAAGCAGTCCTCGCTGTGGGACGACCCGGCCAAGCAGGAAAAGATGATCGCGCTGTGGCGCCGGCTGGCCGAGCGCTACAAGGACGAGCCGTACATAGGCGCCTACGACATCATCAACGAGCCGAACTGGGGATTCGCCGACCGCGGTGACCGCAACGGCTGCAAGGAGACCGGCAACGCGCCGCTGCGCGACCTGCTGGTGCGCACCACCGCGGCGATCCGCGAGGTCGACAAGCGCCACATCGTCATCGTCGAGGGCAACTGCTGGGGCAACAACTATGCCGGCGTGTTCGACCAGGGCGTGTGGGACGACAACCTGGTGGTGAGCTTCCACAAATACTGGGATGCCACCACGCCGGACACGCTGGCCAAGGTCATCGCGCTGCGTGACAAGCACCACGTGCCGCTGTGGCTGGGCGAGAGCGGGGAGAACTCCAACGACTGGTTCGCGCGCGCGATCCAGCTGGTGGAGAACGAAGGCATCGGCTGGTCGTGGTGGCCGCTGAAGAAGATCCGTTACAACAACCCGCTGCAGATCGTTCCCAACGCCGGCTACGACCGCCTGCTGAAGTACTGGCAGGGCAAGGGCCCCAAGCCTTCCGCCGCCGAGGCCGAGCAGGCGCTGATGCAGTTCGCCTCGCATGACGTGCGCTACGAGAACAACGTGCAGCATCCGGATGTGGTGGATGCGCTGTTCCGTTCGCCGCATTCGCTGCAGCCGGTGCCGTACAAGACGCACCGCATCGGCGCGAATGGCGGCCAGGTGGCGGCGGTCGATTTCGACATGGGCCGCGATGGCGTGGCCTACCACGACCTCACCGCGTCCAACGACAAGGGCACCGGCCCGGACCGTGTCAACTGGAACCCCGGCATGACCTACCGCAACGACGGCGTGGACCTGGGCACGCGCCAGGACGGCACGCTGCAGGTGACCGGGCTGGAGAAGGGCGAGTGGCTGAAGTACACCGTGGAGGTGGATGCCGGCGGTCAGTACACGCTGGCCTTGCAGGGCGACGGCAAGGGCCGGGCGTGGGTGCAGGTCAACGGCGATCGCCTCGCGCAGGCCGTGGACGGCGCCAATGGCCAGGTGCCGGTGACGCTGGCGGCGGGCCGCAACACGCTGGTGATCGGTGCGGATTCCGGGCGGTTCGACCTGCGGGCATTGCGGTTCGAAGCGACGCGTTGAGCTGACGGATCGCGAAAAAAAACGGGGCCCGAGGGCCCCGTTTCTCTTTCCGGTTCCGATCCTTCGAGGGATCAGTAGCGGTAATGCTCCGGCTTGTACGGGCCTTCCACCGGCACGCCGAGGTAGGCGGCCTGCTCGTCGCTCAGCTGGGTCAGCACCACGCCGATCTTCTCCAGGTGCAGGCGCGCGACTTCCTCGTCCAGGTGCTTGGGCAGGCGGTAGACGGCCTTCTCGTACACGTCCTTGTTCTGCCACAGGTCGATCTGCGCCAGCGTCTGGTTGGCGAACGAGTTGGACATCACGAAGCTCGGGTGGCCGGTGGCGCAGCCCAGGTTCACCAGGCGGCCTTCGGCCAGCAGGAAGATCGCGTTGCCGTTCGGGAACACGAACTTGTCCACCTGCGGCTTGATGTTGATCTTCTGCACGCCGGCCAGGTTGTACAGCGCATCGACCTGGATCTCGTTGTCGAAGTGGCCGATGTTGCACACGATGGCCTGGTCCTTCATCGCCTTCATGTGCGCGAGGGTGATGATGTCCTTGTTGCCGGTCGTGGTGACGTAGATGTCGGCCTGGCCCAGGGTCGATTCGACCGTGTTGACCTCGAAGCCTTCCATCGCCGCCTGCAGCGCGCAGATCGGGTCGATCTCGGTGACCACCACGCGCGCGCCATAGGCACGCAGCGAGTGCGCCGAGCCCTTGCCGACGTCGCCGTAGCCGCACACCACGGCCACCTTGCCGGCCAGCATCACGTCCATCGCGCGCTTCAGGCCGTCGGCCAGCGATTCGCGGCAGCCGTACAGGTTGTCGAACTTGCTCTTGGTGACCGAGTCGTTGACGTTGATCGACGGCACCAGCAGCGTGCCGGCTTCGGCCAGCTGGTACAGGCGGTGCACGCCGGTGGTGGTCTCTTCAGAGACACCCTTCCAGCTCTCCACCACGCGGGTCCAGTAGCCGGGGCGCTCGACGGCCACGCGCTTGAGCAGGTTCTTGATGATCTGCTCCTCGTGCGAGGAGGCCGGCTCGTCCACCCACTTCGAGCCGTTCTCCAGCTCGAAACCCTTGTGGATCAGCAGCGTCACGTCACCGCCGTCATCGACCACCAGTTCCGGGCCGAGCAGGGTGCCGTCGGCGGCGGTGAAGGTCAGCGCGGCCAGCGTGCAGTCCCAGTATTCCTCCAGCGTCTCGCCCTTCCAGGCGAACACCGGGGTGCCGGTGGCGGCGATCGCCGCGGCGGCCTGGTCCTGGGTCGAGAAGATGTTGCACGAGGCCCAGCGCACGTCGCCGCCGATGTCCTTCAGCGTCTCGATCAGCACGGCGGTCTGGATGGTCATGTGCAGCGAGCCGGTCACGCGCACGCCCTTCAGCGGCTTGGCGGCGGCGTGCTTGCGGCGGATGGACATCAGGCCCGGCATCTCGTGCTCGGCGATGTCGATCTCCTTGCGGCCCCAATCGGCCAGGGAGATGTCGGCGACCTTGTAATCGCCCTCGGTGGAGAAGGTCTTCAGTGCGGCATTCATGGTGATGCTCCGGTATCTGCGAATGGATTCGCGTTGCCGGGCGCCGTTTCGAAGGACCGTCCCACCGAGCCTGGCCCGTGGCGTTCTGGGAACGGCCCCTGGTCGCAGCGCCCCTCGGCGGACCGGGCAATTATATCGTCGCCGACTGGCCCGGAATGAACACGCCGGCAGGCGCGCCCCAACCAACGGCAGGTCAGCGCGGTGTGGGGGGCTGGTACGGTAGGCCGGTTCGCATACCGGAGGCAGGTCCATGCAGGTGGGTAGGAAGACGATGTGGACGGGCATGCTTGCGAGCTGCCTGGTATTCCCGGCGGCCTGGGCGGCGAATGCGCCCGCGGGCACCGCTGCGGCGGCGGCACCGGGCTACCGCCTGCCACCGGCCGCGCTGCAGGCGGTGGCCGACGCACCGAGCCCGCCGCAGCTGGTGCTGTCGCGCCAGCGGGAGTGGGGTGCGTTGTTGCAGACGCCGCCGCTGCCGGGCATCGCCGAGGTGGCACAGCCGGAGTTGAAACTGGCCGGCCTGCGCATCCATCCGCGCACGCATTCGCGCAGTGCGTTCTCCTTCGCCCAGCGCCTGTGGCTGATGCGCATCTCCGACGGGCAGGAAGTGCAGATCGACGGGCTGCCCTCGCCGTTGTCGCTGTCCACGGTGTCGTGGTCGCCGGACCAGCGCTACCTGGCGTTCAACCGGGTGGACTCGGGCAGCGGCGCCAACGAGCTGTGGCTGGTCGATGTCGACGCCCATCGCGCGTGGCGGGTGGCCGAGAAACTCAACACCACCGCCGACAAGGGCTACCGCTGGATGCCCGACAGCCGTTCGCTGCTGGTGTTCCTGCAGCCGGCCGGGCAGGGCGCCGCGCCGGCCGATGACGGCATTCCGGTGGGGCCGGCGATCCAGCAGACCGCGCAGGGCGCCGGCCAGCGCTCGATCCGCACCTACCAGGACCTGCTGCGCAACGAGGACGATGCCAAGCGCCTGGAGTATTACCTGGCGACCCAGCCGGCACGCATCGCGCTCAACGGCCATGCCGAACCGGTCGGCGTGCCGGGCCTGTATACCGATCTGGCGCCCTCGCCGGATGGACGACACCTGCTGTCGCAGCGCGTCGAGCGGCCGTTCTCCTATCTCGTGCCGCTGGGCCGCTTCCCGCACCGTATCGAAGTGCTCGACGCGAACGGCCGCTACGAGCACGAGGTGGCGCGCCTGCCGCTGGTCGAAGGCTTGCCCACCGGCAACGACGCGGTGCCCACCGGCGTGCGCGATATCGCCTGGCGCGCCGATGCACCGGCCACGCTGGTGTGGGCCGAGGCGCAGGATGGGGGCGATCCCGCTCGCGAGGCACGCATCCGCGATGCGGTGATGGTGCAGGCCGCGCCGTTCGAGCAGCCGCCGCAGACGTTGATCGAGCTGGGCACGCGCTTCGTCGATGTCACCTGGGGGCGGGGCGACCTGGCGTTGGTGGACGAGTTCTGGTGGAAGGACCGCAAGATCCGCCAGTGGCGCGTGGCGCCGGATGCGCCCGGGCAGGCGCCGGTGTTGTTGAGCGAACGGTCGGAGGAGGATCGCTATGCGGACCCGGGCCAGCCGGCGACGTTCGACGACGAGAACGGGCGTGCGCGGTTGTTTACCGATGCGCAGGGGCAGTTCCTCTATTTCGTGGGCGAGGGCGCTTCGCCGGAAGGCGATCGTCCGTTCGTGGACCGGCTGGACCTGCGCGACGGCCAGCGCGAGCGGCTGTTCCAGTCGCAGGCGCCGTTCTACGAGCGGCCGCGCGTGCCGTTGGATGCGTCCGGCACGCAGTGGTTGACCACGCGGGAGTCGCCGGATGAGCCGGCGAACTGGTATGTGCGTACGCTGGGTGCAACCGATGCGCCGCGTGCATTGACGCATTTCGCGCATCCGTTGCCGCAGTTGCGCGGCGTGCAGAAGGAGCAGATCCGCTACAAGCGCGCCGATGGCGTGGATCTCACGGCGACGCTGCTGCTGCCGCCGGGTTACGAGGCCAAGCGCGACGGCCCGCTGCCGATGCTGATGTGGGCGTATCCGGGTGAGTTCAAATCGGCGGCGGCGGCGAGCCAGGTCACCGATTCGCCGTATCGCTTCAATGCGGTGAGTTACTGGGGGCCGCAGGCGTACCTGGCGATGGGCTACGCCGTGCTCAACAATCCGTCGATGCCGATCATCGGCGAGGGCGATGCGGAGCCGAACGACACCTACGTGCAGCAGCTGGTGGCCGACGCGCAGGCGGCGGTAGACGAGGTGGTGCGGCGCGGGGTGGCGGATCGCGGGCGCATCGCGATCGGCGGGCATTCGTACGGGGCATTCATGACGGCGAACCTGCTGGCGCATTCTGAGCTGTTCAAGGCCGGCATCGCGCGCAGCGGAGCGTACAACCGCACTTTGACGCCGTTCGGTTTCCAGTCCGAGGAGCGCAATTACTGGCAGGCGCAGCCGGTGTACGAGGCGATGTCGCCGTTCAACTATGCGGACCATATCAAGGCGCCGCTGCTGTTGATCCACGGGCAGGACGACGACAACAGCGGCACGTTCCCGATCCAGAGCGAGCGGCTGTATGCGGCGGTGAAGGGGCTCGGCGGGAATGCGCGGCTGGTGATGCTGCCGAACGAGGCGCACCGGTATCGGGCGCGGGAGTCGATCATGCAGATGATGGCCGAGACCAACGATTGGCTGCAGCAGTATCTGGGGGCGCCATCGAAGGCGGGGGCTTCTGCCAAGGGGAAGGGGAAGGCTGCTTCGCCTTGATCTCGCCTTTTCTTGTTTGATGGGTTGGGGCGGCCTTTGGTCGCCCTTTCCTTTTTCTCGGGTGTTGCTGGACTTGGTTGGCCTGCGAGGTGGATCGGCTGTTCGAATGTCGCGAGCGGCCTTCGGGGGCAGGGCCCTTTCGGGACACGCCGTGAACCCATCCCTGGGGGCTCGTCGGCGACATCCATGTCGCCAACGGTCCCGAAAGGGCCCTGCCCCCGAACGCCCCAGGCATCGTCGTGATCGGATACTCCTCAACTCGTGCCGCGACGCGCTTTCCTGCTTCTGGCGGCGTTGAAAGAGGGGGCGCGCTTCAGGCGCTCTGTCTTTCTCGAAGCAGAATGCCAATGGGCGCGCCAATTGCGGCGCCGCCGATAACCGTCGCAAGCATCGCGGGTACGCCAAGTCCCTGCAGCACGATCGCGATGGCGGCCCCTGCTAGAACGAACAGACTGAAAAATGCTGCTTTCCTGATGTTGGACATGGCCGGTTCCAGGGTCGGGTTGTCGGGTGGTGGCTTTTCCCCGTCAGACGCTCAGCTGGTCGAATATCGAAACAAGTCCGCCGCCGATCGCGCCGCCGATGGCGCCACCCCCCATCCCGATGGGGCCGCCGCCGATCGCGCCGGCAATCGCTCCGCCGATTGCGCCTGCAGCGGCGCCTCGGTATACGTAACCCCAGTTGAGGCCTCCATCCACCAGGCCAATCTCATGCAGTGAAAGTTCTCTGATGCCGCCGTGGAAAGTCGATGTTCCATTGTGCAATGCGGTTTCTGTCGCAACGTGCGTCGTCATTCGTGGCACTCCTGGGGGATTCTCGTGCGCAGCAGCCCTCCGCGCGGCGGGGCCGAGGCGGGCTCGGCGACCCGAAGTCTTGAGGGCTGCCGCATGGCCGTCAATTTCGATTCGGCATCGAATTGCACATCCCTGCGCATTGAGGGCTGCTTGCGGCGAGTGCCGGTTTGCGGAATTCGTTGCACCGGAAACCACACCCATGCAGGAAACTCCCCGAAAGTTTTTCGGTTAGGCTGGGCGACCCAGGCGCCCCCACAGTCGCCTTCCCGCAAACGTCACGCGCCCGGTCATCGATGAACGAATACCGCAGCAGTCTGGTTTTTGCCACGCCCGATATTCCCCTCCGCGACGATGTGCGCCGCCTCGGCGCGATGGTCGGCGACATGCTCGCCGAACAGGTGTCGCGCGAATTCCTCGACGAAGTGGAGCGCGTGCGCACCACCGCCATCGCCCGCCGCGAAACCGATGCGCCGCCCGCTTCGCTCAGCGCGCAGCTGGCCGGACGCAGCCCGCGCGACGCGGAATCGCTCGTGCGTGCTTTCAGCACCTATTTCCAGGTGGTGAATATCGCCGAGCGCGTGCATCGCATTCGCCGCCGCCGCGATTACCAGCGCAATACGAATACGCCGCAGCCCGAAGGCCTGCACGATACGCTGCGCCGCCTCAAGGCCGAGGGCGTCACGCTGGATGAGCTGGCGCAGTGGCTGCCGCGCATCGATATCGAACCGGTATTCACCGCGCATCCCACCGAGGCGGTGCGTCGCGCGCTGCTGGAGAAAGAGCAGCTGATGGTCGCCAGCCTCGTCGATGACCTCGACGAGCTGCGCACCCCGGGCGAACGCGCGACCGACGCCGCGCGCTTCCGCATGGCGCTCACTGCCACCTGGCAGACCGCCGATTCCTCGCCCGTGCGGCCCACCGTCGATGACGAGCGAGAACATGTCGGCTTCTATCTCACGCGCGTGCTGTACCGGATCATGCCGGCGCTGTACGAGACGCTGGAGCACGCGATCGAGGAGACCTACGGCGCGCCGCTGCCCGTGCCGCGGCTGCTGCGCTTCGGTACCTGGGTCGGGGGCGACATGGACGGCAATCCCAACGTGGATGCCGGCACCATCACCGCCACGCTCGATGCACAACGCCGCGCGGTGCTGGAGCGCTATCTCGACGAACTGTGGCAACTCGCCAGCCTGCTCAGCCAGTCGACGACGCTGGTGTCGGTCAGCGAGGCCCTGGCGCAGCGGCTGGAACACTATCGCGGCCTGCTGCCGGAAGCGGCCGCGAAGTCGCGCCCGCGCCATGCGGACATGCCGTATCGCCTGTTCAACGACCTGATGCGCGCGCGCCTGCGCGCCACGCTGGCCGATGCGCCCGGCGGCTACGCCGCGCCGGAAGAACTCGCCGACGACGTGCAGCTCATCCTCGACAGCCTGCAGGCCCACCGTGGCCTGCACGCGGGCTGGTTCGCGGTACGGCGCCTGCTGTGGCGGGTGCGCAGCTTCGGTTTCCATCTCGCGCGGCTCGACGTGCGGCAGGAGTCGAGCGTGCATGCACGCGCGGTGTCCGCCGCGCTGGGGCGCGATGACTGGGAGTCGCTCGATGCGATTGCCCGCGCCGACCTGCTCGGTCCGTACGCGAGCGGAGAATCCGTGCTGCCGTCCTCCGAAGACGAAGGCAACCCGCGGCTGGATGCGGTCTTCGCCGCGCTCGCCGATGCCCGTCGCCGCCATGGCGCCGATGCGATCGGCAGCTACATCATCTCCATGGCGCATGACCGCGCCGACGTGCTCACCGTGCTGGCGCTCGCGCGCCGGGGTGGGCTGGTCGATGGCGAGGCGGTGCCGCTGGACATCGTGCCGCTGTTCGAAACGGTGGACGACCTGCGCGGCGGCACCGATACCCTGCGCGACCTGCTCGCCGATCCGGTCTATCGCGCCCACCTGCGCGCGCGCGGCGACGTGCAGATGGTGATGCTGGGCTACTCGGACAGCGGCAAGGACGGCGGCATCGCCGCTTCGCGCTGGGGTCTGCAACGGGCGCAGGTCGAACTGCTGGAAGTGGCGGCCGAATCCGGCATCCGCCTCACTTTCTTCCATGGCCGCGGCGGCTCGATCATCCGTGGCGGCGGCAAGACCACGCGCGCGCTGGAAGCGGCGCCGCGCGGCAGCGTGGATGGCCGCCTGCGCGTGACCGAGCAGGGCGAGGTCATCCATCGCAAGTACGGCATCCGCGCGCTGGCGCTGCGTTCGCTGGAGCAGATGGCCGGCGCGGTGCTGCATTCGAGCCTGCGACCGCGTGCGGCCGAGCCGCGCGAAGACCGCTGGCGCCCGGTGATGGACCTGGTGGCCGAATCGAGTACGAGTGCTTACCGGGGCTTCGTGGGCGCGCCGGATTTCATGCGCTATTTCCGCCTCGCCACGCCCATCGACGTGATCGAACGCATGACGCTGGGCTCGCGGCCGTCGCGCCGGTTGGGCCAGGACGCGGCGCTATCCAACCTGCGGGCGATTCCCTGGGTGTTCGCCTGGAGCCAGGCGCGCGCGGTGGTGCCGGGCTGGTACGGCGTGGGCAGCGGCCTGCAGGCGGCGGTGGATGCAGGCCACGAGGAGGCGCTGCGCGAGATGGCGGCCGACTGGCCGTTCTTCCGCACCTTCCTCGATGACGTGGCGATGGTGCTCTCCAAGGGCGACATCAACATCGCCGAGCTGTTCTCGCGCCTGGCCGGCCCGCTGCACGAGGCCTTCTTCCCGCGCATCGTCGAGGAACTGGCGCTGACCAAGCGCTGGGTGAAGTCGCTCACCGGGCAGCAATCGCTGTTGCAGCACGACCCGCGGCTGGCGCTGTCGATCCGCCTGCGCAATCCCTACGTCGACCCCATCAGCGTGCTGCAGGTGGACCTGCTCGAACGCTGGCGCGCGACCGGCGGCGAGGACGAGGAACTGCTGCGCGCGCTGGTGGCCTGCGTCAACGGCGTCTCGCAGGGCGTGCAGAATACGGGCTGAGCAAGGGCGGCCCGGGTGGAGCGATGAAGCGCGAACGGCGAGGCGTGCGTCGGCATCGGGTGCTGCGTGCACTGCTGGTGCTGGCGGCGCTGTGGGGCGCGTTGGCGATGTATTTCCTGCTGCGCGCCGGCACACCCATCCGCATTGGCGTCGGCATGATCTGGTGCCTGATGGCGGCGGCCGGCCTCCATGGCCTCCGGCCCGGGCGCGAGAACTGGGCGATGCCCGGCCTGTTCGGCGTCGCATTCGCGCTGCTGTTCGGCATGTGGTGGAAGATGCCGCCGCGCCAGGACCGCGATTGGGCCGATGAGGTGGCGCGCACGCTGGAAGCGGACGTCCACGGCTCGCGCGTCACCCTGCGCAACGTGCGCAATTTCGATTGGCGCGCCGACGGCAGCGCGCTGCCGCGCTGGGAAACGCGGACCTACGATCTCGACCGGTTGGCCGGCGCGGACCTGGCACTGTCGTACTGGATGGGCCCGGCCATCGCCCATACCCTGGTGTCGTTCGAATTCGACGATGGCCAGCGCGTGGTGTTCTCGCTGGAGATCCGCAAGGAGCGCGATGAATCGTTCTCCGCGCTGGGTGGCTTCTTCCGGCAGTTCGAGGCCACGCTGGTGGCGGCCGACGAGCGCGACATCCTGCGCGTGCGCACCAATGTGCGCGGCGAGGACCTGTACCTGTACCGCCTGGCGATCCCGCCGGCGCAGCTGCGCACGCTGTTCCTGGGTTACGTGGCGCAGGCGCGCGCATTGGCCGCGCGACCGCGCTGGTACAACACGCTGGACAACAACTGCACCACGATGGTGTTCGATATCGCCCGGCTGATCGATCCCGGCTTGCCGCTCGACTACCGCCTGCTGCTGTCGGGCTGGTTTGCCGATTACGCGTTTGACCATGGCGGCCTGCAGCCGGGTTACGACATGGCCACGCTGCGCCGGCTGGGGCAGGTCACCGCGCGGGCGCGCGCGGCGGGCGATGCGCCGGACTTCCCGGCGCGCATCCGCCAGGGTGTACCGGGCGAATAAGCCGCGCCCGAAACGCACGAGGCCGCCCGGAGGCGGCCTCGTGGCGATCCCTGGCGGGTTCGCTTACTTCAGCTTGGCGTCGGCGCGCAGCGCCTCGGCCTTGTCGGTCTTCTCCCACGAGAAGGCCGTGGCGGTGACCTGCTTGCCGGCCGCGTTGGTGTAGGTGAACTCCTTCGGCTTGCGGCCGAAGTGGCCGTACGACGCGGTCTGCTGGTACATCGGATGGATCAGGTCGAGCATCTTGATGATGCCGTACGGACGCAGGTCGAAGTGCTTGCGGATCAGCTTCTCGATCTTGTCGTCGCTGATCTTGCCGGTGCCGAAGGTGGTGACCGAGATCGAGGTCGGCTCGGCCACGCCGATGGCGTAGGAGACCTGCACTTCGCAACGGTCGGCCAGGCCGGCGGCCACGACGTTCTTGGCGACGTAACGCGCGGCGTAGGCGGCCGAACGGTCCACCTTCGACGGGTCCTTGCCCGAGAACGCGCCACCACCGTGGCGGGCCCAGCCGCCGTAGGTGTCGACGATGATCTTGCGGCCGGTCAGGCCGCAATCGCCCACCGGGCCGCCGATGACGAACTTGCCGGTCGGGTTGATGTGGAACTTGGTGCCCTTGTGCAGCCACTTGGCCGGCAGCACCGGCATGAGGATTTCCTCGCGCACGGCTTCGATCAGGTCCTTCTGCTTCACGCCCGGATCGTGCTGGGTCGACAGCACCACCGCGTCGATCGCGCTGGCCTTGCCGTCTTCATAGCGCAGGGTGACCTGCGACTTGGCGTCCGGGCGCAGCCACGGCAGCGGCGAGTTCTTCTTCTTGCGCACCAGCGCCTGGCGCTCGACCAGACGGTGCGACAGGTGGATCGCGGCCGGCATGTAGCTGTCGGTCTCGTTGGTGGCATAGCCGAACATCAGGCCCTGGTCGCCCGCGCCCTGTTCTTCCGGCTTCTTGCGGTCCACGCCCTGGTTGATGTCCGGCGACTGCTTGCCGATCAGGTTCAGCACGCCGCAGGTGGCGCCGTCGAAACCGACGTCGGAGCTGTCATAGCCGATGTCCACGATCACCTTGCGGGTCAGCGCTTCCAGGTCGATCCACGCACTGGTGGTGATCTCGCCGGCGACGATCGCCACGCCGGTCTTGACCATGGTCTCGCAGGCCACGCGCGCACGCTGGTCCTGGGTCAGGATGGCGTCGAGGACGGCGTCCGAGATCTGGTCGGCAACCTTGTCCGGATGGCCTTCGGAGACCGACTCGGAGGTGAAGAGGTAGCTGGACATCAGGCTTATATCCCTTGATTCGGATGGAAAGATGGGCGCGCATGATACACGCCGCGGGGAGCGCTTGCATTGTGCCCCCTCCGGGGTTGCCCCGGGTTAAGGCGGGGTCGTCCCGGCGTCGCGGGCCGCCGTCATCGGCCTGCCGCATCCTTGCCATGAAACGGTCTTGGCCTGCTTGGAGCATGCGCGGGCAGTTGGGGGATGCGGGACGCGCGACATGGCGACGATGCTGGAAACGGCCCTGCAGCAACGGTACCCGCAGTGGTTCGCGGGCCGGCGGGGACATTGGGTGCGGCCGCTGGTGCGCGGCTTCGGGCGCTGGTCCGGGCTCGCCGGCGCCGAGCGCTTCCTGGCCGAACAGACCGAGGTGCGCGGGCTGGCGTTCGTCCGCGCCGCGCTGGCCTTCCTGCGCGTGGGCTGGCACACAGACCCCGCCGCGCTCGGCGAGATTCCCGCCCAGGGCCGCGTGCTGATCCTTGCCAACCATCCTTCCGGCGCACGCGACGCGCTCGCCCTGCTGGACATGGTCGGCCGCCGCCGCCGCGACGTGCGCATCGTCGCCAACGACTGGCTGAACGCCGTGGAGCCACTGCGCGAACTGCTGCTGCCAGTGCGCATCCTGGGTGGGCAGCCGAGCCGGGCCAGCCTGGAAGCCGTCGAGCAGGCGCTGGCGCGGGAGCAGTGCGTGATCGTGTTCCCGGCCGGCGAAGTCTCGCGGCTGGGTTGGCGCGGCGTGCGCGACAGCCATTGGCGCCGGGGCTTCCTGCGCTTTGCCCGGCGCAGCGGCGCGCCGGTGCTGCCGGTCCACGTGCAGGCGCGCAACTCCGCCTTCTTCTATGGCGCCTCGGCGCTGTATCGCCCGGCGGGCACCGTGCTGCTGGCACGCGAGACGCTGAGCCGCCGCCAGCAGCAGCTGCAACTGCGCGTGGGCACGCTGCGCCATCTCGACCCGGCCGGTGGCGACGAGGCCACCGTGCTCGAAGCGCTGCGTCGTGATCTCTATGCCCTCTCGCGCCGGCCACTGCCCGCGCAGGCGCCGCTGGCGCCGGCCACGCCGGCTTCGCAGGTCGCCGCCGGGATCGCGGCGATGCGCCTGCTCGGCCATACCGCCGACGGCAAGGAAGTGCGCGTGGGCGTGCTCGCCGCCGAGGCGCCGCTGCTGCGCGAGATCGGCCGGTTGCGCGAGCTGACCTTCCGCGAGGTCGGCGAGGGCAGCGGGCAGGCGCTGGACCTGGATCGCTTCGATGCCTGGTACGAGCACATCGTGCTGTGGGACGCCGCCGCCGGCCGCATCGCGGGCGCTTACCGCGTCGCCCGCTGCGCGCGGCTGCTGGCCGACCGCGGGCTCGGCGGGCTCTACACCGCGGGCCTGTTCGACTACGCCGACGACATGGTGCCGCGCCTGGCCGAAGCGCTCGAACTGGGCCGCAGCTTCGTCACGCCCGAATACTGGGGCAGCCGCAGCATCGACTATCTCTGGCAGGGCATCGGCGCGTACCTGCGGGCGCATCCGTCGATCCGCTATCTCATCGGCGCCGTGTCGATCAGCGCCTCGCTGCCGCTGGCCGCGCGCGAGCAGATCGTCGCCTACTACGCCCGTTACCACGCCGACGGCCGGCCGCACGCCGCCGCCAAGCGTCCCTTCACGGTCGAGCAGCCGGCGCTGTTCCAGGACCTCGATGCCGGCACCGCGATGCGCGTGCTGCGCGAGAACCTCGACGCGCTCGGCGCCACCTTGCCGATGCTCTACAAGCAGTACGTCGAACTGTGCGAGCCGGGCGGCGCCCGCTTCCTCGCCTTCGGCGTGGACCCGGACTTCAGCGATGCCATCGACGGCCTGATCGAGGTGGACCTGCAGCGCCTGAAGCCGAAGAAGCGCGAACGCTACCTCGGTACCCCCACGACCCCGGAGATCCACGCATGAACCTTGCCGTGCTCGATCCGCCGCGCCGCGCCGTGTTCATTTCAGACCTTCACCTCGGCTCGCGCCACTGCCATGCCGCCGAAGCGGCGGAGTTCATCGCCTCGGTGCGCTGCCAGACGCTCTACCTGGTGGGCGACATCGTCGACCTGTGGTGGATGTCCCAGCGCCGCGCGCACTGGGATGCCGCGCACCAGCGCGTGGTCGAGGCCCTGCATGCGCAGGCCGCCGCCGGCACCACGCTGGTCTACGTGCCCGGCAACCACGACCGCGCGCTGCGCCGCTTCTGCGGGCTGGCGATGCCGGTGATGCAGGTGCGCCGCCGCGCCATCCACGTCACCCGCGATGGCCGCCGCCTGCTGGTCACGCATGGTGACGACTACGATGCGGTTACCCACTTCGGCGGGCTGCAGGAAAAGCTGGGTGACTGGCTGTACTACCGCATCCTCACCGGCAATCGCCTGACCAACCAGCTGCGCCGTCGCCTGGGCCTGCGCTACTGGTCGCTGGCCGAATACCTCAAGCGGCAGAGCGGCGCGGCCGAACGCTACATCGAACGCTTCGTGCGCGCCGGACTGGAGGATGCCGGCCGCCGCGGACTGGATGGCATCGTGTGCGGACATATCCATCGCGCCGCGCTGATCGAGCGTGACGGGCGGGTCTATGCCAACGATGGCGACTGGGTCGAAAGCCTGACCGCGCTGCAGGAAACGGCGACGGGCGAGCTGCAGCTGATCGACCACACCGGCAAGGTGCTGGCCTCGGTCGCGCCGCAGACTGCGCCGGCACTGCCTCGCGCCGCTTGAGCCCCCCGTCGCGAGGTAGCTGGGCAGCCTCACGGGGAAGCGGCTATCTTCGGCTGACATTTCCGCCGGAGTGGTTGTTGCCCGCATGGATTCGCTGACCCAGATCGTCCTCGGGGGCGCCGTCGCCGCCGCCATTGCGCCGGCCCGGCATCGTCGCGCGGCCCTGCTCGCCGGCGCCGCGCTCGGCACCGTGCCCGACCTCGACGCCCTCGTGCTGTGGGCGGCCAGCGACAACCCGGTCACGCTGATGACGGTGCATCGCAGCTTCAGCCATTCGCTGTTCGTGCTGCCGCTGCTGGGCGCGTTGATCTGGTCGCTGTTCCGCCACTTCGGCCATGGGCGCGTGGCGGAGTCACCGCGGCGCTGGTTCTGGGCCATGCAGCTGGCGCTGGTGACGCACCCGCTGCTCGATGCCTTCACCGTCTACGGCACGCAGCTGTGGTGGCCACTGCATCCGCATCCGACGATGTGGTCGAGCGTCTTCATCATCGACCCGCTGTACACCGCGTGGCTGGCGCTGGCCTGCGTGATCGCCTGGTGCGTGCCGCGGCGGCCATTGGCGCAATGGGCGCTGGTGGCCGGGTTGGTATTGAGTAGCGCGTATCTCGGTTGGTCGCTGCTGGCCAAGCACCTCGTGGACCGCGAAGCCGACCGCGCGCTGGCGGCGATGGGCCTGTCCGGCGCGCCGCGCTTCTCCGTGCCGATGCCGTTCAACACGCTGCTGTGGCGCGTGGTGGCGATGACCCCGAACGGTTACGTGATCGGCGAACGCTCGCTGGTGGCCGACCACGGGCCGATGACGTTCACCGGCTACCCGAGCCAGGTGCAGGCCCTGGCCGAAACCGCCGCGTTGCCGGCGGTGCAGCGCCTGAACTGGTTCAACCGCGGCTTCATGCGCGCGCAGGTGGTGGACGGCGAGCTGGTGCTCAGCGACCTGCGCATGGGCCTGGAGCCGGAATACAACTTCAACTTCGCCGTCGCGCGGCAGGCCGCGGATGGGCGATGGGTGGAAATTCCACCGCGCCAACTGCAGGGCGCCTATCGCGCGCCGGTCGCGCGCGGGCACCTGCGCGAGGCGCTGGCGCGGATGTGGGGGCGCATCTGGCAGGCGCCCCCGCCGTCCGCCGGGAATCAGTAGACCGTGGCGCGCGCCTGCACGAACGAATAGAAGAACACCGCGTCCGGGTCGTTCTGCACTTCGTTCATTTCGCGGCGCATGCCGGCGACGACGTCCTCGCTCACCGAGCCGGCCTGTAGCAACTGGTCGGCGGCCGAGAGCAGCAGTTCTTCCCAGAACGCGATCATGGTCTTGCGACGCGCCGGCTCGCGGTTGTCCAGGTGCAGCGTCTTGATCTCGGTGTGCACGTCGCGGAAGCCGCCGGCCAGCAGCAGGTTGCCGAGCTTGGCGCCGACGAACGGGTCGCCGCCGTGGTCGTACTGGAAATCGTTGAAGGCCATCCAGTAGCGCCACACGTTGGGCGAATACGGGTGCAGCAGGAACGAGGCGTTCATCACCTCGGTGACGTACACCGGCGAACCGGGCGCCAGCACGCGGCGCACCTCGCTGAGCACGCGCGCCGGCGAGGGCACGTGTTCGAGCACCCAGCACAGGAAGGCCGCGTCGAACTGGCGCGGCTCGAAGGGCAGGTTGCCGGCGTCGGCCTGGTGGAGTTCGTAGCGCTCGCGGCACCACGGCAGGCGTTCGAGGTTCGCGCGCGCGGTGGCCAGCTGCGATTCGCTGAGGTCCACGCCGGTGACGTGCAGGTCGGGAAAGCGCCGCAGCAGGATCTCGGTCTGCGCGCCCACGCCGCTGCCCACTTCCAGCAGGCGGCGCACGCCGGTGTAGTCGATCTGGTTGAACAGCGTGGCTTCGAGCAGGCGCGCCTGCTTCACC
>NZ_LLXU01000107.1 GCF_001431645.1 Stenotrophomonas panacihumi | reverse complement strand
GCGCCTGCTGCACCGGACCACGCGCCGCATCGGCCTCACCGAGGCCGGCTCGGTCTACCACGAACATTGCCAGCGCATCGCGCGCGAACTGGAAGAAGCCGAAAGCGCGGTGGGCCAGTTGCAGTCCGGCCCGCGTGGCTGGCTGCGCTTCACCGTGCCCTACTCGATCGGCATCACCTGGATCGCGCCGTTGCTGGGCGAATTCCACGCGCTGTATCCGGAGATCCAGCTGGACATGCATCTGGGCAACGAGAAGCTGGACCTGATCGCCGGCGAGGCGGACCTCGCGCTGCGCGTGGGTTCGCTGCCGGATTCGAACCTGGTGGCGCGCAAGCTCGGCAGCCTGCGCACGCAGGTGTTCGCGAGCCCGGCGTACATCGAGCGCTACGGCGAGCCGTTGCATCCGGATGAACTGCAGTTCCACCGCACGCTGGCGATGCGCAAGAGCCGCACCAACACGGTGAGCAACAACCGCTTCTACTGGTCGCTGACCGATGGCACGGAGCTGCGCGATTTCGGCGTCAACCCGTTGATGGTGGCCAACGATCCGTCGGCGCTCAACGGTGCACTGCTGTGCGGCGAAGGATTGATGCTGACCGGCGACGTGATGGCCAAGCCGTTCATCGAGTCGGGCATGGTGCGTCGCGTGCTGGCGGGCTGGACCGGCCCGGAAGTGGATTTCAACGCGGTGTTCGCCGGTGGCCGGCTGGTGTCGCCGAAGGTGCGCGCGTTCGTGGACTTCCTCGTCGACAAGCTGAACTTCGATGCGAACTACATGATGGCGCAGTGTCCGGCGGCGAAGCTGGCCGCGGCGCAGGCGCGCCAGGCGCAGGAAGACGCCGAGCACGTGGAGGAAGCCGAGGTGGCGCTGCAGGCCGAAGGCAAGCGCATCCTGGAGAAAGTGACGGCCTGACGGCCGCACGACGGCGGCGTCCGCACGGGACGCCGCCGGTGTTTCATCGCGCGACGCAGCGGCTCATGGCCGCGCTGCCCTGCCGCGCGTAGCTGGCGACCGGCCGGCCGTCCGGGGCGCGCAACTGCATGCGTTCGCCGCTGGTTTCGATGTCCAGCATGACGGCCTGCGTGGCGCCCGGCGGGCTCAATGCGATGACGTTTGCGTGGCGCTGGTAGCGGAATGCGACGTTGCCCTGCGCGCGGATCACGTGGCCATTGCCCTCGGCGTCGAACACCAGGGCGTCGCGTGGCTGGCCTGCGGTGCTTGGGTCGCGGTCGCACAGGATCCAGGTGGTGCCTGCGAGGCTTTCGCCCGCGGATTGTGCGCTGAGGGAAAACGACGCGATGCAGAAGGCAGCGGGAAGGAAGTAGCGGAACATGGCATGACCCTGGACGAATGCGGCGCGGGGTTGCGCCGGACGTCGGGCATGTTAGGAAGCGCTTCGGGGATTGGCTTTGCGAACAATCCAATCGGTTTGTTGGCTGACGGATGGCGCTTTGCGCTTGCTTTGTGGTCGCGCGCGGGGTTCGTCGCGCGGACGCCGGGGGCTGCCCCCGGTGTCCCGAACGTGCATCGTGAGCGGATCGGAAAGCGAAACGCGGAAGCTGATTCGCTCGCGCTGTTGCTTAACGCCTGGGCTTCATCAACACCACGTCGAGTGGGCAGGTGCCCTCGTAAGGGCTGACGGCTGTGGCTTCGAATACGTATGCCAAACCACCTCGTGCCAGCTTGCCCTCCGCTTGCACCATGGCGTCGCGTCGCTCCTCTCCCGTCGCTCCACCGTAGTGGCAGGAGGATCCTGCGCCTGCGAGTTCCAGGCCTTGCGTGACAGGCGTCAAGGCACGGCCCGCATCATCATGAATCTCGGCCGGCGCCCTGCCCTCCAGTCGGCAGGTCTCGAATTCGTCCACCTGCCGGCCACATACCAACAGGGGCTGATCCAGGTAGGCCGAGGGATCCTTCAGTACGTCGCTCACGGGGATGGGCGCTGCGGGATGCGCGCATCCGCTCGCCATGGCCACACACAGCAGTGACACGACACGTCCAAGCGATCGCACTTCGGCCCCCTGTCTCGACAATCCCTCGATGCACGCTAGCGGCGTGGGCTACGTCCCACAATAGGGCCGGACACGACAAGGGCCGCTTTCGCGGCCCTTGTCTTCATGCGTGCGGGATCAGTTCGATCCGGTCGCGCCCGGCGTGCCCTCGCGCAGCGGGATCAGGTGGATCTCCACGCGGCGGTTCTTCGCACGGCCGGCATCCGTATTGTTGTCGGCGATCGGCATGCGCTTGCCCATGCCCAGCACCTCCATGCGCTCGCGCTGCACGCCCTGCGCGCTGAGGTACGTGGCGACCGAGTCGGCACGCTGTTCGCTCAGGCGCTGGTTCACCGCGTCGCTGCCGATGCTGTCGGTGTGGCCGACCACTTCCACCATCGTCTGGTTGTATTCCTTCAGCGTGGCGGCGACGCCGTTGAGCGCGGAGTAGAAGTCCGGCTTCAGCGTGGCCTTGTTGAAGTCGAACGTCACGCCGTCCGGCAGGTTGAGGGTGATGTTGTCGCCCTGGCGCGAGACCTCGATGCCGGTGTTGGCGGTGCGCTCGCGCAGCGCGCGTTCCTGGCGGTCCTGGTACTGGCCGATCGCCGCGCCACCCAGCGCGCCGATGCCCGCGCCGACCATCGCGTGCTGGCGGCGCTCGGTAGCGCTGTCGCCGGTGAGCAGGCCGCCGGCCACGCCGATGGCCGCGCCGATCAGCGCGTTGCGGCCGGTCTTGTTCTGCTGCTGGGTCGGGTTGCCGTACTGGTCCTGCTGGACGTACGAGCCGCCCGTGGCGCAGGCCGACAGGGCCAGCGCGGCGGCAACGGCAACACAGACCTGCTTGTTCGCTGCTCGGAACATGTTTCCTCCTTGTGGCCGGCTCGTCCGGCGGGATGCGTGCGGCGAGAATAAACAGGCGAGCGCGAGCAGGACATGATGAAAACGCATCGCGCGCGGTCACGGCAGGCCCGCGTTCAGAGACCTGTCGCGCAGGTTCAGCTTGCCGCGCGCATCCGGGCGTAGGCGGTCAACGCGGCCTCGCGTCCTTCGGCCAGTTCGATGATCGGTGCGGTGGGATAACCCGGCGCGTGGGCGGCCAACGCCTGCGGGTGCTCCCACGGCGCGAAGCGCTGCGCCACCGGCAACGCCGCCAGTTCCGGCACCCAGCGCGCGATGTAGCGCGCCTGCGGATCGAAGCGCCTGGCCTGGGTCACCGGGTTGAACACGCGGAAGTACGGCGCGGCGTCGGCACCGGTGCCGGCCACCCATTGCCAGCCCAGCGTGTTGTTGGCCAGGTCGGCGTCGACCAGCGTGTCCCAGAACCAGCGCGCGCCGATGCGCCAGTGCTGGCGCAGGTGCTTGGTGAGCAGGCTGGCAACGATCATGCGCACGCGGTTGTGCATGAAGCCCGTGGCCCACAGCTCGCGCATGCCGGCATCGACGATGGGAATGCCGGTGCGCCCCTGGCGCCACGCGCGCAGCGTCGCGGCGTCGCGCGCGGCCCACGGGAAATGGTCGAAGCGCGCGTCGAGGTTGCGCGCGGGCGTATGCGGGAAGTGGTGCAGCAGGTGATAGGCGAATTCGCGCCAGCCCAGTTCGCGGATGTAGCCATCGACATCGGCGGCCGTGCCGGCACGGTGATGCCGCGCCAGTTCGGCGCAGATGCGCCACGGGGCGATCTCGCCGAAATGCAGGTGCGGGGAGAGCCGCGAAGTGCCGATGCGGTCGGGTTGGTCGCGCTGCTGGCGATAGCCGTGCAATGCGCCGTCGGCGAACGCTTCAAGCATCTCGTGCGCGCCCGCCTCGCCGGGTTGCCAGTGCTCCCAGAAGCCGGTGTCCCAGTCGCGCTTGGGGGCCAGGCCGAGGGCATCGAGGTCATCGCCGTGCAGCGTCGGCGGCGCGGGCAGCCGCGATGGTGCCTGCCACGGCTCCGGCAAATGCCACTGTTTCAACGCGCTGCGCCAGAACGGCGTGAACACCTTGTACGGCGCGCCCTGCTGCGTCGCCAACTCCCACGGTTCGAACAGCAGCGTGCCGTTGAAGCTTTCGACGGTGAGCCCGCGCTCGCGCAGCGTGCGCTTGATCGCCGCATCGCGCGGCTGCGTGGCCGGTTCGTACTTGCGGGTCCAGTAGACGGCCTGCGCGCCGCTCTCGGCGATGACCGCCTCCAGCACTTCGGCGCTGTCGCCCTGGCGCAGCAACAGGTCCGAGCCCCGCTTGCGCAGGTCTTCGCGCAACGCCTGCAGCGAGCGGTGCAGCCATGCGTCGGACGCCGCCCCCGGGGCCCATCGACCTTCCTCGTGCGGTGCATGGATGTAGAGCAGGATCGGCACCTGCCCGGCGTCGAGCGCGGCGCGCAACGCCGGTTGATCGTCCAGGCGCAGGTCGCGCCGCAGCCACACCACCGCATATTCCATCGAACGGGCACCCTGCCTTGAAGGCCGCGATGATACCGGGCCGCCCGCGATGCCGATGCGACGACGGCCGGGAGGTCCCGGCCGTCGCGCCTTCCCCTTGGAGAGAGGACTTGCCCGTTACAGCCTGTAGCTGAAGCCCAGCAGGTACTGGCGGCCGTACTCGGTGTATTCCTCGGGCAGGAACAGGCCAGTGCTGTTGGTCGATTCGCTGACCTCGGTGCGGAACGCCTCGTTGGTCAGGTTGTTGACCTGGAACATCAGCGACAGCCCCTTCAACGCGCTGGTCTCCGGGAACTCGTAGCTCAGCTGCAGGTCCACGCTGCGCTCGCTCAGCGTGTTGCGGTACTGGCGCTGGCCGAACAGCGAGGAATACTCGCCGCGGTACGGGTCGCGGTAACGCTGGCTGATGCGCGCACCCCAGCCGTACTTTTCATAGAACAGCGTGGCGTTGGCGACGACCTTCGACAGGCCCGGGATGGTATCGGTGCCCGGGGTGTTGTCGTTCGGGTCCGGGTCGATCGACGATTCGGTGTACGAGCCGTTGAGCTGCACGCCGAAGCCGTCCAGCGCCTCGGAGAACAGGTCGCCGGTCAGCGTCACCGCCGCCTCCACGCCGCGCATGTAGCCGCCGGTGCCGTTGGCCCAGGTCGAGAACGTGCCGATGTTGGAGATCGGGGTTTCGCCGTCCGGGTCATAGCCGGTGAAGTCCCACGGAATCGTCTGGCGGTAGATGTAGGTGTCCAGGTCCTTGTAGAACAGCGCCACGCTGGCGTAGCTGGCCTGCCCCATGTACTTCTCCAGCGACAGGTCCACCGCGTTGGCACGGTACGGTTCCAGCGTCGGGTTGCCGCCGCTGCCTTCCCACAGGCTGGTGGTCTGGCTGACCGCGGCGCTGGAATCGGCGCTGAGGTAGTTGATCGGCGCGCGCATCATCTGCTTGGCCGCGCCGAAGCGCACGTTCCAGCCATCGCCGAAGTCGAACACCAGGTTCAGGCTCGGCAACGCGTCGTTGTAGCGCGCGCCCAGCGTCTGGCTGCCGGTGATCGCCCCGCCGTTGGCATTGAAGCCGGTGGAGGACTGGTCGGTGCTGATGTACTGCATGCCCGCGTTGCCGCGCACGCGGATGCGGTCGGTCAGGTCCATGTCGATGTTGGCGCGCACGTAGTACGTGTTGACGTCCTCGTCGACGACGTAGTCCTTGCGCAGGTCGTCGTTGCTCTCGGAAATCGCCACGTCGTAGTACTGGTCCAGCAGCGCGCGCGGGTTGAAGGTGAGGATGTCGCCCATGCCGACGAAGCCGAGCGAGGTCGGCGACATCAGCAGCGACGGGTCCACCAGGGTGGCGCCGTTGCGCAGCGTGGCGAAGTACACGTCCGAGCGCTTGTCCTTGCTGCGGCGGTTGATGTTGGCGCCGACATCGAAGCTGCGCACGATGGCGGTGTCGACGTCATAGGTGAACTGCAGGCGGCCGGCCTTGATCTCGTCCTTCTGCCAGGAATTCTCCAGGCGGCCGTCATGCCCGTAGTTCTGCACGTCCCACAGGTAGACGCTGTTCGGGTCGGACAGGTCGGCCAGCGAGTAGTTGCCGTAGCCGGCGCTGATCGGCACCTGGAAGCCCACGTCCTGCGGGTCGGCCAAGCCGGCGTAGGTCTCCAGCTGCGACTGGCGGCGCTCGGCGCGCGAGTAGTTCAAATCCAGGCTCACCGTCCACGGTTCGAAGCTGATCGTGTTGGTCCAGCCGGCCGAGAACAGCTTGTCCTCGCGGGTGTTGTTGTCATTGCGCACCAGCGGCTGCACGCCGGTCTGGGTGCCGCTGGTGATGATCGGGAAGCCGTTGCGCTCGGTCAGGCCGATGTTCTCGTAGCCGGCCGGCTGGCCGTTCATGCCGGTCCAGTAGGCGTCGTTGGTCCACATCGCGCCGTGCATCACTTCGTCCTGCTGGAACTTGGACCAGTAGACGTCGAGGATGCTGTGGAAGTGCTCGTTCGGCTTGAACTCGAAGGCGCCCATCACGCCGTCGCGGGTCAGGTCGCGCGATTTCACCCACGCTTCCTGGCCCTGCAGCGCGATGGCGTCGGCCGGCTTGCCCGGCTGCGACTGGCCCCACACGTCGGTGTTGGCCCACCACCATTCCTTGTAGTGCTTCTCCTGGAACGGCGAGTTCAGCCGCGCCACGCCCAGCGCGATGCCGATGGTGTCGTCGGCGAACTGGTCCACGTAGGAGGCGCTGGCGCGGTAGCCCTTGTCGTCGCCGTCGGGGCTCAGGTCGCCGAGCGAGTTCTTCTCGCCGTTGCCGGTGATCACGATGCGGCGCTCGCCCAGGCTGAGCGGGCGGATGGTCTGCAGGTCCACGGTGCCGGACAGGCCCTGGCCCACGACCGCCGCATCGGCGGTCTTGTAGACGGTGACGGCGTTGATCAGCTCGGCCGGGTACTGGTCGAACTCCACGCCGCGGCTCTCGCCGGTGCTGACCTGCTCGCGGCCGTTGAGCGTGGTGCCGACGAACTGCTCGGACATGCCGCGGATCTGCACGACCTGCGAGCGGCCGTCCACGCGCTGGGTGGCGATGCCGGGCAGGCGGGAAATGGAGTCGGCGATGCTGACGTCGGGCAGCTTGCCGATGTCCTCGGCGGAGATCGCCTCCACGATGGAGGTCGATTCGTTCTTGGTGGCGACCGCCGATTCGATGGCGGCGCGGATGCCCGTGACCTGGACGGCGTCCAGGTTGGTCGGATCCGGGGTGTTCTGGGTGGTGGTGGCCTGCTGGGCCTGTGCGGTACCGGCGCCAAGCGCCAGGGCGCAGGCCAGGACCAGCTGGTGACGACGGAACGTCCCGCGCGGGGACAGGTGATGACAGCGCATTCGGCTCCCTCCAAGCCTCGATGACAGCGCTGTACTAAGGCGAGGACGAATAGATTGTCAACTTTTCGTTATATGGCCTTCGCGGGTACTCCGCAGAGGCTTGGGCGACAACGCTGTGCGCGTGCGCGCAACGCGTGGCTGACGCAGCGCAGCACGTCGCGCGCGCGGATGTTGGTCAATAAATGATCGCAAATGCTGGCCTGTCGTTCGGCCTGGCTTTCACGTCGAACGGTGGTCAGCGCCGCCCGCCGCAGGCCTTCCAAGTCAGCGCTCTTGTAAACATAGTCGCCGTAGTTCTGCGGGAAGTTGCCCACGCGCACGAGTGCGTGGCCGGTTGGGTTGTAGACCCACCGCCAGCCCGGTCCCGTATCGCGCTCACGCAACTGGGCCAACTGCTGCGGAAGCTGCGCCAAGGGCGCTTCACTGGCCGCGGCCAGTGCGTCGTAATTTTCGGCCAGCAGATTGATCGTGGCCTGCCGCTTGAAGAACGGTGCCTGCAGCGCATTGCCCACCCGCTCCAGCGACGTCTCGGGGGGCGGCAGCGACGCCAGCACGCTATCCGAGGTGTTCTCGGCCAGCCGTAGCTCACCGGCCAGTGCGCGCCGCAGCGAGCGCTCTTCGACGGTGAACGGCACCGCCCACCCGGCCGGCGGCGCGATCGCCTGTTCGCGCAGCACCAGGTTACCCAAGGCGAAATGACGCCGGATCGCGGCAGCCGCGATGGCCTTGCTGACCAGCAGGTCCGAATCGCGCAACACGCGGCGCCAGAACGACAGGTCGCCCTCGAGCAGCGCCCGCGCGGCGGCGGCGTCGCCCGCGCGGGCACGTTGCCATGCCTGCAACAACAGCAGTTGCTGCCCATCCAGTGCGTATTGGTAAGGCGGGAGGACGAGCGCGATGTTCGCGGTATCCGGCTCCCGCCAACCGGCATGCTGGATCAACGACTGGTACCGCTCCAACAACCCGGCTTCATCGGCCAGCCACTGCGACAGCGTCGCATCGGCTCGCGGCAGCGCCTCGGCGCACGCCTTGGCATCCTGCGAGCAGGCGCTGGCGAGCTTCCGCACCGCCGGCGAACGCGCCTTGCGCAGCTCCCGCTCGCCGGCATTCGCCGCGCCCATGCCGGACAGATAGACAAACGCATTGTCGGCGTCCGCCAGCGCGGGGCGTCGCGCCAGTTCGGCATGGAAGGCCTGCACCTGGGCCGACGGCGCCTGGTCGCGCGCATTGATCACCCACAGCACGCCATACAGCGCGACCACGGCCAATACCGCGCCCACCATGACCTTGCCGGTCATCCGCAAAGCAGATCGCATGCGTCGCCCCCGTTCCGTGGAGATTCGAGGGTATGCGCTGGCGGGCCGGCCGCCAAGCGGGCGCCCTACCCCCTCAGCGCCTTGCGCACCGCCTCCGGGCTGATCGGCAGGTGGCGCACGCGCGCACCCACCGCGGCGAAGATCGCGTTGCCGATCGCCGGCGCCACCACCGTGGTGGCGGGCTCGCCCAGCCCCACCGAGGCCTCGGTGCTGGGGATGAACGCGATCTGCAGCGGCGGCACGTCGGCGATGCGAAGCGGGGTGTAGCTGTTGAGGTTGGTGTCGCGCACCTGCCCGTGCTCGATCAGCGTGCCCTCGTGCAGTGCCATGCTCAGGCCCCACAGCGTCGCGCCCTCGGTCTGCGCCAGCGCGCCATCCGGGTGCACCACCGTGCCGCAGTCGGTCACCACGCTCAGCTGTTCCACCTGCACGTGCCCGGTCTGCCGGTCCACCTTCACCCGCGCGACGCAGGCGACCCAGGTCGGCATGTCGCGCTCCTGGCCGAACGAGGTGGCGATGCCCAAGCCCGTATCGGCCGGCAGCGTCTGCCCCCACCCGGCCAGCTCGGCGACCCGGCGCAGCACGCCGGCCTGGCGCGCGGCGCCGCCCACGGCGTTCGGCGCGCTGCCGGCGTTGTCGCCGCTCGCATCGAGCAGCGACAGGCGGAAGGCCAGCGGATCCTGCCCGCGCTGGTGCGCCGCTTCGTCCATGAAACTTTCCAGCGCCCAGTTCGTCCAGCCCGGACCGACCGAGCGCAGCCAGCCCGGCCGGAACACGCGGTTGGCCAGGTCGTTGGAGATCGCGCGCACGCGATGCGCGCCCACCGTGTACCAGTGGTCGGCGCCGGAGATCGCGAACGGGTCGTACGGCGCGCCATTGCCCTTGGCCTTGCCGAGCAGCGCGCCGGCCATCACCTGGGTCGGCCAGCCGGCACAGGCGTCGTGCTGCATGGCCACCACCTTGCCGGCGGCGTCGAAGCCCATGCGCAGCTTCTGCAGCGAGGCCGAGCGGATCGAATCGAAGCGCGCGTCGTCCTCGCGCGTCAGCGTGAGCTTCACCGGCTTGCCGCCCAGCGCCTTGGACGCGAGCGCGGCCGGCACGGTGTAGTCGCCGTTGAGCCGTCGTCCAAAGCCCCCGCCGAGCAGGTAGGTGCGCAGCACCACCGTGTCCTCGCCCACGCCGAGCGCCTTGGCCAGCGTCGGCAGGATCAATGATTGCCACTGGTTGCCGGTGTGGATCTCCCATACGCCGTCCTTCTGCAGGGCCAGCGCGTTCACCGGTTCGAGCTGGAAGTGCAGCACGCTGGCGGTGGTGTATTCGGCCTCCAGCGAGGACGCCGCCTTGGCGAACGCGTCCTCCACCGGGCCTTCGACCACGCGCGCGCCGGCATTGGCGTCGGCGATGAGCTTGGCCGCATGGTCCAGCACCTGCTGTTCGGACACCTCCGCGGTATCGTCGTTGTGCCACGTCACCTTGAGTCGGCGCGCGGCCTGCATCGCCGCCCACGTGGAATCGGCCAGCGCGACCACCCAGCCCGGCACGGTGCCGGAGGGATCGTCCAGCACGAGGTGGCCCTGGTAGCCCTTCACTTGTTTCGCCAACGATTCGTCGACCGCGCCGGCCTTGGAACCGTTGCGCGTCGGCGGTACCACGGGCGCGGCGTGCACCATGCCGTCGACGTGCGCGTCGATGCCGTAGACGCCCTTGCCATCGGTCTTGCCGGGAATATCCAGCGCCTGCGTGTCCACGCCGACCAGCCGCCGCTCGGCCGGCGGCTTCACCGGCATCGCCTTGAGCTCTTCGGCGCTCCAGCTGCGGCTGAGGTCGCCACGCTGCACGATCTGCGCATAGGTGATCGACCGCCCCGCCCCGCTCACCACGCTGTTGCGTGCCTGCAGCGAAGCGGCCGGCACGCCGAGCAGCTTGGCGGCCTCCTCGATGAGCGCCGTTCGCCCGGCCGCGCCGGCCTGGCTGAGCAGCGGAAAGCTCTGCCACACCGACCAGCTGCCGCCGGTCACCATCAGCCCCCACTTGGGGTCGCTGTCCACGTGCTCCACGCGCACCTGCGACCAGTCCGCCTCCAACTCGTCGGCGAGGATGCGCGCCAGCGCGGTGCCGACGTGCTGGCCCATCTCGGCGCGAATGACGTGCACGGTGATCGTGCCGTCGGCGTCGATGCGGAACCACAGGTTCGGGTCGAAGCTGCGCGTGGCCACGACCTGCGCCGTCTGCTCGGGCAGCACCAGCGAAGCGCGCGCGAAGGCCATCACGAAGCCGGTGCCGGCAGCGCCGATCAAAAAGCCACGACGGGTCAGGCGCAGGCCGCGCGGCGTGCCGAGGTCATTCATCGCCTGCGCCTCCCGGCATGGCGGCCGCCGGGGCCGGCGCGGGCGCGCGCATCGCCTCGGCTGCGAGGTGGATCGCCTTGCGGATGCGCACGTAAGCCATGCACCGGCACAGGCTGCCGGCCATCACCGCTTCGATCTCGGCATCGCTGGGGTTGGGGAAATCGGCCAGCAGCGTGGCGGCCTGCATGATCTGCCCGGGCTGGCAGTAGCCGCACTGCGGCGCCTGCGCGGCGACCCACGCCTGCTGCAGCGGATGCTGGCCTTCGGGCGAAAGCCCTTCGATGGTGGTGACCTGCTGCCCGGCCACCGCGCCCACCGGCGTGATGCACGAGCGGATCGCCCGGCCATTGAGATGCACCGTGCAGGCCCCGCACATGCCGATGCCGCACCCGAACTTGGTGCCGGTCAGGCGCAGCTCGTCGCGGATGACCCACAGCAGCGGCGTGTCGTCGTCCGCGCGCACCTCGACCGACTGGCCGTTGAGTTGGAACTGGCTCATGGATGGGCTCCGGTCTGTCCGCTCTGGGTGCCCGAGGACGGTTCCTCACGCAGCTTGGCCACCTGCTGTTCCAGGTCCGGCCATGGTGGCCGGTCGGTGCGCGTGCGGCGCAGCCACGCGGCGAGCGCGGCCACCTGCGCGTTGCTGAAGCTGTGCGAGAAGCCCGGCATCATCTGCCCGGGCAGGCCTTCGTCCACGCCGATGCCGTGCAGGATGATCTGGATCAGCGTGGAGGGATCGTCGGCGGTCAGCGCGCTGTTGAAGCCCAGCTCCGGGCGCACCAGCAGCGGCATCGGGCCGTTGTTGTAGTGGCAGGACGAACACGCCGCGTTGTAGAGGTTGGCGCCGGGGTCGGTCTGCTGCGCGGTACCGATGCGATTGGCCTGTTGCATGCGCGCCAGGGCCGCCTGCGGGGGGGCGACCTGCTTGCCGCGCGTGCCGAAGCGGTCGGCGAAATACGCGGCGATGGCGCGCACGTCCTCGTCGGGCAGCCGCGCCAGGCCATCGTGCACCACCGGCGACATCGGGCCGGCGGCCGTGCCATGCAGCTGCGTGGCGCCATGCCGCAGGTAGGCGAACAGTTCCTCCTCGCTCCACGGCACCGGCGCGTGGTTGCGCCCGTCCAGCGGCGGCGCGTACCACTGGTCGATGGCCGCGCCGGCATAGCGGGCGTCGCCGCTGCGTTCGGCGCCCAGGCGGTTGCGCGGGCTGTGGCAGGCCGAGCAGTGGCCCAGCCCCTCGGCGAGGTAGGCGCCGCGGTTCCACTGCGCGTCCTTGCCGGTGACCGGGCCGAACTGGCCCTCGCGCACGAACAGCAGCTTCCAGCCGGCCTGCAACGGGCGCCAGCTCAGCGGGAACGGCACGTCCGGCTTGCGCTGTGCCTGCCGCACCGGCGGCTGCTGCATCAGGTAGGCGTACAGCGCGTGCAGGTCGTCATCGCTGACCAGTTCGAAATGCTGGTACGGAAAGGCCGGGAACAGCTGGTGCCCCTCGCGGCTGACGCCCTTGCGCATGGCGCGCACGAAGGCTTCCTCGGACCATCGCCCGATGCCGGTTTCCGCATCCGGGGTGATGTTGCTCGACCAGATCGTGCCGAAGTCCGTGCGCATCGGGTAGTTGCCCGCGTAGCGCGCGCCGCCCTTGGCGGTGTGGCAGGTGGCGCAGTAGCCGGCGCCGGCGAGCATCTCGCCGCGCTTGACCAGGGCGGGATCGAAACTGCCGGCGGCGGGTGGGTCGATCGCCTTGATCGACGGCCGCCAGGCCAGCACGTAGACGCCTGCGAAGCCCAGCACGACGAGGGCCAGCAGGAACAGGAAGAAGCGCTTGACCACGCCCACCTCCACCACATCCATGCCGCGCGCATGCGCCCCGCGGCCCGCGGTGGCGGCGGCTGCCGCGGACGTCGCGAGCATACGCCCGCCGCCGGCGCGGTGTCTTCACGCGCCCGGCCACCCCTGGCGGGCTTACTCGAAGCTGCCCACCGAGTCGTGCGAGAGGTTGTCGAAGCGGGTGTACTCGCCGAAGAACTTCAGCTTGCACGAGCCGGTCGGGCCACCACGGTGCTTGCCGATGATGATCTCGGCCAGGCCCTTGTCCGGCGAATTTTCCTTGTTGTAGTAGTCGTCGCGGTAGATGAAGACGATCATGTCCGCGTCCTGCTCGATAGCGCCCGATTCGCGCAGGTCGGCCATCACCGGACGCTTGTCGGTACGCGTTTCCAGCGAGCGGTTGAGCTGGGACAGCGCGATCACCGGCACGTTGAGCTCCTTGGCCAGGCCCTTGAGCGAACGCGAGATCTCCGAGATTTCGGTGGCGCGGTTCTCGCTGTTGCCCGGCACGGACATCAGCTGCAGGTAGTCGATCACGATCAGGCCCAGGTCGTGTTCGCGCTTGAGGCGGCGGCACTTGGAGCGCAGCACCTCCGGCGACAGGCCGGGCGTGTCGTCGATGAAGATCTTGGTTTCCTTCAGCATCTTGATCGCGCCGGTCACGCGCGCCCAGTCCTCGTCCTCGAGCTGGCCGGTCCGCAGGCGCGAGGCGTTGATGCGGCCGTTGGAGGAGATCAGGCGCATCGCCAGCTGCGGAGCCGACATTTCCATCGAGAACACCGCCACGCCCTTCTTCGACTTGATCGCCGCGTACTCGGCGATGTTCAGCGCGAAGGTGGTCTTGCCCATCGCCGGGCGCGCGGCCAGGATGATCAGGTCGGTCGGCTGCAGGCCGGCGGTCATCTGGTCGAAATCGTTGTAGCCGGTCGGCAGGCCGGTGATGTTGCCGCCGTTCTCGAAGCGGTTGCGCAGCTCCTCGAAGGCGTCCTTCAGCGCGTTGGGCATGGCGACGAAGTCGCTGCGCCCGCGCGCGCCGGCCTCGGCGATCTGGAACACCGCCTTCTCGGCGCTGGCCAGCAGCTCGGCGCTCTCGCGCCCCTCGGGCTGGAAGCCGTCGTTGACGATCTCCGTGCCCACCTCGATCAGCTGCCGCAGCACCGCCTTGTCGCGCACGATCTCCGCGTAGGCGGTGATGTTGGCGGCCGAGGGCGTGGTGCTGGCCAGCTCGATCAGGTAGGCGCCATCGCCGACCTGCTCCAGCTTGCCCTGCGATTCGAACCACTCGCCCAGGGTCACCGCGTCGAACGGGCGGCCCTTGTCGGACAGCTCGCGGATGGCGCGGTAGATCAGCCGGTGGTCGCGGCGGTAGAAGTCGTTCTCGGTGAGCTGGTCGTTGACCCGGTCGTAGGCCTCCGGCGCCAGCATCAGGCCGCCAAGCACCGCCTGTTCGGCTTCCACCGAATGCGGCGGCACGCGCAGCTGGTCGATGCGCGGCTCGGGCCGGTCATCGCGGTCACGATCACGGTCGCGGTTGGAGCGGAAGCCGGGACGGGCGGACATTCGGACGGAAACCTGACGCGGGGACGGGGGCAGGAAGGATAGGCAGCCACGGCCCCACGCGCTAGGAACAAGTCTGTGGATAAGCCGTGCGCAACCGGTGCGCGAAGGCGATCCTGGGCCCGCCCCGTCTCACCAAACGCGACGCATCAGGCCTTGTGGCGGTCGATCAGCGCCACGAAGCGATCCACGTAGCCCTGCAGGAATTTCGTCGTGCCGGCGTCGCCGAAGCCACCCTGGTTGTCGAAGAAGCCGTCCTTGTGCTGCAGGAACACCTCCGGCTGGCCGAGCACCGGCATGTCCAGGTAGGCCAGCACGTTGCGCAGGTGCTGCTGGGCCAGCGCGGTGCCGATGGCGCCGATGGAAATGCCCAGCACTGCGGCCGGCTTGCCGGCGAAGCAGCTGTCGCCGTAGGGGCGCGAGCCCAGGTCGATGGCGTTCTTCAGCACGCCGGGGATCGAGCGGTTGTATTCGGGGGTGACGAACAGCACCGCGTCGGCGGCGCGCACCTGCTCCTTCAGGCGCTTGCCCTGCGCCGGGTAGTCGTGGTCGAAATCCTGGTCGTACAGCGGCAGGTCGCCGATTTCGACGTGTTCCAGCGTGGCCTTGCGCCCGAACAGCGGCTGCAGGGCATGGGCCAGCTGGCGGTTGAACGAATGCTTGCGCAGGCTGCCGACGAACACGGCGATCTTGTACTGGCTCATGGCGGGGCTCCTTGGAAGACCCGCCCGAATCTAGCCAGCGCGGCGCTCAGGCCGGGTGAAGCGCGCCGCCCTGCCCGGCCCCGCCCTGCCCGGCCACGTCGGCGCGCGCCTGCCGCCAGCCCTCCTGCCAGGCCTGGAACATCAGCACCGTCCACAGGTGGGTGTGCCACTTGCGCTGGCCGCCGAGGAAGGCCTGCCACGGGGCCTGGATCGATTCGGGCACGAACACGCCTTCGGCGGCGAGCCGCGCGGGATCGAGCAACGCCTGCGCCCACGCGCGCAGGTCGCCGCGCAGCCAGTCGCCGACCGGCGCGCCGAAGCCGCGCTTGGGGCGGTCGACCATGTGGTCGGGCACGTAGCGCCGCAGCACCTGCTTGAGCAGGTACTTGCTGTGGCCCTCGCGGTACTTGAAGGCCAGCGGCAGCGACCAGGCGAACTCGGCCACGCGCCAGTCCAGCAGCGGCGCGCGCGCCTCCAGCCCCACCGCCATGCTGGTGCGGTCGACCTTGCACAGCAGGTCGTCCGGCAGGTAGGTGGTGAAATCGGCCAGCATCATCGCGTCGGCCGGGGTGCCGGCGCCGTGCAGCGGCTGGGCCAGGCTGTAGAAGGTTTCCGGCTCGTGCGCGCCGCGCACCGCCGCGGCCGGGCGCCGCCAGCGCGAGATGCGGTTGCGGTAGACATCGCCGATGCCGCGCGCGCCGGCCTCGTTGAACAGCACCGCCAGCCCGCCGGTGCGCGAGCCCTCGCCGCCGGCGCGGCGCGCCAGCAGCGCGCGCAGCGGCGCCGGCACCGCGCGCAGCATCTGCCAGTTGCGCAGCGCGCGCACGTAGCGCGAATAACCGAAGAACAGTTCGTCGCCGCCATCGCCGGACAGCGCCACGGTCACGCCCGTGCGCGCCAGCTTCGCCACCAGCGCGGTCGGCACCTGCGAGGCATCGGCGAACGGCTCGTCGAACATGCGCGGCAGCTCGGGCACCACCGCCAGCGCGTCGCGGCCATCCACGTACAGCTCGGTGTGCTCGCAGCCCAGGTGGGCGGCGACCTCGCGCGCCAGCGGCGCCTCGTCGTGGTGCGAGCCGCTGAAGCCGATGCTGAAGCTGCGCACCGGGCGCGCGCTCTGCGCCTGCATCAGCGCGGTGACGATGGACGAATCCGTGCCGCCGGAGAGGAACACGCCCACCGGCACGTCGGCGACCATGCGTAGGCCGACCGCATCACGCAGCAGCGCGTCCAGGCGTTCTTCCGCCGCGGCGGCATCTCCGGTGAACGGCGCGGCGAGTGCCTCCTGCATCGCCTGGCGCGCATCCCAGAACGGGCGCTGCGCCTGCTCGGGCCGGTGCGCGGCGGCGCCGGCGGCGATATCGGCCGCCTGCAAACGCAGCACGCGGCCCGGCATCAGCTTGAAGGTATCGCGATGGATGCAGTACGGCGCCGGGATGTAGCCCAGGCGCAGCAACAGGGTCAGCGCGTCGGGGGCGACGTCGTTGTCGAAATCCGGATGGCGCCACAGCGCCTTGAGTTCGGAGCCGAACACCAGCGTGTCGCCCGCCCAGCCGTAATACAGCGGCTTCTTGCCGACGCGGTCGCGCGCCAGCTGCAGGGTCTGCTCGCGGGTATCCCACAGCGCCAGCGCGAACATGCCGTTGCATTGCGCCAGCGTGGCCTCCAGGCCCCATTCGCTGATCGCCGCCAGCAGCACTTCGGTATCCGAATGCCCGCGGAAGCGGTGGCCCAGCGCCGAGAGCGCCGCGCGCAGCTGGGCGAAGTTGTAGATCTCGCCGTTGTAGACCAGCTGGTAACGGCCATCGTTGGACGCCATCGGCTGGTGGCCCAGCGGCGAGAGGTCCAGGATGCTCAGGCGTTGGTGCGCCAGGCCGATGCCGGCCTGCGCGTCGCACCACGTGCCGGCGTCATCGGGCCCGCGGTGGTGCAGCGTGGCGCCCATCGCGCCGGCCAGCGCGTTCAAGGCCTCGCCATGCAGGCACGGGTTGGGCAGCCACAGTCCAGCCAGTCCGCACATCGCCGCGCCTCAGGCCGGTTCGGCCGCGGCCAGGCGTGCGCGCACATCCTCGCCGGCCTGCACCATCGGCACGAAGCCGGCCGTGGCCTGCACGCGGCGCAACCAGTCCTGCAGCGACGGCCAGCGGCCCAGGTCGAAGCCGCCATCGGCGGCGCAATGGGTATAGGCGTACAGCGCGATGTCGGCGATGCCGTAATCCGGCCCGGTGAACCAGGCGTGCTGGTCCAGGTGCTGCGCCATCACCGCCAGCGCGGCGTCGCCACGCTCGCGCAGGCGCGGCAGGTCGGCGCGGCGCGGCGAATCGAGCGGCGTCCAGCCACGGATGAAGCGCGCCACGGCCACGTAGGGCTCGTGGCTGTACTGCTCGAAGAACATCCAGCTCAGCGCCTGCGCGCGCTGCCAGGCATCGGCCGGCAGGAACGGCGTGCCTTCGGCGAGCCAGTGCAGGATGGCGTTGGATTCGACCAGCACGCGGCCGTCGTCGCGCTCGACCATCGGCACCTTGCCGTTGGGATTCTTCGCCAGGTAATCCGCCGTGCGGGTCTGGCCGTTGGCGCTGTCGATCTCCTGCCACGCATAGCGGGTGCCCAGCTGTTCGAGCAGCAGGCGCACCTTGTAGCAGTTGCCGGAGGTGGACATGCCATAGACGGTCAGGGGCGCGCGCGGGCTGGACATCGACATTCCGGTGGCGAAGGGGGACCGGCAGTGTCACCGCCCGCGCCCGCTTTGCAAAGCCCCGGGCAGCCTCAGCCGGCCGCGCGCGCCACCAGCATCACGAACAGCGCCGCGCCGGCGATGAACATGCCCAGCGCCAGCGTCAGGCCCCACGCCAACAACACCCGCAAGCGCGACGCGCCACTGGCCACCGCCACGCTGGCGGTGGTGGACACCACCGTCCACGCCAGCCCGGCGAAGCCGAACAGGGCCATGACGAACATCCCGGGCCACTCCCCCGGCGTGACCGCGGCCGGCTTCGCCATCCACGCCACCGAACCCAGCGTGGCGACGACCGTACCGGCCAGCAGCGGCAGCTGGGGCACCATGCCGGCCGCCAGCGCGGTGGCCAGCCGGCCGAAAGACAGCCGCACGCCCACCGCGCGCAGCACGCCCCAGAACACGCCCCAGCCGACGCCCCATTGCAGCAGCGCCCAGCCGACCTGCTTGAGCAAGCCGAGGCTGCCGCCGGCGCGATACAGGCTCAGCGCCAGCACGTAGGAAGCGCCCAGCGCGATCCACGCCAGCGTGCGCAGGCGCGGCGCCTCGAACACCTTCTGCGCGGTGCGGTACGGCATGTAGAGCATGCCGCCCAGCCCGCCGCGCCAGGCGCTCCAGCCGGCGGCGCCGAGCAGCAGCGCCGCCACGCCCACGCCCGCCAAGGCGTACAGCCACGGCGCCAGGCCGATGCTGCGCATCGGGTTGGGTCGGAAATCGTGCTCGAAGAACAGCAGCTCGCGCGCACGCGCCATGTCGTTGGCGGCGCGGCGCACGCCCTCGGGCGGGATCCACAGCGCGCGGCGCTCCCACTCGCCCTCGATCACCAGCTCGCCATCGCGCACATCGACGCGACGGCTGAAGCGGAACCATGGGTTCTCGATCACCTGCCGGCTGGGCTTGACCCAGATGCCGGCATCGCTGCGCACGCGCACCGTCTGCGTGGCCAGGCGCGGGCCGCCCAGCGCCAGCGGCGTGCGCCGCGCGGTGCGCGGCAGCTCCTTCATCCAGTCCTGCAGCTGGAACAGCGGGAAGCCGACCACATCGTTCTCGCGCGGGTGCCAGTCCAGGCGGTAGGTCTCGCCGATGCGCAGGCGCGCCGGGTCGGCCTCGTCCACGGTGGGCAGGCCATCGAGCTGCAGCTGGCTGTAGAAGCCGCGCATGTAATCCAGGTAGCGGTCGCCGAGCGCTTCGGCCCCCTGGTTTTCGAACATCTCGCGCGCGTCGTCGCCGCGGCCCTGCAGGTAATCGGTGGTGACGGTGAACCTGGCCTGCCGGCGCGGGCGCGCCATGGCGATGTCCACGTCCTCCTCCACCACCACCTCCGGCGTCACCGCGCCGGGATAGGGAATGTCCACCAGCGCCGCCTGCCCCGCGCGCACCGGCAGGCCCTGGCCGAACGGCAGCGGCGAGCGCGCATCGAAGGTGCCGTATTCGCGGTCGCGCGTGGCGTCGACCCAGAACTCCCGGCCCTGGGTGCGGGCGCGCACCACGACGTGGTCGAAGGCCAGCGGGCTGGGCAGGCGCGCGGCGAGATCGTTGCCGGGCGAGGAGTTCACCAGCACCGGCTCGGCCTGCACGCCGGCCAGGCCGAGCAGCGCGACCAGCAGCGTCGCCTTGTCCTTGCAGTCGCCGTAGCGGTTGCGCAGGGTGTCCTCCGGCGCGTGCGGCGCGTGCGAGTTCACGCCCATCTCCAGGCCGAGGTAGCGGATCTCGCCCTGCACGAAGGCGATGGCGCGCTGCATCGAGCCTTGCGGATCGGCGCGGTCCAGCTTCAGCTGGGTGGTCATCGCGCGCGCGACGGCCGGGTCCTTGAAACCTTGCGGGTACAGGCGCGCGGCCCAGTCGGCCACCTCGCGCCAGTGGGCGGCGGTGGAGAGGTCGATGCGGCCATAGGTGTCGTGGCCGGACGGGGTGTCCTTCTCCTCGCGCACCGCGGGGAGCGCGTCGGCGTCCAGGCGCAGCTCCTCCATGCCGTCCACGCGCTGGCGCGCGCTGCGGAAGCCCTCGGTGCTGACCTTCCAGTTCAACGGCATCCCGGCCGGATAGCGCACGCGCAGGCGCCGCGCGCCCAGCGGCACGTCGTAGCGCGCGGTGTAGCTGTCGTAGTAGCCGCGACCGAACACCGGGTTGCTGCCGGCGACGGTGTAGCCGTAATCGATGCGGTCGCCTACGCGCAGGTCGGGCAGGCTGATGTTCAAGGTCAGCGAGCCGTCGAGCAGCCCCTGTTCCAGGTCGCTCTCGCGGCGCAGCTGCGCATAGTGGGCGCGGCGGCGCATGTCCAGGCGCTGGCCATCGCGCCAGACCGCCAGGTGGTTGAGCGCCAGCTGCTGGTACTCGGGCTGGTAGTACAGGCTGACCTGGCCGGCGTCGCCGAGCGCGTTGTCGCGCAGCACGGTGTAGCTGACGCGGCGGTACCACAGCGGCTGCCTGCCACTGAGGTCGACCTGGTCGGACACCAGCTCGTAGCGCAGCCCGCCGCTGGCCGCGGCGCTGGCCGGCAGCGGCTCGTCCTGCACCCAGGCCGGCGCGGCGGTCATCGCCGGCGGCTGTTCGGCCGCCCACGCCGTCACCGACGCACACAGCCACAGCGCCGTCCCCAGCAGCCGATTGGCTTTCATCCAGCGCACACCTTCCCCCTTGCGGGCATCCTGCCCCTAGAACGCATTCAGGCCTGTCAGTTCGCGACCTACCACCAGTTGGTGGATCGTCTGAGTGCCTTCATACGTGATGACCGACTCCAGATTCAAGGCATGCCGGATGGCCGCGTGCGCCAGGCTGATGCCGGCCGCCCCGAGCAGGTCGCGGCAATCGCGCGCCACGTCCAGCGCCATGCGGCAGTTGTTCCACTTCGCCAGCGACACCTGGGTGGGCTGCAAGCGCCCGGCGTTCTTGAGCTGGCCGAGCTGCAGCGCCAGCACCTGCGCGGTGGTGATGCGCCGCGCCATCTCGGCCAGCCGCACCTGCACGGCCTGGTTGGCGGCCAGCGGCCGGCCGAACAGCTGGCGCTGGCCGGCGTAATCCAGCGCCTCGCGCAGGCAGGCCACCGCCGCCCCGATCGCGCCCCACGAAATCCCGTAGCGCGCCTGGGTCAGGCAGCCCAGCGGTCCCTTCAGGCCGAGTGCCCCGGGCAGGCACTGCGCGTCGGGCACGCGCACCCCGTCGAAGAACAGCGCCGAGGTCACCGACGCCCGCAGGCTCATCTTCTGCCCGATGTCCTGGGTGCTGAAGCCCGGCGTCCCGCGTTCGACCACGAACCCGCGCACCCCTTCTTCCGTCTGCGCCCACACCACGGCCAGGTCGGCGATGCTGCCGTTGGTGATCCACAGCTTGGCGCCGTCGAGCACCCAATCCCCGCCGACGCGCCGCGCGCGGGTGCGCATGGCGGCGGGATCGGATCCCCCCTCGGCCTCGGTGAGCCCGAAGCAGCCGATCAGCTCGCCCGCCGCCATCCCCGGCAACCAGCGCCGCCGTTGTTCCTCGTTGCCATAGGCAAAGATCGGATACATGCACAGCGACGACTGCACGCTGACGAAACTGCGCAGCGCGCTATCGCCCCGCTCCAGCTCCTGGCAGATCAACCCGTAGCTGACCGCATCCAG
>NZ_LLXU01000106.1 GCF_001431645.1 Stenotrophomonas panacihumi | reverse complement strand
TGAACCCATCCATGGGGGCTCGATGGCGACATCCATGTCGCCAACGGTCCCGAAAAGGCCCCAGCCCCGCAGACCCTCCAGATCCCCACGACCGGACGACAAAGTCCAAAACCGCGGCGTGCGGCGAATCCCGAGCCGTGACGACCCTATACGCCAGGCCGGTGCCCGCACCGTAAGCCAGCGCTACTCACCGCCACCCGCAACCCCGCACTCACGCCCTCGCATCCACCAGCATCATCCCCACCCGAGCCCCCAGAAACACCAGCACCAACCCCGACACCAGCGTGATCCCCAGATACACCCCGACCATCATCGAGCGATCGGTGCGCGCGAACATGAGGCACTCCATCATCAGCGACGAGAACGTCGTCAGCCCGCCCATCACCCCGACGATCAACAGCGCCCGCCACGCCCAGCTCGCCGAGCCGCGGCCATCGAGCCACACCATCAGGAAACCGGCGACGAACGAACCCAGCAGGTTCACCGTCAACGTCCCCCATGGGAAACCCGCGCCGAAGCGCTGCAGCAACGTGGCCCCGATGGCGAAACGCAGGCCGGAACCGAGCGCGCCGCCCGCCATGGCGAGCAGCAGCGAAGACCAGAACATCGCGGGATTCATGCGTGCCTCCGCGGCAGGCGGGGCATGGGCACAACACGGGACAAGGACAGCATCGGGTTCTCCGTTCGGTCGATGCCGGGGCACGCACCTGCCGCCCCGGCGGGGGCTTGGCAGGCATCATCAGCCCACGCGTGCGGGCGGTTCGAGGAGGAATGCCATCTCCTGTGCGCGGATTATCGCTTCGCCGCCCCGCCCTTGCCAGCCCGCGCGGCCGCCCTCGCCTCGCGCAGGCGGTCGAGCTTGTCCTTGAGCTTGATCTCCAACCCCCGCGGCACCGGCTCGTAATACACGCGTTCGCCCATCGCGTCCGGGAAACCGGTCTGGTCGAGCGCAATGCCGCCTTCGGCGTCGTGGTCGTACTGGTATTCGGCGCCGTAGCCGAGCGACTTCATCAGCTTGGTCGGCGCGTTGCGCAGGTGCAGCGGCACTTCCTGCGTGCCGGTCTCGCGCACGTCGGCCTTGGCCTGGTTGAAGGCCGCGTAGCAGGCGTTCGACTTCGCCGTGCTGGCCATGTACAGCACGACCTGCGCGAAGGCCAGTTCGCCTTCCGGGCTGCCGAGGCGGTCGTAGATTTCCCATGCCTCCAGCGCCATCTGCTGCGCGCGCGGGTCGGCCAGGCCGATGTCCTCGATCGCCATGCGCGTCAGGCGGCGGGCCAGGTACGCCGGGTCGCAACCGCCATCGAGCATGCGCGTCAGCCAGTACAGCGCCGCATCCGGGTTGGAGCTGCGCACCGATTTGTGCAGCGCCGAGATCTGGTCGTAGAACTGTTCGCCGCCCTTGTCGAAGCGACGCGTGCGATCGGCCAGCACCTGCGCGAGCGTGCCCGGGGTGATCTCGCCGCCCTCGTCCTGCGCCAGCTCGGCGGCGATCTCCAGCAGCGTCAGCGCGCGGCGCACGTCGCCGTCGGCGGCGGTGGCGATCTCCAGCAGCAACTCTTCGGTGATGCGCGGGGCGTCTTCGCCCAGGCCACGCTCGGGGTCCTGCAGGGCGCGGCGCAAGGCTTCGCGGATGTCCGTGGGCGAGACCGCCTCCATCACGTGCACGCGGCAGCGCGAGAGCAGCGCGGAGTTCAGTTCGAACGAGGGGTTCTCGGTGGTGGCGCCGACGAAGATGATCGTGCCGCGCTCGATGTGCGGCAGGAACGCATCCTGCTGGGTCTTGTTGAAGCGATGCACCTCGTCGACGAACAGCACGGTGCGGCGGCCGCCGGCGAAGCGTTGCGCGGCCTCGGCCAGCACCTGGCGCACTTCCGGCAGGCCGGAGAGCACGGCGGAGATGGCGCGGAATTCGGCGTCGGCGTATTGCGCGAGCAGCAGGGCCAGGGTCGTCTTGCCGCAACCCGGCGGACCCCACAGGATCATCGAGTGCACCTTGCCGGACTCGACCGCCCGGCGCAGCGCGCTGCCGGGCGCCAGCAGCCGGCGCTGGCCGACCATCTCGTCAAGGCTGTGCGGGCGCATGCGCTCGGCCAGCGGACGCAGGTGGTCCTGGTCGACGCTCAGCAGGTCGGGCGCGGGTTCGGTGGGGGTTCTGGTGCGGGCCACGCGCTCATTCTACCCGTGGGCGTGGCCCGGGCCGCGACCCGGGCTCATGCGGCGTGGCTTACTCGCCTACGACGTCCACACCCTTGCCCGGGGTGAAGCGGAACGTATCGGCGGCGAATGCCGGGTTGCGCTTCCAGCCCTCGAAGCGGATCGAGGTGCGCTGGCCGATCGCATCGGTCACTTCCATGCGCGCCAAACCGTTCGGGCCGAAGCCCAGCGCGGCGATCTGGAAGGTGGCGTCGGCGCCGACCTTCGGCGTCAGCGACAGCCACTGCAGGCCGTCACGCGGCGCGGCTTCCTCGCTGATGTCGAACTGCTGGGCCAGGCGCGAAGGGTCGATCAGCGCGCTCAGCGGGCTGTTGCGCTCTTCCTCGCCCTGCGGGCGCACGGTGGCCTGCTGCAGGTCCGGGTCGTAGATCCACACCTTCTTGCCGTCGGCGACGATCAGCTGGTGGTACGGCTTGGTGTACTCCCAGCGGAACTGGCGCGGCGCCGAGAGCGCCACGCGGCCGCTGGTGGTTTCCTTCACCTTGCCGGACGGGTCGAACACCTGCTGCGAGAACTGCCCGTCCAGGCCCTTCAGGCCGCGGGTGAAGTTGTCCAGTTCGGCACGGGCACCGGCGAAGGCGGTGCCGGCCAGCAGGCCGGTGGCGAGGACGGCGTAACGCAGCGTGCGCAGCATCGGGGTCGATCCGTGGAAGTGAGGGCGCCATTCTGCCGCCAAGCGGATGAACGGGCGAGCGTGGCGCCCGTCCGTCGTTCAGTTCGCGGCCTGCCCGGCTTCCACCCGCCGCAGGTCGCCATACACCACCTGCCCGCGGAAGCCGCGCCGCACCTGCTGGAACAGTTCGCGGAAGGCCGCGTAGTCCTGCGGCTGGCACAGCGCCTGCGGGCCGTGGATGGCGTTGCGCGCGAGCCGGTGGGTGGCGGTCACGGTCTGTCCGTCACGGCGCCAGTCCACGCTGTATTCGCCGGCGCGGTTGCGGAACGTGGCGCTGCGCGGCAGCGCGGCGATCGGCACGCCCGGCGGGAACACCATCACGTAGGTTTCCTCGCGCACGCTGTCGTTGCAGTAGAACGGCACCTCGTTGGTTTCCGCCGAGGTGGTGGCGTAGAGCTCGCGCGCCGATTCGGCGCCCGGCATGTCCGGCAGGCGCATGCCGCCGACCTGGTTGAAGTCGACGTAATCGTTGGCGTGGAAGCGGTAGCGGTAGGCGAACGGGGCGGAGAGGTCCAGCGGGTCGCCCTGCAGTTCCAGCTCGCCGCGGCCGTCGAAACCGGCCTGGGCGATGATCGATTCCTCGATGCGCCGGCGGTTCTGCGCGTTGAGCTGGGTGAACATCGCGCGCATGCCGACTTCGCCGGTCTGCCCGCCGTCCAGCGTGGTTTCGCCCTCCAGGCCGCCATCGGCGTGGAAGTCGTATTCGCTGCGGGCGACATAGCGGTTGCGGCTGCGGTCGTTCGGCGGCGTGCGCGCCACCCGGCCGTCGGCGCTGTGTACCACCGGCGCGCCGAGGTCCGACGCCGGCAGCTGGCCGAAGCGCGCGTACGGGTTGGTGGAATCGACGTAGAGGTCGAACTCCGGCAGGTAGGTGATGGCGTGGTTGAAGCGGCCCAGCACCGGGATGCCCGGCAACGTGGGCCCGCCATCGGCGCCGATCAGCACCGGCGTGCTGGCGATGCCCTTGGCGGCCAGCAGCGCTTCGAGGATGACGGTGTGGTCCTTGCAGTCGCCGTACTGGCTGTCGGCGATGTGCTCGGCGGGGTTGGGCTCCAGGCCGCCATTGCCCAGGTACACGGCGACATAGCGGATGTTGCGCGCCACCCAGTCGTACAGCGCGGCGGCCTGCGCGCGGCGGTCGGTGATGCCGCTGGTGACGCGGTCGGCCAGGAACTGGATCTTCGGCGTCACCGCCGCCGCCTGCCCCGCCTTGGCGTGATACGCCAGGCCCATCTGCGACCAGTCCTTGTAGGTGCTGGCCATGATGGTGGGGCTGAACTCCCACGCCGCCGCGCTCCAGTTCTGCGCCTTGAGCGGCTGCGGGCGGCTGTAGCGCCATTCCCAGCGCGCCTGGCCCTTGCCGGCCTTGCCGCGCACCGGCTGCACGTCGCGCGACCACACCTTCATCGGCATGCGCTCGGGCGCGGTGAGCGTGACCACGGCGTCCTCGTACTGCGAGAACACGCTGAAGGTCTCCCACAGGCTGAAATAGCCGGGGAAGTACGGGGTGTTCTGGGTGCGTCGCACCACGTAGGTGATGCGCGCGCCGGGGGCCAGGTTCGGGAACACGATCACCCGCACCTTGCGGTCGGCGTACATCGCCGCCGCGGCGCTGGAATAGCTTTCCTGGGTGTAGATGCGGTCGGCCGGCACGTCCTGGCGCTCGCCGTCGGCGGTGGTGGTGTAGGCCTCCAGCACCTCCATGGTCTGCATCTTCTCGCTGTAGCTCAGCCGCACCTGGCTGAAATGCTCCACCGCCGATTTGGTCTTCAGCAGGATGTCGTAGGTGTCGGTCTCGACGCTGCTGAAGTCCTCGCGCACCTCGTAGTCGGCGCGATAACGCAGGTAGCTGAAATTGTTCTCGGCCTGCGCCTGCCCGGCGGGCACGGCAGGCGCATTGGCGGCGGCACGCGGGGCGGACTGGGCGAACGCGGCGGGCGCGCACGGCAGGCACAGGCACAGCAGACACAGGACCAGACGCGACACCCACACCTCCGCAAGGGCGGCCCAGGGCCGCCGGCAAGGCCGCGCCGTGGGGGCGCGGCGACGGCCCCAGCTTACTTCGGCGGCGGCGGCGCGAGGACGCTGCGGTCCCCGTTGTGTTCAGGCGCGCTGACCACGCCGGCCGCTTCCATCGCCTCGATCAGGCGCGCGGCGCGGTTGTAGCCGATCTTCAGCCGGCGCTGCACGCCGGAGATCGAGGCGCGGCGCGTCTCGGTGACAATGCGCAGGGCTTCGTCGTACAGCGGGTCGGACTCATCACCCGCCCCGCCGCTGCTCTCCGGCAGGCCGGTCGCGCCGACCACCACGCCGTCGCCCATGGTCTGCACCTCGTCGAGCACGCCGTCGATGTAGGACGGCGGGCTGGTCGCCTTGAGGTGTTCGACCACGCGATGCACTTCCTCGTCGCTGACGAAGGCGCCATGGACGCGGTCGGGCATGGCGGTGCCGGGCGGCAGGTACAGCATGTCGCCGTGGCCCAGCAGGGTCTCGGCGCCGGACTGGTCCAGGATGGTGCGCGAGTCGATCTTCGAGCTGACCTGGAAGGCGATGCGGGTCGGGATGTTGGCCTTGATCAGGCCGGTGATCACGTCCACCGACGGGCGCTGCGTGGCCAGGATCAGGTGGATGCCGGCCGCGCGCGCCTTCTGCGCCAGGCGCGCGATCAGCTCTTCGACCTTCTTGCCGACGATCATCATCATGTCGGCGAATTCGTCGATGAAGATGACGATGAACGGCAGCGTCTCCAGCGGACGCGGCGCCTCGCCCAGCTCAGGGTTCGGCTTGAACAGCGGGTCCATCAGCGGCTGGCCGGCGTCGATGGCGTCCTTCACCTTCTTGTTGAAGCCGGCCAGGTTGCGCACGCCCACCGCGCTCATCAGCTTGTAGCGGCGCTCCATCTCCGCCACGCACCAGCGCAGGCCGTTGGCGGCCTCCTTCATGTCGGTCACGACCGGGGCCAGCAGGTGCGGGATGCCCTGGTAGACGCTCAGTTCGAGCATCTTCGGGTCGATCATCAGCATCCGCAGGTCCTTGTGCGATGCCTTGTACAGCAGGCTCAGCACCATCGCGTTGACCGCCACCGACTTGCCCGAGCCGGTGGTGCCGGCCACCAGCAGGTGCGGCATGCGCGCCAGGTCCGCCACGGTCGGGCGGCCGGCGATGTCCTTGCCCAGCGCCAGCGTGAGCGGGCTGGCGGACTTGTCGTATTCCTTCGAACGCAGCAGCTCGGAGAGGAAGATCATCTCGCGGCTGACGTTGGGGATTTCCAGGCCGACCACCGACTTGCCCGGGATCACGTCCACCACGCGCACCGACTTCACCGACAGCCCGCGCGCGATGTCCTTGTCCAGCGAGCTGATCTGGCTGACCTTCACGCCCGGCGCCGGCTCGATCTCGAAGCGGGTGATGACCGGGCCCGGATACGCGCCGACCACCTGCGCGTCGATGCGGAAGTCCTTGAGCTTGAACTCGATCTGCCGCGAGAGCGTCTCCAGGGTTTCCTCGGAGTAGCCCTTGGCCTGCGGCTTGGGGTCGTCCAGCAGCGCCAGCGGCGGCAGGTCCGAGCCATCGCCGTTGACGCCATGGAACATCGGGATCTGCTGCTCGCGCTTGGCGCGCTCGCTCTTCTCCACTACCGGGGCCGGCGGCGGCTCGATCTTCACCGGCTCGCGCTTGGCCTGCTTGACCGCCTCGACCTTGCGCACTTCCTCGCGTTCCTCGCGCATGGCGCGGGTCTGCTGCCACTCGTTGGCCTGCTTGCTGCTCTTGCGCAGCATCGGCGGCAGCGCCAGCACCCACTTGCCGATGCGCTCCATCACCGCGAACCAGGACAGCCCGGTCGCCAGGGTGATGGAGATCAGCAGCAGCACCACCACGAACAGGTTGCTGCCCAGCGGGCCAAAGCCGGCGCGCAGCGAATTGGCGACCAGCTTGCCGAGGATGCCGCCGGCCTGGGCCACGTCGCCGGAGAACAGGCGCAGGTGCAGGAAGCCGGTGGAGGCGATCAGGAAGCCGACCATGCCCACCAGGCGCAGCGCCGGGCCGAGCTCGGGCTCGCCCTGCCCTTCCTTCTCCATGCCGAACAGCGCGATCCACGCCACCGCGCCGAGGATCAGCGGCAGCAGGAAGGCGACATAGCCGAACAGCTGCAGCAGCACGTCGGCGATCCACGCACCGGCCTTGCCGCCCATGTTGTGGATCGGCGCGACCACGCTGCCGGTCTGCGACCAGCCCGGGTCACCGGCCGAATAGGTGAAAAGACTCGCCAGCAGGTACAGCAGCAGCGGTGCGATGGCGATCAGCGCCAGATCGCGCCACAGGCGCTGGCGGCGCGCGTTGTCCGTGGGCACGGGCTTGCGCGCCGCCTTGGTGTCGGCAGCCGCGCCACGTTCGGGAACCTGTTTTGCCACCTGACTCCAGACCTTAGGAAGGTAACCTTAGTATTTGATAATAAACGAGTGCGCGCCGGGAATCAGCTCATGCCGGCCTGGGCCTGCCGGCGGGCTCCCCTGCCGGGCCCCGCCCGCGTTGCCGAGTGGCCCGCCGCGGCCACCGCGGGCGGCACGCCACGCCGATAGGCCACGCAGTTCCACCGGCCGCGCCTTGATTCGACCGTGGCGCATCGCCACTCTATGCCCCCTGCGGAACGAACGCCGAAGTGGCGATCGTGCCGGCATATCTTTCCGATCGCGAGTATATATGAGCGCTTCTCCGAGCAGTCCCGCCAAGCATTCCCGCCTCCTGATCCTCGGCTCCGGCCCCGCCGGCTGGACCGCCGCGGTGTATGCCGCGCGCGCCAACCTCAAGCCCGTCGTCGTCACCGGCCTGCAGCAGGGCGGCCAGCTGATGACCACCACCGAGGTGGACAACTGGCCGGGCGACGCCCACGGCCTGATGGGCCCGGACCTGATGGCGCGCATGCAGGCGCATGCCGAGCGCTTCGAGACCGAGGTCATCTTCGACCACATCCATACCGCCGACCTGTCCAAGCGCCCCTTCACCCTGACCGGCGACAGCGCCACCTACACCTGTGACGCGCTGATCATCGCCACCGGTGCCACCGCCAAGTACCTGGGCATCCCGTCGGAGGAAACCTTCAAGGGCCGCGGCGTGTCCGCCTGCGCCACCTGCGACGGCTTCTTCTACCGCGACCAGGACGTGGCGGTGATCGGCGGTGGCAACACCGCCGTGGAAGAAGCGCTGTACCTGTCCAACATCGCCCGCAAGGTCTACCTGGTCCACCGCCGCGACACCCTGCGCGCCGAGAAGATCATGCAGGACAAGCTGTTCGACAAGGTCAAGGCCGGCAAGATCGAGCCGGTGTGGCACCACACCGTGGACGAAGTGCTGGGCAACGACGCCGGCGTGACCGGCGTGCGGGTGAAGTCGGTGCAGGACGGCAGCACGCGTGATATCCCGGTGCACGGCTTCTTCGTCGCCATCGGCCACCACCCGAACACCCAGCTGTTCGACGGCCAGCTGGCCATGAACAACGGCTACCTGGAGATCCGTTCGGGCCTGGGCGGCAACGCCACCGAGACCTCGGTGGAAGGCGTGTTCGCCGCCGGCGACGTCGCCGACCAGCATTACCGCCAGGCCATCACCTCGGCCGGTTTCGGCTGCATGGCCGCGCTCGATGCCGAGCGCTTCCTCGACCACGCCGACTGAGCCGCCGATGGCCGCCGAGGTGCGCGGCTACCGCCGGCTGGAAGACCTGCCGGCGGCCGCCTGGGACGCACTGCATGACGGACGCAATCCGTTCGTCCGCCATGCCTTCCTCTCGGGCCTGGAGACCCAGGGCTGCCTGCGCCCCAAATGGGGCTGGAGCCCGCTGCACCTGACCGTCTGGGACGGTGGCGAGCTCATCGCCGCCGCCCCCGGTTACCTGAAGAACAACTCGCACGGCGAGTTCGTGTTCGACCATGCCTGGGCGCATGCCTATGCGCGCTACGGGCAGGAATACTTCCCCAAGTGGCTGGGCGCGGTGCCCTACTCGCCGGTGACCGGGCCGCGCCTGCTCGCCCGCGACGCCGAGGCCGCGCGCGCGCTGCTCGACGGCATCGTCGCGCTGGTGGAGGACCACGGGCTGTCCTCGGCGCACGTGAATTTCCACGAGGCCGGCGAAGAAGCCGCCTTCGAGGCGCACGCCGCGCAGTGGCTGCTGCGCCACGATGTGCAGTACCACTGGCAGCGCCAGCCCGGCTGGCACGACTTCGACGCCTTCCTGGCCGCGATGGACCACAAGCACCGCAAGAACATCCGCCAGGAGCGCAACAAGGTCCGCCAGGCCGGCATCACGCTGCGCACGGTGCACGGTGATGAAGCCACCCAGGCCGACCTCGCCGCGATGCACCGCTTCTACCTCAAGACCTTCCACGAGTACGGCAACTCGCCCGCGCTCACGCTCGAATTCCTGCAGCACCTGGCGCGCACGATGCCGCGCGCCCTGGTGATGTTCCTGGCCGAACGCGACGGCGAACCGCTGGCCGGCGCCCTGTGCCTGCACGGCACCGACACGCTGTACGGCCGCTACTGGGGCGGCGAGGCGCTGCCCGGGCTGCATTTCGAGGCCTGCTACTACCAGGGCATCGAATACTGCCTGCGCGAGGGGCTGGCGCGCTTCGAACCCGGTGCACAGGGCGAACACAAGATCGCCCGCGGCTTCCTGCCCACGCAGGTGCGCAGCCGGCACTGGATCGCCGACCCCGGCTTCCGCGAGCCACTGGCCCAGTGGTGCGCGGAGGAACGCGCCTCGGTGGCGCGCTACATGCAGGACCTGCGGGCCCACTCGCCGTTCCGCGACCCGGCCTGAGCGGCATGCCGCGCCACCCGGCCCTGCTCGATACCGACCCGCTGGCGCCGTTCCCGCCGGTCGAACAGGCGCTGCGCGACCCGGACGGCCTGCTCGCGGTCGGCGGCGACCTGAGCCCGCCCCGGCTGCTCAACGCGTATGCGCATGGCATCTTCCCGTGGTTCTCGCGCGGCCAGCCGATTCTGTGGTGGTCGCCCGACCCGCGCATGACCTTCGATACCGCCAGCTTCCGCCTGCCCTCGCGGCTGCGCCGCGACCTGCGGCGCAGCGAATGGACGGTCCGCGCCGACACCGCCTTCGACGCGGTGGTCTCGGCCTGCGCGCAGGCGCCGCGGCCTGGCCAGGACGGCACCTGGATCGTGCCGGCGATGCGCCGTGCCTACGGCGACCTGCACCGGCTCGGCCACGCGCACTCGGTGGAGGTATGGGAAGCCGACGCGCTGGCCGGCGGCATCTACGGCGTGGCCATCGGCCGGATGTTCTTCGGCGAAAGCATGTTCAGCGCGCGCAGCGGCGGCTCCAAGGTGGCCCTGGCGGCGTTGGCCGGCTTCCTTCACGAACAGGGCTGCCCGCTGATCGATGCGCAGGTCGAGAACCCGCACCTGCTCAGCCTCGGCGCCCGGCACCTGCCGCGCCCGGCATTCATGGCGCAGGTCCAGGCACTGGTGGCGCAGCCGGGGCTGGAAGGCGGCTGGACCGCCCGTTTTGGCACGCGCCCGGCCGCCGTTCTGGCCTGAAACCCACATGATGTTTAACGCAAACTTTGCACGCGCCCGCCGAGGGGCGTAAAATCCCCGCCCTTAGGGTCCTCGAAGGGCCATCCCCGAACCGCAGGATTACATGTCGAAAGACGATTCCATCGAATTCGAAGGCACTGTCAGCGAGACACTGCCGAACACCACTTTCCGGGTCAAGCTGGAGAACGGGCACGAGATCATCGCGCACATCTCCGGCCGCATGCGCAAGAACTACATCCGCATCCTGACGGGCGACCGGGTCAAGGTTGAAATGACCCCGTACGACCTGACCAAGGGCCGCATCACCTACCGCATGAAGTGACGGCGCAGCCGTCACCCCGCCCGTAGGCGCGGCCTCGGCCGCGACGCGACCAAGACAAAGGGCGACCATTGGCCGCCCTTCGTGGTGAAACCCTCGAACCGGCGAAGTGCCCCGCACTCCGCCGGTTTTGTCGTGCCCGTTATTCCACCGTCGCCGGCAGCAGGCGCTCCGGCTCGGCCTGCGTCTCCACGACCAGCTCGCCGTCCTTGACGTCGATGTTGACCTTGCCGCCGTTGACCAGCTTGCCGAACAGCAGCTCGTCGGCCAGCGGACGCTTGATCTTGTCCTGGATGACACGCGACATCGGCCGCGCGCCCATCAGCGGGTCGAAGCCATGCTGGGCCAGCCAGTCGCGCGCGGTCGGCGTGGTGGCCAGGCTGACGTGCTTCTCCTGCAGCAGGGCCTCCAGCTCGATCAGGAACTTGTCCACCACGCGCAGGATGTGGTCGAAGCCCAGCGGCTGGAACTGCACCACCGCGTCGAGGCGGTTGCGGAATTCCGGCGTGAAGCTGCGGCGGATCGTCTCCATCGCGTCGGTGGAATGGTCCTGGCGGGTGAAGCCGATCGTGCGCCGCGAGGCCTGCGCCGCGCCTGCGTTGGTCGTCATCACCAGGATCACGTTCTTGAAGTTGGCCTCGCGACCGTTGGTGTCGGTCAGGATGCCGCGATCCATGACCTGCAGCAGGATGTTGAAGATGTCCGGATGGGCCTTCTCCACCTCGTCCAGCAGCAGCACGCAGTGCGGGGTCTTGACGATCTTCTCGGTCAGCAGGCCGCCCTGGTCGAAGCCGACATAGCCCGGGGGCGCACCGATCAGGCGGCTCACCGAATGCGGCTCCATGTACTCGCTCATGTCGAAGCGCACCAGTTCGATGCCCAGCTGCAGCGCGAGCTGGCGAGTCACCTCGGTCTTGCCCACGCCGGTGGGGCCGGCGAACAGGAAGTTGCCGATCGGCTTCTCCGGGTTGCCCAGGCCCGAACGCGAGAGCTTGATGGCCGAGGCCAGCGTCTCGATGGCCGGGTCCTGGCCGAAGATCACCATCTTGAGGTTGCGCTCCAGGTGCTGCAGCACGTCCTTGTCGGTCGCGCTGACCTGCTTGGCCGGGATGCGCGCCATCTTGGCGACGATGGTCTCGATCTCCTCGATGTCGATCAGCTCCTTGCGCTGGCCTTCCGGCAGCAGGCGCTGGCGGGCACCGGCCTCGTCGATGACGTCGATGGCCTTGTCCGGCAGCAGGCGGTCGCCGATGTGCTTGACCGACAGGTCCACCGCCGCCTGCAGCGCGTCATCGGCGTAGGTCACGCCGTGGTGCGCTTCGTAGCGGGGCTTGAGGCCCTGCAGGATCTGGAACGCCTCGCCCACCGTCGGCTCGACGATGTCGATCTTCTGGAAGCGCCGCGCCAGCGCGCGGTCCTTCTCGAAGATGCCGCGGTATTCCTGGAACGTGGTCGAGCCGATGCAGCGCAGCTCGCCCGACGCCAGCGCCGGCTTGATCAGGTTGGAGGCATCCATCGTGCCGCCCGACGCCGAACCGGCGCCGATGATGGTGTGGATCTCGTCGATGAAGAGCACCGCGTTGGGCACCTTCTTCAGCGCGGTCAGCACGCTCTTCAGGCGCTTCTCGAAATCACCGCGGTACTTGGTGCCGGCGACCAGGGCGCCGAGGTCGAGCGAATAGATCACCGCATCGGCCAGCACCTCGGGCACCGCGCCTTCGACGATGCGCTTGGCCAGGCCCTCGGCGATGGCGGTCTTGCCAACGCCGGCCTCGCCGACGTACAGCGGGTTGTTCTTGCGACGGCGGCACAGCACCTGGATGGTGCGCTCGATCTCGTCCGCGCGGCCGACCAGCGGGTCGATGCGGCCCGCGCGCGCGGCTTCGTTGAGGTTGCTCGCGAACTCGGCCAGGGCGTCGCCCTTGCCTTCGCCGCCCTCGCCGGCCTCGCCCTTGCCTTCGGCTTCGCCGGAGGCCTGGCCCTCGCCGCCCTCCTCGCCCAGCTTGGCGATGCCATGGGAGAGGTAGTTGACGATGTCCAGCCGGGTGATGTCCTGCTGGTTGAGGAAGTAGACCGCGTGCGAATCCTTCTCGCCGAAGATGGCGACCAGCACGTTCGCGCCGGTGACCTCCTTCTTGCCGGAGGACTGCACGTGGTACACGGCGCGCTGCAGCACGCGCTGGAAGCCCAGGGTGGGCTGGGTGTCGCGCCCGTCGTCCTCGGCCAGGCGCGAGACCGAGGCCTCGATGGCCTGCTCCAGGTCGCTGCGCAGGCGGCCGACATCGGCGCCGCACGCCTTGAGCACGGCCTGTGCGGACGGGTTGTCGAGCAGCGCCAGCAGCAGGTGCTCGACGGTCATGAACTCATGACGCGCCTCGCGGGCCCGCTTGTAGCACTGGCCAATGGTTTGCTCGAGGTCTTTGCTGAACATGGGGAAGCTCCGACGGCTGATGCCAACAATATGCGGCTTCGGGCGGGATTTTCCACAACCCTATCGGACAGACATGTTCACGCGGCGTTAGTACGCCAACCGCGCCACAGCGTTGCAACGATGGGACGGCCGTCCGGGGGCGGCCGAGGGCCTCGGCTCAGGCCTGTTCCATCGTGCACAGCAGCGGATGCTGGTTCATCCGCGAGAACTCGTTGACCTGGGCAACCTTCGATTCGGCCACCTCGCGGGTGTACACGCCGCACACGCCACGGCCGCGCGTATGCACGTGCAGCATCACTTGGGTGGCCTTTTCCAGGTCCATGGTGAAGAACTGCTGCAGCACGGTCACCACGAAATCCATCGGGGTGTAGTCGTCGTTGAGCAGCAGGACCTGGTAGCGCGGCGGCGGTGCGACTTCGGGACGGCTGGTCTCGACCAGTACGCCGTGGTCGTGTTCGTGGGAGGGCTTGCGGGGCATCGCGACATTATAAGTGCGGGGGCGGATGGAATGGACGATTCACGTCCCGCCCCGCACAATTCGATCCCTCCCCCGGATTTTCAAGCCCGATGAAGCGCCTGCCGGTCGCCACGGCATTGTTGGCGGCATCGATCTGCCCGCCGTTGTTCGCCGCCCCGCCCACGCCCAAGGCCGAGGCGCCCGCCACGCAGGCCGGCGCCGACGCCGCGCTCGGCCAGCGCCTGCGTGCGCTCGGGCTGGAGCCGCAGGTCGATGGCGATGGCGACTACCGCCTGCTGTTCGCGCTCGACGGCGGCCGCCAGCAGGTGACCTACGTCCGCTCGCACACCGAGCGCTTCGGCCAGCTGGAAATCCGCGAGATCTGGTCGCCAGCCTACCAGGCGCCGGGCGACACGCTGCCGGCCGACATCGCCAACCGCCTGCTCCAGGACGGCCAGGAAAACATCCTCGGCGCGTGGGTGCGCCAGGACGGCACCGCCATCTACGTCACCCGCGTGCCGGCCGACCTCGCCGGCGCCTCGCTCTCGGACGCCATCGAGGCGACCACGCGCGCGGCCGATGCGATGGAAGCCCAGCTCACGCCCGGCAAGGACCGATTCTGATGGCCGCCCCGCGCCCGCCCGCCCCGCATGTCACCGTGGCCACCGTGGTGGTGCGCGACGGCCGCCTGCTGCAGGTGGTCGAGCGCATCGACGGCCGCGAGGTGATCAACCAGCCCGCCGGCCACCTCGAACCGGACGAGACGCTGCTGGAAGCGGCGGTGCGCGAAACCCGCGAGGAAACCGGCTGGGACGTGCGCCTGACCGCCTTCATCGGCTGCTACCAGTGGACCGCGCCGGACGGCGAGCCCTACCTGCGCTTCGCCTTCGCCGCCGACCCGGTGGCGCATGACCCGGCCCGCCCGCTGGATGACGGCATCCTCTCCGCGCCGTGGATGACGCCGGAGGAACTGCGCGCCGATCCCGCGCGCCTGCGCAGCCCGTTGGTGTGGCAGGTGGTGGCCGATTACCTCGGCGGCCAGCGCTACCCACTCTCGCTGGTGCGGCCGCTGTGAGCGCCGCGCCGCGCATCGTCGTCGGCGTGTCCGGCGGCGTGGACTCCTCCGTCGCCGCCTGGCGCCTGGTGCAGCAGGGCGAAGCGGTGGCCGGACTGTTCATGCAGAACTGGGCCGACGACGGCAGCGGCGATTGCCGCGCCGAAGACGACCGCCGCGACGCCGTCGCCGTATGCGGCCGGCTCGGCATCCCGTTCCACTTCCGCGATTTCTCCAGCGAATACTGGCAGGGCGTGTTCGAGCACTTCCTGGCCGAATACGCCGCCGGCCGCACGCCGAACCCGGACGTGCTGTGCAACCGTGAAGTGAAGTTCAAGCATTTCCTGGACGCGGCGCGCGAACTCGGCGCCGAGCGCATCGCCACCGGCCACTACGCCCGCGTCGCCCACGCGGGCGGACGCTGGCGGCTGCTGCGCGGCGTGGACACCGGCAAGGACCAGAGCTACTTCCTGCACCAGCTCGGGCAGGCACAGCTGGCTGCCACGCTGTTCCCGATCGGCGACCTGCACAAGCCCGACCTGCGCCGCCTCGCCCGCGAGGCCGGCCTGCAGACGCACGCCAAGAAGGATTCCACCGGCATCTGCTTCATCGGCGAGCGCGACTTCCGCGAGTTCCTCGGCCGCTACCTGCCGGCCAAGGCCGGCGAGATCCGCGACCCGCACGGCGTGCGCATCGCCGAGCACCCGGGCGTGTTCTATTTCACCCTGGGCCAGCGCGAGGGCCTGAACATCGGCGGCGTGCGCGGCCGCGCCGCCGCGCCGTGGTACGTGGTGGGCAAGGACGTGGCGAACAACGTGCTCTACGTCGACCAGGACCGCGAAAGCCCCTGGCTGATGTCCACCACGCTGCGTTCGGAAACCGCGCACTGGATCGCCGGCGCCCCGCCCGCGCGGCGTTTCGACTGCACCGCGCAGACCCGCTACCGCCAGCCCGACGAACCGTGCACCGTCGAAGTGCGCGACGACGGCTGCGTGGACGTACGCTTCGCCCGCCCGCAGCGCGCCGTCACCCCGGGCCAGTCGCTGGTGCTGTATGACGGCGACGAATGCCTGGGCGGCGCGGTGATCGCCCACACCGACGCCCCGCAGGCGCAGGCTTCCCCTTTCCAAATTCAAGCAACCGAGGTATCGGCTCGATGACCGCCCCGATGGACAACCGCGTGCTGGCTTTGGCCGGCCTGGCCCAGGCCCTGCAGCAGGTGCGGCGCATCGCCGAGACCGGCCATTCCGAAGCCGCCAGCGTGCGCACCGCCATGGACAGCGTGTTCCGCATCGACGCCGACTCGCCGGAAGCCGTGTACGGCAACCGCCACCAGGTCGCCCCCGGGCTGCGCCTGCTGCACAACTACTTCCGCAACCAGGGCCAGGACGATGTCCTGCCACGCCTGGCCATGGCCGTGCTGCAGCTGGAGCGCCGCTTCGTGCGCGACGACGCCACCGTGGCGGCCGTCTCGGCTGGCATTGCCCGCGCCGAACAGCAGGCGCGCGACCTCGGCGACAGCGGCCACCCCGACGTGCTGGCCGCCATCGGCGGCCTCTACGCCGACACCATCAGCCACCTCAAGCCGCGCGTGATGGTGCAAGGCAACCCGCACTACCTGGGCCAGGCGAACGTGGTGGCGGAGATCCGCGCCCTGCTGCTGGCGGCGGTGCGCTCGGCGGTGTTGTGGCGGCAGATGGGCGGCAGCCTGTGGGACTTCGTGTTCGGCAAGCGCGCCATGATCGAAGCGGTGGACCGCGGCCTGCGTTAAACCACCCGCAAGCACCACCCCACCCCAAAAGCCGTGGCCAAGCCACGGCTTTTGCTTTGGCGTTTGCCTTGCCGCTCTCGTGACCGGTCGAGGCGATCCGTGGGGTGGCCGGGGGCCATGCCCGCTCGGGGGCGTCGGGCGACAGGGACGTCGCCCGACGAGCCCCGCAAGGATGCGGTTCTTGGCGTCCCCCGAGCGGGCATGGCCCCCGGCCGCAGCGCGATAGACCCCGAACAGCCACACACGCGAGCTAAAGACCGAGGGGGTACGGCCGATACAGCAATCGTGATTCTGCCGAGAACGCCCATGTATTCACGCCCCCTCATCCGTATGGCCGCCCCCCTGGCCTTGACCCTGCTGTTCCCGCTCGCCGTGGCGCTGGACTGGCCTGGCTTCGTGCGCTGGGCCATCCTGGTCACGCTCACCCTGAGCTGGCTGGGCTTCGCCGCCTGGAACGTGTGGTCGCAGGGCCGTCGCCATCCCGACCAGTCGCGCGTGCTGCGTGAACAGGACCAGCTGCTCAACGAACTGCGCAGCTTCGTCAGCAACGAAGTGGACGGCTCGCGCGCCGAAGTCGAGCGGGCCCGCGAACTGATCCGCCAGGCCGTCGCCGGCCTGGGCGGCAGCTTCGACGCCATGAACCGCAAGTCGCGCCAGCAGAGCCTGGCCCTGGCCCGCATCGTCGACCGCGCCGGTGAAGACGGCGGCGCCGGCGTCGACGTCGCCCGCTTCGCCCAGCACGCCAGCTCGCGCATGGAACAGCTGGTCGAAGCCCTGGAGCAGGTGAGCGGCCAGAGCAACACCACCGTCCACCACATCGACGAGATGGCCCAGCACCTGGACGGCATCTTCGCCCTGCTGGAAGACGTCAAGTCCATCGCCGACCAGACCAACCTGCTCGCCCTGAACGCCGCCATCGAAGCCGCGCGTGCCGGTGAAGCGGGCCGCGGCTTCGCGGTCGTCGCCGACGAAGTGCGCAACCTCTCCGAGCGTTCCACCACCTTCAACGAGCAGATCCGCAAGCTGGCCCACAGCTCCAAGGAATCCATCGCCAAGGTGCGCGAAACCGTCTCGCACATGGCCTCGCGCCACCAGGACCGCTCGCGCGAAGCCCGCCACGAATCGGCGGCGATGCTCGAGAACGTCGCCGCGATCAACGCCTCGCTGGGCGAAGGCATGCGCGAGATCTCCGAGTGCGCCCGCGCCATCGACGGCAGCGTCGCCGAGGCCGTGCGCGCCCTGCAGTTCGAGGACATCGCCACCCAGACCCTGAGCGGCGTGCATACCCACCTGGACCGCCTGACCGCCATCAACCGCGAAGCCGTCGCCCTGCAGGAACTCCTGCACCGCAACGGCGGCGTGCTCGACGGCGACCTGATCCAGGCGCTGCAGCGCGTCGGCAGCCGCCTGCGCGAGATGCGCAGCGAATGGGAGCGTCCGCCGCACAAGCCGGTGTCGCAGCAGGGCATGGGCGCCGGCACGGTCGAGCTGTTCTGATCCGCGCCGCGTCCTCGCACAACCCCGGCTTCGGCCGGGGTTTCGCGTTACAGCCCCACCGCCCTCGCCTGCCACGCTGCCCATGACCGATCCGTCCCGCCCCTCACCCGCGCCCGGCACGACCCACGCGGCCTTCGCGCGGCTGGAATCGTCGGCGCGCCGCGAACTGGCGCGGCTGGCGCAGGCGTTGCCCGCGCAGGCACCGGCGAACGACCCGCTGCTGGCGCACGTGGCGTGGGACCTGGGATTGACCGGGGACGACCTGCCGCCGGGTTGAGGGCATATCGGGCCTGCGCCAGCGTGGCGCCGCACTCCCCGCCGCGCGGATATGATGGGCCCAGATGCACGCACCAAGCGGCCGCAGGGGCATCGTTGATCGTTTTCTTTTTCTTTGCATTGATCGCCGTCGCCGTCGGGTACCTCTGGCGGCACGAAAACCGGCGCATCGAGCGGGAATTGCGCCAGAGCTTCGCGCGCCAGACGTTCCAGACAGAGCTTGGCCCGATCAGCGGCGCGGAACTGAAGGTGGTGAAGATGCACCAAGAGCGCTCCGGCTTGCGCCGTCGGGATCCCGTCCTCGAGCTTGCCTTCCGCGGTGACCCGTATGGCGGCGACGCGTTCTGGTACTGCGTCGGGCCGGGACCGAGCTACTTTCTTGCGATCGCCATGTTGCAGGCCGGCAGCGGACCGGTCGACGTGCAGTGGGTCGTCCGCCCGCTGACCGAAGCCCGCATGCGCGGCGCGCTGGTCGGCGACCGCAAGGCCACCGCCCTGGCGTTCGGCAACGCCGTCGAAGGCTGATCGCCCATCGAAGGCGCGTTCAGCCCTGCACTTGCCCCTGCTCCGGCAACAGCGCCAGCAGATCCGTCACCCCGACATCCACGCCCGCCTGCGAGAACAGCGTCGTCACCTGCCCGCGATGATGGGTCTGGTGGTTGAAGAAGTGCGCCAGCAGGCCGAAGAAGTCCTTGTCGGACACCACGCCCCGCGAGTTCGCGTAGTGCAGCGCCACGTCCAGGTCCGGGTCGTCGATCGATTCGGCCCATGCGACGATCAGCGCGTCCAGCCAGCGGCGATGCACCGCCAGCGCCGGCAATTCCGTGTAGCGATCCAGATCGGAGAAATTCGGCGCGGGCAACGCGCGCACCGGGTCGAGTGCGGCATGCGCGGCCGGATGGCGCGCGAAGCGCTGCAGCCAGATCGTGTCGGCAATGACCAGATGGTTGAGCGTGCGCAGGATCGAGCCGAAGAACGCCTCACGGTCGGCGACCAGCGCGGCCGGATCCAGCCGCGCCGCGGCCAGCAGCAGCTTGTCGTTCATCCACTGGTTGTAGGCCGCCATCTGGCGGATGAGATCGGTACGGTGCATGGCCGTCATTGTCGCCCCGGAGGCGGCGCAAAAAGAAACCCCCTCCAGGGAGGGGGGTTGCAAGCGTGCGTCGCGACGGGGCCCAGGTCTCAGCCGGTGGCCAGCGTCAGCCGCTGCCCCAGCCGCCCCCCCACTTCGGCCTCGCGCAGCCACTGCGCCAGGTCGCGCGGCGCCAGGGGCCGCGAGTAGAAGTAGCCCTGGATCTCGTCGCAACCCTGCTGGCGCAGCAGCGCGTCTTCCTGCACCGTCTCCACGCCCTCGGCCACCACCTGCATGCCCAGCGCGTGGCCCAGGTGCACGATGGCCTGCGTCACCTCGGCGGTATTGGCATCGGCCAGCATGCCCTGCACGAAGCTGCGGTCGATCTTCAGGCGCTGCACCGGGAAGCGGTTGAGGTAGTGCAGGTTGGAGAAGCCGGTACCGAAGTCGTCCACCGCCAGCAGCACGCCGTTCTGCTCGAACAGGTCGAAGCAGCGGCGCAGCGCCTCGCTGTCGCGGATCAGCGCCGACTCGGTCAGCTCCAGCTCCAGGCGCTGCGGCAACCAGCCATTGGCGCGGCAGATCTCCAGCACGCGCTCGGCAAAGCCGCGGTCGCGCAGCTGCACGGCCGACACGTTCACCGCGATACGGCTGAACTGCAGGCCCATCTCGTCCCACAGCACCGCCTGGCGGCAGGCCTCGCCGAGCACCCAGTCGCCCAGGCGCACGATCTCGCCGCATTCCTCGGCGATGGGAATGAACTCGGCCGGGCTGCAGAAGCCATGCCCCGGGCGATGCCAGCGCAGCAGCGCCTCGATCGCCGGCGCGCTCTCGCCCGCCGTCGGCACCAGCGGCTGGTACACCAGCGAGAATTCCTCGCGGTCCAGCGCGCCGTGCAGCGCGTGTTCCAGCTCCAGGCGGCGCTGCGCGCGCAGCAGCACGTCCTGGCTGTAGTAATGGAAGGTGTTGCGGCCCGATTCCTTGGCCGCGTACATCGCCGCGTCCGAGGCGCGCAGCAGGTTGTCGAAATCCTCCAGCTCCGGCGCCTGCAAGGCGATGCCGATGCTGGCGCTCACCTTCAGCGTGATGTGGTCCTTGCGCAGCGGCTCGGTCAGCGCGGCCAGCAGCTTGCGCGCCACGTGGCCGGCGTCTTCCGGCTCGGCCAGGTCGCGCAGCACCACCACGAACTCGTCGTCGCTGAAGCGGCCGAACAGGTCGCTGTTGCGCAGCTGCTGGTGCAGGCGCGTGGAGGCCAGCTTGAGCAGCGTGTCGCCGGTGGCGTGGCCGAAGGAGTCGTTGATGCTCTTGAAGCCGTCCAGGTCGATGAGCAGCATCGCCAGCGTCTGCCCGCGCTCGCGCGCCTCGGCCATGGCTTCCTCGGCGCGCTCGCGCAGCAGGAAGCGGTTCGGCAGGCCGGTCAGGCGGTCGTAATGGGCCAGCAGCTCGATGCGCTCGTTGGCCTCGCGCTCGCGGCTGATGTCGCGGAACAGCACCACGAAGCGCGGCGGCAGGCCCTCGCGGCGGTCCAGCTCGATCAGCACCTGCACCCACACGCGCTGGCCGGAGTTGCGGTAGAAGCACAGCTCCAGCTGCTCGGGCAGGCCACCGTCGGCGATGCGCATCAGCGCCGCCTCGAAGGTGTCGCGCGAATCCTGGGTGTACAGCGAAAGCGCCTGCTCCAGGGTGATCGGTTCCTTGCGCAGGCCGTGGATGCGGTAGCACTCCTCGGTCCACTGCATGCGCCGGGTATCGACCTCGATCTCGCAGCCGCCGATGCGGCCCAGCGCCGAGACGCGGTTGAGCAGTTCGGTGCGCCAGCGGATCAGCGCATCGGTCTGGCGCTGTTCGGTGACGTTCTGCACCTGGCCGACCAGCCGCTGCAGGATGCCATCGCCATCGAACACCGGCTGCGCCCACACCCGCAGGTGCTGCGGCGACTGCCCGGCCACGCCCAGTTCCAGTTCGAAATGCAGCGGCTCGCCGAACTTGCGCAGGCGGCGCCAGGCGTTGCGCAGGGTGGCGCGGGCTTCGGCGCCGAACTGCTGCAGCACCCGGCGCGCGCGTCGCGGCGGCGGCTCGGGCAGCGCGAGCTGGCCGATGAAATCGTCCGACAGCCACAGCCGGTCGCGCCGGCAATCCCAGCTCCAGCTGCCCATGCTGGCGATGCGCTGCGCCTCTTCCAGCTGCGCCTGCTGCTCGCGCAGCTGCTGTTCGAGCAGCTTGTGCTCGTGGATGTCGGTATGCGTGCCGAGCATGCGCAGCGGCCGGCCGTCGGCCGTGCGCGAGACGACGCGGCCACGGTCCAGGATCCAGCGCCATTCGCCGTCGCGCTGTCGCAGGCGGAATTCGGCGGTGTAGCTGTCGGTCTCGCCGGCCAGGTGCGCATGCACGGCGGCGCTGACGCGCGGATGGTCTTCCGGGTGCATCAGCTCGGAGAGCGCGGCCAGGTTGCCCGGCAGGCTCTGGTCGTCGTAACCGAGCATGCGTTTCCAGCGCTCGGAGCGGTAGACGATGTCGGCGGCGATGTCCCAGTCCCACAGCCCGTGCTCGGCGCTGTCCAGGCCGATTTCCCAGCGGCTGGCCACCGCGCCGGCCGGCTCGGGAATGCTCAGGGTGAAGGCGATCAGCTCGCCGTGTTCGTCGCGCACGCCGCGCAGCCAGCCGTCCCACTGGCCGCTGCCGCTGGGCAGCACGCAGGCGACCATGCCGCCTTCGCGGCGCAGGCGCTCGCGGTTGTCGGCGAGCTGCTCCACATACAGCGCCAGCGTGGCCGGCAGGCCGAGCGCTTGCGCGGCCGAGTTGGCCGCCAAGGGACGCCCATGCGGATCCAGCACCACCACCGCGGAGGTGAGCGGATGCTGCAACAAGCTTGCGATGACGCCTGGATCCACGCTGGGAAGCTCCGCTTCTCTGGCCCCCCGGGGGACGGGGGGGACGTGATGGTTAACGGCCGTCCCCGGAAATAGTTGAGCCGGTCAGCCGCCGGGCCGGGCCCTCCGCCCGCAAACCGTGACGGACGCACTAAGATGGGGCGATGCCCGCTGGCGCCCTCGCCCCCATGCCCGACGATCGCAGCCGCCCCGCACCGCCGAAGTCCCTGTCCGGCCAACGCCTGGCAGCGCGCCTGCGCACCGGCATCTGGGCACTGACCGGGGCGTACCTGGCGCTGGGCCTGACCTGGTTGCTGGCCGGCGACACGCTCGTGCGCCTGGCCCGCCCGGACGCGGCGCAGTTCCATCGCCTGCTCGGGCTGGACGGCGCGGTGCTGGTGGTGGTCTCGGCCCTGCTGCTGCACTACGGCCTGCGCCGGCTGGCCGCCGTGCTCGGCCGCGAACACGACACCCTGGTGCATTCGGTCGCGCTGCTGCACGAGAAGTTCCATGCCCTGCCCGTGCCGATATGGGCCTACGACCTGCAGACCCTGCGCATCCTCGACGCCAACCCCGCCGCGCTCACCTTCTTCGGCCATACCCGCGAGGAATTCCTCGCCCTGCACCTGGATGCCGTGTGGCCCGCCAGCGAACAGGCGCGCTTCTCCGAAGTCATCGAGCACCTGCGCTCGCTGCCGGACGAAAACTGCGTGCTCACCGAGCCGCTGGTCACCCGCGACGGCCTGCGCGACGTGGAAGTGCGCAGCAGCCCGCTGGCGGTGCCCGGCGGGCAGGCGCGGCTGGTGGTGGCCATCGACCGCAGCGCCGAGCGTCGCGCCGAGCGCCAGCGCGCGGAACTGCTGCAGCTGCTCGAAGAAGCCCAGAGCGTGGCGCGGCTGGGCTCGTGGGAACTGGATCCGGCCACCGGCCTGGGCCGCTTCTCCCCGCAGGTCTACCGCATCGTCGCCCGCCCGCTGCCCGAGACGCAGCGCTGGCATCGCTTCGAGGAGCTGCTGGCCGGCGTGGACCTGGTCACGCAGGTGCGCATCGACCGGCTGATCGACGACATGTGCGGCAGCGGCGCCGTGCAGATCGACGTGCTGCTGCCGCTGATCGCCGGCGACGGCCAGGCGCGCATGGTCCACCTGCGCGCCGAAAGTGGCATTGGCCCGGACGGCCGCCGGCGCGTGCACGGCACCTTGCAGGATGTCACCGAGCGCGAGCAGTCGCGCCGGCTGCTGCGCGAGCGCGAGGAACAGTTCCGCGAACTGGTGCGGGTGCTGCCCGACGGCGTGATGATCCTCTCCGACGAGCGCGTCATGTATGCCAACCCGGCCTGCGCGGGCCAGTTCGGCTATGCCGGCGAATCGCTGCTGGGCGAACCGCTGTCCGCGCTGGTGGCCGAAGCCGACCTGCCGCTGGTGCGCGAGCAGCTCGCCGCCGACACCCCGCGCGCCGAATTCTCCCCGGCCCGGCGCATGCGCCGGCGCGACCAGACGCAGTTCCAGGCCGGGCTGTCGATCGGCGCGGTGCGCTACGGCGGGCGCGACTGCCGGCTGATGGTGGTGCGCGACCTCAGCGACCCCGAGCGCATGCGCGACGCCCTGGCGGCCAGCAACCACGAACTGCAGGCCATGGCCAAGCGCCTGTTCTCGCTGCAGGAGGACGAGCGCCGGGCGATCTCGCGCGACCTGCACGACGACATCGGCCAGGCGATCACCGCGATGAAGCTGTCCGCGCATGCGGCGATGGAAGAGGACGAGGAAGACGCCCGCCGCGACAACCTGCAGGAAGTCGTCGACCTGGCCGACACCACGGTGACCAAGCTGCGCAACCTCTCCATGCTGCTGCGCCCGCCGCAGCTCGACGCGCTTGGCCTGGAGGCCGCGCTGCGCTGGCAGGCCTCCACGCTGTTCCGCGGCAAGCCGCAGCGGCTGGAGATGGACATCCAGTCCCTGCGCCAGCGGCCGAGCAACGAAATCGAACAGGCCTGCTTCCGCATCGCCCAGGAAAGCCTGACCAACGTGCTGCGCCATGCCTGCGCCGGCGAGGTCAACATGCTGCTGCGCGACCACGAACGCGGCGGCCTGTACCTGGAAGTCAACGACGATGGCGACGGCTTCGAACCGGAAGGCCCGCGCGGCCTCGGGCTGGTCGTTATGCGCGAACGCGCACAGACGGCCGGTGGCACCCTGACGATAGAATCAGCCCCAGGCGCCGGCACGCGCGTGCGCCTGCACCTGCCCTACCAGGCCACCGGCGAACCGGTGGCCAGCGACAACGGACGTTGAACCCGATGTGGAATCCCGCACTGCCGCCCGGATTGGAAGCCAACAAACCGCAACGCCTGGGCGCAGGCAACCCCGAACTGCTGAGACTGGTCGACGCCGCCGCCTCCGGGGGCGCGCCGCTGATGATCCTGCACCTGGACATCGACCACTTCGCCTCGATCAACGAGAACATGAGCGCCGAGGTCGGCGACCAGGCGCTCGCCCTGCTGGCCCAGCGGCTGCAGGCGCACCTGGGCACCCGCGGCCGCCTGTGGCGCCACGGCAGCGACGAGATGGTGATCGTCGCCCCGCGCAACGACGCCGCGTTGCTGCCGGAAGACTTCGCCGAGGACATCCGCCAGCAGATCGAACTGCCGCTCTCGGTGCTGCCGTACACCTTGTTCATGACCGGCACGGTGGGCATCAGCCTGTGCCCTGAGCACGGCACGCAGGTCTCCACCCTGCTCGACCACGCCGAGGAAGCCAACTACCAGGCCGGCCGCGAAGGCGGCAACACCGTGCGCGTGTACGCGCGCAACTCGCCGGCCAGCGCGCACAGCGAAAGCATCATCGCCCGGCAGATCGTCGATGCCATCCCGCATGGCGAACTGCGCCTGCGCTACCAGCCCCTGGTGAGCGCGCGCGACGGCCGCATCGTCGGCATGGAGGCGCTGCTGCGCTGGCAATCGCCCACCCTGGGCATGCTGGTGCCGGAGCGTTTCATGCGCACCGCCGAGCGGCTGGGCGTGATCGTGCAGCTGGGCGAATGGGTGCTGCAGAACGCCATCAAGCAGGCGCGGCAATGGCGCGACCAGGGCTTCGACGACTTCAACATCGCCGTCAACGTCTCCACCTTGCAGCTGCTGCGCCCGAGCTTCTTCAACGAAGTGCTGTCCACCCTGCAATCCAGCGGCGTGCCGACCAGCGCGCTGACGCTGGAGATCAACGAGAGCGCGTTGACCAACAACGTCAACTTCGTCCACGAGACGATGGCCAACCTGCGCAACGAAGGCATCAGCCTGAGCCTGGACAACTTCGGCACGGGTGATTCGAGCCTGAGCGCGCTGGTGCGCTACCCGGTGGACCGGCTGAAGATCGACCGCAGCTTCATCAAGAGCGCCCCGGCCGGCAGCCGCGAGGCGGCCATCGCCCGCGCCATCATCGCCATGGGCCACCAGCTGGGCATGACGGTGATCGCCAACGGCGTCGAATCGCAGGCCCAGCTCGGCTTCCTGCGCCGCAACGACTGCGACATCTTCCAGGGTTACATGTTCGGCGAACCGATGTCGGCCGAATCGGCGGGCATGGCGCTGCGCCGCCGCTACCTGCGCCCCGAATCCTTCGCCGAAACCCGCCCCGACCGCACCCTGCTGCTGCTGGACGACGAAGAGAACGTCCTGCGTTCGCTGGTGCGCCTGTTCCGCCGCGACGGCTACCGCATCCTGGCGGCCGGCAACGTCCGCGACGCCTTCGACCTGCTCGCCACCAACGACGTCCAGGTGATTCTGTCGGACCAGCGCATGTCGGACATGAGCGGCACCGAATTCCTGGGCCGGGTGAAGATGCTCTACCCGGACACCGTGCGCCTGGTGCTTTCCGGTTATACCGACCTGGCCACCGTGACCGAAGCGATCAACCGCGGCGCGATCTACCGTTTCCTGACCAAGCCCTGGAACGACGACGAACTGCGCGAACACATCCGCCAGGCCTTCCGCACGCACGACGAACTGCGCAAGGGCCGTGATGGTGCCGGGGCAATGGGACGCGACGGCGCATTCGGCGACGAGGGCTGAAACTTCAGCCCATCACAACGAGCCCGCATCCCCCGCACTTCGCATCCGCTGACGTGATGCATGGGGTGACCGGGGGCAGGCCCTTTCC
>NZ_LLXU01000105.1 GCF_001431645.1 Stenotrophomonas panacihumi | reverse complement strand
CGCTGGCCGCCGCCAATGCCGTGGGCGGGTGGGGCGGGGCGGTGGTGAGCCTGTGCGCCTTCGTCGGCGCGGCCGGCTCGCTGGGCGGCTGGATCCTGCTCACCGCGCAGAGCGCCAAGGCCGCGGCGGATGACGGCCTGTTCCCGGAACTGTTCCGCAAGGCCAATGCCGACGACGTACCGATCAAGGGCATCGTGGTGGTGGCGGTCCTGATGACCCTGGCCGTGCTGCTGACCTCCACCTCGGAAACGGCTTCGGCGCAGTTCGATGTCATTACCTCGGCGGCCGTGGTGCTCACGCTGCTGCCGTACATCTACTCCTGCGTGGCCTGCTACTTCGTGGTGGAGCGCTCGCACACCTGGGCGCACATCGGCACGTTCTGGGTGCTGACCAGCGTCACCGTCGTCTACTGCCTGTGGGCGGTGTTCGGTTCGGCCGGCGCGATCGTCAAGTACGCCTTCCTGTTCGTGCTGTTCATCACCGTCTTCTACCCGTTCTTCAGCGAGCAGCGCCGCCAGAAGCGGCAGGCCGTCATCGTGCCGCCGCGCGCCAGCTGACGCCGATCGTTCCTTCGTATCGCTTCGTGCAAGGAGACTGTCCGTGTACTTCAAGTCCCTGGATTACCCCATCGTCGTCATCGATGCCGATTACGAGTCGCCGCGCATCGGCGGCATCCTGATCCGCGCGCTGGTGGAGGAGCTGCGTACCAACGAGCAACGCGTGCTGTGCGGCCTCACCCTGGAGGATGCCCAGGCCGGCGCGCGCACCTACGTGGCGGCCTCGGCGGTGCTGATCTCCATCGACGGCACCGAGGACGTGACCGGCGAGTTCCAGCGCCTGCTGGGCTTCCTGCGCGAGCAGAGCCAGCGACGCGCCGACCTGCCGGTGTTCCTGTATGGCGAGCGGCGCACCATCGAGAAGGTGCCCAGCAAGCTGCTCAAGTACGTGCACGGCTTCATCTTCCTGTTCGAGGACACCAAGAACTTCATCGCCAGACAGGTGATGCGCGCGGCCGAAGCCTACATGGGCAAGCTGCTGCCGCCGTTCTTCGGCGCGTTGATCCACCATGCGGCCGAATCCAACTACTCCTGGCATACGCCGGGCCACGCGGGCGGCGTGGCGTTCACCAAGTCGCCGGTGGGGCGCGCGTTCCACCAGTTCTTCGGCGAGAACACGTTGCGCAGCGATTTGTCCATCTCGGTGCCCGAGCTGGGCTCGCTGCTCGACCACACCGGGCCGATCCGCGAGGCGGAGATCGAGGCGGCGCGCAACTTCGGCGCCGACCACACGTTCTTCGTCACCAATGGCACCTCCACCGCCAACAAGATCGTCTGGCAGGGCACGGTGGGCCGCGGCGACGTGGTGTTCGTGGACCGCAACTGCCACAAATCGCTGATGCACTCGCTGATGATGACCGGCGGCATCCCGGTGTACTTCACCCCCAGCCGCAACGCGCACGGCATCATCGGGCCGATCAGCCTGGACCAGTTCTCTCCCGAGGCGATGGAGGAACGCATGGCGGCCCATCCGCTGGCCAGCCAGGCACGCCAGGCCGGGGCGAAGGCGCGCATCGCGGTGGTGACCAATTCCACCTACGACGGGCTGTGCTACAACGCCGAGAAGATCGCCCGCCAGGTCGGCGGGAAGGTGGAATTCCTGCATTTCGACGAAGCCTGGTATGGCTACGCCGCGTTCCATCCGTTCTATGAAGACCACTACGGCATGGCCAAGGGCAAGCCGCGCGAGCAGGATGCGATCATCTTCACCACGCAATCCACGCACAAGCTGCTGGCGGCGTTCTCGCAGGCCTCGATGATCCATGCGCGCGATGCCGCCGACCGCAAGCTGGATGCAGAACGCTTCAACGAGGCGTTCATGATGCACACCTCCACCAGCCCGCATTACGGCATCATCGCCTCGTGCGATGTCGCCTCGAAGATGATGGAGGGCGAGTCGGGCCGCTCGCTGGTGCAGGAGATGCACGACGAGGCCATCGCCTTCCGCCGTGCGATGCTGCACGTGCAGGACGACCTGGGCCGCGACGACTGGTGGTTCCGCGTCTGGCAGCCCGATGCCGTGGCCCGCTCGCTGGGCAAGGGCGATACCCCCGCGCCGATGGTGGCCAAGCGCGACGAGTGGTACCTGCGCCCCGACGCGCACTGGCACGGCTTCGAGGGCCTGGCCGACGAATACGTACTGATCGACCCGATCAAGGTCACCCTGCTCACGCCCGGGCTGTCGATGGACGGCGAGATGGGCGTGCGTGGCATCCCGGCCGCGGTGCTGAGCAACTTCCTGTGGTCGCGCGGCATCACCGTGGAGAAGACCAACCTGTATTCCGTGCTGTTCCTGTTCTCGATGGGCATCACCAAGGGCAAGTGGAGCACGCTGGTCGCCGAGCTGATGGCCTTCAAGGCGCTGTACGATGCCAACGCGCCGCTGCAGAAGGCGCTGCCCGAGCTGGTGGCGTCCTATCCGGTGGCTTATACCGACGTGGGCCTGCGCGAGCTGTGCGACGACCTGCATGCGTTCAACACGGAGTTCCGCGTGGCCGAGGTGATGCGCGAGATGTACGTGGACCTGCCGGCCCCGGCGATGACCCCGGCCGATGCCTACAACCACCTCGTGCACGGGCGCATCGAGCGGGTGGATATCGACCAGCTGCCCGGGCGCATCGCCGGCACCATGCTGGTGCCGTATCCGCCGGGCATCCCGACCATCATGCCGGGCGAGCGCTTCGGTGCCAGCGACGAGCCGATCATCCAGTCGCTGCGCATCGCGCGCGCGCAGAACGAGCGCTTCCCGGGCTTCGAGTCGGACGTGCACGGGCTGATCATCGACAAGGGCGTAAACCCGCCGACCTACAAGGTCGAGGTGATCAAGGCATGAGGCCCCGGGCCAGCGCATGAGCGATACCCGCCAGGAGCAGCGCGTCCTCCAGGTCTCCATCGCCGCCACCGTCTGCGTGGCGGCGATCGGCTTCGTGGGCGGCCTGCTGGCGCGCTCGCAGGCAATCCTGTTCGACGGCGTTTACAGCCTGGTCGACGTGGCGCTCACGCTGGTCGCGCTGGCCGTGCTGCGGTTGGTGGCGCGCGAGGACAGCCCGCGCTTCCAGTACGGCTACTGGCACCTGGAACCGATGGTCGAGGCGCTGGGCGGGGCGATCCTCAGCCTGGCCTGCATCTATGCGCTGGCCAACGCGATGATCGGCTTCAGCGATGGCGGCCACGAAGTACGCTACGGCGCCGCGCTGGCCTGGGCGCTGCTGCTCACCGTGGTGGACCTGGCGATGGCGGCATGGATCGGCCGCCACGCGCGGCGGCTGGAATCGGGCCTGCTGGCGCTGGATGCGCGCGCGTGGCTGCTGACCGGGCTGATGAGCCTGGCGGTGGTGCTGGCCTTCCTCATCGCGCTGGGCCTGCGTGGCGGCGCCTACGCGCACTGGACGCCGTACATCGACCCGCTCGTGCTGTGCCTCATCAGCCTGGCGGTGCTGCCCTTGCCCTTGCGCGGCGCGTGGCGGGCGATGCGCGAGGTGCTGCAGGTCGCGCCGGACGACCTCGACCGCCGCGTGCATGAAGTGATGACGGCCTTCGTCGCCGAACACGGCTTCGTCGGTTTCACCAGCCATGTCGCCAAGATGGGGCGCATGCGCTTCGTGGAGATCCACATCCTCACGCGACCGGATTACAACCCGGGCTCCATCGGCCGCGCCGATGCGCTGCGCGACGGCATCGCCGAACAGCTCGGCGCGCGCGAGGCGCAGTTCTGGCTGACCATCGACTTCACTTCCGATCCGGCCTGGACATGAGCGCCGCCGCCCCGAAGAAGATGGGCCTGGCGATGGCGACCATGCTGGTGGCCGGCAACATGATCGGCACCGGCGTGTTCCTGCTGCCGGCGAACCTGGCCACGGTAGGCAGCATCTCGGCGTTCGGGTGGATCATCGCCACGGCCGGCGCGGTGGCGCTGGGCCTGGTGTTCGCGCGGCTGGGGCAGGTCGATCCGCAGCCCGGCGGGCCGTATGCGTATGCGCGTGATGCGTTCGGGTCGTACATCGGCTTCGTCAGCAACTACGCGTACTGGTTCGGCAACTGGATCGGCAACGTCGCCATCGCGCTGGTGGTGACGGGTTATCTGGCGCACCTCGTCCCGGCGCTGGATCCGCTGCCGGCGCGCATGGCGTTCACGCTGCTGGTGATCTGGGGGCTGAGCCTGGCCAACGCGCGCGGCGCGCGCTGGATCGGCGCGCTGGAGACCTGCACGCTGCTGCTGGCGTTGATCCCGATCCTGTTCATCGCCATCGCCGGTTGGTGGTGGTTCGACCGCGGCCTGTTCCAGGCTGGCTGGAACGTCAGCGGGCTGGGCGATGGCGCGGCGATCTCGCGCAGCGCGTCCATCGCGCTGTGGGCGTTCATGGGGGTGGAGAGCGCGGCGGTGTCGGCCGAAGTGATCGACAACCCGCGCCGCAACATCCCGCTGGCCACGCTCGGAGGATTGGCGCTTGCGGCCGGCATCTACATCGCCTGTTCCCTGGTCATCATGGGCATGCTGCCGATGGCCGAACTGCGCGATTCCTCCGCCCCGTTCGCCGAGGCCGCGCGGGTGATGGTGGGCCCGTGGGGCGCGCTGGCGATCGCGCTGTGCGCGGTGTTCAAGTCCTTCGGCGCGCTGGGCGGCTGGATGCTGCTGGTGGGGCAGTCGGCCAAGGCGGCGGCCGAGGATGGGCTGTTCCCGCGCGTGTTCTGCCGGGTCAACCGCCATGGCATGCCCGGCGCGGGCTTGATGATCGTGGCGGCGCTGATGAGCGCGTTGCTGCTGGTGACGGCCTCGCCGACGCTGTCGCACCAGTTCGACAGCCTCACCAATATCGCCGTGCTGCTGACGATCATCCCGTACCTGTTCTCGGCGGGCGCGCTGATGTGGAACAGCCTGGCGCGCAACGAGCGTGGCGGGCCGCTGTGGCTGGCGATGGTGGCGGGCGGCGGGGCGATCCTCTATTGCCTGTACGCGCTGCTGGGCGCCGAGCCGCAGCTGCTGGCCTATGCCACGGTGGCGATGCTGTTCAGCGCGGCGCTGTATCCGTTCTTCATGCGGCGGATGCGCGAGGTGGCTGCCGCGCGCGGTTCGCCGCGCTCGTAGCGGCGACGCGACGCTCAATCCAGCACGTGCACCGCTTCGGCGATGCGCCGGACTTCCTCTTCGCGATGGCTCACGTAGAGCATCGGCAGCCCCAGCTCGTCGCGCACGCGCTGCAGGTAGGGAATCAACTCCTCGCGCCGCGCCGTATCCAGCGCGGAGAGCGGCTCGTCGAGCAACAGCAACGCCGGCTGCGAAAGCAGCGCCCGCCCGATCGCCACGCGCTGCGCCTCGCCGCCGGACAGATGCCGAGGGCGACGTTCCAGCAACGCACCGATACCCAGCAGCGCGACGATGTCCTCGAACGCGAAGCGCGCCTGTGCCTGGCCGCCATGGCGGCCGTAGCGCAGGTTCGCGGCCACATCCAGGTGCGGGAACAACCGCGCATCCTGGAACACGTAGCCGATGCGCCGCCTGTGCGCCGGCACGTCCACCCGCGCCGCCGCGTCGAACAGCACGCGCCCGTCCACCGCGATGCGCCCGGCCTGTGGCCGCAGCAGGCCGGCGATGGCATTGAGCACGCTGGTCTTGCCCGCGCCGGACAGCCCGACCAATGCCACCACGCGCGCGGCTTCCTCGATGCGCACATGGCGCCGGTAGTCCCCGCGGCGCAGTTCGATATCCAGCGACAGCATCAGCGCTCCTGCACCACGCGCTGGCGTCGCACCAGCCACTCGGAGAGCAGCAGCGCCAGCAGCGAGATCACGAATGCCACGGCGGTCAGCCGCCAGATCCCGGCTTCGCCGCCGGGCACCTGCAGCAGGCCGTAGATCGCCGCCGAGAGCGTCTGCGTCTGCCCGGGGATGTTGGACACGAAGGTGATCGTCGCGCCGAATTCGCCCAGTGCCTTGGCGAAGGCCAGCACCGCGCCGGCCACCAGCCCCGGCCACGCCAGCGGCAGCGTCACGGTGAAGAACACCCGCCATGGCGCCGCGCCCAGCGTGGCGGCGGCCGCTTCCAGCCGGCGGTCGGTGGCTTCGATGGACAGGCGGATCGCGCGCACCATCAACGGAAAGCCCATCACCGCGCAAGCCAGCGCCGCGCCGGTCCAGCGAAACGCCAGCTGGATGCCCAACGTTTCGCGCAACCATTGGCCGAGCACGCCCTGGTTGCCGAAGGCGATCAGCAGCACGTAACCGGTGACCACCGGCGGCATCACCAGCGGCAGCAGCAGCACCGCATCGAACAGCGCCTTGCCGGGGAACTCGCGCCGCGCCAGCAGCCAGCCGCAGGCCACGCCCAGCGGCAGGCTGGCCACTGCCGCCACCAGCGCGACCTTCACGCTCAGCACGATGGCGGTGATTTCCTCCGGTGAGAACGCGGGCACGCCGGACTCAGGGCGCCAGGCTGAAACCGCGACGGCGGAAGATGTCCTTCGCCGCCGGGCCCTGCAGCCACTGCACGAAGGCACGCGCCTGCGGCGAGGCCTTGGCCATCGGCGCCACCGGATACACGATCGGCGGATGGCTGCTGGCCGGGAACGTGCCGACCACCTTCACCTTCGGCTCGGCCTGCGCGTCGGAACCATAGACGATGCCCAGCGGCGCCTCGCCGCGCGAGACCAGCATCAGCGCCGCGCGCACGCTCTCGGCTTCGGCCAGGCGCGGCGACAGCGCATCCCATTGGCCCAGCTTCTCCAGCGCGGCGCGGGCGTACTTGCCGGCCGGCGCGCTGCTGGTCTGCCCGACGGCCAGGCGGCCGTCCGTCCCCAGCGCCTTGGCGATCGCGCCGGGCTTGGCCGGGTCCACTTTGCTGGCGGCGGCATTGGCCGGCGCCACCAGCACCAGCGTGTTGCCGAGCAGGTTGTGGCGATCGGCGGCGCGCACGAGGTCGCGCTGCTGCAGGTAGTCCATCCACTCCAGGTCGGCGGAGAAGAACACTTCGGCCGGCGCGCCCTGTTCGATCTGCCGCGCCAGCGTCGAGCTGGCGGCGTAGGACGTGGTGACTGCCACGCCGGTGGCCTTCTGGTAGGCGGCCGCGGCTTCGTCCATCGATTCCTTCAGGCTGGCCGCGGCAAATACCGTGACGGTACCGGCGGGGGCCTGTGCCTGCGCCATCACGGGCAGTGCGAGCACCAGCAGCGAGCAGAGCAGGCGGGAGAGGATCTTCATGGACGACTCCGGCGGGAAGAGGCTTGGATCATACCGGCCCGGCGTGCGCCCGCCGTGACCTACAGCGGCAGCAGGTCTTCGTAGCGGCCGCCCTGCAGGTTGGCTTTCACCGCGGGGCCCATCAGCTTGGGCTCGGCGAGCGTGGCGTCGCGGGCCTGCCGGCGGGCGACGAAATCGGCCTGGGCGATGCCGTGCTGCACGTGGATGTTGTCGCGCTGCTGGTCGGCCACGCAGGTCGAGTGTGCGAGCGCGCGGCCGTTGGGGCCGTAATCGTGGCAGATGAACATGCGCGTATCGCCGGGCAGCGCGAACAGGCGCTGGATCGAGGCGAACAGCTGCCCCGCATCGCCGCCGGGGAAATCGCAGCGGGCGGTGCCGCCATCGGGCATGAAGATCGAATCGCCCGGGAACAGCGCATCGCCGATGAGGTAGGCCACGCTGTCGGGCGTGTGCCCGGGCACGGCGATCACGCGCACCTCGAGCGTGCCGAGCATGAAGCGTTCGTCGTCGGCGAACAGCGCATCGAACTGCGAGCCATCGGCGCGAAAATCCGCCGGCAGCCGGTAGCGCGGCGCGAACGCCTGCTGCACCTGCACGATGCCCGCACCGATGCCGAGCCGCGCCTGCGGCCACGCCTGGCGCAGCCATTGCGCGGCCGACACGTGGTCGGCGTGGGCGTGCGTTTCCAGCAGCCAGCGCACCTGCCAGCCGTGCGCGGCGGCCGCGTCGACCAGGGCTTTCGCCGGCGCGGTGCCGACCTCGCCGGTGGCGGGGTCGAAATCCAGCGCCGGGTCGATCACCGCCGCCTCGCCCGTGGCGGGGTCGGCGACGAGGTAGCTGAAGGTGTTGCTCGGCGCATGCAGGAACGGCAGGACTTCGGGACGCATGGGCAACACCTTCGGCGGTGGGGGTCAGGGCGTGCCGAGGGCGGCGTTGAGGATCGCCGCGAGGCGGTCGCCGGCCTGTCGCAGCGCCGCCTCGGCCACGGGCCGGTACTGCGCCACGTAGCCCTCGGGCAGGACGTGCTCTTCCTTGCCGTCCTTTGTAGGGTACACGCCCGGCGCGATGGCGACGCGGCACGACGCCTGCGCCCACGCCACCGCATCCGGCGGCAGCACCGGCTTGGCGGCCGGCGTGGCGGGCAGCTTGAGCAGCTGCGCGAGGTACGCGTCGTCGCTGAGGTGGCGGTCGTAGAGCATGCCGCTGTCCCACAGCGAGTGCAGGTTGGTGCCCTTGCCGTTGAACTGCAGCTGGAAGTCGTTGCCGCCCTTGTCGTGCGCGTAGCCGGCGTGCATGGGCTGGTGGATGTCGCCGACGAAATGGACGACGAACTTCAGTGCCTGGCGGCGCACGTCGAGGGGCTGGCTGCGGTCGGCGAGCAGGGCGGTCTGCTGCTTGAGGGCTTCGATGACGCAGTTGCCGTCGGGGCAATCGGCGGGCGGGTCGTAGGCGCAGTCGTGTTCGCCGAGGTTGACGTAGTGCCAGCGGCTGCTTTTCTTGCCGAGGTCGGGGTCGTGTTCGCGCAGTTCATCGGCCCAGGAGGCGATGCCGGCGAGGGTGGGGTCGGGTTCGCCGGCGAGCAGGGTGGCGATTTGCTGCTTCACCTGCGGGGTGAGTTCGGTATCGGCGATGCGGGCCACGAGGCGATGGCCTTGGCCGCCCCAGGCGTGGGCGAGCGGGGCGTGGAGGGCGAAGAGGGAGAGGAGGAGGGTGGGGGCGAGGAGGCGGAATCGAGTCATGCTGTCGATTGTATCGGTCGTCGATTACGTCCTTATGTGCTGAAAGTGGGCGGAATGCGGGTTGGAGCACTGACTTACGGTGCGGGCACCGACCTGGCGGGTATGGTCGTCACGGCTCGGGCGAACATCCTGTTCGACTCGCCGCACGCGGGCCATCCATGGCCCGCTGA
>NZ_LLXU01000104.1 GCF_001431645.1 Stenotrophomonas panacihumi | reverse complement strand
GGCGACCGGGGGCGGGCCCTTTCCGGGACACGCCGTGAACCCATCCCTGGGGGCTCGTCGGCGACATCCATGTCGCCAACGGTCCCGGAAAGGGCCCGGCCACCCCGCAGGCGACGAAGACCCTCCCACCATCAAGCGCGTCTTGTTCCCTGAAACAAAAAACCCGCCTTTCGGCGGGTCCTTTTTTTTGCATGGCTGGTTGACGTTAGTCGCCCTGCTGCTTCTGCATGTGTTCCCAGCGCTCCTGCGCGTCGATCGTGCGCTCGGCGGTGAGGCGCGCTTCCAGGCGCTCCAGGCCGATCTCCTCGCCCGTGTCCACGCAGTAACCGTAGTCACCGGCTTCCAGGCGCTTGAGGGTGCTGTCGATCTTGCCGATCAGCTTGCGGTAACGGTCGCGGGTACGCAGTTCCAGCGAGTTCTCCGTTTCGCGGGTCGCACGCTCGGCTTCGTCGCCGATGTCACGCACTTCCTCGCGCAGGTTCTCGATGGTCTGCTTGGATTCTTCGACCAGGTCGTTGCGCCACTGCTGCAGGCGCTGGCGGAAGTATTCCTGCTGCAACGGGCTCATGTACTCCTCGTCCGCGGCGGGCTTGTAGCCCTTCGGCAGGACGGGACGGCCAGTCACTTCGTCGGTGGTGTATTCCACGACCTTGAACTTGGTGCGCGGCGACGGGCTCGGCGCCCGCGACACGACGGCGACGGCGACCTTGCCCGTCGGGCGGACAGCGGCCGGCTTGGCCTGGGATTCGGTCTTGGTGGGGGTCTTCGCTGAAGATTTCGAAACAGGCACGGGATTCTTGGATTGCGGGGTCGGCGTCGCGGCTGCCGGCTTGGCCGGGACCGCCTTGGGGGCGGGCGCGGCAGCAGGCTGCGGAGCGGGTTTGACCGGAACAGTCTTGGCCGGAGCCGGCTTGGCAGCCGTCTTCGGTGCGGGCTTGGGCGCCGGCTTGGCAGCCGCCTTGGCAACCACCGGCTTGGGCGCCGGCTTCGCGGCGGCGGCCTTGGCCGGTGCCTTGGCCGCCTGCTTCGCCACCGGCTTCGGGGCGGGCTTGGCAGCCGTCTTCTTCACGGGCGTCTTGACCGCCGCCGCCTTCTTGGCGACCACGGCCTTCTTGACGGGAGCAGCCTTCTTCGCGGCGGCCTTCTTGGCCACCGGTTGCTTGGCGACCGGCTTCTTCGCCGCGGTCTTCGCAGCCTTGGCGACCGGTTTGGCAGCGGTCTTGGCCGCCGCCTTCTTCACAACAGGCTTGGCGGTTTTCTTGGCGGCCTTGACGGCCTTCTTTGCAGGTTTTTTAGCAGCCACGAAACGCTCTTCCTTGGTTCCCCCGGGGCCCGGGAAAGCGGGCCTTTATAACGTACACCATCGGGAGGGGCAACATCGCATTAAGGCCGTTGGCATATGATGAACGCCGTGATCGCCCGCCTGCTCATCGCCCTGCTGCGCTTCTACAAGCGCTTCGTCAGTCCGCTGCTCGGACCGCGCTGCCGCTTCGCGCCCAGCTGTTCGGAATACGCCATGACTGCCCTCGCCCGCCACGGCGCGCTGCGCGGCAGTTGGCTGGCCGCGCGCCGCGTGGGCCGCTGCCATCCCTTCCATCCCGGCGGCTTCGACCCGGTTCCCGAGGCCGAGGCCCACTCTTCTTGCCGCTGCACAGGAAAAACGCCATGACCCGCACCCTGATCGTCAACGCCCGCCTGGTCAACGAAGGCCGCCAGTTCGATGCCGACCTGCGCATCGGCGAGGATGGCCGCATCGCCGAGATCGGCGCGCAGCTCGCCGCCGCGCCCGGCGAAACGGTGGTCGACGCCGCCGGCCGCTGGCTGCTGCCCGGCATGATCGATGACCAGGTGCACTTCCGCGAGCCGGGCCTGACCCACAAGGGCGACGTGGCGACCGAATCCGCCGCCGCCGTCGCCGGCGGGCTGACCAGCTTCATGGACATGCCCAACACCAACCCGCCCACGCTCAACGCCGCCGCGCTGCAGGCCAAGTACGACATGGCCGCCGGCCGCGCGTGGGGCAACTACGGCTTCTACCTGGGCGCCAGCAACGACAATCTGGCCGACATCCAGCAGCTGGACCCGAAGACCGCGCCGGGCATCAAGGTGTTCATGGGCGCCTCCACCGGCAACATGCTGGTGGACAACCCGGAAACGCTGGACGCGATCTTCCGCGACGCGCCCACGCCGATCATCACCCACTGCGAGGACACGCCGACCATCGACGCCACCATGAAGGCGTACGTGGAGAAGTACGGCGACAACCTCACCGCCTCGATGCACCCGGACATCCGCTCGCGCGAGGCCTGCCTGAAGTCCTCGCAACTGGCGGTGTCGCTGGCCAGGAAGCACGGTACCCGCCTGCACGTGCTGCACATCTCCACCGCCGACGAGCTGGCGCTGTTCACCCCGGGCCCGATCGAAGGCAAGCGCATCACCGCCGAGACCTGCATCCACTTCCTGCGCTTCGACCGCGCCGATTACGAGCGCCTCGGCAACCTGATCAAGTGCAACCCGTCGATCAAGGACGCCAGCGATCGCGAGGCGCTGATCCGCGCCCTGGCCGAGGACGTCATCGACGTGCTCGCCACCGACCACGCCCCGCATACCTGGGAAGAGAAGCAGAAGCCCTACGCGCAGGCGCCGTCCGGCCTGCCGCTGGTGCAGTACGCGCTGGTCGCCGCGCTGGAGCTGGTGCACGAGGGCCGCCTGCCGATCGAGAAGATCGTGCACAAGTTCGCGCACGCGCCGGCGCTGCTGTTCAACGTGGCCGAGCGCGGCTTCCTGCGCGAGGGCTACTGGGCCGACCTGGTGCTGGTGGACGACACGCCGTTCACCGTGAAGCGCGAGGACGTGCTGTCCAAGTGCGGCTGGTCGCCGTTCGAGGGCACCACGTTCCGCTCGAAGATCGGCTCGACCTGGGTCAACGGCCAGCAGGTGTGGGACGGCACGAAGCTGGTCGGCACCCCGCAGGGCCAGCGCCTGCGGTTCGACCGCTGATGCCGGTGGCGTCGCGTTTCGCCGGCTGGCTGCTGCTGGCCGGGCTCGCGCTGCCCGGCATGGCCGCAGCGCAGGCCGCCGACACCCGCGTGGTGTTTCCCGCCAGTGCGTCGCAAGGCGCGCTGGTGATCGGCAAGGTGCCGCCCGGCAGCACGGTGGAATATGGCGGCCGGCAGCTGCGCGTCAGTGATTACGGCAGCGTGGTGTTCGGCATCGGCCGCGACGAGAAAGGCCCGCTGACCGTGCAGGTGACGCCGCCCGGCGGCACGCGCACGCCCACCGCGATCACGGTGACGCCGCGCGACTGGCCGACCGAGCAGGTCAATGGCGTGCCGCCGAAGACGGTGAACCCGCCGCCGGAGATCGCCGCGCGTATCCAGCGCGAGCAGGCGCAGGTGACCGCCGCCCGAGCGCGCGACGATGCGCGGCCGGATTTCGCCCAGGCCTTCATCTGGCCGGTGCAGGGTCGCATCAGCGGGCGCTTCGGCAATGCGCGCGTGTACAACGGGCAGCCCGGCGCGGGGCATTCGGGCATGGATATCGCGGTGCCGACCGGCACGCCGGTAAAGGCACCGGCGGCGGGCGTCATCACGTTCGCCGCGCCGGATCTCTACCTCACTGGCGGCACGGTGCTGCTCGACCATGGATTCGGCGTGAGTTCGAACTTCCTGCACCTGTCGCGGATCGACGTGAAGGTCGGTGACCGCGTGCAGCAGGGCCAGGTGATTGGCGCGGTCGGCGCGACCGGCCGCGCGACCGGGCCGCACCTGCATTGGGGCATGAACTGGTTCGACGTGCGGATCGACCCGCTGCTGGTGCTGGAGCGGAGCAAGGCTGCGCCGTAAGGCGCCGCGCGATCAAAGCGGCACTTCACCCACCTTGTCGGCGTAATCCTTCTTCGGGTCCACGCCCAGCAGCAGCTTCACGCCCGCCAGCAGGTTGTTCTCGTTGAGCCACACCTGCGCATGCGCGGGGTCCAGGCGCAGCAGCACCAGCTTCGGGTCATCCTTGCCGCCTTCGTACCAGGCGGCGATGAAGGGATTCCACAGGCGTTCCACCACCGCGCGGTCGGTCTGCTCGCGCAGCGTGCCGGCGATGCTCGCGAACACCTCGTGCCCCTTGCCCACCAGCTGCGCGTTCGCGGCGGCCATGCCGCCGCCCAGTGCGTTGAGCAAGCCGTTGTCGCGCGCGGTGAAGAACCAGATCGGACCGCCTTCGTCGCCTTCGATCATCGCGGTCATCGGCTGTGCGTGGCCGTCCTCGGCGGCGGCCAGACCCAGCATGACCGTGCGGTCGGATTTGAGGGTCTTCCAGAAACGCTTTTCCAGTTCCTGCTGATCGGCCATCGTGCTCGCTCCCATCACCACGCGGCGCGCGGTGTCGGGGTCGAGTGTCAGTGTTGGCCGGCAAGCCGGCGTGATCAGATGCGCCGCGTGCTTGACCGCGCCGTCACGCGCCGCCGCTGGCCGCGCGCCACGCGTGCCACAGCTGCTGCAGCGGCGGCGCCCAGGCCGCCTGCCCTGCCTGCTCACGCTGCAAGCGCAGCCGCGCCAGTCGCGACCAGATCCGATGCGGCTGTGCCAGCGCGGCCTTGCCCGGCCACTGCGCCAGCAATTGCGCACGCCAGGCCGGCAGTTCGACACCCGCCGGCAACGCCGCCGCGCCGGCCACGGCCATCCGCGTCGACAGCCACTGCACCGCGAGCGCGCGCGCATCGGCCGGGCGCGCGCGTCCGAACAGCGCCGCCTCCACCGCCACCACCGCCTCGGCGAACGGCTGCAGCACCGCCAGCGCGGCATCCATCGACAACGGCTGGCCACGGGATTCCTGCATCGCCGGCAACGCCTCGGCCAGCTGCGCCCACGGCGCGGTCACCGGCTCCAGCACGCGCCCCAGCGGGTGCCGCGAACGCCGCCCGCTCCAGTCGCGCAGCTCCTGTTGCCACCACGCCAGCTTGGCGTCGGCCGGCAGCGGGTCGCCGCTGATGTTCATGATGTCCTCGAACTCCTGCAGCAGCGCGAACCATGCCAGCGTCGTGCGCTGCAGGTCGGCCGGCACGAAGCGCCCGGCCACTTCCCATTCGGGCCAGCGGTCGCGCCATTTGTCGAGGAAACTGTCGAGGGCGCTGGTCGTGCTCATGCGCAAATCCAAGGGAACGGGGCCCGCAGGCGCGGGCCGAAAGGAATTCAGGCCGCCGGCGTGGCCGGCCAGGCTTCGGGGGCGCACAGGGCGAACGGCTGTTCGATCATGCGGTCCGCCTGCCAGGACAGCGGATCGTCCTCGTCCAGCCGGTAGCCCCACAACGCCGCCACCGAAGGCATGCCCGCCGCACGCGCGGCGAGGATATCGCGCTCGTCATCGCCCACGTAAACGGTATCGCCCACCGCCACGCCCATGCGCTCGCAGGCCACCTGCAGCGGCAGGGGGTGCGGCTTGCGCTCGGGCAGGCTGTCGCCGCCGATCAGCACCGCGCAACGCGCTTCCCAGTCCAGCTGCGGCAGGATCAGCCGCGCCAGGTATTCGGGCTTGTTGGTGACGATGCCCCAGCGCGTACCCGCATCTTCCAGGGTGCGCAGCATCGCCTCCACGCCGTCGAACAGCACGGCATGGCGGCCGATCAGCGCTTCGTAGCGCTGCAGGAACTCCGGCACGTGGGTGTCGCGCTCGGCCGCATCCCACTGCGGGAAGGCGACGCCGAGCATGGCGCGCGCGCCCTTGGACACGACCGGGCGCAGCTGCGCGAGCGCCAGCGGCAACAGGCCGCGCGCGGCGCGCATGTCATTGGCGGTGGCGAGCATGTCCGGCGCGCTGTCCAGCAGCGTGCCATCGAGGTCGAACAGGACCGCGCGCGGGAATCCGCCGGCGGCCTCAGGCATCGGTGGACACCGGCTTGCTCGCCCAGGCCAGGTAGTTGATGTCGGTGCGCGGGCTCAGGCGGGCGCTGCCGCGCCACGGCTCGTAGGCCAGGCCGCTGACGTCCTCGATCTGCAGCCTGGACTGGCGCAACCACGCCGCCAGCTCCGAGGGCTTGATGAAGTCCTGGTAGTGGTGCGTGCCGCGCGGCAGCAGGCGCGCGATGTACTCGGCGCCGACGATCGCCACCGCGAACGCGGCCGGGGTGCGGTTGAGCGTGGACAGGAACAGCTTGCCGCCCGGCTTGAGCAGGGTGGCGCAGGCATCGAGGATCGCGCCGGGGCGCGGCACGTGCTCCAGCATTTCCATGCAGGTGATGGCATCGAAGCTGCCCGGCGCCTCGGCGGCGAGGTCTTCCACCGACTGCACGCGGTAATCCACGTCCAGCCCGGATTCGAGCTTGTGCAGGCGCGCGACCTTGACCAGTTCAGGCGCCAGGTCGATGGCGGTGACCTGCGCGCCCTGCCGGGCCAGCGCCTCGCTGAGCAGGCCGCCGCCGCAGCCGACATCGAGCACGCGCGCGCCGGCCAGCGGCATGCGCGCGGCCACGTATTCCAGCCGCACCGGGTTGAGCGCGTGCAGCGGCTTCTGTGGGCCATCGGCGTCCCACCAGCGGTTGGCGAGCGCGGCGAACTTGTCCAGTTCGGCCTGGTGGAAGTTGTCGGAGGTGTTTTCGCGCGTGGTGTTCATCGGGTACTCCCTGCGTCCTGGAGGGCGCTCAGGCGGGATGGTGGTGGCGGATGCGGTCGCGCCACTGACGGGCGTTGGCGACCAGCGCGTCCGGGTCCATGTCGACCAGCACGCGGCCGCGCAGCTTGGGCTTGCCGGCGATCCACACGTCGCTGACCTGGTGGCGGCCGGTGGCGTAGATCAGCTGCGACAACACGTGGTGCAGCGGCTGGGTTTCCAGCGCGGACAGGTCCACCAGCACCAGGTCGGCCTGCTTGCCGGCCTCGATCGAGCCGATGCGCTCGCCGAAGCCCAGCGCGCGCGCGCCGCCCAGCGTGGCCGCGCGCAGCGTGGTGGCCGCGTCCAGCGCGGTGGCGTCGTTGGCGACGGCCTTGGCGAGGATGGCCGCGGTGCGGTTCTCGCTGAACATGTCCAGGTCGTTGTTGCTGGCGCAGCCGTCGGTGCCGATGGCCAGGTTCACGCCGGCACGCGCCAGCGCGCAGGCCGGGCAGAAGCCGGAGGCGAGCTTGAGGTTGGACTCCGGGCAATGCACCACGCTCACGCCGCGCTCGGCGCACAGGTGGATCTCGCCCTCGGTGAGCTGGGTCATGTGCACGGCGATCAGGCGGTCGTTGACCAGGCCCAGGCGGTCCAGCCGCGCCAGCGGGCGCTGGCCGTACTGGGTGAGCGAGTCGGCGATTTCCTGCGCGGTTTCGTGCGTGTGCAGATGCACCGGCACGTCGAGCTGGTCGGCCAGCATGCGCACGCGCTCGAAATTGGCGTCGCTCACCGTGTACGGCGCATGCGGCGCGAAGGCGGTGGAGACGAGCGGATCGTCGCGCCACTGGTCGTGCAATTCGCCGGCGCGGTCGAAGTACTCGTCGTCGCTCCTGGCCCAGGCGGTCGGGAAATCGATCACCGGCGCGCCGACCAGCGCGCGGAAGCCGTACTTCTTGTAGACGGCGGCCTGCGCATCGGGAAAGAAGTAGTTTTCGTTGGCGCAGGTGGTGCCACCGCGCAGCATCTCGGCGATCGCCAGCGTGGTGCCGTCGGCGACGAATTCCGGGCCGATCACCGCCGCTTCCACCGGCCAGATGTGCTGCTGCAGCCACACCATCAGCGGCAGGTCGTCGGCGACGCCGCGCAGCAGCGTCATCGGGTTGTGGGTATGGGCGTTGACCAGGCCGGGGATCAGCGCGGCCTCGGGGCGGCTGACGGTCTCGCGCGGGGCGAAGCGCGCGCGCGCCTCGGCCTGCGGCAGCACGGCGACGATGACGCCATCGCGCACGGCCACGGCATGGTCTTCCAGCACGACCGCATGCGGTTCGACGGGTACGACGAAGCCTGCCTCGATGAGCAGGTCGCAGGTTTCAGGGACGGACGGGGTCACGGGGGATCGACTCCGGGAACATCAAAGGGGAACGACGACCCGCAGCGGGTCACGCGGCCTCCGGCGCGCTACGCTGCACCCAGCGCTTGGCGATGGCCAGGCACGGGAAGATCATCACGAACATCAGGCCACCGGCCCACACCGGGATCACCGAGGCGGCGGGAATGGCCACGGCGAACAGCATCAGCGGGATCATGCCGCGCCAGAACAGCCAGCGCGTGGCGACCACGCCGATGCGTTCGTGCAGCTTCTCCTGGCGGATCACCATCTGCCGGGTGATCACCGCGAACAGCGAGATGCCGGCCAGCACGAAGGCGTAGAACGCCAGCCGGCCGGGGCTCTGGCTGGAGAAATAGACCGAGTACTCGCGCGTGGCCAGCGGCATCAGCGCCACGAACATCAGCTGCAGCAGCGTGGACCACACCAGCCCGCCGCTGACCCGGCGCACGTGGCGCCAGGTCTGCATGTGGCCGACCCAGAACAGGCCGGTCACCAGGAAGCTGATGAAGTAGGCGATGAAGTGCGAGGTGACCTCGCCCGCGGCGGCGGCGGCGCCGAGGTGCTCGACCATCTCGTGGTCGGGCAGCTTCAGCTCGATCGCCAGCAGCGTGATCGCGATGGCGAACACCGCGTCGCTGAAGAAGACGACCCGGTCGTGCGGAAAGCGGTCCTTGAGGTCCGCTTCGTGTTCTTCCTTGACCACGCCCAGGTCCTTCATGGGCTTACTTCACGCGCGAGACGTATTCGCCGGAACGGGTGTCCACGCGGATCACCTCTTCCTGGCCGACGAACAGCGGCACGCGCACCACCGCGCCGGTTTCCAGCGTGGCCGGCTTGCCGCCGCCGCCGGAGGTATCACCGCGCACGCCCGGGTCGGTCTCGGTGATCTTCAGCTCGACGAAGTTCGGCGGCTGCACGGCGATCGGGGTGCCATTCCACAGGGTGACCACGCACTGCTCTTCGCCCTTGAGCCACTTCTCCGCGCCGCCCATGCCGCTCTTGTCGGCCTGGACCTGCTCGAAGCTTTCCGGCTGCATGAAGTGCCAGTACTCGCCGTCGCTGTAGAGGTACTGCATGTCGGTATCGAGGACGTCGGCCGCTTCCATCGAGTCGGTCGACTTCATGGTCACTTCCTGCACGCGGCCGGACTTGATCAGGCGGTACTTGACGCGGGTGAAGGCCTGGCCCTTGCCCGGCTTGACGTACTCGGTGTCGGTGATGACCGCCGGTTCGGCATTGACCAGGATCTTCATGCCGTTCTTGACGTCGTTCATGCCATAGCTGGCCATAGTGCAACTCCTCGGATAAGGCAAAACCGCCGCGCTGGCGCGGC
>NZ_LLXU01000103.1 GCF_001431645.1 Stenotrophomonas panacihumi | reverse complement strand
CACGCGTGTTGCCGCTGTTCGCGCTGGCATCGGTGTTGGTGGTTTGCGGCGTGGGCGCCTGGCCGAGGTCCTGCGCGCCGTAGCTGAGCACGCGCAGGCGCGAGAGCAGCAGGCGGTTCTGGCTGTCGTCGCCGTCTTGCGCGCGAGACTTGAGGCTCATGAAGACATCGACGTAGTCGCCCGGCACCACGCGGTTGCCGGCGCCGGACAGCTCATCCACCGGCACCGCGATGGCGCGTTCGCCCGGTTGCAGTTCCAGCGCCAGGCCGTGCGCGAGCAGCGTGGCGTCGATCACCGTGCCGGTAGCGACAGGGCGCGACAGGAACTTGCCCACCAGCGCGCTTGGCGCTGCGTAGCTGCCCGGCGGCATCGCCTCGACCTGCGACACGCGCAGGTCGTTGGCATCGAGCGGTTCGCCCGCTGGCAGGTCGCGTGCGGCGACCAGCACCTGCAGGTGTTCCGGGGCCGGCACGGTCGACATCGTCGGCGTCGGCCCATTGGCCTGCGAACGCCCGCGCATGCCGAGCAGCACCGCCAGCAGCAGGAGCGCGATCGCGAAGGCGACCAGCAGCAGGGCGGTGATGCGGGTGGCTTTCTGCATGGACGCGCTCCTTAGGTCCTTGGATTCACTCGCCCAGGTCGAGCTGCGCCGTGGCGACGCTGCTCAGGGGCGTTCCGATCGTCCAGCCGTACAGGCGGCCGGTGCCGGGAATGAAGGGGTGGTGGTCGTAGTCATAGCTCACCGTCACGCGCATGCACTGGCGGTCGGCGCTGCCGACGCAAGCGAAGGGCTGCGAGACGGTGATGGGCGAGGCGGCGGCGTTGCTGCAATCCGGGCTCTGGCTGGCGTACTCGAGCAGCCAGTCCATGGATTCGCGCGCGGCCATGCAGGCGGCGGCGCGGCGCTCGGCGGTGGTGCCATAACGCAGCGAGGCGCGCGCGCCCTCGGCGGCGGCCAGGCTCAACGATTGCTGCGCGGCGAAGATCAGCACGCCGCTGAAGGTGGCCAGGATCAGCGGCAGGATGCCGAGCAGCAGGAGCAGGGCGTATTCGAGGCTGACCACGCCGCGCATCCGGCGGCCGAAGACATATTGATGCTTCATGCGCCAGGCCCTCCGAGCAGCAACAGCAGCAGCGTCGCCACGGCCAGGTAGGTCGCATAGGGAATGCCGCGGCGGCCATGCCGGGCGGCGAGCATGCGCTGGTGCGGCGGCCACGCCTGCAGCCGTGCTTGGGTGTTTTCCAGGGCGAAACGCAGCCCCAGGGGAATGCGTGCGCCGATGCCCGGCGCGGCCAGTACCGCCATCGCGTGCAGCCCGGCCAGCAGGCTGGCGACGATCCACACCGGCAACAGGGCCCCGGGGCCGCCGAGCAGCGCGCCGAGCACGGCGAAGAACTTCACGTCGCCCGCGCCCATCCAGCCGATGGCGTAGCAGGGCAGCAGGATCGCCGCGCAGAGAAATCCCAGTCCGGCCGAGCGCCACTGCGCCAAGTCCGCGCCGTGCCACAGCATCAGCGCAATGCCGATGGCCAGCGCTGTCAGCAACCAGCGGTTGGACACCCGCCGTGCGTACAGGTCGCTCACCGCAACCTGTACGCACAGCACGCTGGTCAGCAGGGCGAGAAGGATGTCCATACAGGCGGTGCCGTGCGCTCGGTCAGGTGGCCGAGGTCGCGTCCTTGCCGGCGTTGTCGATCGCCGTGGACAGGGTCTCGAACAGCTTCTTGAAGAACGACTGGATGGCCGGGGCGGCGAAGATCATCAGGGCGCCCGCGACGATGGCGGCCAGCAGGCCGTATTCCAGGGCGGTAACGCCATCTTCTTCGCGCATGAAGCGCTGGATCGAACGAATCATGGGAGTTTCTCCTTGCACGTGCCCTGCGTGGTCAAGGTCGCGCCAGCCGGACAGGGCGTCACCGCCCGGCGCGTGTTGCGGGAAAGAAGCGCCATCTCCATCACGTATGCACGCACCGAACGGTCCGTGCCCTCCACCTGAATAGTGGTCCCCGTGCTTTCCATTGCGCTCCCCTTTACTGCCTCGAGGCTTCTACCTCGATAACGGTCATGCTCTTGGAATCTCCAAACCGTTGATGCGCAAAAACGGCAGAAGCGATATGCAAAAACGGCACGAAGCAAAGACGAACTGTGAGAGGAATCACGAAACAATTTCCCGCGTGGTTAAATACGCGGCGAGAGGGATGAAATTTCAACTCTCCTTCACGCATGCTCCCGCCGCGATCATTAAGTTATGCCGGCAGTTGCCGATGCGGTGGAATCCAAAAACGCGAATAGCGGCTTGGAACTTGCAGGACGAATAACAAGAGCGTTAGGCGCACCACCGCGCCATTTGAGGAGAGAAATGGGGGGGCTGGTTATGGGGGGTGCCGACGGCGCCCAGCTCTGCACGTTCGACCTGGTGAACCTGTCGGGTTTGCTGCGCGTATGTGAGGTGGAGTTGGTCTTGCTGGATGGGAATGGCCCGAGGGCGGCGGTCCACAGCGTCGTGCACGACGAGGCGCTGTTTTGCACGATCAAAACCGGCTTTACCGGCCGCGGCCGCTTCATGCTGCCGCTGGACTGGTGCCTGATCGGCTGCATCCACCGCACCAACGAAGCGACCAGCTGGTGCCATGGCGCACCGCTGTCCAATGGCAGCCTGATGACCCTGACCCCCGAGGGCATCAGCGAGTTCGTACTGAGCGCTGACAGCGCCGTCACCCTGGTGATGGTGCCTTTCAAGCGCCTGCGTCAAAAGTTCAGCGAGCTGCACCTGGGCGACATCGCCGCGCCTGGCCTGGCCACGGCGCACCTGCACCTGCCGACCGACCATCCTTTGTGCGGGTACTACAACGAGCTGGAGACTCGCATCGCCGGCGGCTATTCAGCGATGCAGGGCTTGTCGCTGGACGAGGTGCTGGAACACCACGTGCGCTGCATCGTCGATGCGGGGCATTACGACCGCGCGGTGAGCGGCCGCGGGCGGCGCACGCACTACATGATCCTGCGCCGCGCCGAGGAGTTCATGCGGATGAACCTGCGGCACAACATCTACATGAACGAGATCTGCGATGCCGCGGGCGTCAGCGAGCGCGCATTGCGCTATGCGTTCGACGACCTGCTGGGCATCTCGCCCAACCGCTATCTCTCCATGCTGCGGCTGTGCGCGGCCTGCCGCGGGTTGTCGTCGGCCGATGCGGGGCGCAAGTCGGTCAAGGCGATTGCGCTGAGCTGCGGCTTGTGGGACCTGTCGCGCTTCGCGGAGAACTATCGCCGCGTGTTCGGCGAGCTGCCGCGCGACACGCTGATGCGCCGTTCGGGGGTCCAGGAAACGGCGTGATGCACGGATTCGGCAGGCTTGCCGCAAACGTGCATGCGCTTGCCGGAATTCCCCAACACTTTGCCGGTTTGGCGGTATCCGCTGCCGGAATGGAGTAAATCGCGGCGCACCGCGACTCTTTAATGGTTCCCACGGAAGGCATCGAAGTGCGATGCCGCCGCACCAAGGGAGCGCATCATGAATCGCATCTATCGGCTGGTGTGGAGCCACACCCTGAATGCCTTTGTCGTCGTGTCCGAACTGGCGACGTCCCAGGGCAAGAAGCATTCGACTACTCACGACGCGCGGCGCAGCTGGATGGCGCCGCCGCTGCTGCTCACGCTCGGGCTGCTCGGCAGCTGGGCCGGAACCGCGCGCGCCGGCGATCCGCGCCTGGACGAGCTGCTGAACATCGCCGACAAGTACACGCCCTCGGTGTCGGGTGGCGTCGATGTGCAACTCGCCGCGCAGTCCCCCGTGCGCGTGCGCATCGACGTCGGCCAGGCGCCGGCGGTTTCCCCGGGTTCCACGACGTCGCCTTCGTCGTCGGCCGCTGCGCCCCCTCGGCCGGCGGCGTTGGCGGCGTCTCTTGATATCGCAACGCTCAGCGGCACGCTGCAAGGCGATGCCTCGGTGCGTGCGCAGGTTGCCGCGGTTCGCGCGGCCGCCGACCTCGGCCTCACCGTGACCGCCAACGACCTGCCCGAGACGCTGCGCGCCAGGCTGGGCGAGCCGGTGGCGCAGGGCGTGGCCAACGCCACGCAGGTGGCCGGGCGCGTGGGCGACAAGCTTGCCCCGCGGACGAGTGCCCGCGTGCAATCGCGCAGCCAGCCGCTTGCCGCCGGCGTGTCGCGCAGCGGGCAGCAGCTGGCCGCCGGCGATGCCGGTGCCGCGCTCGCCACCGCGGTGGCGACGCTGGTGCAATCGGCGCAAGGCACGATCACCGACGCACCGGCGCTGGGCCAGGCACTGATCGACGACAAGCGCCACCTGCTGCAGGGCACTGGCGAAGTGGTCACCGCGGTGGCCGACAAGCTGCTGCCGGGCCGCGAGAACCTGCTGGGCCCGGTGAAGGACACGCTGGCCACCACGGTCGGCCTGGTCGAGGGCGGCAACGGTCGCCTGCCGACTTCGCTGGGCGAAGTGGTCATCGGCACCACCACCACCGTCAACGCGGGCGTGCGCAACCTGGGCGGCAAGCTGGGCCAGACGCTGACCGGCGTGACCGGTTCGGCGGCGCTGGGCAACACGGTCAGCGGCGTTACCACGCAGGCCGGCGGCGGCGTGCAGCAGATCGGCGGGCAGCTGGTCGCCGGCAACGTGCCGGCGGTGGTGGGCCAGGCCAACCAGACGGTGCAGGGCGTGGTCGGCACCACGCTCGGCGGATTGGACAGCGTGCTGGCCGGCACCACCGGCGGCAGCGTCGGGCTGACGGCCGTGGGCACGCAGGTCAATGGCGTGCTGACCCAGGTCGGCACGCGTGTCGATGGGTTGCTCAACGGCCAGCTGGGCACTTCGCAGCCGGTGGCGCAGGCCGTCGGTGGCGCGGTGGGTGACGTGGTCGATACGGTGGGCGCGACGACCGCGCAGCTGCTGTCGACTGCGCCGCAGCAGACCGTGCCGGTCGCCTTGAATGGCGTCGGGCAGACGGTGGCGAATCTCGGCCAGTCGCTGGCGGCGACGCCGGCGCTGGGTAACGTGCTGGGTCATGCGGGGAGCGGCGTGCAGACGACCGCGCAGCAGTTGGGCAGCGGCAATGTCGGCGGCGCGCTTGGCAGCGTGGCGACCACGGCGCAGACCGCGCTGCAGGATGTCACCACGGGGTTGGGCCAGATCGGGAACGGCGGCGCCAATGGCGTGGGCACGGTGCTGGGTGGCGTGGTCACGCAGACCGGCAACGTGGCCGAACAGGTCACCGGTTCGCTGGGTTCCGCATTGAGTTCTGCTGGCGGCGGTACCGGTGCAGGTGCTGCACTTGGCACCACCGTCACCCAGGTCGGCACGACCGTCGGCCAAGTCACCGACACGCTCGGCGGCGCGCTGGCAGGCGTCGGCGGCGGTAACGGTGGCGCTGGCAATGTAGGCGCGACGCTGGGCAATGTCGTGACGCAGACTGGCACCGTGGCCGAACAGGTCACGGGTTCGTTGGGTTCCGCGCTGGGTTCTGCCGGCGGCGGTACCGGTGCAGGTGCTGCGCTCGGCAACACCGTGACGCAGGTTGGCACCACGGTCGGCCAGGTCACCGACACGCTCGGCGGCGCGCTGGCAGGCGTCGGCGGCGGTAACGGTGGCGCTGGCAATGTAGGCGCGACGCTGGGCAATGTCGTGACGCAGACTGGCACCGTGGCCGAACAGGTCACGGGTTCGTTGGGTTCCGCGCTGGGTTCTGCCGGCGGCGGTACCGGTGCAGGTGCTGCACTTGGCACCACCGTCACCCAGGTTGGCACGACGGTCGGGCAGGTCACCGATACGCTCGGCGGCGCGCTGGCAGGCGTCGGTGGCGGAAACGGCGGCGCCGGCAATGTTGGCGAGACGCTGGGCAATGTCGTGACGCAGACCGGCAACGTGGCCGAACAGGTCACTGGTTCGCTGGGTTCTGCGCTGAGTTCTGCAGGCGGTGGCACCGGTGCAGGTGCTGCACTCGGCAACACCGTCACCCAGGTTGGCACCACGGTCGGCCAAGTCACCGACACGCTCGGTGGCGCGCTGGCAGGCGTCGGCGGCGGCACTGGCGGCGCCGGTGATGTCGGCGAGACGCTGGGCAATGTCGTGACGCAGGCCGGCAACGTGGCCGAACAGGTCACCGGTTCGTTGGGTTCCGCATTGAGTTCTGCTGGCGGCGGCACCGGCGCAGGTGCTGCGCTCGGCAACACGGTGACGCAGGTCGGTACGACGGTCGGGCAGGTCACGGATACGCTCGGCGGCGCGCTGGCAGGTGTCGGCGGCGGCACCGGCGGCGCCGGCAATGTCGGCGAGGTGGTGACGGGCGTGGTCTCGCAGGTCGGCGGCCTCCTGGGCGGCCTCACCGGCGGCACCGGCAATGGCAACGGCGGCGCCGGGAATGCAGTCACCGGCCTGCTCGGCGGCGTGACCCAGACCGTGGGCAACGTCGTCGGCAGCGTGGCCGGCAACGTGGTCAACGGCGTCACCAGCGGCGTGTCGCCGGTGGTGACCGGGGTCGGGCAGACGCTCGGCGATACCGTCGGCGCCGTGACCGGTTCCACCACGCTGGACGACACCGTCACCGGTGCGACCGGCGCGCTGGCCGGCGGCCTGGCGCAGACCGGCAGCGAACTGCAGCAGGGCGATCTCACCGGCGCGGTCGGCAGCCTCGGCAACACCGTGGGCACGGTCGGCAGTGGCGTCGTCACCGGCGTGACCAACACGGTGGGCGGTCTCACCGGTTCCACCTCCGGCACCGGCGGCCTGGGCAACACGCTCGGCGGCGTGGTGGGCGGCATCGGCAGCGGCCTGGGCAACGTGGTCGGCGGGCTCACCGGCGCCACGCCGGCCGCCGCCCCGACCGTGCCGGCGCAGGTCGGCAGCCCCGGCCTGATCATCGGCACCGGCGGCCTCACCGGCTCGCTGAGCGACCTGCTCGGCAGCACCACCACCGGCCTGTTCGGCGGCGACGGCTACGTGCGCAACGGCGACCTGGCGGTCAGCAACGCGAACTTCCAGCAGGGCTACGCGGTGACCAATGTGCTCGGCATCCCGGTGGTGAACACCACGCCGGTCGGCACGCTGCTCGATGCGGTCGGCGGCGCGGCCACGGGCGGCAACTCGCACCTGACCCTGCTCGGCGGCGTCACTTCCGACAGCTACCTCTACAACATCAACAACGGCAACCCGGGCGGCATCCTCGGCCTGGTGCTGCCGGACGGCTCGCCCGCCTGGGCGGCGCAGTGCGCCAACCTGCTGGGCCTGGCCACCACCGATTGCTGGGCGGTCAACGCCGCGCAGGACTACCAGGTGCTGATCGGCGACGGCGCGTACTCCAACGGCTCGAAGGAAGTCGTGATCGGCACCAACGCCCGCCACGAGCTTGCCGCGCAGGATGCCGACGTCGCCTTCCCCGGCGCTGGCCGCGACGACCCCAACAACCCCACCGGCGTGCCCACCGCCGATTACGACGCACGCCTGGGCCACTCGGTGGTGATCGGCGACGACGCCACCGGCACCGCCAACGCGCAGACGCTGCTCGGCGCGGGGGCGACGTCCAACAAGGCGAACACGGTGGCGCTGGGTTACCTCTCCAACGCCGACCGCGGCGGACAGGACAACTACATGGCCTACGGACTGACCACCTCACGCACCTCCATCGGCGAAGTCGCCGTCGGCTCGGCCGGACGCGAACGCCAGATCACCCATGTCGCCGCGGGCAGCTCGGCCACCGATGCGGTCAACGTCGAACAGCTGCAGGGCGCGATCAACCAGATCAACCAGGTCGACATCTTCGCGGTGACCTACGACACCGATGCCAGCGGCAACCCGGACTATTCGCGGGTCACGCTGGGCACGGTGGGCTCGGCGACGGCCACGGTGATCGGCAACCTGGCCGCCGGCGAGGTCTCGCTCGACAGCACCGAGGCGATCAACGGCGCGCAGCTCTACGCACTGGGGCAGGGTACCTCGCTGCACCTGGGCGGCGGCTCGACGGTGGATGCCAACGGCGTGCCGACCGCGCCGACCTACGTCATCAACAACATCGGCAACGATGGCAGCGTGAGCATCGGTACCTACGACAACGTGGGCAGCGCGCTGGAGGCGATCAGCCAGTCGCTGGGCAACATCGACATCGATGCGCCCGACGGCCTGGCCGTGCACTACGACGCCGACGCCAGCGGCAATGCGCTCAACCACATCACCCTCGATGGCGATGGCACCGGCGCGCCGGTGGGCATCAGCAACGTGGCCGACGGCACCATCGCGCTGGGCAGCACCGACGCGGTGACCGGTGGGCAGCTGTTCCAGACCCACGAGGAGCTGGCCGCGTTCCTGGGCGGCACCACCGCCTACGACAGCACCACCAATACCTGGGCCGCGCCGCAGTTCGCCATCAGCAGCTTCGATGCGAACGGCAACGTCACCGTCTCCACCTACAACGACGTCACCTCCGCGTTCGGCGCGGTGGACGGCTCGCTGACCAACCTCAACAACCGCGTGCGCAACATCAGCGTCAATTCCAGCCCGTACCTGGCGGTGAACTCCACCGGCGGCGCGGCAGCGGCCGATGGCGACGAAGGCGTGGCGCTGGGCCCGGATGCCAGCGCCTCCGGCGATGCCAGCCTGGCGCTGGGCAGCGGCGCCGTGGCCAGCGCGACCGGCAGCATCGCGCTGGGCAGCGGCTCGGTGGCCAACCGCGCCAACTCGGTGTCGGTCGGCAGCGTCGGCAACGAGCGGCAGATCGTCAACGTCGCCGCCGGCGAGGTGGCGCAGGGCAGCACTGACGCGGTGAACGGCGGCCAGCTGTATGCCACCAACAGCACGGTCGCCAACTACTTCGGCGGCACCACCACCTACAACAGCAGCACCGGCACCTGGACCGGCCCGAGCTTCAACATCACCTCGGTCAGCACCACCGGCGGCACCACGAGCAACACCTACAACAACGTCAGCTCGGCGTTCGAGGCGGTGGATGGCTCGATCGTCAACATCAACCAGCGCATCGACAACATCCAGGACGGCGCGGGCAGCGAGTACTTCTCGGTGAACTCGACCGGTGCGCCGGCCGCGGCCACCGGGGCGGAAGCCATCGCCATCGGCCCGCAGGCCACGGCCACGGCGGCCAACAGCGTCGCGCTGGGTGCCGGTGCGGTGGCTGACCGCGCCAACGCGGTGTCGGTGGGCAGCGCCGGCAACGAGCGCCAGGTCATCAACGTCGCCGACGGCACCGCCGCCACCGACGCGGTGAACCTGCGCCAGTTGCAGGCCTCGCAGGCCGGCACGGTGCGCTACGACACCGTCAACAACACCACCAACTACGGCAGCCTCACGCTGGGCCAGGGCAACACGATGACCCAGGTGCACAACGTCGCCAACGGCACCGCCGACAACGACGCGGTCAACCTGGGCCAGCTGAAGTCCGGCATGGCCGACGCGATGGACTGGTCGAAGAACTACACCGACAGCCGCATCGAAAGCCTCAACAACGAAGCCTCCGCCGGCGTGGCCTCGGCGATGGCGATGGCCGGCCTGCCGCAGCCGTACGAAGCCGGCCGCAGCATGGCCTCGATCGCCGCCAGCACCTTCAACGGCGAATCGGGCATCGCGGTCGGCCTGGCCGGCGTCACCGAAGGCGGCCGGTGGATCTACAAGCTCAGTGGTTCGACCAACTCGCGCGGCGAGGGCGGCGTGTCCGTCGGCGCCGGTATCCAGTGGTAAACGACCGGCCTGGCCGGCATCCCGCGACCCGGCGCGTTGCGCGCGCCGGGTCGCCCATTCGAGGGGAAACCAGCATGCACCTGTCCATCTCCCGTACCGCACGCCAGCCGCTGCCATGGGCACTGCTGGCCACCGTGTTGATGCTCACCGCGTTCGGCGCGAGCGCGCGTGACCGCGACGACGGCTTCCCGGATCCTTCGCGCGCCTACCCGCGTGCGGGCACCTTCATCGACGCCGACCTGCTGCGGCAATACGCGCCGGGCATGAACAAGGAACAGGTGCAGGCGCTGCTCGGCGCCCCGCATTTCAACGAAGGCCTGTTCGGCGTGCGCGAATGGAACTACCTGCTCAACGTGCGCCCGACGGCCGGCGCCGCGCCGGTGCGCTGCCAGCTGCAGATCGACTTCAACAACCACGGCGTGGCGCAGGACCAACGCTGGGCGCCCTCGGCGTGCAGCGCGCTGATGCAGCCGCCGCCGGCCGCGCCGGTGGCCGCGCTGCCGCCCGCGCCGTCGCCGCAGATCCAGCCGGTGCGCCTGTCGGCCGATGCGCTGTTCGAGTTCGACAGCGCCCAGCTCAGCGCACGCGGCCGCGAAACCCTGCGCCAGCTGGTGCAGCAGGCCGGCAGCCTGGCCAACCTGCAACAGGTGGCCGTGGCCGGCTACGCCGACCGCTTCGGCAGCGCGAACTACAACGTGGCGCTGTCCGAGCGTCGCGCCGAGGCGGTGAAGTTCGCGCTGATCGAGCTCGGCGTGCCCGCCAACTCGGTGTGGGCCGACGGCCGCGGCGCCAGCGATCCGCTGGTGAGCTGCCCGGGCCCGCGTTCGTCCCAGGTCATTTCCTGCCTGGCCCCCAACCGCCGGGTGGAGATCACCGGCATGGGCATCCAGGCTGCTTCGCGCTGAGGCTTTTCTCCCCGGACTCTCTCCCCGACACAACTCCCCGAGCAGTATTTGGCCGTCCAGCCCCTGCTGGGCGGCTTTTTTTTGCGCGCGGGCGGGATGCGACAATCCCCGGCGAGCGCGCGCCACGCCGGTGCGCCGAAGTGATCGGGAGTGGATGTGGGTCGGAATGAACGTTGGGGTCGCTGGGCGGCCACGGGATTGCTGCCGTGGCTGGTGGTCGTGGTGGCGGCCTTCGGGCTGGCGATCCCGGTGTATTCGCAGTGGCGCTACCCGGTGACCCTGCTCGGCGGCATCGGCGTGGACCATGCCACCGCCTTCAACGTGCTGGCCATGATCGTGCCGGGGTTGGCGGCGGCATTCGCCGCGGTGACCGCATTCGGCGCCGGCGCGACGCGTTCGTGGCCGCACCGGGTGGGCGTGCAGCTGCTGTTCCTTTCCGGGCTGGCGTTTGCTGGGCTGGGCGTGTTCCCGCTGGATTCGGCCAACTTCGAGGGCGTGGCGACCCAGCGCCACTCGGCGGCCTGGCTGCTGTGGGAGGTCTCCTTCATCCCGGCCATGCTCGCGCTGGGCATGGCGATGCAGGCCCGCGACCGTACCCTGGCCGGGCTGTGCTGGGTGGCCGGCGCCCTGGTGCTGGTGACCGGTTTCGTGCCGCTGCTGCCGGCCCCGCTGGCGCAGCGCGTGGGTTTCCTGGCCTGGGCCGGCTGGTTCGGCCTGGCCGCCTGGCGCTGGCCGGCGCGCGCCTGAGGCCCGCCGGTTCGAACGGGCGTTTGGAGCGCCCGGCCGCCTGCGGTACCCTGTACCGCTTTGCGCCGCCGCGTTTTTGACCGCTTCCATGTCCGCCGAAACCCACGCCTACGACCCGCAGCAGGTCGAAACCGCCGCCCAGCAGTTCTGGGACGCCACCCGTGCCTTCGAGGTCGACGAGACCTCCGACAAGCCGAAGTACTACTGCCTGTCGATGCTGCCGTATCCGTCCGGTGCGCTGCACATGGGCCACGTGCGCAACTACACCATCGGCGACGTGATCAGCCGCTACCAGCGGATGATCGGCAAGAACGTGCTCCAGCCGATGGGCTGGGACGCCTTCGGCCTGCCGGCCGAGAACGCGGCGATCAAGAACAAGACCGCCCCGGCGAAGTGGACCTACGCCAACATCGACCACATGCGCAGCCAGCTCAAGTCGCTGGGCTATGCGATCGACTGGTCGCGCGAGTTCGCCACCTGCCGCCCCGAGTACTACGTGCACGAACAGCGCATGTTTACCCGTCTGATGCGCAAGGGGCTGGCCTACCGCCGCAATGCGGTGGTGAACTGGGACCCGGTGGACCAGACCGTGCTGGCCAACGAGCAGGTGATCGACGGCCGCGGCTGGCGCTCCGGCGCGCTGGTGGAAAAGCGCGAGATCCCGCAGTGGTTCCTGCGCATCACCGATTACGCCCAGGAACTGCTGGACGGCCTGGACGAGCTGCCGGGCTGGCCGGAATCGGTCAAGACGATGCAGCGCAACTGGATCGGCCGCTCCGAGGGCCTGGAAATCCAGTTCGACGTGGTCGACGCCCAGGGCGCCGCGCTCGAACCGCTGCGCGTGTTCACCACGCGCCCGGACACGCTGATGGGCGTGACCTTCGTGTCCATCGCCGGCGAACACCCGCTGGCCCAGCACGCCGCCGCGCACAACCCGGCGCTGGCGCAGCTGCTGGCCGAGCTCAAGCAGGGCGGCGTCTCCGAGGCCGAGCTGGAAACGCAGGAAAAGCGCGGCATGGATACCGGCCTGAAGGCCGTGCATCCGATCACCGGCGAGCAGGTGCCGGTGTGGGTCGCCAACTTCGTGCTGATGGGCTACGGCACCGGCGCGGTGATGGCCGTGCCCGGCCATGACCAGCGCGATTTCGAATTCGCCCACAAGTACCAGCTGCCGATCCGCCAGGTCGTCGCGCTGAAGTCGCCGCGCACCGAGGCCGAGCAGCAGTACGATGCGACCACCTGGCACGACTGGTACGGCGACAAGACCCGCGAGCTGGAGCTGGTGAACTCGGCCGAGTTCGACGGCCTGGACTACGCCGGTGCCTTCGAGGCGCTGGCCGAGCGCTTCGAGCGCAAGGGCCAGGGCCAGCGCCGCGTGAACTACCGCCTGCGCGACTGGGGCGTGAGCCGCCAGCGCTACTGGGGCTGCCCGATCCCGGTGATCTACTGCGCCAGCTGCGGCGCGCTGCCGGTGCCGGAAGACCAGCTGCCGGTGGTGCTGCCGGAGGACGTGCAGTTCAGCGGCACCGGTTCGCCGATCAAGACCGACCCGGAATGGCGCAAGACCACCTGCCCGCAGTGCGGCAAGCCGGCCGAGCGCGAGACCGACACCTTCGACACCTTCATGGAGTCGAGTTGGTACTACGCGCGCTACACCTCGCCGGGCGCGCGCGACATGGTCGACAAGCGCGGCAACTACTGGCTGCCGGTGGACCAGTACATCGGCGGCATCGAGCACGCGATCCTGCACCTGATGTATTTCCGCTTCTATCACAAGCTCATGCGCGACGCGCGGCTGGTGGACAGCGACGAGCCGGCGACCAACCTGCTGACCCAGGGCATGGTCATCGCCGAGACCTTCTACCGCCAGAACGCGGACGGCTCCAAGGACTGGATCAACCCGGCCGACGTGGAAGTGCAGCGCGACGAGCGCGCGCGCATCACCGGCGCGGTCCTCAAGTCCGACGGCCAGCCGGTGCAGATCGGCGGCACCGAGAAGATGTCCAAGTCCAAGAACAACGGCGTGGACCCGAAGACGATGGTGGAGAAGTACGGCGCCGACACGGTGCGCCTGTTCTCCATGTTCGCCGCGCCGCCGGAGCAGTCGCTGGAATGGAACGAGGCCGGCGTCGACGGCATGGCGCGCTTCCTGCGCCGGTTGTGGACGCAGGTGGAGAAGCACGCCGAAGGCGGCAGCGCGCCGGCGCTGGAAGCCGCCGCGCTGGATGCCAACCAGAAGGCGATGCGCCGCAAGACCCACGAGACCATCGGCAAGGTCGGCGACGACTATGGCCGCCGGCACAGCTTCAATACCGCCATCGCGGCGGTGATGGAGCTCTCCAATGCCGTGCACAAGTTCGAGGACGACAGCGCCCAGGGCCGTGCCGTGCGCCAGGAAGCGCTGGAGGCGATGGTGCTGCTGCTCAACCCGATCACCCCGCATGCCAGCCACGCGCTGTGGCAGGTGCTGGGCCACGGCGAGGCCTTGCTGGAAGACGTGCGCTTCCCGCAGGCCGACGCCGCCGCGCTGGTGCGCGACGCCCTCACCCTGGCGGTGCAGGTCAACGGCAAGCTGCGCGGCACCATCGAGGTGGCGGCCGACGCGGCGCGCGAGCAGGTCGAGGCGCTGGCCCAGGCCGAACCGAACGCGGCCAAGTTCCTGGAAGGGCTGACGGTGCGCAAGGTCATCATCGTGCCGGGCAAGATCGTCAACATCGTCGCCGCCTGATCCGGACGCGGCGGCCTCAAGCCGCGTTCACGCCCCCTCGGGCACGCTGCGATGCATCGCGCGCCCGGGAGGGCGCGTCCGCAAGTTGCCGCCCACCGCCCGCTGCCCCAGACTGTCTTCCATGATCCGAGCTCCGTTTACCTTCCTCGCCGCGCTCGCCCTCACGCTGGGCCTGAGCGCCTGCGGCTTCCACCTGCGCAACAAGCTCACGCTGCCGCCCGATACGCCGGCGGTCCGGGTGCAGTCGGCGTCGCCGTACAGCGAGCTGGTGAAGATCCTCAACCGAGGCCTGACCGCCTCCGGCGCCACCCTGGCCGACGAGGACGCCAAGACCGGCTTCGCCACCCTGCAGGTGTTGTCCGAGCGCTGGGGCGACCTGCCCATCGCCATCGACGCCGAAGGCCGCGCGCAGGAGTACAGCCTGCGCTACGCGGCGATCTTCACCCTGCTGCGTGCCGATGGTTCGGTGCTGGTGCCGCAGCAGGTGATCGAGCTCTCGCGCGATTACGTCTCCCCGCCGGAAGATGCCACCGGCACCGCGACCGAGCGCGAGATCCTGGCCAACGAACTGCGCCGCGAGATGGCCGCCTCGATCATGCGCCGCATCGACAGCGTCGTGCGTGCGCGCCTGGAGCACGGCGAGTCGCTGGAGAACCCGACGCCTTCCGACGGCACGCCGCCGGCCGCGCCCGTGCAGCCGCCCGTCCAGCCGCCGGCGCAGTAAGCGCGGCGCACCCGGACGGCGTCGATGGAACTCAGGCCCGAACAACTCGCCGGCCAGACTGGGCAGCCGCTGCAGCCGGTCTACCTGGTGGCTGGCCCGGAGACGCTGCGCGTGCTGGAAGCCGCCGACGCGCTGCGCGCCCGCGCGCGCGCCGAGGGCATCGGCGAGCGCGAGGTGTTCGATGCCGACGGCCGCGATTTCGACTGGAACCAGCTCGAACAAAGCTTCAACGCGCCGAGCCTGTTCAGTGCGCGGCGCCTGGTGGAAGTGCGCATGCCCAGCGGCAAGCCGGGCAAGGACGGCGCGGAGGTGATCAGCGCGTTCTGCGCCAATCCGCCGCCGGACGTGGTGCTGCTGATCACCGCCAACGACTGGAGCAAGGCGCATCACGGCAAGTGGGCCGACGCCATCGCGCGCATCGGCACGATTTCCGTGGCCTGGGCGATCAAGCCGCATGAGCTGCCGGAATGGATCGAGCGCCGCCTGCGGGCCAAGGGCCTGCGGGCCGATGCCGACGCCGTGCAGCGCCTGAGCGAGCGCGTGGAGGGCAACCTCCTGGCCGCCGCGCAGGAGATCGACAAGCTGGCGCTGCTTTCCGATGGGCAGGCGCTGGACTTGGCGGCGATGGAGTCGCTGGTGGCCGACGCCGCACGCTACGACGTGTTCCGCCTGGCCGAGGCCACGCTGGCTGGCCAGCCGGCCGCGGTGGGCCGCATGCTCGCCGGCCTGCGCGGCGAAGGCGAGGCGGTGGCCGCGCTGATGCCGATCCTGATCAAGGAACTGCTGCGCACCGCCGCGCTTGCGCGCGTGCAGGCGCGTGGCGGCAACCTGGCCGGCGAGATGAAGGCGCAGGGCATCTGGGAGTCCCGGCAGGCGCCGTTCAAGCGCGCGCTGGCCCGGCATGCCGAGCCGCGGCGCTGGGAGCGTTTCGTGGCCGAAGCGTCCAAGGTCGACCGCATCGCCAAGGGGCGGGGCGACGGCGATGCGTGGGTGGCGCTGGAACGGCTGCTGCTGGCCGTCTCCGAGGCGCGCGCGGTACGCCTGCTGGTGGCCTCCTGAGCCACGCCGCGGCGATGCACGCCCCGGACGCCGAAGACACGCTGCGGTTGTGCTACGGCGGCACGTTCGACCCCATCCATGACGGCCACCTGGCGGTTGCCCGCGCGGCGCGCGATGCATTCGACGCGCCGGTGTGGTTGATTCCCGCCGCCGACCCGCCGCATCGCGCCGCACCCGGCGCGAATGCCGCGCAGCGTGCGGAGATGATCGCGCTGGCGATTGCCGATATCCCGGGCCTGCGGCTGGACCTGCGCGAGATCGAGCGCGCGCGCACGCTGGATCGGCCCTCCTATACCTACGACACGCTGCGCGAACTGCGTCGCGCCTTCGGCCCGACGCGACCGCTGGCGTGGCTGGTGGGCGCGGACAGTTTCATCGGGCTGCCCACCTGGCATCGCTGGCGCGAGATCGGCGAGCTGGCGCATCTGGTGATCGCCGAGCGTCCGGGCAGCGCGCTGGACGCGGCATTGCCGGTCGAACTGGGCGCCTGGGCGCGGAGCCGGTGGGCCAGCGATGCGGACCAGCTGCGGCAGCATCCCGCCGGGTGCCTGTGGCGGCTGCACCAGCCGCTGCGGGCGGAATCGGCGAGCCAGGTACGCGAGGAAATCGCCGGCCACGGCGCATGGCAGGGCCTCGTGCCGGCGGCCGTCGCGCGATACATCCAGGCCCGCCAGTTGTATGCGTCCCGGCCAGCCTGAACGCGCTGCCGGCGCCATTTGCCTATAATCCGCGCCATTCCCATCGAGTTGCCCGCTTTGACCAGCCAAGCCCAAGTCATCAAGACCCAGATTCCCACCCCGCCGCCGTCGGTGCCGAAGTTGCTCGCGACCGTCCGCGAGGCCATCGAGGAGCTCAAGGGCAAGGACGTGGTCGAGATCGACGTGCGCGGCAAGTCCAGCGTGGCCGACTACATGGTGGTGGTGTCGGGTACGTCGACGCGCCATGTGAAGTCCATCGCCGACGAGGTGGTGAAGTTCGCCAAGCGCCTGGAGCTGATGCCGATGGGCGTGGAAGGCGAGCGCGAGGCGGAGTGGGTGCTGGTGGACCTGGGCGACGTGATCGTCCACGTGATGCTGCCGCGCGTGCGCGAGTTCTACGCGCTGGAGCGCCTGTGGACGGTGGGCGACCAGCCGCCGGCCGAGTCCGGGCAGGACGTCTGACCGCACGGCGATGAAGGCGCGTTTGATCGCCACCGGCGAGCGTGCGCCGTCCTGGGTGGCGCAGGGGTTTTCCGAGTACCAGAAGCGGCTGTCGCACTGGTTGCCGCTGGAGCTGGTGGAGATCGAGCCGGGCCTGCGGGGCAAGGGGCGCGATCCGCAACGGGCCATCGACGACGAGGGACGGCGGGTGATTGCCGCGCTGCCCAAGCAGCCGTACGTGGTGGCGCTGGATGTACCGGGCAAGCCGTACAGCTCCGAGCAGCTTTCGCAGCGGATGGAGCACTGGCGGACGCTGGGGCGCGACCTGGCGTTCCTGATCGGTGGGCCGGAAGGGCATTCTTCCGAAGTGCTGAAGGTGGCCGACGAGCGGTGGTCGATCGGGCCGCTGACCTTGCCGCACATGCTGGTGCGGCTGGTGGTGGCCGAGCAGCTGTATCGCGCTGCGGCGATGCTGGCTAACCATCCTTACCATCGGGCTTGATCGTTCGGCGCGTGGGGATAGGAAAGCGCGCTGCGTGAGTGCTGATAGAAAAAGCCCGGGCATCGCTGCCCGGGCCATGTGAAGTAATGCCTTGTTCGCTCAGTTCCAGGTGTACTTCGCGCCCACCGTGAAATAACGGCCGATCGCGCCGCTGAAGTGCAGCGGGTTGTAGTTGATCGCGCCATACGTGGCCGGGTCGAGCGGGGCGGTGCGGTCGAAGACGTTCTGCACCGAGCCGAAGATCTCCAGCGCGTCGGTCGCCTTCCAGTTGGCCGACAGGTCGAACGTGGTGAACGAGGCCAGCTCGCAGTCGCCCGGCGCCGGCGAGCCGTCGGCGCGGAAGTTCAGGCAGGTTTCGTCCTTGCTGCCACCGGTCTCGGGCGTGTTGTCCATGCTGCTGATGTAGTTGACGATGCCGCTCACCGTCCAGGCGTTGTAGTTCCAGGTGGCACCGAAGTTGACGCGGTCCTTCGGGGTGCCGATGCAGTTGGTGACGTCGCAGTTGCCATGCGTGCCGGCGTATTCGTGGGTGATGTCACCCTCGGTGCGCTCGAACTTCTTGATGTGGCTCCACTGCAGGTCCAGGCGCATGTCGCCATAGGCGCCCATCGGGATGTCCTGGCGGATGTCGGTGTCGATGCCTTCCACTTCCGAGGAGTTGGCGTTCACGTACTGCGTGTTGATCGCCAGGATCGTGCCGGTGCCGGGGACGCCGTTGAGCAGGTCGGTATCGCGCAGGACGTCGCCGGCGGCGATGGCGTCGGCGGTGGAGCCCTGGGCGATTTCGTTGGTGCGCTTGATGCGCCAGGCATCGACGGTGATCGAGGTGGTACGCGTGGGTTGCAGCACGATGCCCAGGCTGTAGCTCTTGGACTCTTCCGGCTTCAGGTCCGGGTTGGGCGTGGTGATGATCGCCACCGGCTGCAGGCCGCAGTCGTCGGGCGTGCCGCCCGGAGCGGGGGTGCCGTTCGGGCAGCGCACCGGGTCCAGCGCGTTGGAGAAGGCGGCCAGGCCACCGTCGCCGTTCTCGGCCGGGTTCGGGGCACGGAACCCCTCGGCGTAGGTGCCGCGCAGGGCGAACCAGTCGATCGGGTTCCACTTGAAGCCGAACTTCGGCTTCACTGCGTCGTCGCCGCTTTCGTACTTGTCATAGCGCACGGCCGCCGAGAGTTCCAGCGATTCGAGGACCGGCGCGGACAACTCCAGGTAGCCGGCGTAGACGTTCTGCGTGCCATCGTAGGCCGAGTAGCCCAGGCCGATGATGTCGCCGACATCCGTATACGTCTGCGGGGTCAGCGAGTTGGTGGTGCGCCGCCACTCGGTACCGAACGCCAGCGAGAGCGGGCCGCCCTTGAGGTCATAGATGCCGCGCGATGCGGTGAAGTCGAACATGTCCAGGCTCGACTTGGCGTAGGCGCGGATCTCCGGCGAGATGTAGTCATACAGGCTCTGCGGATTGGCATCCGAGCCCAGCCCGATATTCCACACGCCACCGGGGCAGGCCGCATTGCCCAGCGCGCACTGCACGGCGCTGTAGCGCAGGAAGCCGGTGCGCTTGTTGACCAGGTTGGTGGACGAATGCAGGTAGGCGGTGTCGTAGTCCCAATCGCCCCAGGTGCCCTTGATGCCGGCCAGGAAGCGGAAGAATTCGTTGGTGTTGTCGGTCACGCGCCCGCCGACATCGGCGGCGTTGTAGCGCACGCGCACCGGTTCGTCATACGGATTGTCCGGATGACCCACGCCGAGCACCACCGCGCCCGGGCCGCTGTTCGCGTTGACAGGGCCACCGGGGTAACCCCAGGCGCCGGACACGTTCGACGGCGTGTTGTGGAAGACGGTTTCCTTCTTCGAGTAACCGAACTCGGTGTAGATCTCCGAGCTGTCGCCGATGGCGAAGGTGCCGCGCGCGAACAGGTTGACGTACTTCTCCTCGGGCGTGAGGTCACGCCAGTCGGCCATGTCCCACAGGCAGCCACCGCCGGCATCCTGCGGGCTCACGTTGGAGAGTTGCGCACAGCCGGGCAGGGAGGTGAGCGTGGCCGGGTCGGTGCCGGGCACGAACACGCTGCCGACCTGCGAATTGCCGCCGCCCGTGCCGCCGCCGGTGATCGCACCGCCGAGGAACTGGCTGCCGCCGGCGCTGTAGCCCCACGGGCGCAGGTCGCCGGTGCCGATCCACTTGCGGTTGTCGCGGTCGGAGGCCTTGATGCCGTCGGTCTTGCCGACATCCAGGCTGAAGAACGCGTTCCAGCCGTCTTCGGCGAGATTGCCGGTACCGGCGGTCAGCGTGGCCTTGCGGGCATTGCCGTCGCTGTCGTCGGACATGCCGTAGGAGCCGCGCAGGATCGCGCCGGTGAAGTCGGTGCGCAGGATGATGTTCACCACGCCGGCGATGGCATCCGAACCATAAATCGCCGAGGCGCCATCCTTGAGCACTTCCACGCGCTCGACCGCATCGAGCGGAATCGTGCTCAGGTCGGTGAACACCTTCTGGCCGTCATCGGCCAGGCCGTACGTCGCCATGCGGCGGCCGTTCAACAGCACCAGCGTGGAACCGGCGCCCAGGCCACGCAGCGAGATGCCGGCGCCGCCACCGGCAAAGCCGTTGCCGAAAGTCTTGGGGATCGAACCGGCGCCGTCGGAAGTGAGGGTCTGCAGGTACTCGGCGACAGTGGTCTTGCCGGTGCGGTCGATGTCCTGGCGCGTCACCACCTGCACCGGCGAGGGGGTTTCGGTATTGGTACGCGGAATATTCGAACCAGTGACCGTGATGCGGTCCAGGTTGGTCGGTGCTTCGGCTTCCTGCGCGAAGGCGGGCAGCGCGGCGGTCGGCGCGAGCAGGACCAGCAGGGCGGCGGACAATGGCGTGCGACGGCGCGCCGCATGTTGCGGGACATGGCTATTCACGGCTCTCTCCTGACAAGGAATGGCGGAACTTGGCGAATATGTCGGGAGGGGGCGCCGACGCCGGCGAATTTGGTTTTTTCTGGGTGAGTGAGTAGTGAAAAAAGCCTTAATACGCCGGCGTTTTGTTACGCCTGCGTATAGCTACCTGAGCCGCTCACGTTTGTCAGTTGCCGCGTTGCAATTGCTCGATCAGCGGGGCGAGCGACGCGGCATACGGCGACCACTTGGGTCGTTCGGAGACGCTCGGGCGTGCGCGAACCTGCACGGCGCTCGCCGTGACGACGCCACGCTGGCGCCCTTCGCTGTGCAGCATCTGCGGGCTGTAGGCGACGCCGCAGAAGTCGGCGACCTCGCGCATCACCGCCTCCGGTTCGCGCAGCAGGCGGGCATAGGAGACGTCGAGGATGCGGCCGGGGAACTGCGCATGCCAGTGCGCCATGAGGCGCTGGTAGCGCTGGTGGTAATCCGCCAGCTCGTGCATGTCGTAGCTGTACGGGTTGGCTTCGGAGAACAGTTCGCGAAGATTGGAGAAACAGGTCTCCACCGGGTCGCGCACCATGTGGAGGATGCGCGCCTGCGGCAGTGCGGCGGCGATGAAGCCGATGTTGAGGAAGTTCGACGGCAGCTTGTCGGTGAAGCATCGCTCGCCGGCCAGGCGCCATGCGGTGCTGCGCAGGTAGCGCTCGCCGGCGGCGGCCATGTCCGCGTCCGGCGCCCGGCGCACGATCTCTTCGTCGACGACGCCGCGGCAATGGTGGTCGGTAGCGTGGCGCATCGCGCTGGTGAAGTCGTACAGCTCGCCGATGCCTTTCACGTCCTCCGAGCCGCACAGCATCTGCTCCAGCAGCGTGGTGCCGGAGCGGTGCATGCCCACGATGAAAAGCGGGCGCGCGCCCTCGTGGACGACGTCGGCCCGCGGCAACGCCGGCATGGCGTGGAGTGCGTCGAACAGGCGCTGGTTCTGCGCGTCGTCATAGTCCAGCGTCGCGCGCTTGTGCGCGCATCCGCGCATCAACGCGGCCCACGCGTCGTCGTATTCGTGTAGGTCGTCCAGCGTCTTATGCAGCGCGAATTCGAGCAGCGCCTGGTCCGCCGCCGAACGCCCGGCGCGTGCCAGTTCGCGGCGGATGGCCTGCGCGCCATTGCGCTCGGCCGTCTGGCGCTTCAGCGCCGCGCGCAGCCAGTAACCCTGCGCGATTTCCGGCGCACGCCGCTGCGAGCGCACCACATCCTGCTCGGCCTCGTCGAACCGGCCGAGATACATCAGCACCTGCGCGCGGGCGAGCAGGGTGGGGGGGTAATCCGGATCCGCCCGCTTCGCTTCGTCGAGGTAGGCGATGGCTTCCTCGGGCAGGTTGGCATAGGTAAGGTGCGAGGCCGCGGTAATGAGCGCGGGCACCGGCATGCGCGCCGGCGGTCCGAGGCGGGCCAGCACGCTGCGCAGGGCCGGGATGTCGTTGAACGTGCGCAGGCGCGGGATCATCGCGGCCAGCTGCTGCGGCGTCGCCTGCGGGCTGGCCTGCGCGTGCTGCATCCAGGCTTCCGCGCCACGATGGTGGCCGGCGAGCGAGTAGAGGTAGGAGAGCTGCAGGAAACTGTCCACGCGCCCCGGGGCGATGTCCAGGATGCGCTGGTGGCAGGCGATCGCGCGGGCGAAGTCGCCCTGCGCGGCGAACTGCTCGGCCTGCGCGACGAGCGTGGCGATCTGCGTGCCGGCGGCCATGTTCATCGCGCGATGTCCTCCAGGCGCGCGGCCAACGGTGCCAGTGGCTCGGCGTAGCGCTGCCACGCGTCCAGCGCGCCGCGATGGACCGCGCTGCGCACCTGCACGCTGCTGGCGGTGCTGACCGGGGCCGCGTTGCGTTCCGGATGCGCCAGGCCTGGCCACGCCGGCAGTTCGAGGAAGGCAAGCAGCCCTTCGAGCGTGCGCTCGGTGTCTTCGACGAGCGCGCGGTAGTCGACCACATGCACCTGCGCCGGCACGCGCTGCGCCCAATGGGTCATCCAGCGCTGCGCCAGGCGCACTTCCGCCGCGAGCGTGTCGAGGTCGTAGCTGTAGGCGTAGGCGCCGCCCTGGAACAGCTCCTTCAAATTGGAGAACGCCACGTCCATCGGGTCGCGGCGCACGCACACGATGCGGGCCTGCGGCAGCGCGCCGAGGATGAGCGGCAGCTCGAACAGGTTGCGCGGATGCTTGTCGATGGCCGCGGCCGTGGCGGGCGCCGCGCGGCGCAACCGCTGCTGGTAGGCGTGGCCGATCGCCGGCAGGTTCTGCTTCGCCAGGAAGGCGAGGGGATCTTCGACGTGGCACAGGCCCGGGAAGAATTGGCCGGCGCCTTCGCTGGCCGCGGCGATCAGGTCGTTGCGCTCGCCGACGCTGCTCACCCAGCCGTGGTTGCCGAGCATGCGGTCCAACAGGGTGGTGCCCGAACGCGGCAGCCCGAGGATGAAGATCGGGCGTGGCTGCGAGGCCGCCGGCGCCTGCGCCGCGGGTGCCCAGTCGCTGGCCATCAACCGCTCGGCCCGTGCGTGGCGCACGGCCTGCAGGGCGTCCGGATGCAGGCGATGCATCCGCGCGGCACCGTCGACGAGCGCCGCCCAGGCGGCCTCGCGTTCGTCGGCGGCATCGAGCTCATGGAACAGCGCGTAGTCCAGCTGCGCGCGGGCGTGGTCGTCGGCGGTGGCGGCCAGGGCGCGGCGCAGGCGCGTCACGCGCGCCGGCGCGCCGGTCGGGCGCAGCTTGGCGATGGCCCAGTGAACGTCCGGAAGGTGTGGCGCCAGGGCCAGCGCGGATTCGTAATGGGTGGCGGCGCCGTCCATGTCGCCGAGATATTGCGCCAGCTGGCCACGGGTGAAGCGCAGCAGCGGATGCGCGCCGGTCTGCGGTTCCACCGCATCCAGCAGGCGTTGTGCGTCTTCGTAGCGGCCGGCCAGCCACAGGTGCTGGGCCAGCGAGGGCGATTGCCGCAGCACGTCGGCATCGCGCCAGTCGGCCCCGAGGATGGTGGAGGCAACTTCGGCCTCTTCGGCGAAGTCGAGCAGGCGCAGCGTCACGTACGCGAGCAGGCGCTTGCTGCCGCCCAGGCGCACGGCGTCGGCCGCGCGCAAGGCGTATTGGTGGGCTTGGGGATAAGCATTGCGCTCCTGCGCGAAGCGCGACAGCCGCAGCAACGCGGGAACGTGTTGTGGGTGCAGCGCGAGGATGGCGGCGTAGGCTTCGCCCGCGGCCTGGTGGTCCGCCTTGCTTTCATGTGCCTGGCCTTCGCGCCAGAGCTGGTCAAGCCTGTCTTGCATTCGTCGTTCCAGAACCGGCCCGGGAAAAAACGGCCGCCTTGCGGCGGCCGTCGGAGTAAAAGAGCCGTATAGCTTCTAGGTATGAAACCGCGGTGGATCAGAAGTCGTACTGCACCATGAAGCGGAACGAACGCGGTGCCTGCGTGCTGCGGTAGACGCCGAAGGTGTTCAGCGGCGCGCCGGTGGTGCCGTCTTCGGCCACTTCGGACACCGCGGTGACCTTCTGCTGGTCGAACACGTTGAACACGTCGATCTTGAACTGCAGGCCCGGGGCCCACTGCGGCAGGTACGCGACGTTCAGGTCCAGCGAGTTGGTCCACGGCAGGCGGCCGTAGGTGCCACGCGGCACGGCCTCGGACGGACCGTCCGCGCCACCGGCTTCGGTGGTGCCGCAACGGAAGAACGAGGAGCCGTACGGGTGGATGCCACCGTGGTACGGGTACAGCACGCCCAGGCAGTTCTGCGGACGGCCGGACTGCACCAGGATGTTGGCACCCAGCGACCATTCGTCGGTGAACTGGTAGTTGCCGAAGATCTTGACGCTGTGGCGGCGGTCGTTCGGCAGGTAGCCGTACGAATCGACCATCAGTTCCTTGTAGTCGAAGTCCTGCGTGACCGAGGTGTCACCCTGGCCGATGTCCGACTTCACGCCGCCTTCGGTGTTGCCCTTGTTCCAGGACATGGTCCACGAAGCCTGGAAGAAGAACTTCTCCCAGCTGCCGTCCCAGAACAGTTCCAGCGCCTTGTACTCGCGCTTGGCCTTCGGCGACAGCAGGTCGGCCGGGATGGTGTACTCGGTGAGCACGCCATTGCCTTCCACGTCGGTCAGGAACACCGAATCTTCGCCCGGGTTGAACATGCGGCAGTACGGGAAGCCGGCGTTCGGGATGTTCGGGGTCAGGCCGTCGGCGACGGCGGCGTCGTAGATCGGGGTGTAATCGCAGTTGTCGTCGATGGCGGCCTTGAGCTTGCGGTAGATGCCGCGCGCACCGATGGCCTGGTGGTCGGTGATCTGGCTCTGGAAGCCCAGGATGTACTCGTCCTGGTACATCGGGTCGAGGTTGGTCGCCGCGATGGTCGCCGGGTTCTTCGGTTCGCCGAACTCGCCGTTGATGTACTGCAGGCCGCCGCGCGGGGTCAGGCCGGTGGGCGCACCGGTGACCGGGTCCACGCCGGTGTAGAAGTAGTTCTGGCGGGTGTACAGCGAGGCGCTGGCGCCACGCACGGCCACGCTCGGGGTGAGCGGCAGGGCGTAACGGCCGGCGTTGCCGTAGATCTTCAGCGACGAATCACCCAGCACGTCCCAGCTGAAGCCCAGGCGCGGGCCGAACTGGTTGTCGATCTTGACGTACTGCTGGCCTTCGCCGTTGTAGTTCTCGAAGGTATCCCAACGCGCGCCGAGGTAGGCCAGGAACGTGTCGGTGATGTTCCAGCTGTCCTCGACGTACATCGCCCACTGCTTGAGCTTGACGGTCGAACCCTGGTTGGTGATCTGCTCGCGGACGATGTCGTACTCGTCGCCGTTGTTCACCACGCCGTCCGGGTTGACGGTCGAGTAGCGCCAGTAACGGCCGCCTTCGATCGAGGTACCGGCGATGGACTCGTAGTCGTCACGGTCGTAGCCGAAGCGGATCAGGTGATCGCCCAGCGACCATTCGAAGTCCAGGCGGAACTGGTCGCGGGTGTCCTTGGAGTCGGCGCGGTCGATGGCGTCGTTGGTGATGTTGCACGACGAGGTGATCTCGCCGCCGGTCAGGTCCTGGCGGTAGGTCGGGCGCACGTCGAGGATGCGCGGGCAGCCGGAGGCCGGGTCGTTCAGGTCACCGCTGTAGGAGACGTCCAAACCGGTCGCGGTGCGCGCGCCGTCCTTGCGCTTGAACTCGCCATGGCCGTACAGCGCCGACATGGTGAAGGTGTCGGTGAAGTAGCCGGTGTACTTGCCGATCCAGTTCTGGCCGCCGTTTTCCTGCTTGCGGGTGCCGATGTACTCGCCGGTCTCGGGGTTGTAGACGTCGGTGTCGATCTTGCTGGTGTCGTTGAAGCCGGTCAGCTCCAGCTTGTTGCTGTCGTTGATGTTCCAGTCGACCTTGACCAGCCACGTCGGGCGCTTGGTTTCCTCGTCGGCCGGCTTGTCGCCGAACGGCGTGCCCGCCAGGCCCTTGTCGGTATCGCCGTAGGAGACCAGGCCGTAGGCGAACAGCTTGTCCTTGACCAGCGCGCCGGACGCCCAGGCGGAGGTGATCCACTGGTTGGTGTCGACGTTGGAGTTGTCCTGCGCCAGCGTGCCCACGTCATCCGGGGCGAGCGGGTTGCGATAGTAGTAGTTCACCGTGTCCGAGTTGAGCGAACGCGGGGTGTAGAACACGTTGCCGCCGGCATGGAACTCGTTGGTACCGCGCTTGGTGATCTGGTTGACCACGCCGCCGGTGGAGCGGCCGAACTCGGCGCCGTAACCACCCGTCTTGACCTGCTGCTCGGCGACCGCTTCGAACGGGATCTGCGAGAAGTTGAGGTTGCGGAACGAGTTGGTGACGTTGAAGCCGTTGACGTAGTACTGGTTCTCGGCGACCGACGAGCCACCGAACGAGGCCAGGTTGCCGAACGCGGTATCACCGCGCACGGTGCCGGGGGCGAGCAGGGCCACGGAGGTGGCGTCGCGCGCGACCGGGATCTTGGCGATCTGTTCGGCGGTCAGGATGGTGGTCGATTCCACCGAGGAGACGTCGATCGGGTTCACCGCCGAGGTGGCGCGGACCTGCACGGTATCCAGGGTGGAGGCATCGCTGCGGCCGCCGGCGAAGTTCACCGAGGTGCCGGTACCGACGTTGACGTTGACGCCTTCGCGGGTCGAGGTGCTGCCGTCGGTGCCGGTGTAGGTGACGGTGTAGCTGCCGGTCGGCAGGGCCGAGAAGCGGTAGGCGCCGTCGTTGCCGACGGTGATGGAGCGGGAGAAGCCCGTCGCCGGATTCTGGATCTGGACGGTGGAGCCTGCGCCGGCCTGGCCGAAGATGGCGCCGGAGGTGTTGGACTGCGCGTACAGCGTGGGACTGAAGCAGATGCCGAGGGCCAGACTGAGCGCGGAGCGCTGCAGGACCCGTTTGGTTCGCTGGTTGACTGCCACTAGCTCTCTCTCCTGAGTAGGGTTCTTTGCGATATCGGCGGCAAGGCCTGAAGGTCACCCCGCAAAGCCGATATTCAGAATCTACTCAGGTTTAAGGGCCGCGTCACGGAAAATTCATGCTCACGGCACAAATGTGACTTGGGTGGAAATTTTGCCGGTGGGTGGCATCTTCCTCAACATGCAGCGAACTGCGCGCAACGTGCTGCGTAATGACCGTACGGGGTCGGATTGTTGCGGTGCGGTGGGCTGGCCCGCGCAGGCCAGCCCACCGCACCGCAA
>NZ_LLXU01000102.1 GCF_001431645.1 Stenotrophomonas panacihumi | reverse complement strand
TCGGCGGGGGGGGGGTGTGGGGGGGGGGGGGGGGGGGGGCCTTTGCGGGGCCGGTGGGCGCAGTGGGGGGCGCCGCCGCCCCCCATGGGTGGGTTCCCGGGCGTGTCCCGAAAGGGCCCCGCCCCCACAGGCCGTGCATAACCTAATGCGAGCCGATCAACATCGAAGGCCACTCAACCTGCCAACACCCAGCCAGCCCCGCTCCCCAGCCGGCCGCAGGCCAAAAAAACCCAACCCCATTCAGTGCCGTTTCACCGCCCCAACCCCAGCATCCGCAACAACATCCCCACCCGCCGGTAAGCCGCGATGAAATCCACCCCTTGGATTCTGGGCATGCTGGTAGCCGGACTGGCGGTAGCAGGCAGCGCCCAGGCGCAGCGTTACCGCGACGACGGTGGCTATCGCGACCGCGACGACGGCCGCTACTACGACACCCGCGACAACGGCAGCGACGTCGGCTACGACTACGCCCGCGTCGTGCGCGTCGACCCGATCATCGTGCGCGACCAGAACCGAGAATCCGCGCGCTGCTACGACCGCCCTGCCCAGGGCAGCTACGGCGGCGGTGGCGGCGACTACTACGGCGACAACACGCCCACGGTGAACGCCCCCGGCCGCAGCCTGGCCACCGTCATCGGCGGCGTCGCCGGCGCGGTCGTCGGCAGCCGTTTCGGCGGTGGCAGCGGGCAACTGCTCGGCACGGCGGTCGGTACGGTCGCCGGCGGCCTGGCCGGCCAGTCGGTCTACGACGCCAACCACCCGCAGGATCGCCAGGGCTACGTGCGCGTTTGCGACCCCGCGCCGGAGCCGCGCGAAAGCGTCGATGGCTACGACGTCACCTACGAATACGGCGGCCGCACGTACCACACCCATAGCGACTACAACCCCGGCGACCGCATCCGCGTGCGCGTGGAAGCCGCGCCGGAGTAAGCAGGCTCAGGCGCCCGGCCAGTCCAGCGTGCCGCGGATCACCGTCTGCACCTGGCCGCCGGACCACACGTCGCCGTCGGCATCCACGAACAGCTCCAGCTGCGCGTCGGCGCCGATCTCGCGCCCCTGGCTCACCCGGTAACGCCCGCCCGCGCCGGGCAACGCGCCGCGATGATCCAGCCACGCCGCCAGCACCGCATTGGCCGCACCCGACGCCGCATCCTCGAAACGCCGGCCCAGGCCGACGAACGCGCGCACTGCCAAATCCCATTCCGCGCCCGCATCGGCGCGCGCATAGGCGAATACGCCCATCGCCTGGGTCTGCTCGGCCAACGCGGCGATGGCGTCCCAGTCCGGCGAAAGCGCGCGCAACGTGGCTTCATCGGCCACTTCCACCACCCACCAGCGACGGCCGCCTTCCATCAGTGCCGGCGGCAACGTGCCGAGCCGCCAGCCGCGCAATGCCTCGGAAAGACGCGGGTCATCGGAAGCCACCACTTCGCCCACCGCCGCGCGCGGCGTGCGGATGGCGATGCTGCGGCCAGCGCCGTCCCCGTGCACCTGCAGCGGCAGCTGCCCCGCGATGCCGTCCTGCACCAGCACGCCCTCGCGCGCCTGCGCCAAGTCCAGCTCCAGCACCGCATGGGCCGTGCCCACGCTCGGATGCCCGGCGAAGGGGACCTCCTTCTGCGGGGAGAACATGCGGATGCGGTAGCTCGTCGCTTCGTCCGTGGCGGGGAACACGAAGGTCGTTTCCGGCAGCCGCGTCCAGCGGGCGATGGCCTGCATCGCCGCATCGTCCAGCCCCTCGGCGTCGAGCACCACCGCCAGCGGGTTGCCGCCCCCGGCGCTCGTGGAGAACACATCCAGCTGCAGGAAGCGGCGCGAAGTCATCGGCGGGACTCGAAAAAACAGGGGCGCGCAGCTTACCAGTCGATCCGGCCGTCGATGACCGACTGCACCTGGCCGCCGATCCACACCTCGCCGTCCTCGTCGATTTCCACCCGCACGCGCCCATCGCGGCCCATTTCGCGGCCCTGGCTGGCGAGGTAACGGCCTTCGCCCGGCGCACGGCCCTGCGCGGCCAGGCACGCGCCGATCAGCGCGTTGGCGCTGCCCGTCACCGGGTCTTCCGGCACGCCCACGCCCGGCGCGAACGCGCGCACCGCCACCTGGTAGCCCTGGCTGCCATCGCACAGCGCGAAGGCGGCCAGCTTGCCGTTGCCGGGCAGCTGGGCGATCGCCGCGAAATCGGGCTGCAGCGCGCGCAGTGAGGCCTCGTCGCGCACTTCCAGCAGCCACCAGTCCGGGCCGTTGTTCCAGAGCGCGGCCGGGTGCGGGCCGGCGATCGCCGCCAGCGACGGCGGCAGCGGCGGAGGGGCGATGTCGCGCAGCTGCGCGCGCGGGCTGAGTACCCGGGCACGCAGGTCATGGCGCGGACCGTTCAGTTGCGCCGGCAACAAACCCGCCGCGCATTGCTGTACCACCGCGCCGTTGCGCGGCGTCGCCAGCCCCAGGTGCACCGCGGCCCAGGCCGCGCCCACGCTGGGGTGGCCGGCGAACGGCAGTTCCATCACCGGGGTGAAGATGCGGATGCGGTAGTCGGCGCCTTCGTCCGGCGGCAGGAAGAACACGGTCTCGGACAGGTTCAGCCATGCCGCCAGGCCCTTCATCTCGTCTTCGGACATGCCTTCCGCGTCCAGCACCACGCCGAGCGGGTTGCCCGCGCCGGGGCGGGCGGAGAAGACGTCGAGCTGGAGGTATCGGCGAACGGTCATGATCGGGGCCTGTGGCAGTAGAATCGGGGGTTCCGCGTCCATTCGCGGCGCGGCATCCCCCCTATCGTAGACAAAGCTCAACCATGTCAGCTTCCCCTTCCGTGGATCGTTGGATCGTCCTCAAGTTCGGCGGCACTTCGGTGTCGCGTCGCCATCGCTGGGACACGATCGGGAAACTGGCGAAAAAACGCGCGGACGAAACCGGCGCGCGCGTGCTGGTGGTGGTGTCGGCGCTGTCGGGCGTGACCAACGAACTCACTGCCCTGGCCGACGGCGCCGCCGACAGCCGCGAGCGCGTGGCGGCGCTGGAACAGCGCCATCGCGAGTTCCTGGCCGAGCTGGAATTGGACGCCGAGGCCGTGCTGGGCAAGCGCCTGGCCGCGCTGCGCGGCCTGCTCGACGACCCGCGCGCGGCTACCCGCACGCTGGACTGGCAGGCCGAAGTGCTGGGCCAGGGCGAGCTGCTGTCCTCGACCATCGGCGCGGCCTACCTGCGTGCCAGCGGCCTGGACATCGGCTGGGCGGACGCGCGCGACTGGCTCGACGCGCTGCCGCCGCAGCCGAACCAGAGCGAGTGGTCGCGGCGCCTGTCGGTGTCGTGCCAGTGGCAGTCCGACGCCGCCTGGAAGGCGCGCTTCGACGCCCAGCCCACGCGCATGCTCATCACCCAGGGCTTCATCTCGCGCCATGGCGATGGCGGCACCGCCATCCTCGGCCGCGGCGGCTCGGATACCTCGGCGGCGTACTTCGGCGCGCTGCTCGGCGCCAGCCGCGTAGAAATCTGGACCGACGTGCCCGGCATGTTCAGCGCCAACCCGCGCGAAGTGCCCGACGCACGCCTGCTCACCCGCCTGGACTATTACGAGGCGCAGGAAATCGCCACCACCGGCGCCAAGGTGCTGCACCCGCGTTCGATCAAGCCCTGCCGCGATGCCGGCGTGGCGATGGCCATCCTCGATACCGAGCGCCCGGACCTGCCGGGCACGCGCATCGACGGCACCGCCGAGCCGGTGCCGGGCGTGAAGGCGATCAGCCGCCGCAACGGCATCGTGCTGGTGTCGATGGAAGGCATCGGCATGTGGCAGCAGGTCGGCTTCCTGGCCGACGTGTTCAACCTGTTCAAGAAGCACGGCTTGTCGGTGGATTTGATCGGTTCGGCCGAAACCAACGTCACCGTGTCGCTGGATCCGTCCGAGAACCTGGTCAACACCGACGTGCTCTCGGCGCTGTCGGCCGATCTTTCGGAAATCTGCCGGGTCAAGATCATCGTGCCGTGCGCCGCCATCACCCTGGTCGGCCGCGGCATGCGTTCGCTGCTGCACAAGCTCTCGGACGTGTGGGCCACGTTCGGCAAGGAGCGCGTGCACATGATCTCGCAGTCGTCCAACGACCTGAACCTGACGTTCGTGATCGACGAGAGCGATGCCGACGGCCTGCTGCCGATCCTGCACGCCGAGCTCATCGACAGCGGCGCCATGCCGGTGGGCGAGGGCGAGGTGTTCGGCCCGCGCTGGCGCGAGATCACCGGTTCCGTGCGGCCGCGCCCGCTGCCGTGGTGGCGTGGCGAGCGCGCGCACCTGCTGCGCCTGGCCGAAGCCGGCACGCCGCGTTACGTCTACCACCTGCCGACGGTACGCGAACGCGCGCGTTCGTTGCTGGCCATCCCGGCCATCGACCAGCGCTACTACGCGATCAAGGCCAACTCGCATCCGGCCATCCTAGAAGCGCTGGTGCAGGAGGGCTTCGGCCTGGAATGCGTCTCGCACGGCGAACTGCGCCGGGTGTTCGACACCCTGCCGGAACTGTCGCCGCGCCGCGTGCTGTTCACCCCGAGCTTCGCGCCGAAGGCCGAATACGAGGCGGGCTTCGCGCTGGGCGTCACCGTCACGCTGGACAACGTCGAAGCGCTGCGCCACTGGCCCGAGGTGTTCCGCAACAAGCAGATCTGGTTGCGCATCGACCTCGGCCACGGCGACGGCCACCACGAGAAGGTCAATACCGGCGGCAAGCAGTCCAAGTTCGGCCTGTCGGCGGCGCGCGTGGACGAGTTCGTCGATGCCGCGCGCGCGCTGGGCATCACCATCACCGGCCTGCATGCCCACCTGGGCAGCGGCGTGGAGACCAGCCAGCACTGGCGGCTGATGTTCGACGAACTCGCCGGTTTCGCGCGCCGCATCGGCACGGTGGAGATCATCGACATCGGCGGCGGCCTGCCGATTCCCTACAGCGCCGAGGACGAACCGTTCGACCTCGAACGCTGGGGCGCCGGGCTGGCCGAGGTGCGCGCGGTGCATCCGGCGTTCCGCCTGGCGATCGAGCCGGGCCGCTTCCTGGTGGCCGAATCCGGCGTGTTGCTGGCCGGCGCCACGCAGGTCATCGAGAAGGACGGCATCCACCGCGTCGGCCTGGACGCCGGCATGAACACGCTGATCCGCCCGGCGCTGTACGACGCCTGGCACGACATCGAGAACCTCTCGCGCCTGGACGACAGCGCGCTGGGCCCGTTCGACGTGGTCGGCCCGATCTGCGAATCCTCCGACGTGTTCGGCAAGCGCCGCCAGCTGCCGGTGGCGACCGCGCCGGGCGACGTGATGCTCGTCGCCGACGCCGGTGCCTATGGCTATTCGATGGCCAGCACCTACAACCAGCGCGAACTGCCGCGCGAGGACGTGATCGATGCGCCGGCCCGCTGACCGCTTTCCCCATACCCCCCACATGATCCGCCCGGCCGCGCACCCCCTCGCGCGAAAACCGGGCTGCCCGTCCCCGGAAATTCCATGACTGCTTTCGACAAGACCCAGGTCTCCTGCTTCCGCTTCGTGCGCTGTGGCTTCGACGCCGCCAGCGGCGTCGCCTCGCTGGTCTACGCCTTCGACCAGGGCCCGGAGATGGTGGAGACGATCACCGTGCCGGGCGCGCCGTTCCAGCTGGACGCTGCGCGCGCCGAAGCCGTGCAGCGCGCCCTGCGCCTGCTGCACCTGTTCGCCGGCGTGAGCTATTACAAGGCCGCCGTGCCGCCGCAGGTGGCGATCGACGATTACCAGATCGACGCGGCCACCGCCGCGCTGGTCGAGGACCTGTACCTGCATGGCCTCGGCGAGTTCGCCTATCGCAACGGGTTGAACCTGCGCGGGCGCTTCAAGCTGCCGGTCGGTGCGCAAGCCGCGCCGGCGGCCAGCGCGGTCGGCCTGCCGGCGCGTGCGCTGGTGGCGATTGGCGGCGGCAAGGATTCGCTGGTGAGCATCGAAGCGCTGCGCGCGGCCGGTGTCGAGCAGACGGTCACCTGGATCGGTGGTTCGCAGCTGATCCGCGCCTGCGCCGAACGCACCGGCCTGCCCACGCTCAACCTGGGCCGCACGCTGGCGGCGGAGCTGTTCGAGCTCAACCGCCAGGGCGCCTGGAACGGCCATATCCCGGTGACGGCGGTGAACTCGGTGATCATGCTGCTGGCCGCGCTGCTTACCGGCGCCGACCAGGTCGTGTTCTCCAACGAACGTTCGGCCAGCTACGGCAGCCAGATCCCGGGCACCGGCGAGGTCAACCACCAGTGGTCCAAGGGCTGGGCGCTGGAGAAGGCGCTGGGCGAGTACGTGGAGCGCCACGTCGCCAGCGACCTGCATTACTACTCGCTGCTGCGCCCGCTCTCGGAGCTGGCGGTGGCACGCCAGTTCGCGAAGAACGACCACTACGACGCGCACTTTTCCAGCTGCAACCGCAACTTCCACATCATGGGCGAGCGTCCGGTGAACCGCTGGTGCGGCGTGTGCCCGAAGTGCCACTTCGTGTTCCTGGCGCTGGCGCCGTTCATGCCCAAGACGCGGCTGGTGAAGATCTTCGGCCGCAACCTGCTGGACGACGCCAGCCAGGCCGGCGGTTTCGACGCGCTGCTGGAGTTCCAGGACCACAAGCCGTTCGAGTGCGTGGGCGAGGGGCGCGAATCGCGCGCGGCCATGGCCACGCTGGCGGCGCGCCCGGAATGGAAGGAAGACGTGCTGGTGAAGCGTTTCGCCCGCGAGATCCAGCCGCAGTTGCCGGCCGACGAACTGCTGCTGGCCCCGCAGCTGGAGATCGGCGACGAGCACCGCATCCCGGCGGCGCTGTGGGAGCGCGTGCGTGCGAATTTCACAGCTTGAGGGGCAGGCGGTCGCGCTGTGGGGCTGGGGCCGCGAAGGCCGCTCGGCCTACCGTGCGATCCGCGCCGCGTTGCCGGCGCAGCCGCTGACGCTGTTCTGCGGCGCGCATGAAGTGGCCGAGGCGCAGGCGTTGGATGATGCGCAGCTGTCGATCGAAACCGAAGCAGACGCCGCCGCGCTGTCGCGCTTCGCGGTGGTGGTGAAATCGCCGGGCATCAGCCCGAATCGACCGGAGGCGTTGGCCGCCGCGCAGGCGGGGACGCATTTCGTCGGCGGCACGGCGTTGTGGTTCGGCGCGCACGCGCAGCCGGGCGGCATCGTGCCGGGCGCGGTGTGCGTGACCGGCACCAAGGGCAAGAGCACCACCACGGCATTGCTGGCGCACCTGCTGCGCGCGGGCGGCCATCGCACGGCGCTGGCCGGCAACATCGGCCTGCCGCTGCTGGAGCTGCTCGAACCGGTGCCGCCGCCGCAGTACTGGGCGATCGAGCTGTCGAGTTACCAGACCCGCGAGGTGGCGCGCAGTGGCGTGCGGCCGCAGCTGGCGCTGGTGCTCAACCTGTTTCCCGAGCACCTGGACTGGCATGGCGGGGAGGCGCAGTACATCGCCGACAAGCTGTCGCTGGTGACCGAGGCGGCGCCGCGCATCGCGCTGCTCAACGCGGAAGACCCGCGGCTGGTGGCGCTGGCGCCGAGCCTGGCGGCCAGCGAGGTGCGCTGGTTCAACCATGCCGAAGGCTGGCACCTGCGCGGCGATGTGGTGCATCGCGGCGAGGTGGCGGTGTTCGATACGGCGCGCGTGCCGCTGCCGGGCCGGCACAACCGCGGCAACCTGTGCGCGGTGTTGGCGGCGATCGAGGCGCTGGGCCTGGACGCGGCGGCGCTGGCGTCGGCGGCGTTGACGTTCCAGCCGCTGCCGAACCGGTTGCAGACGATGGGCGTGCGCGACGGCATCCGCTACGTCAACGATTCGATCAGCACGACGCCGCATGCGACGCTGGCGGCGCTGGCGTGTTTCCCGGGGCAGCGGGTGGCGGTGCTGGTCGGTGGCCATGACCGCGGGGTGGACTGGCACGATTTCGCCGAACACATGGCGGGCGATGCGCAGGCGCCGGTGGAAATCGTGACGATGGGGGCCAATGGGCCGCGCATCCACGAACTGCTGTTGGCCTCGGCGCAGGCCGGGCGCTTCGGGCTGCATGCCGCGGCGGACCTGCCTCAGGCGGTGGCGCTGGCGCAGGTTGCGCTGGGGGATGCCGGGGGCGTGGTGCTGCTCTCGCCGGGTGCGCCTAGCTTCGGCGCGTATGCCGACTATGTGGCGCGTGGCCGCCATTTTGCTTCGCTTGCCGGGTTTGATCCTGAGGCGATCAGTGCGATTCCGGGGTTGGGCGTCGCCTGAGCTGGGTTCTGGGCAAAAGCCCGGCGGTTCGGTTTCCCCGCACGGCGCCCGGGCGGCATGCCCCGGCGGGGGACGCCGAAAGCCGTCATCCATGACGTCGAGCTCGTCGGGCGACATCCATGTCGCCCGACGCCCCCGCCAGCGCACGCCGCCCGGACACCCGATGGTTTCCCGCGGCGGATCGGCGAGCAAAAGCGCTCGCAAAAGCAGGTGGTCAGATTTTCGCCACGCAATGGCTGGGCCTTGCGGCACAAGCGGTGTGGAGGGTTATCCACAAACTTCTCCGGTGATCATCCACATGGGCTGTGGAGAAGCGTTTTTGCTGCGGTGAAATTTTCGCCATCGCGGTGACGAGGCTTGCGCCGCAAGGCGCTTGCACGGTTGTCCACAGGCTTCTCCCGGGGCCATCCACATGCGGTGTGCACAACCGCGGCCGTCACGCGGGCGGGCTACACTCGCCGCCACTATCCAGCCGGAGGCAGTCCCGATGAGCAGGCGCAATCCTTGGCAGTGGGCGGTGGGCATGCTGGTCCTGGCGGCGTTGCCGCTGTCCGCTTCGGCGGCGATGCAGGCCAGGCCCGTCGAGTGGAAGATCGGCCAGGACACTTTCAGTGGCGTGCTGGTGTACGACGATGCCGGCGATGCGAAGCGCCCGGGCCTGGTGATGGTGCCGAACTGGCGCGGGGTCAACGAGTCGGCGGTGGAGAAGGCGAAGAAGATCGCCGGCGACGATTACGTCGTGCTGGTGGCCGACGTGTACGGCAAGAACGTGCGGCCCAAGGACGACAAGGAAGCCGGGCAGGTCGCCGGCAAGCTGCGTTCGGACCGGGTGACGCTGCGCGCGCGCGCCGCCAAGGCGGTGGAGGTGCTGAAGGCGCAGGCCGGCAAGGCGCCGGTGGATCCGTCGCGCATCGGCGCGGTGGGCTTCTGCTTCGGCGGCACGACGGTGCTGGAGCTGGCGCGCTCGGGCGCGCAGCTGGCTGGCGTGGTGAGCCTGCATGGCGGCATCGGCACCGACATGCCGGCGCAGGCCGGTGCGGTGAAGACGCCCGTGCTGGTGCTCAACGGGGCGGCCGACAAGAGCGTCACCGCCGAGGACATCGCCGCGTTCCAGAAGGAAATGGACGCCGCCGGGGCGGATTGGCAGTTCGTGAACTTCAGCGGGGCGGTGCATTGCTTCGCCGAGGCCGATGCGAACAGCCCGCCGGGCTGCCTCTACAACCCGCGGGCGGCGAAGCGGGCTTACCGGATGCTCGAGGATTTCTTCGACGAGCGCTTCGGGGATTGAGCGGCGGGCGGCACGCTCAGTGCGTGCGCGCCACCGCGTAGCGTGCCAGGCCGCGTAGCGCGGCCACGGCATCGTTCTCTTCCAGGCCGTCGAGCGCTTGCTCGGCGGCCTGCGCATATTCGGCCGCGCGGCGGCGGCTGTATTCCAGCCCGCCGGTGGCGTGGATCGCCGCCAGCACTTCGGGCATCGCGTCGGCATCGCCCTGTTCGACGATCTCGCGCAGGCGCGCCTGCGTGGTGGCATCCGAATGCGCGATGGCGTGGATCAGCGGCAGCGTCGCCTTGCCCTCGGCCAGGTCGTCGCCCAGGTTCTTGCCCAGGTCGGCGGCGTCGGCGGCGTAGTCGAGCACGTCATCGGCAATCTGGAACGCATAGCCCAGCTGCATGCCGTAGTCGTACAGGCGCTGCTGGGTGGCTTCGTCCGCGCCGCTGGCCAGCGCGCCCAGGCGCGTGCCGGCGGCGAACAGCACCGCGGTCTTGCGCTCGATCACGCGCAGGTAGGCCGCTTCGTCGGTATCCGGGTTGTGGACGTGCAGCAGCTGCAGCACCTCGCCCTCGGCGATGCGGTTGGTGGTGTCGGCCAGGATGCGCATGACCGGCATGCGGTCCAGTTCCACCATCAACTGGAAGCTGCGCGAATAGAGGAAGTCACCCACCAGCACGCTCGGCGCGTTGCCCCACAGGGCGTTGGCGGTGCTGCGGCCGCGGCGCAGGTCCGATTCGTCCACCACGTCGTCGTGCAGCAGGGTCGAGGTGTGGATGAACTCGATGATTGCCGCCAGCTGGTGGTGTTCCGGGCCGCCGGCGCCGAGGGCGCGGCCGGCCAGCATCACCAGCATCGGGCGCAGGCGCTTGCCACCGGCGGAGATGATGTGGTCGGCGATCTGGTTGATCAGCACGACATCCGAAGCGAGGCGACTGCGGATCAGGGCATCGACCGCGGCCATGTCGGGGGCGGCGAGCTGCTGGATCTGGGGCAGGCCCAGGGCGGGGCGGAGGTCTTCGGCGAGGCTCATGCGGATCGGGCTGGAAGCGTCGGCGAATTATAGGCGACTGCCCGTGTTTCCGTTGTCGCCGGGGGCCGGACGGCCCGTTCCATCCCCCGGAACCCTTGCTGCGCTGCAGGATGCGCCCATGCCCGGATCGGATAGGCTTCGCCCGACTGCTCGCAGCCCTGGGAGGGGATCGGCGCGGCAGTCTCGCTTTTCGGGAAACACGCGTTCCACCGCTGCACACCGGTCCCCACGGCCGGCGGTTGGTTTTGCTGCGCTGTTCTTTCAACCCGGAGGAAGCATGAAGCATGTCATCGCCGTCCTGGCGCTCGCTTGTCTGCTCGTCGGCCTGGCGGTGTCCGCCTCGGGCGCCGACCAGGTCACCACCGTCCCGGTCCACTTCCCGCACGGCGCCAGCAGCGCCACGCAGAAGGGCCACTTCACCGGCTACGACAGCGTGCATTACACGCTCGATGCCAATGCCGGGCAGGTGATGCGCGTGAGCGTCAGCGGCAGCAACAACGCCAGTTTCAACATCTACAAGCCGGGTGACGAACCGGGCGCGGCCGAGGCCATCGGCAGCGGCGGCGTCGGCACGCCGTGGGAAGGCAAGCTGCCGGCCAGCGGCGAATACATCGTGCAGGTCTACCAGATGCGCGCTTCGGCACGGCGCGGCGAGAAGGTCGACTTCTCGGCGCAGATCGCGGTGCGCTGACCCGCGCGCGCAAGCGCAATACGCAGGACGCGACGCGCACCGGCCACGCCACGGCCGGTGCGTTTGGCGTGCGCGAACGCTGCACGATCTGGCCATTTTTTCATCACTGCTTCTACACGGTTGCAACGCCCAGTCTCTGGTCGGCGCCGCCGCAGGTGCGCGCTTTCCGCCCTGCGGGCACCCCAGAGGACAGGCTCATGGTCAAGCAGCTGGCGCCGGCGTCGTCCCGGCATTCCCCCACACCCCTCACTTCCGCGCGGCGCGCACGCCTGCCGCTGGTGATCCTCGGCCTGCTGTGCAGCCCGACGCTGTTCGCGCAATCCGTTCCGCCTTCCGATGTCGACGCCTGCAGGGATGACGCCGCCGTGTCGTGCGACACCGCCGGCGGCGGCATGGTCACTCCGGCGGTGGCGGTGGGCATCGACTACTTCCAGGCCGACGGCCTCGCCGACGGCAGCGACAACGCGACCGCCACCGGGCAATACACCGTGGCCGCGGGCAGCAACGCGGTGGCCAATGGCCTGGGCGCGACCGCGCTGGGGTCGCAAACCAATGCGGTAGGCACCGCGGCGATGGCGGTCGGCGCCTTCTCGCGGGCCACGGCCGACCAGACGATGGCCGTGGGCACCGGTGCCCAGGCGCTGGTGCTTGGCGCGCAGGCGGTGGGTATCGCCGCGATGGCCGAAGGCGAGCGCTCGCTGGCCGTCGGTGGCGACGCACGCGCCGCGGGCGCCAGCAGCGTGGCCATCGGCAACCAGACGCAGGCCACCGGCGCCAGCAGCATGGCTGTCGGCAACCAGACGCAGGCCACAGGCGTCAGCAGCATGGCCGTCGGCAACCAGGTGGAGGCGAGCGGGCAGAGCAGCGTGGCCATGGGCTACCAGGCCAAGGCCGACAACGTGTTGACGACCGCCATTGGCGGCTGGAACGACGTCAACTCCGACGGCGTCGTCGACGCCAACGAGATCACCCATGCGTCCGGCCAGGCCGCCATCGCCATCGGGCCGGGGGCGCAGGCGTCGGCGACGGGCACCATCGCGATGGGGCTGCAGAGCGTGGCCTCCGGGGAAGCCAGCACGGTCATCGGCGCGGGCTCGGTGGCCTCGGGCCTGGGCAGCGCGACGTATGGCTACGACGCCCAGGCCACCGCGCAGGCGGCGCTGGCGCTGGGTGCCGGCACGCGCGCCATCGCCTTGAACAGCACCGCGATGGGCACCCTCGCGCAAGCGCAGGCCGACAACACCATCGCCATCGGTTACCTCTCGGTGGCAGCGGCCACCGACAGCGTGGTGGTGGGCGCCAACGCGCAGGTGGCGGCGGTGGCGACCAATGGCATCGCGCTGGGCAACGACAGCCAGGTCAATTCGCTCAACGGCATGGCGCTGGGCACGGCCGCGGTGGTCGCGGCGAACGACCCGAGCGGCACGCCGGTCAGCAACGGCATCGCCATCGGCAACAACAGCCGCGCCAACAACTCCGACGCCACCGCGGTGGGCACCAACGCGGTCGCCAACGGGCAGAACAGCGTGGCCTTCGGTACCGGCGCCAATGCGCAGGGGCCGCAGGCCAGCGCGATCGGCCAAGGGGCGCAGGCGACTGGCAGCAACTCGGTGGCGCTGGGGACCTCGGCGCGGGCGGTGGGCAACGTGAGCACCGCCTTGGGCCAGAACGCGGTCGCCAGCGGTTCGCTCAGCGTCGCGCTGGGGCAATCGGCCGATGCCACCGCCAGCGAGGCGCTGGCCGTGGGCAACAACGCGCAGGCCACGGCCAGCAATTCGACCTCGCTGGGCCGTTCGGCCAATGCCTCGCAGGCGGGCGCACTCGCGTTGGGCGCGGACTCGGCCGCCGCAGCGGTGGATGCGTTCGCGGCCGGGCGCGGCAGCGCGGCCAGCGCTGCCAGCGGCACCGCGCTCGGTGCGGGCAGCAGCGTCACCGGCAGCGGCGGCGTGGCGCTGGGGGCCGGTGCGCTGGCCAATCGTGGCAACGCGGTGTCGGTGGGCAATGCCGGCACGCAACGGCAGATCATCAATGTCGCTGCCGGCACCGCCGCCACCGATGCGGTGAATGTCAGCCAGCTCACCAGCGCCACCAGCGATACGCGCTATTTCAAGGCGCAGGGCCTGGACGACGGCAGCGACGATGCGGCGGCTACAGGCACGCTGGCCGTGGCCGCCGGCGCCAGCGCGAACGCCAGCGCAGAAGGCGCGGTGGCCATCGGCACGCAGGCCCTCGCTTCGGGCATCGGCACGCTCGCCGCCGGGCGTGGCGCGCAAGCGGTCAGCGACGGTGCGGTCGCGCTCGGCGATGGCGCAGTGGCGGACACCGGCGCGGCGGTATCGATCGGGCGCGGCAACGCGGCGCACGGCAACGGCGCGGTGGCCATCGGCGATCCCAACATCGCCACCGGCGATGGCGCCGTGGCGCAGGGCCTGGACAACACCGCCACCGGCAATGGCGCGCTCGCCATCGGCCACACCAACCAGGCGAACGGGCAGGGCGCGATGGCGCTGGGCTTCCAGTCGCAGGCACAGCAGGCCGGTGGCGTGGCCTTGGGCGATAGCGCGGTGGCCACGGTGAGCGGCGGCGTAGCGCTGGGCAGTGGCGCGGTGTCGGACCGCGCGCTGGTGCCGGCGAGTGGATCGATCCCGGCCGGCGTCGGCGGCGTGCCCTACGACACCACCGATGCGACCCTGCTCGGCGCGGTATCGGTGGGCTCGGGCACCAGCTACCGGCAGGTCACCCACGTCGCCGATGGCACGCAGGCGCAGGACGCGGTGACCCTGCGCCAGCTGCAGGGCGCGGTGGGCTCGGTGTCGGTCTCCACCACGCAGTATTTCCATGCGAACGCGACGGCGGCCGACGCGCTGGCCATCGGTACCGACAGCGTCGCGGTGGGCCCCACGACGGTGGTCAATGGCGACAACGGCATCGGCATCGGCAACGGGGCGGTGATCGGCGTGGCCGCGCCCGGGGGCGTGGCGATCGGGCGGGCCAGCCACGTGCAGGCGGCCTCGGGCGTGGCGCTGGGCACGCAGGCCAGCGCCAATGGCGAGCAAGGCCTGGCGCTGGGGGCGGGCGCCACGGTGGACCATGCACTCAGCGTGGCGCTGGGGGCCGGTTCGCAGACCACGGTGGGCGCGCAGGTGGGATATGCGGGCTATGGATTGGCGACTGCGCAGGATTCCGGCGGCGAGGTCGCGATCGGCAGCAGTACCGCGCGGCGACAGCTCACCCAGGTGGCGGCGGGCAGCGCGCAGACCGACGCGGTCAACGTGGGCCAGCTGGCCAGCGTGGCCGGCGGCGTGACCCAGCTGTTTGGCGGCGGTGCCTCGCTGGGGGCGGATGGCAGCGTGGTCGCGCCGTCCTACGTGTTGGGCGGCAGCGTCTACGGCAACGTGGGCGATGCGCTGGCCGGCCTGGATGGGCGCATCGCGATCCTGGAGAACGCCGTGGCGCCGCCGCCCGGCAGCCCGGGCGCGGCGGATCCGCGCTTCGCCGCCACCGGGCCGGCGGCAGCCAGCGCCGCCGGCGTGGAGAGCGTGGCGGTAGGCACCGGCGCGCAGGCCACGATGGAGGACAGCGTCGCGCTCGGCAGCAACGCCCGGGCCAGTGCGGCCGGCAGCGTGGCGATCGGCGCCGATGCCGTGGCCGACCGCGCCAATTCGGTCTCGGTCGGCCGCGACGGCGGCGAGCGCCAGGTCACGCACGTCGCCGCCGGCACCGCGGCCACTGACGCGGTCAACGTGCGGCAGATGGAGGAGCAGGCCGTCGACACCCTGCAGCAGGCCAATACCTATACCGACCAGCGGGTGGGGGACGTGGTGTCGATCCCGATGCAGGAGATCGACTCGCTGCGCGGGGAGATGGAAGACCGCTTCCGCACCGTCAACAAGACCATCAACCGCCAGGGCGCGATGAACGCGGCGATG
>NZ_LLXU01000101.1 GCF_001431645.1 Stenotrophomonas panacihumi | reverse complement strand
TGGTGAACGCGCCGGGCGCGGTGGTGGCGCCGTTGAGCGTGGCGACCACGCGGATGCCATCGCCCAGTGTCAGCGCGCCGCCGCCGCCACTGTTGTGGATCTCCAGGGCGCTTTGCCCGGTGGCGGTGCCGCCGTCGAGGATGAGCTGGTCGGTGGGAGAGTCGTCCTCGGCCAGCCAGGTGTTCATTGCGATCACGCTGCCCGCGGTGCCGACGTAGGACTGCGTGTAGAGGTGCTTGTAGACGTCATTCACCGGCTCGGTGAATTCGATGCGCCCCTGGTTGCTCACCAGGCCGGAGACGTTGGAGATTTCCGGAATCGTCCACACGCTGGTGGCATCGATGGTCGCGTTGCTCAGGTTCCAGGCCTGGCCGGTCCAGTGCGAGTGGTCCAGCAGGGTGATGTCGGTGGTGGCGCTGGTCGCGCCGCCGGCCATGCCGGTGAGGGTGCTCCGCGTGGCCACCAGCTCGGCGAGCGTCGGGTCGCCGGTACTGTCCATCGCGCCGCCGAACAGCAACGCCTGCGTGCCGCCGACGGTGGTGTCGGTGAGCGTGGCGCTCAACGGGCCATACACATAGAAGGCCGCGCCGCCGGCCTGCATCGAGCCGCCCTGCATCGTGAAGATGTTCTGGTAGCCGGGCGCCTGGTTCACCGCATAGACGCCGTCGGCGCTGCCGGTCGTGGTGACGGTGCTGTCGACCAGGTGCACCTCGTTGTCGCCGGTGGCCTGGGTGGGGCTTCCGTAGTTCCACATGTAGAAGGCGTCGTAGCCGCCTTCGTTGCGGAAGGTGCTGCCCGTGGCGTTGACGATGGCACGGGCATAGGTGGCGACGGTGTCGGACTGCGCGCCGGTGGTGCTCACGTTGTCGCCGTTGAGGTTGGCGACGCTGGTGGTGCCGTTCTGTCCCACGAACAGCCCGTAGCCGCCGGCGGTGGTGTTGGTCCACGTGGTGCCCTGGCTGTTGAGCGTGCCGCCGAGCACCAACCCCGCCGCGCGCCAGCTCGGTGCGCCGGCAGTGCTGAAGATCGGGCCGGAGGACATCGACGAACTGCCGGGCGAGAACCCGTAGCGCTGGCCGTTGCGCGTGGAGGTGACGCCGATGCGGCTGGCGCCGGTGACGTTGACCGTCGAATTCGGCTGTACCCAGATACCCAGGCCGACCCCCGCGCCCTGCACGACGAAGTCCTGCACGGTGACCTGCCCGCCGTTCTGCGCCACCAGCCCGGTGCCGGACGAGGTGCTGGTCGAGGTGTTGTTGAACGTGGCGGTGACGTTGCGCAGCACCGAATCGGTGGGCGCGCCGTCGACGGTGATGCCCACGGAGCTGGTGCCGGTGAAGACCAGCGAGATAGCCGCGTTGGTATCGATGTGGCCGCCGCCGTAGAGATACATGCCGAGCGCGCCGTTGCCCTGGAAGGTGATCGGCAGGGCGTTGTTGACGACGATGCGCGCGCCCGTGCCCTGCACGCCAAGGCCGACGGGGTTGGCGGCCGCCCCGGCGCGGCCGATGTAAAGGCGGTTGCCGCCGCCCAGCGTGACCAGGCCGGTGCCGTCCACGCCGATGCCGCTGCCCTGGGTGCCGCTGGTCAGCACGGGATCGTTGTAGCTCGTGTTGCTGATGTCGATGCTGCCGGACGACGCGCCGGCGAGCAGCCCCACGCCGGTGATGGCGACATTGCCGGCCACCAACGAGATCGTGCCGCCATCGGCCCACAAGGCGCGCCCGCCGGTGGTGCGCAGGTTGATGCCATTGGGCACGCTGATGCCGCCGAGCGTGGCGTGCAGCGCGGCGCCGTTGGTGGTCTGGTCGATGATCGCGCCCGGTGAGGGACCGGCCTGCATGTCCAGCGTCACGTTGCCGCCGTTGGCGCGCACGCCGTCGGTGGTGCCGGTGGTGCTGATGTTGGTGTTGCCCACCACGACGGTGTCGCCGCTGGTGGCGGTCACGGTGGTGGTGACGCTGCCGGGCCCCACCTGGGTCTGCGCCTGCAGCACGGAAAATGGCAGCGCGGCGGCTTGCGCCAGCGCGAGCGCGATGCCTGCCGAGAGGGCGGTATGCGGGGGTTTCATCGCGGCGCTCCATCGCGTTTCGGAGCGTGTGACGTTGGGCGCGGTGCAGCGAAACCACAACCGAGCATGTACCGGACTTCGCTAAGTAAAATTACTCAAGCACGCGAAAAACGCGCCAAATAGCGGCTCAAACAGGCGTGTCAATTCATGGTCCGCGCCAGCGCAGCGCCTCCACCAGCAACGCGAAGGCCTGCGACGGTTGCCTGCGACTGGGGTAATAGAGGTGGTAGCCGGGGAACAGCGGGCACCAGTCATCGAGCACCTGGCGCAGCGCGCCGCGCGCGATATGCGGCGCCACCATGTCTTCGGGCAGGTAGCCCAGGCCGAAGCCCGCCAACGCGGCGTCGAGGATGCGGTCGATGCTGTTGAACACCAGCCGGCCTTCCACCCGCACGTTGAGCGCGTGGCCGTCCTTCTCGAACTCCCATGCGTACAGCCCGCCATGGGTGAGGAAGCGCAGGTTGATGCAGTCGTGCGCCACGAGATCGCGCGGCGTGGCGATGGCCGGCCGCGCGCGCAGGTAATCGGGCGTGCCCACGACCACCAGCCGCGTGGGCGGGCCGATCGGCGTGGCGATCATGTCCTGGGCGACCTGTTCACCCAGGCGGATGCCGGCGTCGAAGCGCTCGGCCACGATGTCGGTGAGGGTCGAATCGCTGATGACCTCCACGCGTACTTCCGGGTATTTGGCCAGGAAGGTGCGCAGCACCGGCCACAGCACCCGGCGCGCGGCGTGCTCGCTGGTGGTGATGCGGATGGTGCCGCTGGGCGTATCGCGGAATTCGCCCAGGCCCAGCAGCGCGGCGTGGATGTTCTCGAAATTCGGCGCCAACGCCTGCAGCAGCCGCTCGCCCGCCTCGGTGGGCGAGACGCTGCGCGTGGTGCGGGTGAGCAGGCGCACGCCCAGCCGTGATTCGAGCTGGCGCATAGTGTGGCTGAGCGCGGATTGCGACACCCCCAGCCGCGCCGCCGCGCGGGTGAAGCTGCGTTCCTGCGCAACGAGCAGGAAGGCCTGCAGGTCGTTGTAGTTCTCGCGGTTCACGCCGGCCTGCCTCGCGATTGGTGAGGTCTGATCATAAGTCCATTCGCATTCTGCGGGCTTATCGCCGGCCGGGCGTGGCGCGAGACTGGCCGCCCCTTCCCCCAGGACTTTCCCCCATGAAGATGCGTACCTTGGGCGCCCACGGACCGCAGGTGTCCGCACTGGGCTTTGGCTGCATGGGCCTGAGCTTCGGCTATGGCCCGGGCGTGGACCGCGCCGCCGGCATCGACCTCATCCGCGCCGCGTTCGAACGCGGCGTGACCTTCTTCGACACCGCCGAGGCCTACGGCGCGCTCAACGAGCAGATGCTCGGCGAGGCGGTGGCGCCGTTCCGCGACCGGGTGGTGATCGCCACCAAGTTCGGCTTCAAGGACGGCAACGCGCAGGCCGGCGTGGACAGCCGGCCCGAGCGCATCCGCGCCGTGGCCGAGGCCTCGCTGCGCAACCTGCGCACCGATCGCATCGACCTGTTCTACCAGCACCGCGTGGACCCGGACGTGCCGATGGAAGACGTGGCCGGCACCGTGCGCGACCTGGTGGCCGAGGGCAAGGTGGCGCACTTCGGCCTGTCCGAGGCGGGCGCCGGTTCGATCCGCCGCGCGCATGCGGTGCTGCCGGTGGCCGCGCTGCAGAGCGAGTACTCGCTGTGGTGGCGCGAGCCGGAGCGCGAGATCCTGCCGCTGTGCGCCGAACTGGGCATCGGCTTCGTGCCGTTCAGCCCGCTCGGCAAGGGCTTCCTCACCGGCAAGATCGACGCGGATACCACGTTCGACGCCAATGATTTCCGCAACGTGGTGCCGCGCTTCTCGCCCGAGGCGCGCCGCGCCAACCAGGCGCTGGTCGATGCGCTCGGCCGCATCGCCGCCGCGCGCGGCGCCACGCCGGCGCAGATCGCGCTGGCCTGGCTTCTCGCGCAGCAGCCGTGGATCGTGCCGATTCCCGGCACCACCAAGCTGCACCGGCTGGAAGAGAACCTCGCATCCGCCGACCTCGAACTGGGCACCGACGAACGCGACGAGATCGGCCGCGCGCTTGCGCAGATCGAAGTGCAGGGCGAGCGCTACCCGGCCCACCTCGCCGCGCGTTCGGGCCGTTGAGCCTTCGCGCGCTCCTGTTGGCGCCGTGCCTGCTGGCGTTCGGCGCCGTCTCTTCCGCTTCCGATGGAGGTTCCATGAAACTCGTCCGTAACGGCAGCCAGCCTTCCGTGCAGGGCTCGCCCGATTACTTCACCGGCAAGGTCCGCATCGACATGCCCTTCAGTGGCAGCGGCGATGCGCGCGTGAGTGGCGCCATCGTCACCTTCGAGCCGGGCGCGCGCACCGCGTGGCACACGCATCCGCTGGGCCAGACGCTGATCGTCACCGCCGGCAAGGGCTGGACGCAGTGCGAAGGCGAAGAGGTCGTCGAGCTGCGTCCCGGAGACATCGTGTGGTGCCCGCCGGGCCATCGCCATTGGCATGGCGCCACGTCGGAGACCGCGATGACGCACATCGCCATTGCCGAGGCGCTGGACGGCAAGGTGGTCGACTGGCAGGAGCATGTCAGCGACGCCCAGTACCTCGCCGGCCCGCGCGCCGATTGAACCCCTTTCAAGGAGAACCCCATGCTCGCCACTGTCATGCACGCCCCGGGCGATGTCCGCTACGAGGAGCGCCCCGAACCGAAGATCCTCGCGCCGACCGACGCCATCATCCGCCTCACGGCCACCTGCATCTGCGGCTCGGATTTGTGGCCCTACCGCGGCCATAACGCGATCGCCGAACCGCTGGCGATGGGCCACGAATATTGCGGCGTGGTGATGGAGGTGGGCAGTGCGGTGAAGACGATCCGGCCCGGGCAGTTCGTGGTCGGCTCGTTCTGCATCTCCGACAACACGTGCCCGCATTGCCGCTTCGGCTTCCAGTCCTCGTGCGAGCAGCGCGAGTTCATGAGCGGCGCGCAGGCGCCGTATGCGCGCGTGCCGCTGGCCGATGGCACGCTCGTCGCCACCGCGGCGATGCCGGACGATGACCTCATTCCCAGCCTGCTCGCCGCCTCCGACGTGCTCGGCACCGGCTGGTACGCCGCCGATGCGGCGCGGGTGAAGCCCGGCTCGACCGTGGCGGTGGTGGGCGACGGTGCGGTCGGCCTGATGGGCGTGCTGGCGGCCAAGCAGATGGGCGCCGAGCGCATCATCGCCATGAGCCGGCACAAGACGCGGCAGGCGCTGGCGCTCGAATACGGCGCCACCGACATCGTGGTGGAACGCGGCGACGCGGGCGTGGCCCAGATCAAGGCGCTGACCAAGGGCGTGGGCGCCGATTCGGTGCTCGAATGCGTGGGCACGCGCGAATCGATGCAGCAGGCGATCCATGCCACGCGTCCGGGCGGGATGATCGGCTATGTCGGCGTGCCGCATGGCGTGGAGCTGGACGGGCAGTCGCTGTTCTTCTCGCAGACCGGCATGCTCGGCGGCCCGGCGCCGGTGCGGCGCTTCCTGCCGCACCTGATGGACCTGATCCTGACGCGGCAGATCAACCCGGGGAAGGTGTTCGACCTGGCGCTGCCGCTGGAGGATGTCGCCGAGGGCTATCGCGCGATGGATGAGCGGCGGGCGATCAAGGTGTTGTTGCGGCCGTGAGGTGAGCAGCGCGGGAGGCGTGTGCCAGTCATTGGCCTCGCCTCTCCTGGGTACCGGAGGGTAGATCTGCGCGTCCCCTTGCGCCGCAACTGTATGACACCAGTGCGACGCCCAACGCCGCACCGGCCATGCCAAAGAACGATCGAAGCACGGCCATGCAGAGCGAGGTCATGACCTGTTCGGCAAGGTGGCCGTCACTCCAGTGGTAGCGGCTCCACGAGAAGATCAGGGCCGCTACCGCCGCTGCCACGGCCCCGCACAGAATGGGGCGACTGCGTGCGGTAATGCCCACCAGCAGCCAGGGCACGATGAGTTCCAATACCTCGCGTGCATAGATGGTAGTGATCCGTTCGACGTACAGCTCTAGATTGCTGACGGATACGACGATCCCGGGGTCATGCCGACCCCACTGGAGCAGGGCCCATATCGAAACACCGAATGCGATGCTCAACAGATTGCGCATGATGTGCAATTTCCAGTGGTGCGATGTGGGCCGCAGGCCGTGGCCGGCAGCGCGGCCGAGTATTGCATGGTGCCGAGGGCGTGCGCGGGCCGCGTGCCGGTCGGCTTCAATGCGAGGACACGTAATCCGCATTGGCCTGCGCGGGCGGCAGCGCGAAGGCGCCGCGCATGCGCCGCATCTCGTGCAGCGGCGCCCGCCCGAAAAGCCGCTTGAATTCGCGGCTGAACTGCGAACTGCTCTCGTAGCCCACCGCGTGGGCAGCGGCGGTCGCGGTCATGCCCTCGCGCACCATCAGCAGCCGTGCCTGGTGCAGGCGGATGGATTTGAGGTACTGGATGGGCGAGGTGCAGGTCACGGCCTTGAAGTGGACATGGAACGAAGGCGCGCTCATCCCGGCCTCCCGCGCAAGTTCGGCCACGTCCAGTGGCTGCGCATAGGTAGCGTGGATACGCTGCAGGGCGCGGCCGATGCGGCCGAAGTGGCCCTGCATCGACAGCGCCGCACGCAGGGTGTGGCCTTGCGGCCCGGTCAGCACCCGGAAGTAGACCTCCCGCAAAAGTTGCGGCCCGAGCACGGCGGCCTCCACCTGGTGCGCAAGTGCCTGCAGCAACCGCTGCACCGACAATCGCATGTCCGCATCCATCGGACTGGACACCATGCTGCGCGGCGCGGTGGCCGAAGGCGCGCTTTGCGCGCGGTCGATCTCCAGCATCAGTTCCGCCGCCAGCGGGAAATCCAGATGCAGGTAAAGCGCGAGCAGCGGGTACTCGGGCGAGGCATCGGTCTCCATCGTGAAAGGCACCGGTACCGACACCGCGAGGTACTGGTCGGCGTCGTACACATAGGTCTGCTCGCCGAAATAACCGCGCTTGGTGCCTTGGACCACGATCACGATGCCCGGGTCGTAGAGCACCGGTGTTTGCGCCAGCGGGCGGTCCGAGCGCAGCAGCCGCACGCCCGGCAAAGCCGTGAGCGTGTAGCCCTCCCCAGGGGCCAAGGCCTGTACCAAGGCGGCCAGCGAGGGTGAGGGGGTCATAGGAATAGGCATGGATGGGAGGCGTATTCGCCTATTGGTGCGCACAAGGCTTTCTTATTGTGCACCTTCTCGAAAGCACAGGTGTACGCCATGACGATCTCCAGGTTGTTCCTCATCACCGGTGTCAGCAGCGGCTTCGGCCGCGCGCTGGCGCAGGCCGCCTTGGCGGACGGGCACCGGGTAGTGGGCACGGTGCGGCACGCCGAGGCGGCTGGGGCCTTCGAAAACCTGGCCCCGGGCCGCGCATTCGCGCGCCTGCTCGACGTCACCGACTTCGAGGCGATCGTGCCCCAGGTGAACGAGGTGGAAGCCACGCTCGGCCCCATCGACGTGCTGGTGAACAACGCCGGCTACGGCCACGAAGGCGTGATGGAGGAATCGCCGCTGGATGACATGCGGCGCCAGTTCGACACCAACGTCTTTGGCGCGGTGGCGATGATGCGTGCGGTATTGCCGCACATGCGTGCACGGCGCAGTGGCCGCATCCTCAACATCACCTCGATGGGCGGCTTCATCACGATGCCCGGCATCGCGTACTACTGCGGCAGCAAGTTCGCGCTGGAAGGCATCAGCGAGACACTCGGCAAGGAGGTGCGCGCGCTGGGCATCCACGTCACCGCGGTGGCGCCGGGCTCGTTCCGCACCGACTGGGCGGGCCGCTCGATGGTGCGCGCGCCGCGTGCCATCGCGGATTACGACAGCCTCTTCGACCCCATCCGCGAGCGCCGCCAGGCGGTAAGCGGGCATCAGCTGGGCGACCCGGCGAAAGCCGCCCGCGCGATGCTGGAACTCGTCGAGGCCGATGACCCGCCGACCCACCTGCTGCTCGGCAGCGACGCGCTCTCGCTGGTGCGCGAGAAGCTCGCGCAGATGACGCGGGACATCGACGCATGGGAAGCCCTGACCCGTTCTACAGACGGTTGAGGGTTGAGTGGGAATATATGATGTGTATATCATCCATATATACCCGGATCAGGAGCGCCCATGGGCATCGTCAACATCGACGACGAACTGCACGACCAGCTGCGGCGTGCCTGCGCCGTCACCCATCGCTCGATCAACGCCCAGGCCAATTACTGGATCAAGGTCGGCATGCTGTGCGAGATGCACCCGGAACTGAGCTTCCAGGAGATCGTCGCGCAGGAGCTTCGGGCCGCGGGAGTGCAGCCACAGGCCTTGCGGTCGGGGCGGGCGTGATCAAGGACGCCGCCGCACTGGCGCGGATGGCGCGCGCCGGCGAACTGCTGGCGCAGGTGTTCCATGCGCTGGACGAACAGGTGCGGGAAGGGCGCAGCACGCTGGAGCTCAACGACTTCGTCGAGCGGATGATCGTCGACGAACTGCACGCGCGCCCGGCCAGCAAGGGTCAATACGGTTTCGCGTACGTACTCAACAGCTCCATCGATGATGTCGTGTGTCATGGCGTGCCGTCGAAGGACGACGTGCTGCGCAACGGGCAGATCGTCAATCTCGACATCACGCTGGAGAAGGACGGCTACATCGCCGACTCCAGCACGACCTACCTGGTAGGCGAGGTGGCTTACCCCGCGCGCCGGCTGGTGTTGGCCACCTACCAGGCCATGTGGAAGGGCATCGCCGCGGTACGCCCGGGCGCGCGGCTGGGCGATATCGGCCATGCCATCGCGCACTACGCGCAAGCGCAGGGCTACAGCGTGGTCAAGGAATACTGCGGCCACGGCATCGGCCGCGAGATGCACGAGGACCCGCAAGTCCTGCACTACGGCCGGCCGGGCACCGGGCAGGTGCTGCAGGAAGGCATGACCTTCACCATCGAGCCGATGATCAACCAGGGGCGCGCGGCGATCCGCTCGCACCCGGACGAGTGGCCGGTGTACACGCGCGACGGCAAGCTCTCGGCGCAGTTCGAACACACGGTGGCGGTGACGCGCACGGGGGTGCAGGTGCTGACGCTGCGGCCCGGAGAAAAGCCGCTCTGCAGGCTGGGGTAGGAAGCGTCACTTTCGCTTGACCTTGTGGCGCCGCTGTACGCGACGCCACAAGAGTCATTGCCGGGCAGGGCCGGAAATCCGGCTCAAACCTGCGCCATGCCGCCGTCCACGAACAGTTCGATGCCATTGATGAAGCTGGCGTCATCCGAGGCCAGGAAGGCCACGGCCTGGGCCACTTCCTCCGGCTCGCCGAGGCGGGCCAGCGGCACCTGCGCGGCCAGGTGGTCGTAGAGCCCCTGCCGCGCGTCGTCCGGCACCAGGCCGCCCAGGCCCGGGGTGCGGATCGGGCCCGGGCTCACCACGTTCACGCGGATCCGGCGGTCCTTCAGGTCCAGGGCCCAGGAGCGGGCGAAGTTGCGCACCGCCGCCTTGCTCGCGCTGTAGACGCTGAAGTTCGCCGTGCCCTGGATGGAGACGGTGGAGCCGGTGAGGATGATCGCGGCGCCATCAACCAGCAGCGGCAGCGCCTTCTGCACGGTAAACAGCACGCCGCGCACGTTGGTGCCGAAGATGCGGTCGAAGTGTTCTTCGGTGATGGCGCCGAGCGGCAGCATGTCGCCGCCGCCGGCGTTGGCGAACAGGATGTCCAGCTTGCCGGCCTGCTGGGCAATCCGCGCATAGACGGCATCCAGGTCCGCTGCCACCGAGGCATCGGCGCGGATGCCTGTAGCCTGCGGGCCGATCGTCGCGACGGCCGCGTCCAGCTCGGCCTGGCGACGGCCGGTGATGAAGACCTGGGCGCCCAGGCTGGCCAGATGGCTGGCCGCAGCCAGGCCGATGCCGGTGGTGCCGCCGGTGACCAGGGCGATCTTGCCGTTGAATCGAGTGCTCATGACGTTCTCCTTGTGGGGATGCTGCGGGCTTTTCGCAGCGGGTGGAGAAACGATAGGGCGCCCGCATTGGGCGATAAATGGCGCAAAATGACAAAGACCATGCACGAGGGGGAATAATCATGGCGGTGATCAACCAGCTGTCAGCCATCCGCGCGTTCGTCCGCGTCGTGGAGAGCGGCAGCTTCACCCGTGCCGCGGACTCGCTGGATATGCCGAACGCCACGCTGAGCAAGCTGGTGCGCGAGCTGGAATCGCACCTGGGCGTGCGCCTGCTGCAGCGAACGACGCGCCGGGTCTCGGTCACCGCCGAAGGACGCCTGTACTACGAGAAGGCCGGGCGCCTGATGCGCGACCTGGAGGATGTCGACGCTTCCTTCAGCGCGGCCCGCGGCGCGGCGCGCGGACTGCTGCGCGTCGATGTCGGCGGGTCGACCGCGCGTGACGTGCTCGTGCCTGCCTTGCCGGAATTCCTGGCGCGCCATCCGGACATCCGCATCGAGCTCGGCGTGTCGGATCGTTCGGTCAACCTGATCAGTGAAAACGTCGACTGCGTGATCCGGGGCGGGCCGCTGGATGATTCCTCGCTTGTCGCGCGCCACCTGGGCGATGCCCGGTTGATCACCTGTGCCAGCCCGGCGTATCTCAAGGCGTTCGGCGTGCCGGCCTATCCGGAAGAGCTGCGCAACGGCCACCGGCTGGTGAGCTACGTGCTGTCTTCCAGTGGCCGGGCGGTGCCGTTCCGTTTTCGTACTGACGCGGGCCTGCTGGAAATCAAACCCGAGCATCGCGTCGGCATCAACGAGAGCAACGCGCATCTCGCCGCGGCGGTGGCGGGGCTGGGCCTGGTCCAGACCTTCACCTACGCCGCGGCGTCCGCGCTACGCAGCAAGGGGCTGGTCGAAGTGCTGGCGCAGTGGCGGCCGACGCCGTATCCGTTCCATGTCGTCTATCCGGAGAACCGGCATGTGACGCATCGGCTGCGCGTATTCATTGACTGGCTGGTGGAAGCGCTGCCGGCGCGGCTGGCGGGGCCGGGCTGAAAGCGCCGGCGCGCGATCAATCCAGTTTCCGCCAGATGGACAGCGGAACGCTGCCGTCGGGGCGGGCGGGCACCTGGTACGTGAGCATGTCGCCTTCGAGCGTGTATGCGCGCTGCTGCACGGTGCCTTCCCAGTTCGGGAACGAGGCCCCTTCGATCCTGAAAACAAGCAGGCCTTGCCGGGCATCCATTTCCAGCACGCCGTAGTGCGTGCTCGAACCCATGACCGCGGATGCATATTCGTCGGCAGTGCCGTTTGCCTTGTCCGACGATGCGAACCGCACGCGCTCGGACTTGAAGATCTGCAGGGCGTAGCGGCCCGCGTTGTCGATGACGAGGCGTCCCTTCGGGCTCGCGCCATAGTCCGGCACCCGCTCGCCGTTGGGCAGACGCTTGTCCGCCGCAACGAGGGTCCAGGTGCCGCGCAGCGGGAAGTCCTGGGCGGTATCGGCGGTGTCGCGGGCGGCGAGTCCGCCGAGGATGGCAAGCGTCATGCCAAGCAAGGATTTCATGGGATAGCCCTCGTGCGTGGTAGTGGCCCCGAACTTACGCGTCGGCGTATATTCGGAACACAGATGGATACGGATATCTGTCATTCCATATCGGAATCTTTGGCATGCAGTCACTCGATATCGCCGCAGTACGCGCCTTCGTGCTGGTCGCGGACCTGCAGAGCTTCACGCGTGCCGCGGAAGTGCTGGGGAGCACGCAGTCCAACGTCAGCATCAAGCTCGGCAAGCTGGAGAGGCAGCTAGGCCGGCGGCTGCTGGAGCGCTCGCCGCGCCACGTGCGTTTGTCGGCAGAGGGCGCGGGTTTCCTGGAGATGGCGCGCGAGCTGGTGTCCGCGCATGCGCGGGCGGTGGCGTCGTTCGATACGCAGGTGCGCAGGCTGGTGGTCGGGGTCAGCCATGAGTTGATCGGCGGTGAAATGCCCGGGTTGCTGAAGCGGGTCAATGCGGCCGACCCGGCGCTGCGGTTGGAGTTGCGCGTGGGTTCCAGCCGCGACCTCATGCCGCTGTACGAAAGGGGCGAGCTGGATGCGGCATGGCTGCTGCGGCCGGACGACCGGCGCAAGCAGGGAAAGTGTGCGTACGTCGAGCCGTTTTCCTGGTTCGCCTCATCGCAGGCCGCGCCAGCTTTGCGCGCGCCGATTCCGCTGGCGACGCAAGGGAAAGGCTGCCGCGTGCGCAACGCGGCGGTGCGCGCACTGGATGGTGCGGGCATCGCGTGGGAGGAGGTGTTCGTGGGGAAGGGCGCCGCGATGCTCGGCGCAGCCGCAGCGGCGGGGTTGGCGGTCGCCGTGCTGGCGACGCGTACGGCGCCTTCCGGTACACGGGATGTCGGCGCGCTGTTGTCGCTGCCTTCGATTCCACCGCAGGACGTGATGCTCTACAGCAGCCTCAGCGACAAGCGGTCACGCGAGGCCTTGCGGGTGATGGGGTTGGTGTTTGGGCAGGCGGGGTGACGCGGGGGGCTGGCCTCTACCGTTCAACCGCACCATTGCTGCTCGCAGGGGACGCCATCGTGGTTGCCATCCATTTTCGTGTGGGGGCAATGGCGGATGAAGTATGTCGCCTCGGCACAGGAGGTCATCTGCGAGCACATCGTTCGGCCATCGCACTGGAAGTCGGAGGGTTCTTCAAGCGTGTCGGTAATGACCGGTGTCTCGCCCGAGTCCATGTAGGCCGGTTCGGTAGTGCGGAAGTAGTTGTAGTAAACGATGCCGCCGATCGCTGCGAGTGGGAGGAGCACGGTCGAAAGCAAACCGCCGCGTCGTTGCCGAGGCTGGGTCCTGGGCCTGCGTGAAGGCGTTCGTGCCTGGCCCGGCCGCATGATGCGCGCCGCCCTTGGCTTGCCATTCGGCCCCTGCTCCAAATCGAACGACACGACCTCGTTGAGCCGGGGGCGCTGGCCGTCGCGGGGGAAAGCGGAGATATGCGCGAATACTTCCTCGCCGCCGCTCGCTGGCGCGATGAAGCCGAAGCCGCGCTCGTCGTTCCACTTTGTCAGTGTGCCGTGCGTTCGCATTCCGGGCTCCGTTGGCTTTGCCTGTTATCGGGAGATCTGAAGCGGACCGCTCTGGAAGGAGCGCTGCCAGCCCTTGGCTTCCACGATCACGCCGGCCTCGAATTGGAAGGTCATGAGGGACAGCGTCTGTGTCGAGCTGTCCGTGAACTCCACGTTGATCTCGTAGCGGGCGCAGCCGTCTCTGGGGGTGTTCATGTAGCCCCAGCCGAGATAGCGGTAAGAATCCGCATGCATCAGGCGCACCAGTTCGCGTGCGCCGCGGGTTCCCTTGCCGAGCGGGCGACCGACGTCGCCGCCGCCGAGGTCGAAGGGGGCAGAGGGCGCGACCAGCCCGGTCAGCCGATCCATCGGGTCCGCTGCGCGCCTGACGAGATCGACGGCGCGCCGGCTCAGGAGCTCGTCAATCTCGCGCATCCCGAGTTCCTCGGGCAGGTCACATCGGGGCGTCGCGGCCATCGTGGGGATAGCGGCCAGCGCCAGCCATGCACCCATCATCCATGCGTGTGTCTTCATTCGCGGAGAATGATCTGTCGCCCGATTGGCTGCAACAGGGGCAGCGGATGTGGCTGCTCAGCCAGCCGTGGCTGGCGGTGCCAAGGGAGAGAACAGGTCGGCGCCGCAGGCGGGGCAGTTTGGGGGCAGTGCTTGGAATCGCCCTGCGCCCTGTTCGGACAGCGGGTTTCGGCAGTGCACGCACAGGAACGCGGTGGCGGGCGGGACACGGGCAGCGGGGACACGCCGAACGCCCTGTGCATCGAACTCGATCACCCACCAGCGTGCCTGATGATCGTATTGCGCCGTCCCGTGGCCCTCCAGGTCTTCCTCGTCGTCGGACGCATCGACTGCGATGAGCGGCAATCCTTCCTCCAGCACCACGCCTGCATTGGACAGGTCGCGCAACGAGCCGAAGGTGTCCAGGACAACAGCGGTCCGCTGCGTGTTCCTGACGCCATTCACCAGTCCGTTGAAGTCGGCGTAGATGCGGAGGATGTCCATGCGGTTGTTTGGAAGCAGGCTATTGCCGGGTGGGCGGAGCTTAGCCGCTTGCCATTCCCCGCCCAACCCATATACTGCCCCCCAGTAT
>NZ_LLXU01000100.1 GCF_001431645.1 Stenotrophomonas panacihumi | reverse complement strand
CGCCGATAGCGTGACCCCCGGCACGGTTGCCCGCTCCCCCGTGTCATCGCCCCACGGAACCCGTTACCATGCGGCGATACTCCGGCCTGGGGATGGTCGGTAGGGGAAACGACATGTCCGTAGCGCGTAGCGCCATCAAGAAAGCACCGGTCGACCGAAATACCAGTCAGATGCTGCCGTTCGTCTGGGAGGGAACAGACAAGCGCGGCGTGAAGATGAAGGGGGAGCAGGCGGCAAAGAACGCCAACTTCCTTCGTGCCGAACTCCGCAAGCAGGGGATCACGCCCAGCGTGGTCAAGCCCAAGCCCAAGCCGCTGTTCGGCAGTGCCGGCAAGACCATCAGCGCCAAGGACATCGCCTTCTTCAGCCGTCAGATGGCGACGATGATGAAGTCGGGCGTGCCGATCGTGGGCGCCCTGGAGATCATCGGCAGCGGGCACAAGAACCCGCGCATGAAGAAAATGGTCACCGATATCCGCACGGATATCGAGGGCGGCTCCTCGCTCTACGAGGCAATCAGCAAGCACCCCGTGCAGTTCGACGAGCTCTATCGCAACCTCGTCCGCGCGGGTGAAGGTGCCGGTGTGCTCGAGACGGTGCTCGATACCGTCGCCACTTATAAAGAGAACATCGAAGCGCTCAAGGGCAAGATCAAGAAGGCCCTGTTCTACCCGGCCATGGTCATCGCGGTGGCGATCATCGTCAGCGCAATCCTGCTCATCTTCGTGGTGCCGCAGTTCGAGTCGGTGTTCAAGAACTTCGGCGCCGAGCTGCCTGCCTTCACCCAGATCATCGTGAATCTTTCCAGATTCATGGTGTCCTGGTGGTGGCTGATGCTTCTCATCGTGGTCGGAAGTGGCTTCGGCATCCTGTATGCCTACAAGCGATCTCCCAGCATGCAGCATGGTCTGGACCGATTGATCCTCAAGGTGCCGGTCATCGGCCAGATCATGAACAACAGCTCGATCGCCCGCTTCTCGCGTACCACGGCCGTGACATTCCGCGCGGGCGTGCCACTCGTCGAAGCCCTGGGCATCGTGGCAGGCGCGACCGGCAACTCCGTGTACGAGAAAGCCGTCCTGCGCATGCGCGACGACGTGTCGGTCGGCTACCCGGTCAACATGGCGATGAAGCAGGTCAACCTGTTCCCGCACATGGTGGTCCAGATGACCGCCATCGGCGAAGAAGCCGGTGCACTCGATGCGATGCTGTTCAAGGTTGCGGAGTACTACGAGCAGGAGGTCAACAATGCGGTTGACGCCCTGAGCAGCCTGCTGGAGCCTATGATCATGATCTTCATCGGCACCATCGTGGGCAGCATGGTCATCGGCATGTACCTGCCCATCTTCAAACTGGCGGCAGTGGTCTAACAACACATGGCATTTCTCGACCAGCACCCCGGCCTCGGCTTCCCCGCCGCGGCCGGCCTGGGACTGCTGCTGGGCAGTTTCCTCAACGTAGTGATCCTGCGCCTGCCCAAGCGCATGGAGTGGCAGTGGAAGCGCGATGCGCGCGAGATCCTCGGCGAACCGGACATCTACGAGCCGCCACCGCCGGGCATCGTGGTCGAGCCCTCGCACTGCCCGCACTGCAAGCACAAGCTGTCCTGGTACGAGAACATCCCGGTGTTCAGCTGGCTGGCCCTGCGCGGCAAGTGCCGGCACTGCCATACGCCCATCTCCATCCAGTACCCGCTGGTCGAACTGCTGACCTCGCTGCTGGTCGTGGCCAGCGTGTGGCGCTTCGGCTTCGGCTGGCAGGGCTTCGGCGCGATCGTGCTGAGCTGCTTCCTGGTGGCGCTGTCCGGCATCGACCTGCGCACGCGCCTGCTGCCGGACCAGCTCACCCTGCCCCTCATGTGGCTGGGCCTGATCGGCTCGATGGACAATCTCTACATGCATGCCAAGCCCGCCCTGCTGGGCGCGGCGGTGGGCTATTTCTCGCTCTGGGCGGTGTGGTGGCTGTTCAAGCAGCTCACCGGCAAGGAGGGCATGGGCCATGGCGACTTCAAGCTGCTGGCCGCGCTCGGCGCCTGGTGCGGCCTCAATGGCATCCTGCCGATCATCCTGATCTCCTCGCTGGTCGGGGCGATCATCGGTTCGATCTGGCTGGCCGCCAAGGGCCGCGATCGGGCCACGCCCATTCCGTTCGGCCCCTACCTGGCCATCGCCGGCTGGATCGTGTTCTTCTGGGGCAATTCGATCATCACCGGCTACAAGCAGTACGCCGGCCTCGGCTGAACCGCCGGGCGAGGCCATGAGCGGTTACGTCATCGGGCTGACCGGGGGCATCGCCTCCGGCAAGAGCGCGCTCGGGCGCGAGTTCGAATCCCTGGGCGTCACCGTGGTGGACGCCGATGTCGTTGCCCGCGAAGTGGTCGCGCCCGGCCCGGTGCTGTCGCGCATCGCCGAGCGTTTCGGCCAGCACCTGCTGCAGCCCGACGGCACGCTCGACCGGCGCGCCCTGCGCGAGTTGGTCTTCGCCGACGAGGAACTGCGGCTGGCCCTGGAGGCCATCACCCACCCCGCCATCCGCGAGCGCCTGCGGGCGCAGTGCGATGCGGCCCCCGGCCCCTACGCCATCGCGGCCATCCCGCTGCTCACCGAAGCCGGCGGGCGCCGGGTCTATCCGTGGCTGGACCGCGTCCTGGTGGTCGACGCACCGGTATCCCTGCAGCGCGAACGCCTGATGGCCCGCGACGGCATCGACGCCGCCCTGGCCGACCGCATGATCGCCGCGCAGGCCCGCCGCGAGCAGCGGCTGGCGCTGGCCGACGATGTCGTCGTCAATGATGGCAACCCGGCCCACCTGCAGGCGCGGGCACGCGAACTGGCCGCGCAATACCTGGCATTGAGCCAGGCAGGCTGAGCCTTCAGGAGGCGGCCGGCGGTTCCTCGCGCGGCGGCTCCAGCGCGGGCACGCCCTCCCCGCTGAAATACAGGGTGGCGACCACGCCCCGCGTCTCGCCCGGGCGCACGCCCACCCGCCAGCCGTACAGGTCGCACAGCCGGCTCACGATCGAAAGGCCGATGCCGCCGCCCTGCGAATGGCCCGCATGCGTGCCGCGGTAGCCACGCTGGAACAGCTTGGCGGCGTCTTCCTGGCTGAGGCCCGGGCCAGTATCAGCCACTTCGACCGCGTCCTCGTGGACGATCACCCGCACCTGCCCTTCCTGCGTGTACTTCACCGCATTGCCGATCAGGTTGCCCAGCGCCACCGACAACGCCGACTCCGGCGCGTCGATCACCAGGTCGCTGACCCCTTCCAGCACGAGCTCCAGCGGCTTGCCACCCAGCTGCGCGCGATGCGCCTCGAGCAGCTGCTCGGCGACCTTGGCGACGTTGCTGCTGCCCTGCCCGCGCTCGTTGCGCGAAAGCAGCAACAGCGCGCCGATGAGATCGCTGCACTGCTGCTCGGCACGCTGGATGCGCTGCAGGCGCTGCAGCACCTTGTCATCGAGATTCGGGCGCGTCAGCAGCAATTCGGTCGCGCCGCGGATCACCGCCAGCGGCGTGCGCAGCTCGTGGCTGACGTCCGCATTGAACTCGCGGTCGCGCTGCACCACCTCGGTCAGCCGGTTGGAATAGTCGTCCAGCGCGCCGGCCAGCTGGCCGACCTCGTCGTCGGTGAAGTACGGCGCCAGCGGCTTGGGCTCGCTGGTGCCGCCGCGGTAGGCGCGCAGGCGCGCGGCCAGGTCGGACACCGGCCGCATCACCTTCGAGGCCGACCACCAACCCAGCACCAGCGAGAGCAGGCTGAACACCAGTACCGAGATCAGCAGCGTGCGGTTGAGCTGCACCTCGCCGCGCTGGGCCTGGGTCATGTCATAGGCCAGGAAGAACCAGGCCTCGTCGGTCTTGCGTACGGCCAGGCGGTAGGCGAACGGCCTGCCCTCCTCGTCCACGCCGCTGACGATGCGGTACACGCCCGGCTTGAGGTCCACCCAGTCCGGGTGTTCCTGGTAGAGCCGGTCCAGCCGGTCGCGCGAATACACCCAGCCACGGATCTGGTCGATCGGCACCGGCGGGTTGTGGCTGGGGTCTGCGTAGAAGCGGCGGACATACTCGTCGATGTTCCGCTCCATCACGTCTTCGACGAGCTGGTTCTCCACGCGCGCGCGCGTCCACTTGGTGGCGAACGCGAACAGGCTGGTCAGGCAGAAGCCCAACAGCACGAAGGACAGGATGATTCGACTCCGCAGCCGCCTGCGGTACAGCCCGCGCTTCTGCGCGGGCCGGGCGGCGCTACCGCGCTCAGGCATCGGGTGAGGCGATCCGGTAACCGATGCCATGGCGGGTCTGGATCAGCGGCACGTCGAACGGCTTGTCGACCACCGCGCGCAGGCCATGGATATGCACGCGCAGCGAATCCGAATCAGGCAGCTCCTCGCCCCAGACGCGGGTTTCCAGTTCCTGGCGGGTGACCACCGCCGGGGAAGCCTCCATCAGCGCCTGCAGGATCTTCAGCGCGGTCGGGTTGAGCTGCAGCAGCTTGCCGCGGCGGCGCACTTCGAGGGTGTCCAGGTTGTATTCCAGGTCGCCGGTTTCCAGCACGCGGGTATGCACGCCCTTGCCGCGGCGCGAGAGCGCGTTGAGGCGCACCTCCACTTCCTGCAGCGCGAACGGCTTGATCAGGTAGTCGTCGGCGCCGGAATCGAAACCGGCCAGCTTGTTGTCCAGCGAATCGCGCGCGGTGAGCATCAGCACCGGCGTCTGCTTGCGCGCTTCGTTGCGCAGCTTGCGGCAGACCTCGATGCCGTCCATGCCGGGCAGGTTGAGGTCGAGCACGATGGCGTCGAAGTCGTGGACCACCGCCAGGTGCAGGCCGGTGACGCCATCGGCGGCGAAATCCACGGTGTGGCCACGGTCTTCCAGGTAGTCACCCAGGTTGGCGGCGATGTCGCTGTTGTCTTCGATTACCAGAATTCGCACTTGGTGGTTCCTTTACGGTTCTTGCGGTTGCGTCGCACTGCGTGGCCGCGGAAGGCCCGCCGCGCCGGCGGATGAGACGGCTATCATCCCGGGCACTCGTCAAGATCCTGTTGACGGCACGCCGATCGTCGAGAGGTCAGACCCGACCGGCGACGAAAAGTTGCCTCTGATGCCTCGTGGCCGGCCGCCGTGGCGGACCGGCCTGATGCTTCCTTACCGGCCGCTGCCGCCGTTGCGCGGGTCGTACTGCAGCTGCCGCTGCGACAGGTCGCGCGTGGCGCGCTCACCCTGCTCGCGCAGGCGACGGCGCTCGGCCACGGTCATGCACTTGGAGGTGATGCGGTTGGAGCCCATCTGGCGCTCGCGCTCGCAGACCACGCGGCTGTCTTCCTTGGCGCCGGTCAGCAGCGTGTTGACGATTTCCTGGTCGTTGAAGGCCTGGGTCTCGGCTTCCGGCGTCAGCGGGCGGCCGCCGGAGGCTTCCAGCGCGCCAGTGATCCGGCCCAGCGCCTCGCGCACCTTGCTGCGGTTTTCGACCGAAATTTCCGCATAGGTCTCGCCATCGGCCATCTGCGTGTTGATTTTCTGCAGCTGCTTGGCGACGACGTCGGGGGAGTTGTGCAGGTTCAGCGGCGCCTCGGCCGGCGCGGCGAACGCGCTGGCGGCCAGGGCAAGGGAAGAGACCAACAACACGCTGACGAACCGTTTCATGAGGCAACCATCCATAGTGAGGAAAACCGACTGTAATCCATGGCCCTGACCGGGTAAATCGCGCCCTCCCGGGTAGCCCGCGCGGGCTTCGGGCAACAAAAAGGCCCAGGCGCTGGCCGCGCCTGGGCCGAAACATCCCGATTCACCGTTTCCTGCGAGGGCAGAGCTGCGGTCTGGTAGAGGCTAGCCCCCGACCAATTAAACAGCCGTTAAATTTTTATCAAGAAGTTGCCCGGCGACGCGATCGGGCCGGCTTGGCCCCGCCAGCGGCCACCGCCGCCTCGACCCGGGCCAGCACCGCCCCCGCCACGTCCACCCCGCAGACCGCCTCGACCCCCTCCAGGCCGGGGGTCGAATTGACCTCCAGCACCAGCGGGCCCCGTTTGGAACGGATCAGGTCCACGCCCGCCACTTCCAGCCCCAGCGCGCGGGCCGAACGCACCGCGACGTCGCGCTCCTGCTCGGTGGCCACGGCGGCGGCGGCGCTGCCGCCCAAGTGCAGGTTGGAGCGGAAGTCGCCCTCGGCCGCCTGTCGGCGCATGGCCGCCACGACCTGGTCACCGACCACGAAGCAGCGCAGGTCCGCGCCCTCGGCCTCGCCGATGAACTCCTGGACGAGGAAATTGGCATACAGCCCACGCAACGCCTCGACCACCCCGCGCGACGCGCTCGCCTTCTCGGTGAGGATCACGCCGGTGCCCTGGGCGCCCTCGTTGAGCTTCACCACGTGCGGCGGCGGGCCGAGCATGGAGAGCAGGTCCTGGGTGTCGTCGGGGTTGTCGCCGAACACGGTGATCGGCATGTCGATGCCCTGCGCCGCCAGCAGCTGGTGCGCGCGCAGCTTGTCGCGCCCGCGCAGGATCGCGTCGGAGGGGTTGGGCGTGTAGGTGCCCATCATCTCGAACTGGCGCAGCACGGCCGTGCCGTAACGGGTGACCGAGGCGCCGATGCGCGGGATCACCGCATCGAATCCGGTGATCGCCCGGCCCTTGTAGTGCATGGAAAACTGCCCGGCGGCGATGCGCATGTAGCAGCGCAGCGGGTCGAGGATGCGCACGGTGTGCCCGCGCTCGCGCGCGGCTTCCACCAGGCGTCGGGTGGAGTACAACTTGCTGTTGCGGGAAAGGATGGCGAGCTTCATCGCGGCCGGTCGCGGAGCAGGCCGGACGCATCTTGCCCGGCCCGGTGAAGTGAAGCCTCAGGCGCATCTCGCGGCCTGGAAGATGGAGCGGGCGATGGGAATCGAACCCACGTCAGTAGCTTGGGAAGCTACAGCTCTACCATTGAGCTACGCCCGCGCGGCGTTGGCGCAAGTCTAGGGGCCGCCGCGGGTGAACGCAATGCGCGGCGGGCAAACGAAAGGGGCCGGCAATGCCGGCCCCTCGCGTGTGTCGCACGGTGGTTCGATGGATCAGAACGCGCCGCTGAAGTTGACGAACACCGTCATGTCGCGCGCGCTCTTCTGCGCGGTGGTCGAGGTCACGCCGAAGTTGCTCTGCAGGCCCCACACGCCGGTCCGCGCGCCGAGCACGACGGTGGCGTAGTTGCGGTCGAAGTCGATGCCCGGCACGTAGTACGTGCCCACGTCCGGCATCGACTGCAGCCACGCGCTGGCTTCGGTGTTGTCCTTGAAATCGTGGTCGTAGGTCAGCTGCAGGTACGGCTTGATCGAACCGCCGTCCAGGCGGAACTGCCAGCCCACGCGGCCGACCAGCGACTCGACGTCCTGGTCGTCGTAGCCGAGCGCGGTGGCGCTCTCGTTGCCTTCGACGTAGCCGTCCATCTTCACCTTCTGCCAGGTCAGGCCGACCACCGGGCCGTGCTTGAAGCTGCCCTCGCCCAGCTCGTAGCCGGCGTTGACGGCGGCGGTCAGGTTGCTGCCGTCGGCCGAGCCCTTGTGCTCGCGGGTGGCCGGGCCGAGCTGGACCTTGCGGTTCACGTCATAGCTCAGCCAGCTGTAGCTCACCTGCGCGTTGACCCATACCGGGCCGGTGTACCAGCCGAAGAAGCCGCCGAGGGTGGTGTCGTCCTGGGTGAAGTCGCCACGGCTCTGGCCGAAGTCGGCGTCCATGCGGCCGTAGCCGGCGAAGCCGCCGAACACCAGGTCGCCGCGGTTCCAGTCCACGCCGAACAGGCCGGCCGGGGCCAGGCCGTCATACAGGTCGGCATGGTCGTAGCGCTGGTAGTCACCGCGCACGCTGCCCCACCAGCGGGTGCCGTCCGATTCCGGCTTGCCGTCCAGGTGCCAGGCGACCTGGTCGGCGCGCGCGCGGCCGGTGACCGCGGCCGAGTGCATCAGCACCTGCTGCAGGCGCGGCGCCTCCAGGATCGACAGCGCGTACTGGCCGAGGATCTGGTGGGTGGCGGTGGTCGGGTGCACGCCGTCGGCGAACAGCCAGGTGTTCTGCGCGTTCGGCGCGGCCAGGCTGGTCGGGTTGCAGGTCGGCAGCACCGCGGTGCAGGCCTGGCCGGTGACGTTGGTGAAGCCGTAGGTGCCCGGGTCGGCGACGATTTCCTGCAGGATGTGGAAGGTGTCGACCGGGATCACGCGCAGGCCGGCGGTCTGCAGGCCGGAGAACAGCGCGTTGTTGTAGGCGGTGGCCAGCGCGGTGCCCTGCGCCATGCCGGCCGCGCCCAGCGCGCGCGAGGACGGGGTCAGGCCGATGTCCGGGATGGTCGGGACCATCACGTACTTGGCGCCGGCCGCCTCGAGCTGGCCGACGATGCCGACCTGCGCGGTGACGGCCGCGCCGATGGTGGCCTGCGCCGGGGCGCCGGCGGCCACGGCGAACAGGTCGTTGGCGCCGCCCCACACGGTGTACAGCGCGTTCGGGTTGGCCTTGCCGCCGTTGGCGGTCAGGTAGTTGTTGACCTGGGTGACCAGCGAGGGCGCCGAGCCCAGCGCGCTCACCGAGGTGGCATTCACGCGCGCGCCGCCGGCGGCGTAGTTGTCGCCGGTCTGGCCGTTGCCGTTCGCCGCGGCGTTGGTGCCGTAGTAGTCGGCCACGTATTCGGCCCACACCCAGCCCGGGTTGGTGGTGAACTTGCCGGTCACCGGCTGCACGCTCGCCGGCAGCAGCGGACGGTAGTAGCCGCTGTCGGTAAGGCTGTCGCCGAAGAAGACGGTCTGGTTGTAGGCCGAATCGGCGAACGCCGGCGCGGAGGCCAGCGCGATGGCGACTGCCATCAGGGAACGGATCGGACGGAACGACGAAGACATCGGGGAACTCCCTGTTTTTTTGTTGACCCTGGGGGATCGTGGGTACCGCCTGCCTGCAAGCGTACGCAGGCGCATGGTGCATCTTTCCACCGCACCGGCGACCGCTCACGCTGCACTGCGGCATGAAACGAAAGCGCGCGCCGGTTTGGCGCGCGATGCGACAATGATGACATGGACATCCAGCTCAATGGCGAACCCCGCCACATCGCCCCCGATACCACCCTGGCCGCGCTGCTCGGCAGCGAAGGCCTGGCCGAGCGCCGGGTCGCGGTTGAGATCAACGGCGAGATCGTGCCGCGCGGCCGCCACGCCGAACACCGCCTGGCCGAGGGCGACCGCATCGAGATCGTGCACGCGCTCGGCGGCGGCTGACGCCCGCGCACCGGGCGCGCATGCAGCGGGCCGGGGGTGGGATGGGTGATAATTGCGCGATGAGCAACCCGACCTCCCCCGATTCGCTGGTCATCGCCGGCAAGACCTACCGTTCCCGACTGCTGACCGGCACGGGCAAGTTCAAGGATCTCGAAGAAACCCGCGTGGCCACCGAGGCCGCCGGCGCCGAGATCGTCACCGTGGCGATCCGCCGCGTGAATATCGGCCAGAACGCCAACGAGCCGAACCTGCTCGACGCCCTGCCGCCGGACCGCTACACGATCCTGCCCAACACCGCCGGCTGCTACACCGCCGAGGACGCGGTGCGCACCTGCCGGCTGGCGCGCGAGCTGCTCGACGGCCACAACCTCACCAAGCTGGAAGTGCTGGGCGACCAGAAGACCCTGTACCCGGACGTGGTGCAGACGCTCAAGGCCGCCGAACTGCTCGTGGCCGACGGCTTCGACGTGATGGTCTACACCAGCGACGACCCGATCCTGGCCAAGCGCCTGGAGGAGATCGGCTGCGCGGCGGTGATGCCGCTGGCCGCGCCGATCGGCTCGGGCCTGGGCATCCAGAACAAGTACAACCTGCTGCAGATCATCGAAGACGCCAAGGTGCCGATCATCGTCGACGCCGGCGTCGGCACCGCCTCGGACGCGGCCATCGCGATGGAGCTGGGCTGCGACGGCGTGCTGATGAACACCGCCATCGCCGGCGCGCGCCAGCCGGTGCTGATGGCCAGCGCGATGCGCAAGGCCGTGGAAGCCGGCCGCGAGGCGTTCCTGGCCGGGCGCATCCCGCGCAAGCGCTACGCCAGCGCATCCTCGCCGGTGGACGGACTGGTCGGCTGATGACCGATCCGTTCTCCAGCAGCGGCTCCAAGGCGCCGCCCAAGCCGTTCACGGTTACCGAAGGCCGCCGCGAGGTCCGCAGCTTCGTGCTGCGCCAGGGCCGCTTCACGCCGGCCCAGCAGCGCGCGTTCGACGAGGCCTGGCCGCGCTTCGGCCTGGACTTCACCGGCGCCCCGCGCGACTACGACGCCGTGTTCGGCCGCCCCGCACCCAAGGTGCTGGAGATCGGCTTCGGCAATGGCGCCGCGCTGCGCTTCGCCGCCCGGCAGGACCCGAGCCGCGACTACATCGGCATCGAGGTCCATGCCCCCGGCGTGGGCCGCCTGCTCAACGCGCTGGCCGAGGACGGCAGCGACAACGTGCGCCTCTACCACCACGACGCGGTCGAGGTGCTGGAGAAGGAAATCGCCGACGGCACGCTGGACGAGGTGCGCATCTACTTCCCCGACCCGTGGCACAAGAAGCGCCACAACAAGCGCCGCCTGGTGCAGCCGGCCTTCGCCGCGCTGCTGGTGCGCAAGCTGCGCCCGGGCGGCCGCCTGCATTGCGCCACGGATTGGGAAAACTACGCCGAGCAAATGTGGGACGTGCTCGACGCCACCGAAGGCCTCGCCAACCGCGCCGGCCCGCGTGGCCACGTGCCGCGCCCGGAATGGCGTCCGCAAACCCACTTCGAGACGCGTGGCCAGAAACTGGGCCATGGCGTCTGGGATCTGCTCTACGATCGAGCCTGAGCCCCGGCCCGCTCACCCAAGGAAACCCGCCGCGACATGGAAACCGCGCTGACGCTGACCAACGACATGAAGCTGGTGCTGGCGTTGGTCGGCTTCACGATGGCGATGTTCCTGTTCGAGCGCATCCGCGCCGATGTAGTGGCGCTGATCGTGCTGGTGGTGCTCGGCGTCACCGGCCTGATCGCCCCGGAGGAGATCTTCGGCGGCTTCTCCGGTAACGCGGTGATCAGCATCATCGCCACCACCATCCTCGGCGCCGGGCTCGAACGCACCGGCGCGCTGAACCGCCTCGCCTCCTGGCTGCTGCGCCGCTCGCACGGCAACGAGAAGCGGCTGATGACCATGACCCTGGCCATCTCCGGGCTCAACTCCTCCTTCATGCAGAACCCCTCGGTGATGGCGCTGTACCTGCCGGTCGCCTCGCGGCTGGCCGCGCGCACCGGCCTGACCCTGCAGCGCCTGCTGCTGCCGATCGCCGCGGCCATCGTGATGGGCGGCGCGCTGACCATGGTCGGCAACTCGCCGCTGATCCTGCTCAACGACCTGCTGATCTCCGCCAACAACAACCTGCCCTCCGGCATGGCCACCATCGAGCCGCTGCGCATGTTCGCGCCGCTACCGATCGGCGTGGGCCTGCTGGTCGCCGCGCTGCTGTACTTCCGCTACTACGGCGACCGCAAGCTGGTGGAAGAGGAATCGCTGGCCAACGACGGCGTCACCCCGGCCCGCACCGAAAGCTATTTCGCCAAGACCTACGGCATCGAGGGCGACGTGTTCGAGCTGGTGGTCAGCGCCGAGAGCCCGCTGGTCGGCATGACGCTGGGCGAGGCCGAGGGCCTGCACGACGCGCCGCTGATGCTCGCGCTGAAGACCGGCAACGACACCCGCCTGGCGCCGCCGGCGGACATGCGCATCTGGGTGGGCAGCGTGCTCGGCGTGATGGGCGCGCGCCAGCACGTGGCCGATTTCGCGCAGAACCAGTTCCTGCGCATGTCCTCGCGGCTGCGCCACCTGGGCGACCTGTTCAACCCCAGCCGCGCGGGCATCTCCGAGGCGCTGATCCCGCCGAACTCGCGCTTCATCGGCAAGAGCGCCGGCGAACTGCGCCTGCGCAAGCAGAGCGGCATCAGCCTGCTGGCGATCAACCGCGACAAGCAGGTCATCCGCGACGACGTGCGCCAGGAAAAGCTGCGCGCCGGCGACATGCTGGTGTTCCACAGCATCTGGCAGGACCTGGGCCAGGCGGCGGAAACGCGCGATTTCGTCGTCGTCACCGACTACCCCAAGGGCGAGCAGCGGCCGCACAAGTTCAAGATCGCCATGGCGATCTTCGCGGTGACGATCCTGATCGCGCTGACCTCCAAGCTGCCGGTCTCGCTCACCCTGATGACCGGCGTGGCCGGCATGCTGGTCACCGGCGTGCTGCGCATGGACGAGGCCTATGCCTCGATCAACTGGAAGACGGTGTTCCTGATGGCCGGGCTGATCCCGCTCGGCTGGGCGATGGACAGCAGCGGCACCGCGGCGTGGGTGGCGGGCCATACCATCGAGCGCCTGCCCGAGGGCATCCCGGTGTGGGTGCTGGAGATCGCGCTGGCCCTGCTGACCACCGCGTTCTCGCTGGTGATCAGCCACGTCGGGGCGACCATCGTGATGGTGCCCATCGCGGTGAACCTGGCGCTGGCGGCGGGCGGCAACCCGACCGCGTTCGCGTTGATCGTGGCGCTGTCGGCCTCCAACAACCTGATGACCGCTTCCAACCCGGTGATCTCCATGGTCACCGGCCCGGCCAACTACACCCCGCGCGAGCTGTGGCGGGTGGGCGCGCCGCTCTCGCTGATCTACGTGGCGGTGATGGTCGGGGTCATCCACCTGATGACCTGGTGGGGCGGCCTGTAAGGCTCAGGCCAGGCGGATTTCGCCTTCGGCCACGTTGACGCCGACCGCGCGCAGGCGGTCGCCCCGGCACGGGCCGGACACGCAATCGCCCTGCACCAGCTCGAAGGATGCCCCGTGCGCGGCGCAGACCAGATGGCCCTGCGCGCTCTTGAGGAACTGCCCCGGCGCCCAGTCCAGGCGACGCCCGGCATGCGGGCAGACGTTCAACCACGCCCGCACCTGCGCGCCCTCGCGGTACAGCACCAGCGATTCGGCGTCGCCATCCACGCGCGCCTCCACTTCCAGGAAACCGCCGTCGGGCAGTTGGTCGAGACGGGCGAGGAAGGACGGATCAGCTTCGGCGGCGGACATGACAAGCGTTTTGCGCGGACAGGTCGACATTGTGGCATGCGCCCTCCAGCGGCCCCTGCGACAAATTTTCGGCGCTCGTAACCCGCTGATATGCAAGCACTAAAACGCGCATTAACGGATTTTTCACTCACGCCGCCATCACGCCCCTGATACTGCCGCCTGGCTCGTTACGGCAACCCACCGCCATGCGTACTTCCTATTTCCAGTTCGGCAACGTCCGCACGCTGTTCGCCCCCCGCAAGCCGCGCCACCCGCTGGTGCGCCTGGCCGCGGGCCTGGCTGGCCTGGCGATCCTGGCCGTGCTGATCTTCTTCGGCGTGTTCGTCGGCGCGGCGATGATCCTGGTCGGCGTGACCTGGAAGCTGCTCAGCCGCAAGCGCGCGCCGGCCGCCGCCCGTGCCGATGTCGTCGACGCCGAATACCGCGTCGTCCGCAAGCCTGCCCTGCCGCTCTCGCGCTGAGGCCCCACCGCTGGCGCAGGACGCGCCGCGGCTGCCACCCGTCCAGCCCCGCGCTAGACTCGCACGTTCCCCCACGAAGGACGTGCCGAATGACTTCCGATGTAATCCCCGCCGCTGAAACCCCGCGCATTCCCGTCGTGGGCGGCGGTACGTTCCCGGTGCGCCGCATCTACTGCGTGGGCCGCAACTTCGCCGACCACGCCCGCGAGATGGGCGCCCAGGCCCCGGCCTCGAAGGCCGAGCGCGGCCAGCCGGTGTTCTTCATGAAGCCCGCCGACGCCATCGTCGTCGGCCACGGCGACGAGATTCCCTACCCCTCCGCGACCCACGACCTGCACCACGAGGTCGAGCTGGTCGTCGCGCTGGGGCAAGACGCGCCGGCCGGCGTGCTGCCGGTCGAGCAGGCCGAGGCGCTGGTATACGGCTACGGCGTCGGCCTGGACCTGACCCGTCGCGACCTGCAGGCCAACGCCAAGGCCAAGGGCCTGCCGTGGGACATCGCCAAAGGCTTCGACCATTCGGCCCCGGTGAGCGAGCTGGTGCATGCCGGTGAAGTGGGCGCGCTGGAAGCGCTCAACCTGTCGCTGGAGGTCAACGGCGAAGTGCGCCAGCAATCGCTGCTGGACCAGATGATCTGGAACGTGCCGGAAATCCTGCACGAACTCTCCAAGCTCTACGCGCTCAAGGCGGGCGATCTCGTCTTCATGGGCACGCCGGCCGGGGTAGCGGCGCTGCAGCCGGGCGACCGCTTCAGCGCGCGGCTGGAGAACGTCGCCGAACGCCATGGCGTCATTTCGCGCTGAACCGTGATCGCGCGCTTACGTCGCAGCCGCTAGGATCATCGTGTACCCAACAAGAGGAGACGCCATGGGCATGTTGAAGGAGTTCAAGGATTTCGCCATGCGCGGCAACGTGATCGACCTCGCCGTCGGCGTGGTGATCGGCGCGGCGTTCGGCAAGATCGTCACCGCGCTGGTGGAGAAGATCATCATGCCGCCGATCGGCCTGCTGATCGGCGGGGTCGATTTCTCCAAGATGGCCTGGGTGCTGGCGCCGGCGCGCGTGGGCGCGGACGGCAAGGACATCCCGGCGGTGGTCATCGGCTACGGCGATTTCCTCAACACCCTGGTGCAGTTCATCATCGTGGCCTTCGCCATCTTCCTGGTGGTCAAGGCGATCAACCGCCTGCACAAGCCCAAGGAAGCGGCCCCGGCCGCCCCCAGCGAGGAAGTCGTGCTGCTGCGCGAGATCCGCGATTCGCTGAAGAAGTGATCCATGTTGCGGGAGGGTGACCTCCCGCACAGGGCTCCCCGGCCGCGCGCTGCTAGGCTCGCGGTCTACCCTGCCATGGAGCCCTTCATGCGTCGCCTCGCTGTCGCCATTGCCGCGCTGCTCGCCACTTCCGGCGCCCTCGCCGCCGAACCCACCTCGATTCCCGCCAAGTCCCTGGCCGCCGCCGCGCAGCTGCGCGAGCAGGCCCTGGCCGACGACACCGCGTGGAAGGTCACCGAATCGCTGACCACCGAGGTCGGCCCGCGCATGGCCGGCAGCGAAGCCGATGCCCGCGCCGTCGCCTGGGCGAAGGCCAAGTTCAAGGCGCTGGGCTTCGACAAGGTGTACGTCGAGCCGGTGACCTTCCCGAAGTGGGAGCGTCGCGGCGAGCAGGCGCAGGTGGTCGGCGCCAACGCGCAGCCGCTGCACGTCACCGCGCTGGGCGGCAGCCCGGCCGGCACCGTCGAGGGCGAGATCGTGCGCTTCCCCGACCTGGCCGCGCTGAAGGCCGCGCCGGCAGGCTCGCTGGCCGGCAAGATTGCCTTCGTCGACTACCAGATGGGCAAGAAGCGCGACGGCGCCGATTACGGCATCGGCGGCGCGGTGCGTTCGCGCGCGCCCTCCGAGGCGATCCGCAAGGGCGCCGTCGGCTTCCTGATGCGCTCGGCCGGTACCGATTCGCATCGCGTGCCGCACACCGGCATCACCCGCTTCGATGAAGGCCTCACCCCGGTGCCGTCGGCCGCGCTGTCCTCGCCCGACGCCGACCAGCTCGCCCGCCTCGCCGCACTCGGCCCGGTGCGCGTGCGCGTCGCGCTGGACTGCGGCTGGGACGGCACCGCCACCTCGTACAACGTGATCGGCGAGATCACCGGGCGCGGCAAGCCGAAGGAGGTCGTGGTGATCGGCGGCCACCTCGATTCGTGGGACCTGGGCACCGGCGCGATCGACGATGGCGCGGGCGTGGGCATCACCATGGCGGCCGGCCACCTGATCGGCCAGCTCAAGCAGGCGCCCAAGCGCACCATCCGCGTGGTGGCCTTCGCCAACGAGGAGCAGGGCCTGTACGGCGGCAAGGCGTACGCCGAAGCGCGGGCGAAGGCCGGCGAGCTGCCGGTGCACCAGATCGGCGCGGAGAGCGACTTCGGCGCCGGCCGCATCTACGGCTTCAACACCGGCTCGGGCAATGCGGAAGGCTCGCGCGAGGCGACCCGGCAGATCGCCGAAGTGCTCGCGCCGCTGGGCATCGAATACATGCCGGCCAAGGGGGGCCCGGGCCCGGACATCGGCCCGATCGCGGCCAAGGGCGGCGCGTGGGGCTGGCTGGCCCAGGACGGCACCGACTACTTCGACCTGCACCACACCGCCGACGACACGCTCGACAAGATCGACCCGAAGGCGCTGGCGCAGAACGTGGCCGCCTACGCGGTGTTCGCCTATCTCGCCGCGGAGGCCGATGGCGGCTTCGGCAGCGAGGCGAAGGCGACGGTGCCGCCGAGCGAGTAAGGACCGAGGCGCACGCCGAAGAAGCAGGTAACGTTATCGGACACGTCCGGCGCGCCACGGCCGCCGGCACTTTCCTGGGAGGGAACGTTCGTGTCCGGATCGCATCGCCTGGCTCTCGCGTGGTTGCCTGTCGTGTTCGCCTGCACGTTCGCGTGCCAGGCGAAAACCCTGCGGATTTCCTCGCCCGAACAGCACGCCACGCTGGAGTTCTCGCTCTCGGACGGGGGGCAGGCGAGTTATCGCGTGCTCTACGACGGGCGCGAAATCATCGCGCCCTCCGCGCTCGGATGGCTTGAGCGCGATGCGCCGAAATCGCGCCAATGGGTGCTGCAAGGCAGCAAGGAAAGCGCGCACGACAGCACTTACGTGCTGCCCGCGGGCAAGACGCGTGTCGCGCGGGATCGCTATCGCGAACTGCGCGTCGCGCTCGCCGACCAGAACGGCGCGCGCATGGATCTGGTATTCCGCTCCTACGATGAAGGCATCGCGTTTCGTTATGTCCTGCCGAAAGCGACGCAGGTGCGCATCCGCGACGAACTGACCGGCTTCGCCTTCGCCGGCGACTATCCGTGCTGGTCGCTCAACCTCGGTCACTTCGGCACCAGCCACGAAGGCGAGTTCGATGCGATCCCCGCGTCGCGCCTGCGTTCGCACAACCGCATCGAATTGCCGCTGGTGTGCCAGGCCGACGCGAAGGGCACCACGCTGGCGATTGCCGAAGCCGACCTGCGCGACTACGCCGGGCTGTACCTCGCCGGCCCCGACAGCGGCGCGCTCGGCGTAGTCGCCAAGCTCTCCCCCCGGTTGGACGATCCCTCGCTCGCGGTGTCCCTCGACGCGGGCGGCCGCGATGTCGCCACGCCGTGGCGCGTGGTGATGCTCGGCGCGCAGCCGGGCGCGCTCATTTCCTCCACGCTGATCGAGAACCTCAATCCGCCCGGCACGATCGCGGATACGTCATGGATCCGCCCGGGCAAATCCGCCTGGGACTGGTGGTCCGGCTGGCGCGCGCCCGACGCGATCGCCGCCGGCGCCACCACCAGCACCGCCTCGCTCAAGCGCTACATCGACCATGCGCAGTCGATGGGCCTGGAATACATGCTGGTCGATGACGGCTGGTACCACGGCAGCACCGGCGACGGGCAATACCACGCCGATGCCAACATCCTGCAGCCGGTCGCCGGCCTGGACCTGCCGGCGATGGTGCAGTACGCACGCGAGCGCGATGTCGGGCTATGGTTGTGGACGCACTGGCGCGCGCTCGACGCGCACATGGACGAAGCCCTGGCGTGGTACGAGCAGCTCGGCATCAAGGGCATCAAGGTCGACTTCATGGACCGCGACGACCAGCAGATGGTGGACTTCTACCATCGCCTGCTCGCGCGCGCCGCCGCGCACCACCTGCTGGTGGACCTGCACGGCGCCTACCACCCCACCGGGCTGTCGCGCACGTATCCGAACCTGCTCACGCAGGAGGGCGTGCTCGGCGCCGAATACAACAAGTGGAGCACGCGCGCGACCGCCGGCCACAACCTCACCCTGCCCTTCACCCGCATGCTGCTCGGGCCGATGGACTACACGCCGGGTGGCTTCCGCAACGTCACGCCCGCGCAGTTCAAACCGCGCAACGACCTGCCGCTGGTGATGACCACGCGCGCGCAGCAGCTGGCGATGTACGTGGTGTACGAGAGCCCGTTCGCGGTGGTGGCCGACAGCCCCGATGCCTACGCCGGCGCGGAAGGCGTGCAGTTCCTGCGCGACGTGCCCGCCCGCTGGGACGAGACGCGCGTGCCCGGCGGCGCGATCGGCGAGCACATCCTCGTCGCGCGGCGACATGGCCGCGACTGGTACGTGGGCGCCATGACCAACGAACAGTCGCGCACGCTGCAGCTGCCGCTGGATTTCCTCGGCCCGGGGCGCTGGCGCGCGACGCTCTACCTGGACGGCGCGGCGCCGGACCGCGTGGACGTGCAGACACGCGAGGTGGATGCGCGCTCGGCGCCACTGGCGCTCACGCTGGCGGGCAGCGGGGGCGCGGCGGTGCGCTTCGAACCGCTGCGCCCGTGAGCGCCGCCCACCTTCAAGGGTGACTCAGCCCGCCTGCACCCGCGCCCGCCAGCTGGCGAGCAGCACCGCGGTGGCACTGGCGACGTTGAGGCTTTCCACCGCGCCGCTACCGGGAATGGACAGCCGCAGGTCGCAGGCTTCGGCCAGCCCGCGGTCCATGCCCTCGCCCTCCGCCCCCAGCACGTAGACCAGCCGCGAAGGCAGGCGCGTGGTGAACAGGTCCTGCCCGCCGTCCACCAGCGTGGCGGCGAGCACGAAGCCGGCGTCGTGCAGCAGTTCGTCGGCCTGCGCGGCCTTGGGCAGGCGCACCAGCGCCACGGCTTCCGCGCCGCCCTCGGCCACGCGGGCGGCGGCGCCGGAGAGCGCCAGCGGCGAATGTTCGGGCAGCAGGATCGCCGACACACCGAAGTGCGCGGCCGAACGCAGGATCGCGCCGAAGTTGTGCGGGTTGCCCACGCCATCCAGCCACAGCAGCAGCTTCGGGCCGGGCCGCAGGATCGTCAGCCAGTCGGCCAGCGCGGGAATCGGCTCGCGCTGCACGTCGGCCACGACGCCTTCGTGGTGCTGGCTGGCGGCGAGCTTGTCCAGGTCGCCCGGTTCCACCACGCGGTAGCCGACGCGATGGGCCACGCACCACTTCAGCAGCGGCTGCAGCTTGGGGATCATGGCCTCGGACAGGTAGAGCTTGCGCAGCGCCGCCGGGCGCCGCTTGAACACCGCCAGCACGGCGTTGCGGCCGTACAGCCGCAGTTCCTCGCCCCGCGGCGGCGCACCGCCACCCTCGGCGGGATCACGCGGCGGGCGCGGCGGACGCGGGCCGGCGGGGCGCGAGCCGCCGCGCGGTTCGGCGGGGCGCGGCGAGCGGTGGGATTTCCAGGGATCGTTCACTGCAAGGTTCCGGTAGAGGAAGGCCGCGCGCGGATGCGCGGCCTTCGGCGGGGGCATGATGCCGCCCCGCGCCGCCCCCGTCACCCTCGGCGGGTTTCAGCCTTCACGCCGCTTCCAGAAATCGGCGTTGCGGATGCCTACCGCGTCGGGGTCGAACACCGGGTCCAGCCCCAGCTTCTTCTGCCGCTCGTAGTCGCGCAGCGCGATCAGCGCCGGCTTGCGCACGATGAAGATAGCGATGATGTTCAGCCACGCCATCAGCCCCACGCCGATGTCGCCCAACGCCCACGCCACGCTGGCGTTGTGGAAGGCGCCGAAGATCACCATGCCGATGATGCCCAGCCGCAGCACCAGCACGGTGAGCGGGCGGTGGCGGTTGTGGTTGAGGTAGCTGAGGTTGGTTTCGGCCATGTAGTAATAGGCCATGATGGTGGTGAAGGCGAAGAAGAACAGCGCCACCGCCACGAAGCCCGCGCCCCAGCCCGGCAGCACCGATTCCACCGCCGCCTGCGCGAAGCCCGGGCCTTCCTGCACCCCCGCCAGGCCGGCGAACAACGGCGCGCCGCCGTCCGGCGAATACACGTTGTAGGTGCCGGTGGCCAGGATCAGGAACGCGGTGGACGTGCACACCATCATGGTGTCGAAGTAGATCGCGAACGCCTGCACGTAGCCCTGCTTGGCCGGGTGCGAGACCTCCGCGGCGGCGGCGGCGTGCGGGCCGGTGCCCTGGCCGGCTTCGTTGGCGTAGATGCCGCGCTTCACGCCCCACTCCACCGCCAGGCCCAGCAGCGCGCCGAACGCGGCATGGCTGCCGAAGGCGCTGTCGAAGATCAGCGCGAACATGCCCGGCACCTGCTCGGCGTTGAGCACCATCACGGTGACCGCCATCAGGATGAAACCACCGGCCATGAACGGCACCACGACCTCGGCGAAGTTGGCGATGCGCTTCACGCCGCCGAAGATGATCACCGCCAGCATCAGCGCCACGCCGATGCCCAGCACCAGCTTGAACGCATCGCGCGCGGGCATGCCCAGCCACTGGCCCTCGAAACCGTTGCACCAGCCGGTGCCGGCGCAGGCGTTGGCCGCGCTGTCGGCGATGGCATTGGCCTGCACGCCGGGCATCAGGAAGCCGGCGGCGACGATGGTGGCCAGCGCGAACAGCATCGCGTACCACTTCAGCCCCATGGCTTTTTCGATGTAGTACGCCGGGCCACCGCGGTAGCGGCCGTCGGCGTCCTTCACCTTGTAGATCTGCGCCAACGTGGATTCCACGTACGAGGTGGAGGCGCCGAGGAAGCCCATCACCCACATCCAGAAGATCGCCCCCGGCCCGCCGAACGCAATGGCGGTGGCCACGCCGGCGATGTTGCCGATGCCGATGCGCCCGGCCATGGACATCGCCAGCGCCTGGAACGAGGACACGCCCGCCTCCGACTTCTCGCCGCGCACGGTGAGCCGCAGCATCTCCACGAAGCCGCGCACCTGCATGAAGCGGGTGGCGAAGCTGAAGTACAAGCCGGCACCCAGGCACATGACGATGAGCGCCTTGCTCCAGATGATGCCGTTGATCCCCTCGATGATCGATTCCACGCGGTGTAGTCCCCTTGAGTTGGTTCAGTCCATCAACGTATCGCGGATGCGCGCAAAAAGCCGCAGGTCCTGCGGCCGGCCATCCTTGACCACGGCATGGCGCATGCGCCCTTCCTCGGCAAACCCGTTGCGCAGCAGCACCGTGGCCGAGCCGAGATTCTCCGGCATCACATGCGCGGCGAGGCGGTGCAGCCCGTGCACCTGCATCACCCAGGGCGCGAATGCGGCGACCACGCGGGTCATCACCCCGCGGCCCCAGTGCGCCGGCGCCAGCCAATACCCCAGCAGCGCGCTGTGCGCCGCTTCCGCGCGGCCGGCCTGCTCGGCATGCACGCCGATGCCGCCGGCGATGGCGCCGTCGAGGACGATGGCGAAGACCGGGTCGGAGAGGTCCACCACCTGTCCGGCGAGAAAGCGCTCGGCATCAGCCAGGCCATAGGGATGCGGGAAGCGCCCGCTCAACCAGCGCGCGATGCCGGGGTGGTTGGCCGCGGTGGCGAGGGCCGGCGCATCGTCGGCGTGCCAACGGCGCAACACGAAACCTTCGCCGCGCAGGGTGGGCGCGGTGTCCATGGCGAAATCCGAAGGGGACGACCCCATGCTCGCCGAGTGGCGGCGCGAGGGCAAGCGGCCGACCGCCAGGAAGGCGCCGCGGCCAGGCAACGCCCGGCCGCGGCAGGCCTCACGCGTGCCCGCCCACCGAAGGCGTCTCGCGCTCCAGCACTTCCAGCTCGCGCGCCAGCGCTTCCGGCGAACGGGTGAACGGCGCGATCAGCGAATAGAACGCCGGCACCACGTACAGCGACAGCAGCGTGGACAGCGACACACCGAAGATCACCACCACGCCGATCGTCGCGCGGCTGGCCGAACCGGGGCCACCGGCCAGCACCAGCGGGATGGCGCCCACCACCGTGGCGATGGAGGTCATCAGGATCGGCCGCAGGCGCACCGAGGCCGATTCGACGATCGCCTCGTGCACGCTGCGCCCTTCATCGCGCAGCTGGTTGGCGAACTCCACGATCAGGATGCCGTTCTTCGCCGCCAAACCCACCAGCATCACGATGCCGATCTGGCTGAACAGGTTGAGCGTGCCGTTCGTCGCCCACAGGCCGACCAGCGCGCCGAGCACCGCCAGCGGCACGGTGAGCATGATCACCAGCGGGTGGGCGAAGCTCTCGAACTGCGCGGCCAGCACCAGGTACACCACCAGCAGCGCCATCGCGAAGGTCAGCAGCACGGCGCTGCCGGACTTCTGGTATTCGCGCGATTCGCCCTTCCAGTCGACCTGCGCGTACTCGGGCAGTTCTTCCTGCGCCACGTTCTCGGTCCAGGCGATGGCATCGCCCAGGCTGTAGCCCGGCGCCAGGCTCGCGCTCAACGTCACCGAGCGCAGGCGGTTGAAGCGATTCAGCGTACCGGCCTCGGCCACTTCGCTCAGGCTCACCAGGTTGGAGAGCGGGATGAGTTCGCCGGTGGTCGAACGCACGCGGATCGCCGCCAGGTCTTCCGGCGACATGCGGCCCTCGCGGCCGGACTGCAGCATCACGTCGTACTCCTCGCCGTTGTCGACGAAGGTGGTGACGCGGCGCGAGCCCATCAGCGTTTCCAGCGCGCCGCCGATCTCGGTGACCGACACGCCCAGGTCGGCCGCGCGCAGGCGGTCGATGTTCACCCGCATCTGCGGCCGGGTTTCCTTGTAGTCCGAGTCCACGCCGACCAGGCCGGGGTTCTCTTCCATGCGCTGCATCATGCGGTCGCGCCACTGCGCCAGCTCGGCGTAGTCCGGGCCGCCGAGCACCATCTGGAACGGCTGGCCGCGGCTGCGCACCAGGCCACCACTGACCTGCGTGCGCGCCCGCACGCCGGTCAGCACGGAGAGCTTCTTCTGGATTTCGTCAGCCAGCGCCACGGTGGGCTGCTCGCGCTTGTGCCAGTCCTGCAGGAACACGCTGACGCGGCCGGTATGCATTTCCTCGCTGCTGCCGAAGCCGCCGGGCACGCGCGGGTTGGCGCGCACGATCGGCTTGTCCGGCCCCACGTACGGCCCCAGGATCGCCTCGACCTGGTGCATCTGCTCCACGGTGTAATCAAAGCCGGCGCCTTCCGGCCCGTCGATCAGCACCTGGAAATTGCCACGGTCTTCGGCCGGCGCCAGTTCGGAAGGAATGCGCGTGGCCAGCCAGCCACTGAACAGGAACGCGGCCAGCATCACCGCGCCGAACAGCCAGCTGCGGTCCACGCTGCGCTCCAGCGAGCGCTTGTAGCTCTGGCTCAACCGCTCCATGCGGGTGTTGAACCAGTGGTGGAAGCGGTTGGGCTTTTCCTTGTCGTGCGGCTTGAGCAGCTTGGAGGACATCATCGGCGTCAGCGTCAGCGCGACGAAGGCCGAGATCGCCACCGCCGCGGCGAGCGCCACCGCCAGCTCGCGGAACAACCGCCCGGTATTGCCTTCCAGAAAGCCCACCGGCAGGAACACCGCCACCAGCACCGCCGTGGTCGCGATCACCGCGAACGCCACCTGCGCGGTACCGCGCCGCGCGGCGACCATCGGCGGCTCGCCGAGGTCGATGCGGCGCTGGATGTTCTCCACCACCACGATGGCGTCGTCCACCACCAAGCCGATACACAGCACCAGCGCCAGCAGCGTGAGCAGGTTGATCGAGAAATCGAATGCGTACAGCGCGATGAACGCGGCAATCAAGCACACCGGCACCGTCACTGCCGGGATCAGCGCCGCGCGGGCGCTGCCCAGGAACAGCCAGATCACCACCAGCACCAGCACCACCGCCTCGACCAGCGTGTGGTACACGCGCTCGACCGACGCATCGATGAAAGTGGTGGTATCGAAGGCGACGAAGATGTTGGTGCCCGCCGGCAGCGATTTCTGGATGCGCTCGGCTTCCGCGCGTGCCTCGCGCGCCACGTCCAGCGCGTTGGCGGTGGAGTTGCGCACGATGCCCAGGCCGACGTTGGGCACGCCGTTGCTCTGGAAATAGGCGCGGCGCTCGGCCGACGTCAGCTCGACCTTGCCCACGTCGCCCAGCCGCACCACGTAGCCGTCGGCGCCCTTGCCCAGCGGCAGGCGGGCGAAATCCTCGGGCTTGAGGTAGCTGCGCTCCACGCGCAGGGTGAAGTCGCGCTGCGCCGATTCGATGCTGCCCGCCGGCAGCTCGACGTTCTCCTTCTCCAGCGCCGCTTCCACGTCGCTCACCGTCATGCCGCGCGCGGCGAGCTGGTCGCGGTCCAGCCACACGCGCATTGCATAGCGCTGGCGGCCGCCGATGCGCACCTGCGCCACGCCGTCCAGGCTGGAGAAGCGGTCGACGATGTAGCGCTCGGCGTAGTCGGACAGCTGCAGCGTGTCCATCGCGCTGGAGCTCATGTTGAGCCACAGGATCGGGTCGGCGTCGGCCTCGACCTTGGAAATCTCCGGCGGCCGCGCCTGGTCGGGCATGCGGTCGGTGACGCGGCTGACCGCGTCGCGCACGTCGTTGGCCGCCGCTTCCACGTCGCGCGTGGGCACGAACTCGATGCTGATGTCCGAGCTGCCGTTGCGGCTGCGCGCCTCGATGGTCTCGATGCCCTCGATGCCGGCCAGCGCATCCTCCAGCACCTGGGTGATGCGGCTTTCCACCACCGCCGCCGAGGCGCCGGTGTACTCCACGTCCACCGAGACGATGGGCGGGTCGATGGCCGGCAGCTCGCGCAGGGTCAGGCGGGTGAAGGACATCACGCCCAGCACGACGAGCAGCAGGCTCATCACCACCGCCAGCACCGGGCGGGTGATGGAGATATCGGAGAGTTTCATTGCGCGGCCCGCGGGCGCGGCGCCGGGGCAGCGCCGCCGTCGGCTTCACCGCGCACCTTCAGGCCCGGGCGCAGCTTGCCGGTGCCGTCCACCACGATGCGCTCGCCGGCCTTTATGCCGTCGAGGATCTCGACCTTGCCATCGCGGCGCTCGCCGGTGCGCACGTCCACGCGCTCGACGCTGTCGTCGGCCTTCACCCGGTACACGAACGATTCGCGGCCGACCTGCACCACGGCGATCTCCGGGATCACCAGGGCCTGGCGTTCGGGCTGGTACAGGCGCACGTCCAGCAGCATGCCCGGGCGCAGGCGACGCGCGGGGTTGGCGAAGTCGGCGCGCACGGTCACCGCGCGGGTGTTCTCGTCCACGCGCGAATCGATCGCCGAGACTTCGCCGCGGAAGCGCTCGCCCGGGAAGGCGGCGGCCACGCCGCTGACCTCGTTGCCCAGCTTCACCAGGCCCAGCTGGGCCTCGGGCACCTGGAAATCGACGTGCATGCGTTCGATGTCGTCCAGCGTGGCGATCACCGTGCTGGCGGTCACCAGCGAGCCGGGGCTGATCTGGCGGATGCCGAGCACGCCGGCGAACGGCGCGCGCACTTCGCGGTCGCCGATGTCCGAGCGCATCTGCGCCACGCGCGCCATCGCCGCATCGCGCAGCGCGCGCTGGGTATCGACGGTGGACTTGGCCACCAGCTGCTGGCCGATCAGCTCCTGCTGGCGGCGGTACAGCTGGTCGGCTTCCTCGTAGGTGGCCTGCGCGGCGTTGAGCGCGGCCTGCTGCGAGTTGCCGCGCAGCGTCACCAGCAACTGGCCGGCCTTCACGTCGTCGCCGCTTTCGAAGTAGACCTTGTCCACGACATCGCTCACCGCGGCGGTGAGCGCCACCGACTCGCGCGCACGCACCGTGGCGATGGACTGCACGGTGGTGTTCCAGGATTGCGTGGCCACCGTCTGCACGGTCACCGGGATCGGGGCGGCGTTGGCGGCCGGGTGGGCGGCGCGATCACAGCCGGCCAGGGCGATGGCCAGGCCAGCGGCGGCCACGCCCGCGCGGTATCGGGAAAGCATCAATCGGGGGTCCTGCCTAGGGATGTCCCGAGTTTAACGACAGCCGATGACACCCGTTGACATGAGGGCCCGATCGGCCCCATGACCAAAGACCCTTGCCGGTCCGGAAATCATGCCCCGGCATGCCGCCGGGGCGGGTTCAGCGCTCCACGCCCAGGTGCGCCAGCACCTGCCGGGCCAGCGCCTGCGCGTTGTCGCCATCGGCCTGCAGGTGCAGTTCGGGCGATTCGGGGGCCTCGTAGGGCGAGTCGATGCCGGTGAAGTTCGGGATCTGCCCGGCGCGCGCCTTGGCATATAAACCCTTCACGTCGCGTGCCTCGGCCACCGCCAGCGGCACGTCGACGAACACCTCGACGAACTCGCCCTCGGCGAAGCGCTCGCGCGCCATCCGGCGTTCGGCGCGGAACGGGGAGATGAAGCTGACCAGCACGATCAGCCCGGCGTCGGCCATCAGGCGCGCCACCTCGGCCACGCGGCGGATGTTCTCCACGCGGTCCTCGTCGGTGAAGCCGAGGTCGCGGTTGAGGCCATGGCGCACGTTGTCGCCGTCCAGGATGAAGGTGTGGTAGCCCAACGCATGCAGGCGCCGGTCGACCAGGTTGGCCACCGTGGACTTGCCGGCGCCGGACAGGCCGGTGAACCACAGCACCTTCGGCGCCTGGCCCTTGATGCGGGCGCGCGCGGCGTTGTCCACGTCCAGGTGCTGCCAGTGCACGTTGCCGGCGCGGCGCAGCGCGAAATCCAGCGTGCCGGCGCCGACGGTGGCGTTGGTCTGGCGGTCGATCAGGATGAACGCGCCCAGCGCCGGCTCGCGCGTGTACGGCGCGAAGGCGATCGGCTCGTCGAGCGCGAGGTTGCAGTAGCCGACCTCGTTGAGCGCCAGCCGCTTGGCGGCCAGGTGCTCCTGGGTGTTCACGTCGATGCGGTGCTTGATCTCGCTGACGCTGGCGGCCACGGTGCGCGCGCCGATCTTCAGCCAGTACGGGCGGCCGGGCAGCAGCGCGGCATCGTCCAGCCACAACAGGTGCGCGGCGAACTGGTCGGCCACTTCGGGCGGGTCGCCGGCGGCGGCGATGACATCGCCGCGGCTCACGTCGATTTCGTCTTCCAGCGTCAGCGTCACCGCCTGGCCGGCGCGCGCGTGCTGCACGTCGCCGTCGGGGCCGATCACCCGCGCGATGCGCGAGCGCCGCCCGGACGGCAGCACCACCACCGCATCGCCCGGGCGCGCATGGCCGGCGCTGAGCGTGCCGGCGAAACCGCGGAAGCCCTGGTGCGGGCGGTTGACCCACTGCACCGGCAGGCGCAGGCCGATGGCGTCATCGCCCTCGGGCAGGCGCACGGTTTCCAGGTGTTCGAGCAGGCTCGGGCCGGCATACCAGGGCATGCGCGCCGAATGCGTGGAGAGGTTGTCGCCTTCCAGCGCCGACATCGGGATCGCCTGCACCGAGGCCAGCCCCAGCTGCGCGGCCAGCGCGCGGTAGTCGGCCTGGATGGCGTCGAACACGGCCTGGTCGTAATCGACCAGGTCCATCTTGTTCACCGCCAGCACGATGCGGCCGATACCCAGCAGCGAAGCGATGAAGCTGTGGCGGCGCGTCTGCGGCAGCAGCCCCTTGCGTGCGTCCACCAGCACGACCGCCAGGTCGGCGGTGGACGCGCCGGTGGCCATGTTGCGGGTGTACTGCTCGTGGCCGGGGCAATCGGCGACGATGAACTTGCGCTTGTCGGTATCGAAGTAGCGGTAGGCCACGTCGATGGTGATGCCCTGCTCGCGCTCGGCGGCCAGGCCGTCGAGCAGCAGCGCGTAGTCGATGTGCGCGCCCTGCGTGCCGTGGCGGCGGCTGTCGCGCTCCAGCGCGGCGAGCTGGTCGTCGAACAGGCGCTTGCTGTCGTACAGCAGGCGGCCGATCAGCGTGCTCTTGCCGTCGTCCACGCTGCCGCAGGTGATGAAGCGCAGCAGCGGCTTGGTTTCGTGGCGCTGCAGGTAGGCGGCGATCTGTTCGCCGGCCGGCAGCGCGTCGGCCTGCGCGGCGGGAGTGGCTTCGGCGGTGGCCGGGTCGCGTGCCATCAGAAGTACCCCTCCAGCTTCTTCTTTTCCATCGACTCGCTCGGGTCCTGGTCGATCACCCGGCCCTGGCGTTCGGAACTGGTGGCCACCAGCATCTCGGCGATGATCGCCTCCAGGCTGTCGGCGGTGGAGTCGATCGCGCCGGTGAGCGGGTAGCAGCCCAGCGTGCGGAAACGCACCGAGCGCTGCTGCGGCACTTCGCCTTCGCGCAGGGGCAGGCGCTCGTCGTCGACCAGGATCAGCGCGCCGTCGCGTTCGACCACCGGCCGCGGCGCGGCGAAATACAGCGGCACCACCGGGATCGCCTCGCGGTAGATGTAGAGCCAGATGTCCAGCTCGGTCCAGTTCGAGAGCGGGAACACGCGCACGCTTTCACCGGCATGCACGCGGGTGTTGTAGAGATTCCAGAGCTCCGGGCGCTGGTTCTTCGGATCCCAGCGATGGCGCTCGTTGCGGAAGGAGAACACGCGCTCCTTGGCGCGCGACTTCTCCTCGTCGCGGCGCGCTCCGCCGATGGCGGCGTCGAACTTCCACTTCTCCAGCGCCTGCTTCAAGCCCTGGGTCTTCATGATGTCGGTATGCACGGCGGCGCCGTGGCTGAACGGGCCCACGTCCTGGGCGATGCCGTCCGGGTTGATGTGCACGCGCAGCTCCACGCCGGTCTCGGCGGCGCGGCGGTCGCGGAAGGCGATCATCTCGCGGAACTTCCAGCGCGTATCCACGTGCAGCAGCGGGATCGGCGGCGGCGCCGGGGCGAAGGCCTTGAGCAGCAGGTGCAGCAGCACCGAGCTGTCCTTGCCCACCGAGTACAGCAGCACCGGGTTGGCGAAGCCGGCCGCGACCTCGCGCAGGATGTGGATGCTTTCGGCCTCGAGCCGGTCGAGGTGGGACAGGGGTGGAAGACTCATTGCCGCCAGGTATCGGAGTGGCCGGTCAAGCCTAGCACCGACCGGGAAGGCCGCAGTCTGGCCCGGCGCGGCGGGCCCGCAGAAATAAGCGGCGGGCATAAGGCGATAACCGCTGCTCCTTTCTGTCGCTGCAAGCCCTTGCCTAGCATCGGATTCCCACCCTAGCCGCCGGACCGGGAATGACCGCCGCCAGCCCCGCCTTGCCCCCCAGCCCCTTGCCGGAAGATCGCAGGGCGCTGCTGTCGCGGCTGGTCGAAGGGCTGGATGCGCCCTCGCTGTGGTGGCTGTCGGGCTATACCGCCGGCCTGGCCCACGGCCATGCCGCGCCGCCTTCGCTGGCGCTGGTGCCGGGTGGCGCGGCCCCCGAGCGCGGCGAGGAACGCCGCCTCACCGTGCTGTACGGCAGCCAGACCGGCAACGCGCGCCGCGCCGCCGAGCGCGTGGCCGCCGATGCGGAAGCGGCCGGCCTGCGCGTGCGCCTGCAGCGCGCCGACACCTACCCCACCCGCGAACTGGCCAGCGAGCGCCTGCTCTACGTGGTCATCAGCACCCAGGGCGAAGGCGACCCGCCGGACGACGCCATCGGCCTGGTCGAATTCATCCAGGGCCGCCGCGCGCCGAAGCTGCCGGAGCTGAAGTACGCCGTGCTCGGCCTGGGCGATTCGAGCTACGCCGATTTCTGCGGCATCGCCCGCCGCCTCGACGCCCGCCTGGCCGAGCTGGGCGCGCAGCGCGTGCGCCCGCTGGCCGAAGCCGACCTCGATATCGACACCATCGCCGAGCCGTGGCGCGAAGAGGTGCTGCGCGAGGCGCGCGAGCTGCTGGCCAGCGTGCCGGCGGCCGGCGCGAAGATCACCCCGCTGCGCGGCCCCGCGGCGAACCTCGCCGACCACGCGCATCCGTTCGCGGCCGAAGTGCTGGCCAACCAGGTCATCAGCGGCCGCGAGTTCAAGGGCCCGGCCTATCGCCAGTACGGCGGCGCGTCCAAGCGCGTGCGCCACCTGGAGCTCTCGCTGGCCGGCAGCGGCCTGCACTACGAACCCGGCGATGCGCTGGGCTTCCGCCATCGCAATGCGCAGGCGCTGGTCGCCCCGGTGCTCGACGTGCTGCAACTGGATGGTCATGCCGACGTCACCGTGGCCGACCAGACTCTGCCGCTGTCGGAGTGGCTCACTGCCCACCGCGAACTGACCAAGCTGTCGCGGCCGTTCCTGGCCGCGCACGCCGAACGGTCCGGCGCGGTGGAATTGCAGGAACTGCTCGCCCCTACCCAGACTGCCGGCCTGGCGACGCTACTCGCCGATCACCAGGTGATCGACGTGTTGCGTCGCTGGCCGGCGGATTGGGACCAGCAGGGCCTGCTCGCCGCGCTGCGTCCGCTGGCGCCGCGCTTGTATTCCATTGCGTCCAGCCGCCGCCGCGTCGGCGACGAGGTCCATCTGACGGTGGACGAGCTGGAATACCAGGCGCACGGCCATGCCCATGTCGGCTCGGCGAGTGCGTTCCTCGCCGCGCTGGCCGAAGGCGATACCGCGCAGGTGTACGTCGAGGCCAACGAGCGCTTCCGCGTCCCGGCGGACGATGCGCGCGACATCCTGATGATCGGCCCCGGCACCGGCGTGGCGCCGTTCCGCGGCTTCGTGCAGGAACGCGCCGAGCGCGGCGCGCGCGGCCGCAACTGGCTGTTCTTCGGCGCGCGCCATTTCAACCGCGATTTCCTCTACCAGGCCGAGTGGCAGCAGGCACTCGCGCGCGGCGAGCTGCATGAGCTGGACCTGGCGTTCTCGCGCGACCAGGCAGAGAAGATCTACGTGCAGCACCGGCTGCGCCAGCGTGGCCGCGAGGTGTATGCGTGGCTGCGCGAAGGCGCGCACGTATACGTGTGCGGCGCGATCTCGATGGGCAAGGACGTGCACGCCGCGCTGGTGGACATCGTCGCCGAGCATGGCGGGCTGGATGCCGAGGCGGCCGCCGAATTCGTCACCTCGTTGCAGAAGGAGGGGCGCTACAGCCGGGACGTGTACTGACGGCCGAAAGCCGTTCGTCGCCTGCCTCCTTCCGCTGCCAGCCAGATCGCCATGAGCACGCATTCCGTCGAAGACATCAAATCCGCCAGCCGCCGCCTGCGCGGCTCGCTGCTGGAAAGCCTGGCCGACCCGGTCACCGGCGCCCTGCGCGAGGACGACCAGACCCTCATCAAATACCACGGCAGCTACCAGCAGGACGACCGCGACCTGCGCGACGAGCGCCGCCGGCAGAAGCTGGAGCCGGCCTACCAGTTCATGATCCGCACGCGCACGCCCGGCGGCGTGGTCACCCCGCAGCAGTGGCTGCAGCTGGATACCATCGCCACGCGCTACGGCAACCATTCGCTGCGCGTCACCACGCGGCAGGCGTTCCAGTTCCATGGCGTGATCAAGCGCGAACTGAAGGCGACGATGCAGGCGATCAACGCCGCGCTCATCGACACGCTGGCCGCCTGCGGCGACGTCAACCGCAACGTGCTGGTGGCGGCCAACCCGCTGCTGTCGCCGGTGCACGCGCAGCTGTATGCCGATGCGGCGCGCACCTCCGAGCACCTGCTGCCCAACACCCGCGCCTATTACGAGATCTGGCTGGACGAGGAGCGCGTGTCCGGCAGCGGCGAGGAAGACGAGCCGATCTACGGCGACCGCTACCTGCCGCGCAAGTTCAAGATCGGCTTCGCGCTGCCGCCGATCAACGACGTGGACGTGTTCGCCAACGACCTGGGCTTCGTCGGCACGGTCGCCGAAGGCGTGCTGACCGGCTACCACCTGGTCATCGGCGGCGGCATGGGCGCCACACATGGCGATGCGGAGACCTGGCCGCGCGTGGGCAACGTGGTCGGCTGGTTCCCGCGCGAGCGGCTGCTGGAGGTGGCCACCGCGGTGGTGACCACGCAGCGCGATTTCGGCAACCGCGAGGTGCGCAAGCGCGCGCGCTTCAAGTACACCATCGACGACAAGGGGCTGGATTTCATCCTCGGGGAGATCCAGCGCCGTGCCGGGCTGGTGCTCGAACCGGCGCGCGGTTTCTCGTTCGACCACAACGGCGACCGCTACGGTTGGGTCGAGGGCGAGGATGGCCGCTGGCACCTGACGCTCTCGCTGCCGGCCGGGCGCATCGCCGATGGCGATGGCCGCACCGCGTTGAGCGGCCTGCGCGAGATCGCGCGCTTCCACGAGGGCGAGTTCCGGCTGACGCCGAACCAGAACCTGGTCATCGCCGGCGTGCCGGCGGCGCAGCGCGCGCGCATCGACGCGCTGGTCGCCACGCATGGGCTGGACGCGGGCAACCTGTTGCCGAGCGCGCTGGCGCGTGGCGCGATGGCCTGCGTGGCGTTGCCGACCTGCGGGCTGGCGATGGCCGAGGCCGAGCGTTACCTGCCGGATTTCAACGCGAAGCTGCAGCCGCTGCTGGAAGCCCATGGGCTGGTCGATACGCCGATCGTGTTGCGTCTGTCCGGCTGCCCGAACGGCTGCTCGCGGCCGTACCTGGCCGAGATCGCGCTCGTGGGCAAGGCGCCCGGGCGCTACAACCTGATGCTCGGCGGCGACCACCGCGGGCAGCGGTTGAACACGCTGTACCGCGAAAACATCACCGAGCCGGAGATCCTGGCCGCGCTCGATCCGCTGTTCGCCCGCTACGCCGCCGAGCGTGGCGACGATGAGGGCTTCGGCGATTTCCTGCATCGCGCGGGCGTCGTCGCACTGCCGCCGTACCCCACCCACCGCCAAGTCCAACTGGAACTCGTATGACCGCCCTGCCCGTCTCTTCGGCCAAGCCCGACGCGCTGCACGACCTCGACGCCCTCAATGCGCGTCTGGAGCGATGCAGCGCGGAAGAGCGCGTCGCCTGGGCGCTGGCGAACGGACCGGCGGAAGCGGCGTTGTCGTCGAGTTTCGGGGCACAGTCGGCGGTGGCGTTGCACATGCTGAGCCGGCAGAGGCCGGACATCCCGGTGATCCTGGTGGATACGGGGTATCTGTTCCCCGAGACGTATCGCTTCGCCGATGAGTTGACCGAACGCTTGCAGCTGAACTTGAAGGTGTTCCGGCCGCTGGTGAGCCGGGCCTGGATGGAGGCGCGCCACGGGCGGTTGTGGGAACAGGGCGTGGTCGGCATCGAGCAGTACAACAGCCTGCGCAAGGTGGAGCCGATGCGGCGGGCGCTGGACGAGCTGCATGTCGGGACGTGGTTCACCGGGCTGCGCCGGCAGCAATCAGCCAGCCGCGCGCAGACGCCGATCGTGCAGCGGCGCGGTGAGCGGTTCAAGGTGAGCCCGATCGCGGACTGGAGCGATCGCGATGTGTGGCGCTATCTGAAGGCTCATGACTTGCCGTATCACCCGCTGTGGGAGCAGGGCTATGTGTCCATCGGCGATTTCCATACGACGCGGCGATGGGAGCCTGGGATGCGCGAGGAAGATACGCGGTTCTTTGGGCTGAAGCGGGAGTGTGGGATTCACGAGGATATTTGAGGGGGCTGTTCTATCCCCGCGCCTGTCGGCGCGCCCCCTTGCGGCACAAGGGGGCTGTTCCTCCAGCCCGGTCTATCGGCGCTGCTTTCCTTGTCGGCTCGCATTGATTCATGCACGGCGCGCGGGGGCTTGGCCCTTTCGGGACACGCCGTGAATCCATCCATGGAGGCTCGTCGGCGCCATCCATGGCGCCAACGGTCCCGAAAGGGCCAAGCCCCCACGCACCCCACGGATCCCCTCGACCGGCAACGAAAGCTTTCGCTTCACTGATCGAAGTGGGGAAAGGATGCGCCTTGCCCCGTCCCCGCCGGGGTCGGGGCCCGCGCCGCGAGTCGCGCATCCATCCGCATTGCAAACCGTCAGTAGTGGAAGTTGAGCTTCACCCACACACTGCGCCCCGGCTCATTGATCCGCACCGGATCCGCCGGATAGCCGAAGTCCGCGCTGCCCGCCAGGTTGAGATGCTCGGCATAAGCGCGATCAAAGAGGTTGTCCACGCCCGCAGTCAGCGCCAACGCATCGCTGAAGCGATACCCGCCGTTGAGCGAGAACACCGCAAAGCCCGCGCTTTCGCCCAGGTCGCGACCCACCACATTGCCTTCGTCCACCGCCACGCGGCCCTGCCTCGCGACCGCGCGCAGCAGCGCCCCAGCCGACCACCGCGCACCTTCGTAACCCGCGCTCAGGCGCGCTTCCAGCGGCGGCATCTGCGGCAATGCGCCACCGTCACTGCGGTTCTCGCCCCATGCATAGGCCAGCGTGCCGCCGAGCTTGAAGCCGTCGTGCAGATGCCATTCCACGCCGGCTTCGCCGCCGGCAATGCGCGCATCCACGTTCCTGGCGACCGTGGTGCTGCCCATCATGCCGCCATCGCGGTACTCGAACAGGATGTAATCGTCGATCTTGCCCGCGTAAGCCGAGACCCACGCCTGCAGGTGCTCGCCGCGGAACTGCAGGCCGACATCCAGCTGCGTCGTGCGCTCCGGCGCAATGGCACTGAAGGCATTCACCGTACCCGCCGCGCCCGCGTCGGCAGAGAACAGCTCCCAGTAGTCCGGCATGCGCGCGACATGGCCCACGCCGGCATACCAGGTCGTGTTCGCCGTGAGGTCCTGCTCGCGACGCAGGAAGCCGCTGCCCAGCCACTCGCGGCGCTCCTGCCCTGCGGTGGGATTGGGCATGGCCATCATGCCGGTGGTGGCGCGCTCGTCGGTGGCTTGCGCGCGGTCCATGCGCAGGCCGCCCACCCAGCGCTTCGGCTGGCCCGCGCCAACGGTGATCTCCGAGAACACGCCGAGGTTGGAGAAGCGCGCGTCCACGTTCCAGGGCAACGTCGCATACACGCCGCGACCGCTGGCGCTGCGGTCGCGGTGGCGGCTGTCCTGCGCGTCGACGCCCGCGGCCAGCGCGATGTCGTCCCAGCGCCAGTCCACCGCCAGGCGGCCGCCGGTGGTGCGGCGATCCACGTTCGACGCCATCGGCATCGGCATCGACGACATCGGGTTCGGCGTGCGCAGGCTGTAGTTGTCCATCACGTGGTCGGCGTCGTTGTAGTAGACGTTCGCTTCCACTCGGTCCCAGGCGCCGGGCAGGTTTTCATGCACGTAACGCGCCGCATAACTGTGGCGGCGGAACGCGGCGCCATCCATGCCGCGGCCGGCGTAGCGCGCGAGCGCATCGCCGGTGCCGGCGGAAACTTCCAGCACGCTGTCGGCATCCGGCGTCCAGCCGATCGCCGCGTCCGTGTTCCACTTGCGCCAGCGCGAAGGCACGACGTCGCCGTTGCCGTCTTCGTAGTCGTCCGATTCGGAGCGGTTGCCGTTGACGCGCACGTAGCCCAGCGCGTTGCCGGCGGTAGCGTCGAGTACCTGGTCGTTGCGGTCGAACGAGCCGCCCAGGGCGCTGGCGTCCACGCGCACGCCCGGCGCGTCGAAGTGCGGGGTGTCACGCTCGAAGCGCACGGTGCCGGCCGAGGCGCCGGGGCCCCAGCGCACGGTCTGCGGGCCCTTGATGAGCACGAGGCGGTCGTAGGTTTCCGGGGCGATGTAGGACAGCGGGTTGTCCATGCGCGCCGGGCAGGCGCCGATCAGGCTGCCGTCATTGCTGAGCACGTTGAGGCGCGAGCCGAACATGCCGCGCAGCACCGGGTCGCCATTGGTGCCGCCGTTGCGGATGGCGGCAAAGCCGGGAACGGTCTTCAGGTAATCGGCGCCATCGCTGGCCGGCACCGGCTGGCGCGGCAGGCGCGGGTCGGTGACCCAGGTGAGCGGGCTGTCGGGCGCGGCGGCGGTGACGACGATGGCGTCGAGGGTGCGGGCATCGCCCGCGTCGGTGTCGGCGGCATGCGCGAGGACGGGCGCAAGCACGGCGGCGAGCGCGCACGCCAGGCGCGCCGGCATGGCCGGCGATTCGGAACGGAAGGACATGGTGACTCCGGGAACACGGCGGGCACGCGCTGTCGAACAGCGCGCGCGGGTCGGATGGATGGCGGGCGGGTCAGGCCGCCAGCGGAGGTCCCCGGGCCGGATGGGCCGGCCATGCAGCCAGCGCGCGCGGCCAGGCCATGGCCAGCGCGCGGGGGCCGGCGGTGCGCGGCAGGCGCAGCCAGCAGAACAGGATCGCCAGCACCGGCAGCAGCCGGATCGCCAGCAGGCAGTAGTCGCAGGCGGCTTCGCCGCCATGCATCGCGTGCGGGTCACCGCCGCCTTGCGAGGCGGCGTGGCCGGCGTGCGATGCGCCGTGATCCATCGCCGTAGGCATCGCCATCGGCGCATCCAGCGCGACCTGCTTCAGCCCCTGCGCGGTGCACAGCTCGGCGAAGCGCGTGCCCATCGGCGACTGCAGCGCGCGGCTGAGCAACGGCGCGCACAGCATCAGCACGACCGCCAGGCAGGCGAGTCGGGCCATCATGGTGTGCAGGGGCCGGGCGCGGATCACGGCCGGCATTCTAGCGGCCGGCTGCGTGCCGGCGGGGCGTGAAGATCCAGCGCGCGACGCATTGTCGCAGTGCGCGCCGGGCAGCGCGCCCAGTTGGAGCGCTCAGCTCGTGATCGTCTGCGTCAGCGATTCCCACGTCGGCGGCTCGGGCCAGTTCGGCGCCTGGTTGCCGTCGAGGACGCGGCGCAGGTCGCGCTTGTCGATCTGCGGGGCGAGGACGTTGACCAGTTCCAGCGCGTAGTCGCGCAGCACGCGGTCGCGCGGCAGCACCGCCCAGGCGATGCATTCGGCGATCGGCGCCGGGGCGGCCCAGGCGCGCAGGTCGGTGTCATCGCCGCCGATGGCCATCTCGGCCACCAGGCCCACGCCCAGCCCGGTGCGCACGTAGGTCTTGATGAGGTCGGCATCCAGCGCGGTCAGCGCGATGCGTGGCTCCAGGCCGACTTCGGCGAAGGCACGCTGCAGGGAGGAGCCGGTGCGGGTGGAGGATTCGTAGCTGATCAGCGGCTGGGCGGCCAGCGCCTGCATGTCCGGCGCGCGGCCGCCGCGGTCCAGCTCGTGGCCGCGCGGCACGATCACCAGCCGGCGCCAGCGGTACAGCGGCACGGCGATGCCCGCATTCGGCTCGCTGCCAGCGGTGCTGACCACGGCGATGTCGGCATCGCCCTGGCTGAGCAGGTCCAGCGCGGCGCTTTCGGCGGCCTGCTGCAGGTGCACGCTCACCTGCGGGTAGGCGTGCTTGATCTGCGCCACCGCCGGCGGCAGCACGAAGCGCGCCTGGGTGTGCGTGGTGGTCAAGGTGAGCTGGCCCTGCGCCTCGCGCCGCTGGTTGGCGGCGTAGGTGCGGATGTTGTTGGCTTCGGCCAGCACGGCGCGGGCGCGATGGATCACCTCGGTGCCGGCCGGGGTCACCGATTCCAGGCTGCGCCCCTTGCGCACGAACAACAGGAAGCCGAGCTCGTCCTCCAGCTGCTTGAGCTGCTTGGACAGCCCCGGCTGGGTGGCATGCACGCGCGCCGCCGCCAGGGTGATGTTGAGCTCGGCATCGGCAATGGCGACCAGGTAGCGGAGTTGCGTCAGCGTCATCGGGAGATCGCGGCGGGCGTGGGAGGCGGCTGAACGAATGTACGGGAATCCGTCGGCCGAGCTTATAACCGAAGGCTATTTGAAGGATGCATGAAGTCATTTCCGACGGCTATAAGCGGGGTTTACGGTCAGCCCTCCCTCCCCGCCTGCCCGCATCCGCCCGTGAGCCCTGCCCTGTTTCCCCTGTTCGCCGACCTGCGTGGCCGACCGGTGCTGGTGGTCGGCGGTGGCGCGGTGGCCGAGCGCAAGGTGCAGGCGCTGCGCCATGCCGGCGCCAGGGTGCGGGTCGGGGCACCCGAGCTGACCCCTGCCCTGCGCCAGGCGGCGGAAGACGGCGCCATCGAATGGTGGGCCGGCGAATTCGAGCCGGGCTGGCTGCAACCGCGCACCTGGCTGGTGATCGCCGCCACCGACGACCTCGCGGTCAACCAGGCGGTGGCGGCCAGCGCCGAGGCCCAGGGCATCTTCGCCAACGTGGTGGACGATGCCGCGCTCTCCAGCTTCCAGGTGCCGGCGGTGGTGGAACGCGGCGCGCTGCAGGTCGCCATCTCCAGTGGCGGCGGTGCGCCGATGGTGGCCCGCCACCTGCGCCGCTGGCTGGAAAGCCTGCTCGACGACAGCTGGGGCGGCCTGGTGGAGCTGTTCACCCGCCAGCGCGCGCGCATCCGCACCCGCTTCCCCGACACCGGCGCGCGCCGCCGCTTCTTCGAAGCGCAGCTGGCCGGCCCGCTGCCGCGCCTGCTGCGCCAGCGCCGCGACGACGACGCGGCCCGCTATCTCGATACCCAACTCGCGCAGGCCACGCCGCCGGCGCGCGGCGCGGTGGTGCTGGTCGGCGCCGGCGCCGGCGACCCCGGCCTGCTCACGCTCGCCGCGCTGCGCGCGCTCAACGAAGCCGACGTGATCCTCTACGACCGCCTGGTCAGCGGCCCGGTGCTGGCACTGGCGCGGCGCGATGCCGAACGCATCGAAGTGGGCAAGTCCGCGCGCGGCCAGAGCACTTCGCAGGACCACATCCATGCGCTGATGCTGGAACACGCGCGTGCCGGCCGCCGCGTGGTGCGGCTCAAGGGCGGCGATTCGTTCGTGTTCGGCCGCGGCGGCGAAGAGCTGCAGTTCCTGCGCGCGCACGACGTTCCCTTCGAAGTGGTGCCGGGCATCACCGCCGCGCTGGCCTGCGCCGCCTATGCCGGCGTGCCGCTCACCCATCGCGACCATGCGCAGTCGGTGCGCTTCGTCACCGCGCACTGCCGCGATTCGCTCGACACGCTGGACTGGGACGCGCTGGCGCGCGAACGCCAGACGCTGGCCTTCTACATGGGCGTGGCCGGGCTGGAGACGATCCAGGCGCGCCTGCTCGCCGGTGGCCGCGACGGCGCCACGCCGTTCGCGCTGGTCGAGAACGGCTCGCGCCCCGAACAGCGCGTGGTCACTGGCCGGCTCGACGCGCTCGCCGCGTTGGCCCGTCAGCATGCGGTGGGTTCGCCCGCGCTGCTGATCCTCGGCGAGGTGGCCGCGCTGGCGCACGAACTGCACTGGTTCGGCCAGGCGCCGCTTGGCCCGCCGCCCTCACTTTCCGCAAAGCCCGACGGCGCCACACTGGCGCACGCCGCCTGACCGCCTCCACGGAGATTCCCCGCATGGCCCTGTACGACAGCATCCTCGACACCGTCGGCCGCACGCCGATCGTCAAGCTCCACCGGATCGCGCCCGAGCACGTCACCGTCTACGCGAAGGTCGAATCCTTCAACCCGGGCGGTTCGGTGAAGGATCGCCTCGCCCTGGCCATCATCCTGGACGCCGAGCAGCGCGGCCTGCTCAAGCCCGGCGACACCATCGTGGAAGCCACCTCCGGCAACACCGGCGTGGCGCTGGCGATGGTCGCCGCCGCGCGCGGCTACAAGTTCGTCGCCACGATGGTGGAGACGTTCTCCATCGAGCGCCGCAAGCTGATGCGCGCCTATGGCGCCAAGGTCATCCTCACCCCGGCCGCCGAGCGCGGCAGCGGCATGGTGCGCAAGGCGAAGGAACTGGCCGAGCAGCACGGCTGGTTCCTGGCGAGCCAGTTCGCGAACCCGGCCAACCCGGCGTACCACCGCAACACCACGGCCGCCGAGATCCTGCGCGACTTCGCCGGCCAGCGCCTGGACTACTTCGTCAGCGGCTGGGGCACCGGCGGCACGCTCACCGGCGTGGGCGAGGTGCTGAAGGTCGCGCGCCCGGAGACGAAGATCATCGCCACCGAGCCGGCCGGCGCGGCGCTGCTCAAGGGCGACGAGTGGAAGCCGCACAAGATCCAGGGCTGGACGCCGGACTTCGTGCCCGAAGTGCTCAACCGCGAGGTGTACGACGAGCTGTATTCGATCGGCGATGACCGCGCGATCGAAGTCGCGCGGCGCCTGGCCGCGGAGGAAGGCATCTTCGTCGGCATCTCTTCCGGCGCCACCGTGGCCACCGCGCTCGACGTGGCCGCCAAGGCCGAACCGGGCTCGGTGGTGCTGGCGGTGCTGCCGGACACCGGCGAGCGCTACTTCAGCACGCCGCTGTTCGCCGACATCAACGAAGGCTCCGACGACGACTGGCTGGCCGGGCTGCCGTAAGCCGGGCCGATGTTTGCGCTGACAAAGGGCCGCATTCGCGGCCCTTTTGCTTTTTCCGCGGACACTTTTTCATCGCGATCACGACCACGTCGCCGTGTGCCGCGACGGCCACGCAATGCCTTGCCAATCACCCGCTTGGACGCACAACTGACAGCGCTTGCGCAGGTGCCGCGTCGCAGGATCGGAGACGCCCGTCGCCTATCGTCGCCGTCCACCCGGCGACACGCACGCCGCCCTCACATCGCCCTCATCGGGGCCACCTGAAGATCGCCGCATGAGCATTGAAGTCTGGCAAGGGGACATCACCACACTCGACGTCGACGCCATCGTCAACGCCGCCAACGAGACGTTGCTCGGCGGCGGCGGGGTGGACGGCGCGATTCATCGCGCAGCCGGCCCGCGCCTGCTCGACGCATGCATGCAGGTGCCGGAAGTGCGCGCGGGCGTGCGCTGCCCCACCGGCGAAGTGCGCGCCACGCCCGGCTTCGACCTGCCCGCGCGCCACGTCATCCACACGGTGGGCCCGGTGTGGCGCGACGGCGCGCACCACGAGCCGGAACTGCTGGCGAACTGCTACTGGCAGTCGCTGCGCCTGGCCGAACAGATGGACCTGCATTCGATCGCCTTCCCGGCGATCAGCTGCGGCGTCTATGGCTACCCGCTGCAGCTGGCCGCGCGCGTGGCGGTGAGCGAGACGCTGGCGTGGGAGAAGTCGCACAAGGTGCCGCGGCGCATCGTGCTGGTCGCCTACAACGACGCCACGTTCAAGGCCTACCAGCAGTTGCTGGCGCAGGCGCTGCCGCAAGTCGCCTGACGCCCGCTGCCAGGGCGGAAAGAAAAACGCCGGCTTGCGCCGGCGTTTTTCGTATGGCGGAGTGCGTGGCGGCGATCAGCCCTTCCACTGCCCCAGCGCGGCCAGGCCGTTCTCGCGGGCGCGCTCGTAGACCACCTGCTGGGCCTTGGCGAAGTTGCCCTTCATGTCCTTGGACCACAGCTTCAGCGCGGCCTGCTGCATGGCGCGGCCGTAGGAGAAGCTCAGCGGCCACGGCAGGTTGCCGAGCTTGTTCATCGCGTTGAGGTGCGCGGTGGACTGCTCGTCGGTCTGGCCGCCGGACAGGAACACGATGCCCGGCAGGATCGCCGGCACGGTGCTCTTCAGGCACATCACGGTGGACTCGGCCACTTCGTCGATGCCGGCCTGCTCTTCGCTGCCCTTGCCGGCGATGACCATCGAGGCCTTCAGGATGGTGCCTTCCAGCACGACGTTCTGCTCGTACAGGGCGCCGAACAGCGAACGCAGGGTCGCCTCGGTCACTTCGTAGCAGGTCTCGATGTCGTGGTCGCCGTCCATGATCACTTCCGGCTCGACCATCGGCACCAGGCCCTGCTCCTGGCACAGCGCCGCATAACGCGCCAGCGCATGCGCGTTGGCCTCGATGCAGGTGCCCGACGGGATGTCCTCGCCGATGTTGATGACCGCGCGCCACTTGGCGAAGCGGGCGCCGAGCTTGTAGTACTCCTCCAGGCGCGCGCGCAGGCCGTCCAGGCCTTCGGTGACCAGCTCGCCCGGCATGCCGGCCAGCGGCTGGGCGCCCTTGTCCACCTTGATGCCCGGGATGATGCCGTGCTCGCTCATGTACTTGGCGAACGGCACGCCGTCCTTGGTGGACTGGCGGATCGTTTCGTCGAACAGGATGGCGCCGGAGATGTAGTCGCCCAGCTTCGGCGTGGTGAGCAGCAGCTCGCGGTACGCGCGACGGTTCTCTTCGGTGTTCTCGATCCCCACGCCGGCGAATCGCTTGGCGATCGTGCTGGTGGACTCGTCGATGGCGATGATGCCCTTGCCCGGGGCGACCATGGCCTGGGCGATTTCGGCAAGCTGTTCGATGCTCATGTGTTTCCTGTGGCAGCAGCGGGGGAGAACCGAATTATACCCATGAACGCGTACAGCCATTCCTTCACGGAATGGCTGCAAACGTTTACAGATTTATCGGCTATGGCTGTCGATGGCTGTCGATGACCGTCCCGTCGTCGCGACGGGACAGTCATCGGCCAACGCGCGAACTTACAGTTCGCCCAGGCCCGAGGCGCGGCCGTCCGGGCCCACTTCCAGCAGGCGCAGCGTGTTGGTCGCGCCGTGGGTTTCCATGTGCTCGCCGCTGGTGAACACCACGCGGTCGCCGCCGGTGAGCAGGTTCGCCTCGACCAGCACGCGGATGCTGCCGCGCGCGGCTTCGCGCGGGGTCAGGCCACGGCTGTCGAAGTTGATCGGGAAGACGTCGCGCATCATCGCCATCTGGCGGCGGGCGCCGTCGTGGCGGGTCACCGCGTAGATCGGGGCCTTGGCGCGGAAGCGCGAGAGGTAGCGCGCGGTGCCGCCGGATTCGGTCATCGCGACGATGGCGCGCACGCCGACATGCTCGGACAGGAACATGGTGGCCATGGCGATGGCCTGGTCGGCGCGCTCGAGGTTGCGGGCGGCCTTGCTGAAGTCGGCATCGGTCTCGAACTGGCGTTCGGCGCCGAGGCAGATGCGCGCCATCGCTTCGACCGCCCGCACCGGGTAGGCGCCGGCGGCGGTTTCGGCCGAGAGCATCACCGCGTCGGTGCCGTCGATGACGGCGTTGGCGACGTCCAGCACTTCGGCGCGGGTCGGGATCGGGCTTTCGACCATCGACTGCAGCATCTGGGTGGCGGTGATGACGACTTTGTTCTGCGCCAGCGACTCGCGGATGATCTTCTTCTGCAGGCCCGGCAGTTCGGCGTCGCCGATTTCCACGCCGAGGTCGCCGCGGGCGACCATGACGACGTCGGAAGCTTCGACGATCTCGGTGAGGTTCTCGATGGCTTCGGTACGCTCGACCTTGGAGACGAGGGCGGCATCGCAGCCATGCGACTGGGCGATGCGACGCGCTTCGTTCATGTCCTCGGCGTTGCGGCAGAACGAGACGGCGATGAAGTCCACGCCGATCTTGGCGACGATGCCGATCAGTTCCTTGTCACGCTCGGTGAGGGCGCCCAGCGAGAGGCCGCCGCCCTGCTTGTTCAGGCCCTTGCGGTCGGACAGGACGCCATCATTGAGCACGGTGCACACGATGCGCGGGCCCTGCACTTCGACCACGCTCAGCTGCATGAGGCCGTCGTCGAGCAGCAGGACGTCACCCGGGCCGACGTCCTGCGGCAGGCCCAGGTAGCTGACGCCGACCTGGTTCTGGTCGCCCATCGGGGCGTTCGGGTCGGCGACGAGGTCGAAGCGCTCGCCGGTCTTCAGCGTGATCTTGCCGGTGGTAAAGCGCTCGATGCGGATCTTGGGGCCCGGCAGGTCGGCCAGGATGCCGACTTCGGCGCCCACGCGGGCCGCGGCGGCACGCACGTCGGCGGCGCGCTTGGCCTGGCCGGAGGGGTCGCCATGGCTGAAGTTCAGGCGCACGACGTTGACGCCTGCGCGGAACAGATCCTCGAGCACGCCCGGCGGATCGGTGGCCGGTCCGAGGGTGGCGAGAATCTTCGTGCGGCGCTGGCGTTCGGTCATGACGTTGGGCTCCCCCGGAAAAGTCCGGGAAATTAGCACATGCAGGCGGGGGGCTGGATGGCTTTGCGATATAGCGTGGCCGTAATTGTGGAATGGGTGCTGCAACATGCGGATGCGCATGGAGCGAACCATTGTTCATTGCTTGGCGTTTGCGCGGTGTCGGCTTGCGTTGTTCGGCGCGCGGCCGGCGGGGCCATGCCCTTTCCGGGACACGCCGT
>NZ_LLXU01000099.1 GCF_001431645.1 Stenotrophomonas panacihumi | reverse complement strand
CTGGGCCTGGCGCTGGTCGCGGGCGTGCTCGGCTGGGTGCTGGCGCCGCAGGGGCGATGGAAGGCCGCGCTGGGCGTTGCCGCCGCGGCGTGGGTGCTGCTGGGCACGCTGCGCTTTGCCTGGCTGCGCCTGCGTAACGCCGCGCCGGGCCAGCGCTTCACCGCCGAGATGACCGGCATGCTGCTCGCCCACGGTGGCGTGGCGGTGTTCCTGGCCGGCGCGTTGCTGGTGGAGTCGCTGAGCGTGCAGCGCGAGGTCGCGCTGGCGCCGGGCCAGCAGCTGCGCATCGGCGCCTACGACCTGCGCCTGGATGGCCTCGACCCCGTGCAGGGCCCGAACTACAGTGCCGACATGGCGCGCGTGGCCGTGCTGCGCGGCGGCCGGGAACTCGGCGTGCTCACGCCGGAGAAGCGGCGCTACGCCAGCGGCGGCCAGGTGATGACCGAAGCCGGCATCCGGCCCGGTCCTTTCGGCGATGTCTACGTCGCGCTCGGCGAGCCGCTCGGCGCCGGTGCCTGGGCGGTGCGTGCGCACGTCAAGCCGTTCGTGCGCTGGATCTGGCTCGGCGCGCTGCTGATGGCGCTGGGCGGGCTGGTCACCGCCACCGACCGGCGCTTTCGTCGTCTTCCGGAGAAGTCCTGATGTCCGAACCGTCCACCCGCCGCCTGTCCCTGCCGTTGCTTGTCGGCGGCGTGGTGCTGTTCCTCGCCGTGCTGGCGCTGCTGCTGTATGGCGTGCAGCGCTCCGGCCTGGCCGACCGAGACAGCCTGCCTTCGGCGCTGATCGGCAAGCCGGCCCCGGCCTTCGACCTGCCGCTGCTGCACGATCCTTCCATCCGCGTCACCGCCGCCGACCTGCGCGGCGCGCCCTACGTGCTCAACGTGTGGGGCAGCTGGTGCCCGACCTGCCGCGAGGAACACCCCATCCTCACCCGCTTCGCGCTGACCAAGCGCGTGCGGGTGATCGGCTACAACTGGAAGGACGAGCGCGCCGACGCGCTGCACTGGCTGGAACAGCTCGGCAACCCGTACCTGCTGGTGCTGGCCGACCCGGAAGGCCGCACCGCCATCGACTGGGGCATCGCCGCCGCGCCGGAAACCTTCCTCATCGACGCGCAGGGCGTGGTGCGCTGGAAGTACAGCGGCGCGCTTACCCAGGACGTGATCGACGAACAGCTGATCCCGCAGCTGACCCAGCTCGAACGCGCGCCCGCCGGCGGCGGCAGCTCGCTGCACGCCGCGCCATGAGCACGCGCGCGGCGGCGTGGCTGTTGGCGTGGATGCTGGCCGGCGCCAGCGCCGTGGCAGCGGCGCAGCCGGTGTCCGACCCGGCGCCGCTGCAGTACCGCGACCCGGCCGAGGAAGCCCGCTTCCACGCCCTCACCGCCGAACTGCGCTGCGTGCAATGCCAGAACCAGTCGCTGGCCGACTCCAACGCGCAGATCGCCCTCGACCTGCGCCGCGAAGTGCTGGACCTGATGCACCAGGGCCGCAGCGACGCGCAGATCAAGCAGTTCCTGGTCGAACGCTACGGCGAATTCGTGCTGTACCGCCCGCAGGTCGAATCGCGCACCTGGCTGCTGTGGTTCGGCCCGGCCGCGCTGCTGCTCGGCGGCGCGGGCCTGCTGTTCGTGCTGGTGCGCCGCCGCGCGCGCGCCCTGCCCGCCACCTCCACCCCCGACGAACCGCAGGAGTGGTGATGGTCGTCTTCGCGCTGATCGCCGCCGCCCTCGTGGTGGGCGTGCTGGCCTGGGTGCTGCGCCCGATGTGGGCGCATTCGCGCGGCTTCGTCCTCGCCACCGTGGTGCTGCTCGGCCTGGGCACGGCCGTGCTGTACGGCCTGCTCGGCACCCCGGCGGGCTTGCGCGAGGCCAACGCCTCGCGCATCGACACCCCGCGCGATATCGACGAAGCGGTGGCCGACCTGCGCGCCGCGCTCGAACGCGACCCCAGCCAGGTAGAAGGCTGGATGCTGCTCGGCCGCGCCCTGCTCGGCCAGGAGAAATACACCGAGGCCGCCGACGCCTTCGCCCACGCGGTGAAGCTGCAGCCGGACCACGCCGAAGTGCTGGTCTCCGCCGCGCAGGCACGCATGCTGGCCGCCGGCAGCGGCCATGCCGACGCTACCGCGATGGAATGGCTGCAACGCGCCTTGACCTTGCAGCCCGAACACCAGCGCGCCCGCTGGTTCCTCGGCGTGGCGCAGCGCCAGGCCGGGCAGCCGGCCGTCGCCGCCGCCACGTGGGCGCCGCTGCTGGCGCAGGTCGATGGCGGCACGCGCGACAGCCTGCTGGCGCAGATCAACACCGCCCGCGCCGAAGCCGGCCAGCCGCCGCTCGCGCCGCCACCGCCGCCGACCGGCGGACTGGACGTGGAAGTCGCGGCCGCCCCGGGCTGGCACACCGCCTTGCCGCCGGACACCACCGTGTTCGTCATCGCGCGCATTCCCGATGGCCCGCCGATGCCGGTCGCCGTGGAGAAGCACACGCTGGCCGAGTTGCCGCTGAAGGTGCATCTGGACGATGGCGACAGCCCGATGCCCACCGCCAAGCTCTCCGCGCTGGGCGAAGTGGAAGTACTCGTGCGCGTCTCGCCCAGCGGCACCGCGATGCCGCAGTCCGACGACATCGCCTCCCCACCGGTGCGGGTGAAACTGCCTGCCGACGCGCCGGTGCAACTGACCTTGGGCGAATGAGCCGCCGCCGGCATGCAGTGATCCATGCCGGCGCCTGCGGCGCGGCGACGCGCCCCGCTAGAATCGCCGCATGACTGAATTCATCCCGGCTGGAAGCCAGTTCCTTTCCCTGCCCTCGCCGTTCCCGATGAAGCGCGGCGGCGCGCTGCACGGCGCGCGCGTGGCCTATGAAACCTGGGGCACGCTCTCGGCCGAAGCCGACAACGCCGTGCTGATCGTCACCGGCCTGTCGCCGAACGCGCATGCCGCGCGCAACGCGGGCAATCCCGAGCCGGGCTGGTGGGAAGCGATGATTGGCGCGGGCAAGCCGATCGACACCGAGCGCTGGTTCGTCGTGTGCGTGAACTCGCTGGGCAGCTGCAAAGGCTCCACCGGCCCGGCCTCGATCAACCCCGCCACGGGCGAGCCGTACCGGCTGGATTTCCCGGAGCTGTCGGTGGAAGACGGCGCGGACGCCGCGGTGGCGGTGGTGCACGCGCTGGGCATCACGCAGCTGGCCTGCCTGGTCGGCAACTCGATGGGCGGCATGACCGCGCTGGCGATCCTGTTGCGGCACCCGGGCATCGCGCGCAGCCACATCAACATTTCCGGCAGCGCGCAGGCGTTGCCGTTCTCCATTGCGATCCGCTCGCTGCAGCGCGAGGCGATCCGCCTGGATCCGAACTGGAACGGCGGCCACTACGACGACGTGCACTACCCCGAGTCGGGCATGCGCATGGCGCGCAAGCTGGGCGTGATCACCTACCGATCCGCGCTGGAGTGGGACGGCCGCTTCGGTCGCGTGCGGCTGGATTCGGAGCAGGCCGACGAAGACCCGTTCGGGCTGGAATTCCAGGTGGAAAGTTACCTGGAAGGCCATGCGCGGCGCTTCGTGCGCTTCTTCGACCCGAACTGCTATTTGTACCTGAGTCGTTCGATGGACTGGTTCGACCTGGCCGAGTACGCGGAGGGTGACGTGATGGCGGGGTTGGCGATGATCCGCGTGCCGCGCGTGCTGGCGATTGGTGCGAACACGGACATCCTGTTTCCGGTGCAGCAGCAGCAGCAGATTGCCGATGGGTTGCGCGCTGGGGGTGCCGAGGCGGAGTTCCTCGGCCTTGAATCGCCGCAGGGGCACGATGCGTTCCTGGTGGATTTCGAGCGGTTTGGCCCCGCGGTGCGGGGGTTTCTGGATTCGCTCTGACTTTCTGCTGGGTTCTTTTTGCGCTGCCGGGTTGGTGGATTGGTTTTTTTTGATGGCGCGCATGCAGTGTGCGGCTTGTTGCGCTGACTAATGGTGCGGGCCCCGGCCTGGCGTATAGGCTCGTCACGGCTCGGTCAGACATCCTGTCTGACTCGCCGCCGCGGGCCATCCTTGGCCCGCTGACGAACCTATACGCCAGGCCGGCGCTAGGCGCTTTTGTTTCCCCACTTCGTTTGGGGCGCGCGGGTGAGGTTGAAGGGGAAGAGCAAGAGCCTGCTTCTCCTCATCTCTCCATTCTCAATCCTTGCTCTTTTCTTCCCGCGTCGCGGGGGAAGCCGCTCTTGGGTGGGCAGTGCTCGGCTGTCGCTTTTGTCGTCCGTCATGGTGATCCATGGGGTCTTCGGGGGCAGGGCCCTTTCGGGACCGTAGGCGACATGGATGTCGCCTACGAGCCTCCATGGATGGATTCACGGCGTGTCCCGAAAGGGCCCTGCCCCCGAAGGCCGCGCGCGACGCCCAAGCAGCCGATCAACGTCGCAAGCCACAAACGACCCGGGATCAAGGCGAACCAAACGCTCCGCGGCCCGCGGCCGCCCAACCCCCAACCATCGCGGCAATGCAGCATGTAAACGTTTTCTCCCGCTGATACCGTGGCGCGGCCCAGCTCCCGGATCCTCCCATGCCCGCTCCCCCGTCCTTGCGCCTGCGCCGCGCCGCCCCGGCACTCCTGTTGCTCGCCATCGGCCTGGCCCACGCCGCCAAGAGCGACACCCTCCCCCCGCGATCGCAATGGCAGGCCAGCGCATCCTCGCGCCAGGTCGCCGCGCTGGCGCCCGAACACGCCATCGATGGCGACGAAACCACCCGCTGGGGCGGCGCGGCGCAGGCGC
>NZ_LLXU01000098.1 GCF_001431645.1 Stenotrophomonas panacihumi | reverse complement strand
GGCCAGCGCGCGCTGGCCGCCCAGCAGGTTGCGCCAGGTCGGCGAGGTGGAATCCTCGAAGTCGGCCATGAACACCTTCGCGCCGGAGTTCAGCGCGTTGATGACCATCTTCGGGTCGGTCGGGCCGGTGACTGGCAGGTCGCCGCGATCCCGGCCGCGCTGCAGGACCGCCGCGTGGAGATCACCGGCCCGACCGACCCGAAGATGGTCATCAACGCGCTGAACTCCGGCGCGAAGGTGTTCATGGCCGACTTCGAGGATTCCACCTCGCCGACCTGGCGCAACCTGCTGGGCGGCCAGCGCGCGCTGGCCAGCGCGGTGCGCGGTGACCTGACCTTCGACACGCCGGCCAAGCACTACGCGCTCAAGCCGCTGGAGCAGCAGGCCGTGCTGATCGTGCGCCCGCGCGGCTGGCACCTGGACGAGAAGCACGTGCTGATCGACGGCCAGCCGATCGCCGGCGGCCTGTTCGACGCGGCGCTGTTCGCCTTCCACAACGCCCGCACGCTGATCCAGCGCGACCGCGGCCCGTACCTGTACCTGCCGAAGCTGCAGTCGATGGAAGAGGCCGCGCTGTGGGAGACGGCGCTGGCGCACATCGAGGCGATGCTCGGCCTGCCGCACGGGCAGATCAAGGTCACCGTGCTGATCGAAACGCTGCCGGCCGTGTTCGAAATGGACGAGATCCTGCACGCGTTGCGCGAGCGCATCGTCGGCCTGAACTGCGGGCGCTGGGATTACATCTTTTCCTACCTCAAGACCTTCCGCGGCCATGCCGACCGCATCCTGCCCGAGCGGGGCCAGGTCACCATGACCCAGCCGTTCCTGAAGGCCTACTCGGAGCTGCTGATCAAGACCTGCCACCGTCGCGGCGCGCATGCGATGGGCGGGATGGCCGCGCAGATTCCGATCAACCACGACGAGGCCGCCAACGAGCAGGCGATGGCCCGCGTGCGCGCCGACAAGCTGCGCGAAGTCACCGCCGGGCATGACGGCACCTGGGTCGCGCATCCGGCGCTGGTGCCGGTGGCGCGCGCGATCTTCGACGAGCACATGCCCGGCCCGAACCAGCACGGCGTGCTGCGCCCGGACGTGCAGGCCGACCGCGACACGTTGATCGCCCCGTCGCCCGGCACCATCACCCGCGCCGGCTTCGAGGGCAATGTCGAGGTGTGCGTGCGCTACCTGGCCGCGTGGCTGGACGGCAACGGCTGCGTACCGATCCACCACCTGATGGAGGACGCGGCGACCGCCGAGATCAGCCGCGCGCAGATCTGGCAGTGGCTGCACCACCCCGGGCAGCGCCTGGATGACGGCACCGCCATCGACCTGGCCCTGCTCGAATCCACGCTGCGCAACCTGCCGGCCCGCCTGGGGCCTACCGACAAGCTGCCGGGCGGGGCGCGCATCGCCGAGGCCATCGCGCTGCTCGACACCTTGAGCCGCGGCGACACCCTGGCCGACTTCCTGACCCTGCCCGCCTACCAGCGCATCGACTGAGCGCCGGCGGATTCCCTTCGCCTTTCCACGTTCCACCCCACTACCTGGAGTACCGCGATGAGCAAGCTGCCGACCGCCGAACAGATCCAGCACGACTGGGACACCAACCCGCGCTGGGAAGGGATCACCCGCCACTACAGCGCCGAAGACGTCGTGCGCCTGCGCGGCACCGTGCACGTGGAGCACTCGCTGGCCCGGCTCGGCGCCGAGAAGCTGTGGAAGTACCTGCATGAAAAGGACTTCGTCAACGCGCTGGGCGCGCTGACCGGCAACCAGGCCATGCAGCAGGTGAAGGCCGGCCTCAACGCCATCTACCTGTCCGGCTGGCAGGTGGCCGCCGACGCCAACCTGGCTGGGCAGATGTATCCGGACCAGTCGCTGTACCCGGCCGATTCGGTGCCGGCGGTGGTCAAGCGCATCAACAACACCCTGCTGCGCGCCGACCAGCTGCACCACGCCGAGGGCAAGGACGAGGTCGACTTCCTGCAGCCGATCGTGGCCGATGCCGAAGCCGGCTTCGGCGGCGTGCTCAATGCCTTCGAACTGATGAAGGGGATGATCGAGGCCGGTGCCGCCGGCGTGCACTTCGAGGACCAGCTGGCCTCGGTGAAGAAGTGCGGCCACATGGGCGGCAAGGTGCTGGTGCCCAGCCGCGAGGCGATCGAGAAGCTCAACGCCGCGCGCCTGGCGGCCGATGTGATGGGCGTGCCGACGCTGCTGGTCGCCCGTACCGATGCCGAGGCCGCCGACCTGCTGACCAGCGACATCGACCCGACCGACCAGCCGTTCACCACCGGCGAGCGCACCGTCGAAGGCTTCTACAAGACCCGCAAGGGTTTGGACCAGGCGATCAGCCGCGGCCTGGCGTATGCGCCGTATGCCGACCTGATCTGGTGCGAGACCGGCAAGCCGGACCTGGAGTTCGCGCGCAAGTTCGCCGAGGCGATCCACGCCAAGTTCCCGGGCAAGCTGCTGGCCTACAACTGCTCGCCGAGCTTCAACTGGAAGAAGAACCTGGACGACGCGACGATCGCCAAGTTCCAGAAGGAGATTGCCCGCTACGGGTACCGCTTCCAGTTCATCACCCTGGCCGGCTTCCACTCGCTGAACTACTCGATGTTCAACCTGGCCCACGGCTACGCCCGCCGCCAGATGAGCGCCTTCGTCGAGCTGCAGGAGGCCGAGTTCGCCGCCGCCGAGAAGGGCTTCACCGCGGTGAAGCACCAGCGCGAGGTCGGCACGGGCTACTTCGATGCAGTGACCCAGGCCATCCAGCAGGGCCAGTCTTCGACCACCGCCCTGACCGGTTCGACCGAGGAAGAACAGTTCCACGGTGAGAAGGCCGCCTGACCGCGCCGCGGCGCGCCGACCCCGGCCGGCTGAGAGGGGCCGCCGCCGGGGGCGGCATGCCACACGCGGTGCAGGCGTTTGATCGGCCCTCGGGAGGGGCCGGGCCCGGGGCAACCCGGGCCTCTTTTTTGTTGACCGCGCGGGATTTGACGGCGTTAGTGAAACCCGAGCGGCACGGCGCACATGCGTTCTCACGTTACATGAGATTGCGTGTGACGTCACGATGAACACTTTCTTAAGGTGCTAATATCAAAGATCGACCGGCAGAGCCCGCCGGCCAAGGATGTGGGGATGAACTGCGCCAGCGTGGGGCCTGGAGTGCCCGACCTCAACGTACGTGCGAGCCAGCCGGATGCCACGCATGCGGTGCTTGAGCCTGCCGAGACTGCGCTGTTCGCGCGCTTCGGTCGCACGCGCACGGTATCTTCCGGCCATCACCTGTTTCGTCGCGGCGACATCGGCACGCAGATGTTCATCGTCGTCAGCGGCACGGTCGACCTGGATTTCGGCGAAGACCTCGTCATCAAGCACATGGGCGCCGGCGAATTCTTCGGTGAGCTCGGCCTGTTGATCGGCGACCATCCGCGCAGTGCGGACGCCACCGCCGCCAGCGATTGCGAACTCATCGAACTGGACCACGCGGATTTCCAGAAGCTGGTGGACCACGATCCCGCACTGACCGCGCATTTCCTGCGCCGTTCGATCGTGCGCGTGGTCAACAACGAACAACTGCTGATCCGCCAGCTGCGCCGCCGCAACCATGACCTGGAAGAGGCGCTGGACAACCTCTACGCGACCTCGCACCAGCTCAACCAGACCGAAGAGCTGATCCGCACGGATGAACTCACGGGCCTGTACAACCGCCGCGGCCTGACCCTGCACCTGCAGGAATGCCGCCGTGCGGGGCGTCGCCCGGGCAACGGCCTGCTGCTGATCGACTGCGACCGCTTCAAGCGCGTCAACGACGAACACGGCCACCTCACCGGCGACCGCGTGCTGCAGAACGTCGCGCACATCCTGCGTTCGGTACTGGTCGGCGACGACCTGGCCTGCCGCCTGGGTGGCGACGAGTTCTGCGTGTTCGTCGCCAGCACGGATGCCGAGGGCCTGCGCCCGCTGGCCGAGCGCATCCTGCGCAACGTGCAGGCGCAGCTCACGATCGACGGTGCGCCGCAGATCTGCCCGGTGAGCATCGGCATCGCCCACCTGGACACCAATGGCGGCAGCTGGAACGATTGGTATGCGCGTGCGGACAGCGCGCTGTATGAAGCCAAGCGGCTAGGCGGAAACCGCCTGCACGGGCTGGAAACGGCGTCCTCGGTGGTCTGAGCATTGGGCGAACAGGAGATCGCGCGATGGATGGTGTTCCGCAACCCCTGGCCGATTCCCCGCAGCTGCGCACGCTGCTGCTGACCGATTTGTGCGATTCGACCGAACTGGTCGAACGCCTGGGCGATGCCGCCGCCGCCGAACTCTTTCGCGAACACGACACGCTGGTGCTGCGCCTGCAGCAGCAATCGCGCGGGCGCCTGATCGACCGATCCGATGGCCTGCTGCTGTTGTTCGAGCGCCCCATCGACGGTTTGGGCTTCGCACTGGATTACCAGCAAGGCCTGCGCGAGCTCGGCCATGCCCGCGGTTTGCGCCTGCTGGCGCGCGCCGGTTTGCACGTGGGCGAGGTGCTGACCTGGCGCAACAGCGAGGAGGCCGTGCAGATCGGCGCCAAGCCGCTGGAAGTCGAGGGCCTGGCCAAGCCGGTGGCCGCGCGCCTGATGGCGTTGGCGCGGCCGGGACAGATCCTGCTCTCGGCAGTGGCCGAATCGTTGACGCAGCGCGCTTCGCGCGAGCTGGGCGAACGCGGCGAGCGGCTGCTGTGGAAGTCGCACGGGCACTGGCGCTTCAAGGGCATGCCGACGCGCATGGAGGTGTACGAGGTCGGCGAGATCGGCCTGACCCCGCTGCGCGCGCCGAAGAGCACGCCGAAGGCGTGGCGCGATATCCCGTTGTGGCGGCGGCCGGCGGCGCTGGTGGCTGAAGCGGCGGTGGTCGCGACGATCGTGGTCGGTGGGTGGTTTTTTACGCGACCGGAGCCTGCCATCGCGTTCGCCGAGCGCGACTGGGTCGTTGTGGGGGACATGCGCAACCTCACGGGCGATACGCTGCTGGATGATTCGTTGCAGCAGGCGTTCCGTATCAGTCTTGAGCAGTCGCGGTATGTGAATGTTGTGAGTGAACGGCGGTCGCGCCAAGCGCTTACGATGATGCGCAAGGATCCATCCGGTTTGCTGGTCAACCGCGAACTGGCTTCCGAGATCGCCTTGCGTTCGGGCGCCGTTGCCGTACTGATGCCGACGGTTGCTGATATCGGCGGCCATACGCGAGTCAGCGTAGAAGTTGTGAATCCGTCCACCCAGGAAAATGTCTTCGTGGTTTCCGCGGAAGGACGGGGTGGCGATGCGAGCTTGCGCGCGATTGATGCCGTGACCGTCGAGCTGAGAGAGCGTCTTGGAGAGGCCGCGATCACCGCGAAGGCTTCAAGGCCATTGCCTGAAGTGACAACCTCGAGTATCGAAGCGTTGCGCGCCTACGCCCTTGGACAGGATCGCTTTGACAACGGTGATACCAAAACGGCGATCGGCTTCTACCGGAAGGCCATTGAACTCGATCCGCAGTTCGCACTCGCGTGGTTGGCGCAAGTTCGCTGCTATTTCGTACTCAATGACTCCAAGTCCGGTCTGGCTGCGCTGGAAACGGCCAAGAGCCTGAGTTCGCGCCTTCCGCCCAGGGAGGCCATGTACCTGGACGGCTGGAGCAAGGAATTGCTTGCGCAGGACCAGGCACTGGAAGCATGGACGCAGATGGCGGCGATGTATCCGGACTATGCGCCGGCCCAGCATAATGTCTCCATTCGGTTGATGGGGGAGAATCGCTTCAAGGAGGCGCTCCCGTACTCAATCAACGCAGTGGGTGTTTCCAGTGACCTTCCCAGCGTGGGGCTCGATCAGCTTGCACGCGTGAAACTGGGACTGGGCGACTTCGATGGCGCCATAGCGGCTGCAAATCAGGCCAGAGCAGCTGGCTATCAGGCTTCCGGTCGCCGCATCGCCATGGCGGCGGCAGCCAAGCGCGATTACTCGCTGGCTGAGCAGGCGCTTTCCGGAACTGAAGGCCCGGACTCTCATGCAAGCATCGAGCGTACGTCTGTTGCAATCGATCAGGGAAGATGGGCGGAGGCACTGCAGTACGCGCAGGCGGGCCTGGATGTCAGTGGAGACAAGGAAGCTTTCAGTTATCGACGTGCGCAATTCCTTGTCGCCATCGCCGAGGCGAACATGAAGATGGATCCGGAGCTGCGCCTGAGGAAGTCTGGGGCGTTGTCCGTGGCGGCGCTCGACAAGGAAGGCAGCAGGGACGTAATCGATGACGCAAATCTAGGCCTGTCGGTCGCAATCTTCGCAGCGCGCCAAGGCGACACCAAGCTTGCGAAGCAACTGCTCTCTGAAATCTCCGCTCGGGCCAAGAAGCTTCCCGGACTCGGGGGCAATCGCGTATTCAATGAGCTATCCGCCGTCGCTGACGCGTGGATTTCCTTGAACGCAGGCGATGTCGCGGCTGCGCAGCGCTCGGTGCTGCCCTATATGGACGACATTTCGCGATATCAGACGAGGGTCGTGGCGATGGAGGCAATGAAGCGCGCAGGTGACGCAGCTGGGGCCCAACAGCAACAGAGTTGGCTGCGTAGCCGGCGAGGACTTGCATACGCGGAGTTTGAGTGCGGCTATTGCCTGCAGGCGATGAACGTCAAGGATAGTAACCAGGGACTGGTATCGCACTCCGCGCCGGTCACAGGCGTCGCCCTGCCATGACCCGGGCGGCCATGGCAGGGCGTGGGTCTTACTTGAGGGTGCGACCGCCTGCCTGGTTCGCATCCAGCATGGGTACCGACTGGTCCATTCCGCGAGTCAGCATGCTCTGGAGAGCTTCTTTTGCCGAGACAATGGTTTCCTTGTCTGCGAGCGTGATCTTCGCGCAGCAGGTTCCGACGAACTGCTTGAGTCCGTCATCGGGCTGAAGGCCGAGTTCAACCATTGCGGCCAACGGATCGCTGCTGAAAAGATCCCGGAACTTGTCGTTGCTCGAGAGAAGTTCGATCAACTTGTTGGCGGTAGCTGCTTCGAGCTTGAGAGTGGACATGATGTTTGGTCTGGTGGTGGTTGACGAAGAGTATCGGCGTGGACTTCAATATCTTTAGTGCATGTAACCGCTGCATATTAGCAGCGTAGTTTCGATGTTGGATGTCCGGCTATCTCGATGTACGGCACTTTTCGCGGTGATGTAATTCTGCTCATCAACCTGGCAATGGGAGGCTCTTCATGGCAATGAAGTTCGAACCTGTCGTGGCTCGCAAGCTGGTGGAGTTGCTGTGCTCCGACGATGGCTTTCGCGAGAATTTTTGTGCTGATCCAAGTTCGGCGTTGATCGATAGCGGTTTGTTGCCGATCGGCGGCGTCGACTCTGTTCGAGCGCATCACCGTTGCATCATGGTGAGCGAGCTTGCATCAAAAGCGGATATTCTTGCGGCGCAGTGTGAGATTGATCGGATGCTTACTCATGGAATCGGCCAGATCACGCCGGCCCTTGACGCGGGGCTTTCCTTGGCCAGGCGGGTAAAGCTGGTTGCCTGACGCCACAGGTAAACCCGTAATCTGTGTCCTCATCCTCGAAAGGAGATCGACAGTGATCAAGTTCGACCCCGCGTCCGCTCGCAAGCTCATCTCGACGCTCTCTTCGGATGATTTATTCCGGGAGCAGTTCACCGTGGACCCGATCGGAGCACTGGAGCAGGCTGGACTTATGCCGTCGGGTAAGGATGGCGAGGCGATTCGTGCAAATTCGAGTTGCTTGATGGTCACCCAGCTCGCATCGAAAGCCGACATCCGCATGGCTGCACAGGAGATCGACCGAATGCTGACATCAGGCAGCAGTCAGACGGTACCCGCACTCGACGCTGGCTTGGCGCGCGGGCTGCACCTGCGGGCGGCCTGAGGTCCTAGATTCGCGATCCATGCCGAAGCTACGGTTTATGTAGCTTCGGTGGATCTTGTCCGCGAGCCCATTCGCGTTATCGGATACTCCTGCAATCATGAAGTTGCAAAACCTGCACGTGCGTCGTTGCGAAGTGCTTGTCATCGAGCCTCAAGAGGCTATTGAGTTCGAGTTCGAGAGTTTGTTGACTGGTGGAGACGGCTTGCGGCGCACGCTTTCCTGGCGCGCCCTGGCGCCGCATATCGGCCAGCCCGTTGAAGTGGATGCGCCGCAACGGGAGCTGCTAGGTAGGATCAGTCCTTCTCGTTGGATTCCTATGTCCGATCTGGCAGAAGAAATCGAACTTGCTACGCAGCTGCTCGAGCTTGGCTTGCTTGTCGCGAAAGAGCAGGGCGTGCACGATGCCCACCGAGAGCGTGACGAACGCCTCCGCTCCGCCTACTGGCACCCCATGGGTGCCCTTCTCCACGCCTTCACCCGCTGGGACGAAGTGGACGCGGTGAAAAACATGAAGGAGTCCGGTACCGAAACCGCGCTGGAGATGCGGCAGGTGCTAGGCGTGCCGCCGGCCGAGGCGCGTCGTCTCGTGCCGGAGGATGAAGCACTCATCCGGTTGCCGGAGGTGCCCCACAACAGCTTCGACGAGCTGATGCATCGTCGCGTCACTTGCCGCAACTTCGACGCCTCGCGTCCGGTGCCGCTGACCGTCTTCTCCAAGATCATCGAACGTGCCCTGGCCGCGCAGACCAAGGTGGAAGTCACCGACGACATGGTGTTCCTCAAGAAGAACGTGCCGTCCGGTGGTGGCCTGCATCCGATGGAGGCGTATCTCATCGTGCAGAACGTCGAAGGGCTCGCGCCGGGTCTGTACCACTACCGGGCGGATGCGCACGCACTGGAGGCGCTGCCATCACCGGAAGGGGAGTTGAGCGATTTCGTGATGGAATCCGTCGCGCAGCAGCACTGGTTCCGGGATGCCCATGTGCTGATCGTGCTGGCGCCTCGCTTCGATCGCACGTTCTGGAAGTATCGCCAGCATGCGAAGGGCTACCGCGTCGTGGCGCTGGAAGCCGGGCACATCTCCCAGACGCTCTATCTTTCCGCCACGGATCTGGGTTTGGGCGCCTTCATTACCGGTGCGATCAACGAGCAGCACCTGGAGCGCGCGCTGGGGTTGGATCCGACCACGCAAGGTGCGCTGGCGATCTGCGGATTCGGCTGGCGCGACAAGGTGATGGTGACGGCGGAGCTGGATCCGGGGTCGAAGATCTGGGCCTGATCCGTCCGCCTAACCCGCCTCAAACTCCACCAGCACTACCCCCTCGCCCACCAGTTCCCCTTCGCGAACCCGGTAAGCCTTCAGCACCCCATCGGCCGGCGCGTTGAGGCTGTGCTCCATCTTCATCGCTTCCAGCACTACCAGCGGCTGGCCTTTGGCCACCTTGGCGCCGGGCACCACGGGAAGCGCGATCACCCGGCCGGGCATGGGCGCGGTCAGCCCACCGGCCTCCACCGCTGGCTGGTCCGCTTCCGCGATGGCGTCATGGATCAACCAGGGCTGCCCGCCGTCCATCCCGAACAGGTGCACACGGGAACCATCGCGCCACGCGCGCAGTGGCCACTGCCGCCCTTCCATTCCGACGCGCAGCCCATCCGCTTCCCGCCGCACCGTAGCCTTGGCCTGCCTCTCTCCAAGCGCCACGTCCCATCCCTGGCCGCCCGTGCGCAATGCCACGCGACGGCGCTCTCCACGGTGCTCCAGTTCGATCCCCGTCCACGCACGCTCGCCCATGCGCCATCCGTCCTCCATCGACCAGGGCGAATGCGGATCGGTTCGCTCCACCGCTGCCGGAGTACGAAGCACCTGCGCGGCGAGTGCCGCCAACATCCAGTGCGCGTCGTCAGCTGACGCGGCTGGCTGCAGCGCCGCCTGCTCGCGCTCGATCAGCGCGGTATCCAGCCGTGCATGCGAGAACGAATCGGTCGCCACCAGCCGCCGCAGGAAATCCACGTTGGTGGTGACGCCAGCGATCTCGCACTGCGCCAACGCCGCTCGCATCCTTCTCAGCGCCGCAACGCGATCCACGTCCCACACGATGAGCTTGGCGATCATCGGGTCGTAGTAAGGCGTAATGGCGTCGCCTTCCTCCACGCCCGTATCCACGCGCACGTGGCCATCGTCCGGAGGCAGCCGCAGCCGGCGCAGCGTCCCGATGGAGGGCAGGAACCCGCGATCGGCATCTTCCGCATACAGGCGCGCTTCGATGGCGTGCCCGTGGATCTCCAGTTCCTCCTGTCGCTTCGGCAACGCCTCGCCGCTGGCCACGCGCAACTGCCACGCCACCAGGTCGGTGCCGGTGATGCACTCGGTCACCGGATGCTCCACCTGCAGGCGGGTGTTCATTTCCATGAAATAGAAATCGCCCTGCGGCCCGGCGATGAACTCCACCGTGCCCGCGCCGACGTAGCCCACCGCGCGTGCGGCTTCTACCGCGGCGTGGCCCATCGCGGCGCGGCGCTCGGCGGTCATGCCCGGTGCCGGCGCTTCCTCCAGCACCTTCTGGTGGCGCCGCTGCACGGAGCAGTCGCGCTCGAACAGGTGGACGACATTACCGAGGCTGTCGGCAAATACCTGGATCTCGATATGCCGCGGCCGCTCGACATATTTCTCCACCAGCACATGCGCATTGCCGAATGCCGACTGCGCCTCGCGCTGGCAGCTGGCGAGCGCGGCGACGAAATCCTCGCTGCGATCCACGCGCCGCATGCCCTTGCCGCCGCCGCCGGCGCTGGCCTTGATCAATACCGGGTAGCCGATCGCATCGGCTTGCGCGCGCAGGAACTCCGCATCCTGTTCGTCGCCGTGGTAGCCGGGGGTCAGCGGTACGCCGGCCGCCTGCATCAATGCCTTCGCGGCGCTCTTGTCGCCCATCGCGCGGATGGCCTGCGGCGGCGGGCCGATGAAGACGACGCCGGCGGTGGCGCAGGCCTCGGCGAAATCCGCGTTCTCGGAAAGGAAGCCGTAGCCGGGATGGATGGCCTGCGCGCCGGCCTGGCGTGCGGCAGCCAGCAGCACGTCACCGCGCAGGTAGCTCTCCGCCGCTGGCGCAGCGCCGATATGCACGGCTTCATCGGCCAGCCGCACATGGCGGGCGTCGCGGTCCGCATCGGAGTACACCGCCACGGTGGCGATGCCCAGCCGGCGACAGGTGGCGATGACGCGGCAGGCGATCTCCCCGCGGTTGGCGATCAGGATCTTGTCGAACATTTGCAGCTCTCCTGGCCGCTTACATGCGGAAGACGCCGAAGCGGGTGGCTTCGGCAGGGGCATTGAGCGAAGCGGAAAGCGCCAGGCCCAGTACGCGGCGGGTATCGGCGGGGTCGATCACGCCGTCATCCCATAGCCGGGCGCTGGCGTAGTACGGATGCCCCTGCGCCTCGAACTGCGCGCGGATCGGTGCCTTGAAGGCCTCTTCCTCCTCGCCGGGCCATTGGCCGCCCTTGGCCTCGATGCCGTCGCGGCGCACGGTGGCCAGCACGCTGGCGGCTTGCTCGCCGCCCATCACGCCGATGCGCGCGTTCGGCCACATCCACAGGAAGTTCGGCGAGTACGCGCGGCCGCACATGCCGTAGTTGCCGGCGCCAAACGAGCCGCCGATCACCACGGTGAACTTCGGCACCTTCGCGCAGGCCACCGCCATCACCAGCTTGGCGCCGTCCTTCGCGATGCCGCCATGCTCGTACTTGCGTCCCACCATGAAGCCGGTGATGTTCTGCAGGAACACCAGCGGGATGCCGCGCTGGCAGCACAGCTCGATGAAATGCGCGCCCTTGAGCGCGGACTCGGAGAACAGGATGCCATTGTTGGCGATGATGCCGACCGGATAGCCATGCAGGTGCGCGAAGCCCGTCACCAGCGTATTGCCGTAGCGCGGCTTGAACTCGTCGAAGCGCGAGCCGTCGACGATCCGCGCGATGACCTCGCGCACGTCATACGGCTTGCGGGTATCGGCCGGGATCACGCCGTACAGCTCCTGCGCCTCGAACAGCGGCGCCTCCGGTGCCTGCAGCAGCAACGAAGGCGCCGGCTTGCGCCAGTTGAGCTGGGCCACGATGGCGCGAACGCGCGCCAGCGCCTGCAGGTCGTTGTCGGCGAAATGGTCGGCCACGCCGGAAATGCGCGTGTGCACGTCGGCGCCGCCGAGCTCCTCGGCACTGACCACCTCGCCGGTGGCCGCCTTCACCAGCGGCGGTCCGCCGAGGAAGATCGTGCCCTGCTCGCGCACGATCACTGTCTCGTCGCTCATCGCCGGCACGTAGGCACCACCGGCCGTGCAGGAACCCATCACGCAGGCGATCTGCGGGATGCCCTGCGCTGAAAGGTTGGCCTGGTTGAAGAAGATCCGGCCGAAGTGGTCGCGGTCCGGGAATACCTCGTCCTGCATCGGCAGGTACGCGCCGCCGGAATCGACAAGGTAGATGCACGGCAAGCGGTTCTGCTGGGCGATTTCCTGCGCGCGCAGATGCTTCTTCACCGTGATCGGGTAATACGTGCCGCCCTTGACCGTGGCGTCGTTGGCCACGATCACGCATTCCACGCCGCTCACCCGGCCGATACCGGCGACCACGCCGGCGCACGGCACCTCGTCGCCATACATGCCGTGCGCGGCGAGGGGCGCGATTTCCAGGAACGGGCTGCCGGGGTCGAGCAGGGCATCGATGCGCTCACGCACCAGCAGCTTGCCGCGGGCGACGTGCTTGGCGCGCGCGGCCTCGCTGCCGCCCAGTGCGGTGCGCGCCAGCGTCGCGCGCAGGTCGTCCACCTGCGCGCGCAGTGCGGCGGCGTTCGCTTCGAAGGTGTCACTGCCGGGTTGCAGCTGGGTGGTCAGGACGGTCATCTCGTTCCTTGCGTTGGCGGGTGGCCGCGACGTCAGCGCGTCTTCTCGAACAGCTCGCGCCCGATCAGCATGCGGCGGATCTCGGACGTCCCCGCGCCAATCTCGTACAGCTTGGCATCGCGCCACAAGCGGCCGGTCGGGTATTCGTTGACGTAGCCGTTGCCGCCCAGGATCTGGATGGCCTGGCCGGTCAGCCAGGTGGCCTTCTCGGCCGCGTAGAGGATCGCGCCGGCGGCGTCCTGCCGCGTGGTGCGGCCCTGGTCGCAGGCGCGTGCCACGGCATACACGTACGCGCGGCACGCATTGAGCCCGACATACATGTCGGCGATCTTGGCCTGGATCAGCTGGAAGGTGCCGATGGGCTCGCCGAACTGGCGGCGCTCGTGCACGTACGGCAGCACCACGTCCATCGCCGCCGACATCAGCCCCAGCGGGCCGCCGGACAGCACCACGCGCTCGTAATCCAGGCCCGACATCAGCACCCGCACGCCACCGCCGACCTGCCCCAGGACGTTCTCCGCCGGTACCGCGCAGTCGTTGAAGACCAGCTCGCAGGTGTTTGAGCCGCGCATGCCCAGCTTGTCCAGCTTCTGCGCGGTGGAGAAGCCCGGCATGCCCTTCTCGATGAGGAAGGCGGTGATGCCGCGCGCCCCGGCTTCGGGGTCGGTCTTGGCATAGACCACCAGCACGTCGGCGTCCGGGCCGTTGGTGATCCACATCTTGTTGCCGTTGAGCACGAAGTGGTCGCCACGGCGTTCGGCGCGCAGTTTCATCGACACCACGTCGGAACCGGCGCCGGGCTCGCTCATGGCCAGCGCGCCGACATGCTCGCCGCTGCACAACCGGGGCAGGTACTTTTCCTTCTGCGCCGGCGTGCCGTTCTTGCGCAGCTGGTTGACGCACAGGTTGGAGTGCGCGCCATACGACAGGCCGATGGCACCGGAAGCGCGGGAGATTTCCTCCATCGCCACGACGTGGGCGAGATATCCCATGCCGCTGCCGCCATACTCCTCCTCGACGGTGAGGCCGAGCAGGCCTTGTTCGCCGAGCCGTCGCCACAGCGGGACCGGGTAGGTGTTGTCGTGGTCGACCTGGGCGGCGATGGGTGCGATCTCGCGCGCGGCGAAGGCGGCAACGCTTTCGCGCAGCAGGTCGATATCCTCGCCCAGGTCGAAATTCAGCGACGGCACGTGCATGGTGGAACTCCGTGGCGGTAGTCGGCGCACGCCTGGCAGGCGTTGCATTCCGGCATCAGCCTAGCCCGTTCCGATAAAGAAGTGAATCGTAATTCACAAATTGAGCCGCAATCTCCGCATGGTCTACAAACGCTCCGCCCTGATGGAAGAACGCCTGGCCGGCAACCGCGAACGCATCCTGCAGGCGGCCCGCAAGCTGGTGGCCGAAGGCGGTTACCGCAACGCACCGATCACTGCTGTCGCCGCCGCGGCGGGGGTGTCCACCGGGCAGATATATCGGCATTTCCCCTCAAAAGCCGACTTGTTCGTGGAAGTTTTGAGCGCCGCGGTGGAGAACGAGATCGCCATCCTGCGCGCCATCGCCGCCGAGCCGCTGCCGGTGGGCCGTCGGCTCCATCGCGCGGTGGAGTCTTTCGTACGGCGCGCGCTGGCAGGCCCCGGCCTGGCCTGGGCGTTCATCGCCGAGCCCGTGGAGGCCGAGGTGGATGCCGAACGCATCCGGGCTCGCCGGCTGCTGGGCGAGGTGTTCCGGGACCTGCTGGCGCAGGGCGTGGCCAGCGGCGAGCTGCCCGAGCAGGATCTGGACGCGGCGGCGGCGTGCCTGGTCGGTGCCTATACCGAGGCGCTGGTCGGGCCCATCGCACCCAGCCGCGAGAGCCCGCGCGATGGCGAACGGCTGGTCGAGGCGATCTGCACGTTCTGCCTGCGCGCGGTAGGCGCGCAGGCGGCCTAGGCCGGGCTCAGCCCAGCACGCCCCACAGCAGCAGGGCCAGCACTGGTGCACCCCACGCCAGCGGCTTGATGGCGCGTGGCCGGTACGGCAGCAGGCCGAACACCAGCAGCACCGCCGAGGCGGTCAGCGTGCCGAGCCAGAGCACGGTGCCGATCGCGCCGCCGCGTGCGCTCCAGCACAGCAGCAGCGACAGCGTCAGCAGCACCCAGCCGGCAATGCGCAGTTGCCGGCGCCGCTGCACGGTGGGTGCCGGCTGGCCCGGTGCCACATGCGCCGGGTGTTCCATCGCGCGCCACAAGGCGGTGAAACCGGAGAAGCCCAGCGCGATCGCCAGCCACACGGTCATGCGCCTTCCCCCACGGGCGGCGTGGCGATCGCCGGTGCCGCGGCCTGCACACGGGCCTTGCGCTGCGATGCCGGCACCGGCGGTTGCCAACGCTGCACGCGCCGCGCCGCCACGGCCAGGCAAATGCCCAGCGCCAGGCAGACCAGATCCACGCCGGCCAGCGACCACAGCCCTGCGGGAAGGGTGACGCCGAGATGGATGCCGGTCGTCAGCGCGTTGACCAGCGGAATGCCGGCGAACATCACCGCGCCCACGTACAGCTGCGCCCACCACATGCTCCGCTTCGGCCACGCGAACGCAGCCAGCATGGCCACGCCCCAGGCCCAGAAAAAGACGTTCTGCTCAAGGTTGGCGCGGCCTTCGATGCCCACCGGCAGCAGGCGGTTGCCCCAGAAATACGCCGCGAAGGCGATGGGCAGGCCGGCCACCGCACCGATGTTGAGCGCGTCGACCAGGCGCAAACCGAAGCCGATGCGACCGGCCTTCAGGTGCTTGGGTCGTTCCTTCTGCGCCCACAGCACCGCGCCGCTCGCCACCATCAGGCAGCCGAGCAGGCCGCAGCCGAAGAACAGCAGCCGCAGGGCGGGGTCGGCGAAACGCGCCATGTGCAGGCCATACAGCGTGCCGTAGGTTTGCGTGGCGCCGCCGGGCGGGGGACTGCGTTCGAGCAGGCGGCCGGTCACCGCGTCGTAGCGCAGCGAGGGCGCGATGTTCGAAATCGAGCTGGGGCGAACGCCGAAATCCACCGTGGCGTTTGCATCGCCTGGGTTGGCGACCGACATCGTGCCGATATCCACGCCGGGCCATTCGGCGTTTGCCCGCGCCAGCAGCTCCTTCAGCGGGCGCATCGTGGCGGGCTTGCCGGCGGCGGGGCCGCTATCGCTGATGCGGTTTGCGGCTTCGGCGTAGTACTGCATTTCATTGCCGGGATAGCGCGCGTCGATTGCCCACGGCAGGTACATGAAGACCAGCGTGACGATGCCCGTGTAGGTGATCATCGCGTGGTACGGCAATGCCAGCACCGCGCTGACGTTGTGGAAATCCAGCCACGAACGCTGGCCCTTGCCCGGGCGGAACGTGAAGAAGTCCTTGAAGATCTTCTTGTGCGTGATCACGCCGGTGATGATCGCCACCAGCATGAACATCGCGCAGAAGCCGACGATGTAGCGCGCCCACACCACCGGGATGTAATGCAGGTCGAAGTGCAGCCGGTAGAGGAACTCGCCGCCGCGCGTCTCGCGCGCCGCCACTTCCTCACCGGTGCCCGGATCCACCGTGGCCTGCCCGTACGCACGCCGCGCCGGCGCGCCTTCCGGCGCCGGCGGGTTCATCCAGTACATCTCGATCGCCTGGGTGCGCGCGTCGGGCAGGGTGACATTCCAGCTCAACGCATCGCCGGCGTTGTGCTGCAGGTAGCGTTCGGCACTGGCCACCGCGGTGGTGGTATCCACCTGCGTGATGGGCAGCTCCGGCCGCATCCAGCGGCTGATTTCCTGCTTGTAGTAGCTGCTGGTGCCGCCCATGAAGATCAGCAGCAGCACCCAGCCGACCAGCAGGCCGGTCCAGGTATGCAGCCACGCCATCGATTGCCGGAAACCCTGCTTCATGCGCCCCCCGGCCCGATCAGTGCGGCGAGGCCGAACATCGCCGCCGCCGGGATCACGATGCCCGCCCATGCCCGCCATGCGCTGGCCGTGGCGAAGGCCCACAACGCGGCGCAGGCGCAGACCAGGATGCCGACCATCAGGCCGGTCAACACCGCCTGGCTGGGCGTGGGCAACGCCCGCGCGAGCAGCACGCTGCTGGCGCTGGCGAGCGCGTAGCCGCCGAAGATGGCGGCGCCGCTACGGGAGAGCACGCCCAGCCACGGGCGCTTGAACCACGGCAGGGGGAGGCGGTTGCTGGACACGATCACGCTTTATTCGGAAGCGAAAGTCAGCGTGCTGATGTGGTGCATCGTCTCGACCTGCTTGCCGGCCACCAGCGTCTCGACCGGCTCCTTGTGCGCGACCACCACGATGTAGCGGCCCGGTGCCAGCGACGGCAGCGTCACCCGGCCCTGTGCATCGGTCTTGAGCGTCTTGAGGGTCTTCTTCTGGTCGATGAGCGAGATCTCGGTATCGGCCAGCGGCTTTTCGCGGAACGTGGCGGTGAAGGTGTTGCCCTGGGCAGCCGTCGGCACGAGTTCCAGCGCCAGGCGCGACTTCGTGCTGCTGCGGCCGGCGCGCGCGTAGTAGCTCACCGCCTCATAGCGCTTGTCCTCGCCCTGCCACGGCTCGAAGACCTGGTTGTCGAACAGCCAGGCATCGCCGCTGGCGGCCAGCGGGGCGACGAGATGGTCGCCGTTGCGGGTCGCCTTGCCGGCCTTGCCCTGGGCACCGAACACTTCGAAATGCTGCAGGCGGCCGAGTTCGTCCTCGCTCTCGGCTGCCGCCGCTTCGGCCGGCTCGCCGAAATAGACGCGCACCGGGCCGCTCTGGCCGTCACGTTCGATCCAGATTTCATGGGCATGGGCCGACAGCGACAGGCACGACCAGGCCACGCAGGCCAGCAGCAGCTTCTTCATGAGCATGTTCCGGAGAGGTGTGAAGTTGGGAATGATACTCATTTTCCGGCTTGGCCGCGACGCGGCCGCCGTGCCGCGCTGCCGCAAAAGCGGCCTCCCGCCGCGTAGCGGGCGGGCGCAAACCCCCGCAATTCCGTGTGCTTTATCGAAGCCCTCGTGGCGGCGGGTGCCGGGGGGCTTCAGTGAATACGGACTGGCCCTATACTCCGGCGCGTAGCGAAGGTCCCGAACCACAGCCAGGAGTGAGCGCGTGCGGAATTACGATCTCGAGTTCCTGAAGAAGTTTTCCATGGTGATCGGCCTGCTGATGCTGGTCACCCTGGGCCTGATCCTGTTTGCCGCACACCTGCAACGCGCGATTCCCGACGAGGTATCCCCGACGGCCGCCAAGCGCACCGAGCAACGCATCGCACCGGCAGGTGCGGTCTATGCCGGCAGCACCGGCGCCGCCGCGCAGGCCGCCGCGCATGCGGCGGCGATGGCCAAGGCCGCTTCCCAGGTCGCCTATGGGGGTACGACCGACGGCAAGGTGATTTTCGACAACCTCTGCACCGCCTGCCATACCAATGGCGTGGGCAATGCGCCGACGCTGGACCATTCGCATTGGGACAAGCGCATCGCGCAAGGCAAGGACACGCTCTACAAGCACGCCATCGAAGGCTTCACCGGCCCCGATGGCGGCATCATGCCGCCGAAGGGCGGTAACCCGTCCCTGACCGAGGAGCAGGTCAAGGCCACGGTCGACTGGATGGTCGGCAATCTGAAATAGCCCGGGTGTATCGTGCACCCCCCGCGCCGCCCACCGGGCGGCGTTTTGTTTGGTCGGACCCACGGAGTACCCCGAATGTCGCTTTCCCCGGCTTCCCGGTTGCCGCAGTTGCGGCAGGCTGTCCTCACGCTGGCGCTGTGCGCCGTCCTGCCGGCCGTGGCCGCAGCCCCCAAGGCGCTGCCGATCGGCACGGTGCAGGGCAGCGAGGCGCGTAGCGCTTACGAAGGCAAGCCCGTCACGATCGAAGGCGTGGTGACCGCGGATTGGCGGGCCAGCCTCGGCGGCTTCTTCGTGCAGGACGGCGGCGACGGCGACGACGCCACCTCCGACGCAGTGTTCGTGCAGCCGGCGGGGGATGCCGCGCTCGCCGTGGGCGACCGGGTGCGCGTGCGCGGCCAGGTGGCCGAGACGGCGGCGGGTGCCCAAGCCTCGCTGACCACGCTCAAGGCCGAACGCATCGAGGTGCTCAAGCACGCCCAGCCGCTGCCGCTGCGCGAGATCACCGCCGCGCCCGCCGACTGGCGTGCCCTGGAAGGCGAACGCGTGCGCATCAGCGCGCCGTTGACGCTGTCCGGCACGGATGGGCTGGAGCGCAACGGCGAGCTGGTCGTCGCCTTCGATGGCCGGCTCTGGCAGCCGAGCGAAGTCGCGGAGCCGGGCAGCGCGCAGTACGCCGAGGTGGAACGTGACAACGCGCGTCGCCGCCTCGTGCTCGACGATGGCAGCAGCCAGCGCAACCCGGGGCAGGTGGCGTACCTGCCCGCCGATGCAACGCTGCGCACTGGCACTGCCTTCACGCAGGTGGAGGGCATCGTCGATCGCCGCTACGACGGCAGCTGGCGCCTGCAGGTGACCGCGCCGCTGGCGCCCCCGGCACTGCAGCGTCCCGCGCCGCCGGAAGTGGCCGGCGCCTTGCGCGCGGCCTCCTTCAACCTGGAGAACTTCTTCAACGGTGACGGCAAGGGCGGCGGCTTCCCCACCCTGCGTGGCGCGCGCACCGAAGCCGAGTTCAAGGCGCAGCTGGCCAAGCTGGTGGAGACGATCCGCCCGCTGCATGCCGACGTCGCCGCGCTGATGGAGCTGGAGAACGATGGCTACGGGCCGGACTCGGCCGTCGCCACGCTGGTCAACGCGCTCAACGAGGGCCAGGGCGAGCAGGGTGACTGGCGTTACGTGGATGCTGGCAAGGGGCCGGGAACGAATCCGATCCGTGTCGGCCTGATCTACCGCGCGTCCAGGGTGAAGGCGGTCGGCAAGCCGGTGACGCTGGAAGGCGGCCCGTTCGTCGACCACAGCCGGGTGCCGCTGGCGCAGGCATTCCGCAGCCGCGCGGGCGGCAAGCCGTTCGTCGTGGTGGCCAACCACTTCAAGTCCAAGGGCTGCAGCGAGGCGACCGGCGCCGATGCCGACCAGAAGGACGGCCAGGCCTGCTGGAACGCCACGCGCGCGCAAACCGCGCGGCGCCTGGATGATTGGCTGCGTACCGATCCCACCCGCAGCGGGGGCCAGCGCGCCGTCCTGCTGGGCGACTTCAATGCCTACGCCGAAGAATCCCCGCTACGCGAACTGCGTGCGCGCGGCTGGCAGGATGCGTTCGTCGTGGCCGGCGTCGCGCATCCCTACAGTTACGTCTACAACGGCCAGACCGGCCGGCTGGACCATGCATTGCTGAGCCCGGCCTTCGCGCCTGCGCTGCGTGGCGCGGTCGAATGGCATATCAATGCCGACGAACAGGACGCGCTGGGCTATCGGGATCGCAACGTGGAAGGGCCGTGGCGCAGCTCCGACCACGACCCGCTGCTGCTGGGCTTCGACCCCTGAGCTAGTGCGCGTGGCCGCGGCGCAGGTTCCAGGCATGCGTCGCGACCAGCATCAGGCTGCCGCCCACGGTAATGGGCGTCTCCCACCGCGCGACCGGCCAGCCCAGCGCGCCGGCAGCCAGCGCGGCCAGCCCGAACGCCGCCAGTGCCCACATCTTCAGCGGCAACGCGCGCCGGGCATGCGCGCGCGCGAGGGCCAGCAGGCTGAGCGGCAACGCCAGCAGCACGAATACGCCATGCACCCACTCGGCCTGGCTCCAGGCGCCGAGCACCGGCAGCAACGAGGCCAGCAGCGGCAGGGCGAGGCAATGGAGCAGGCACAGGCCTGACAGGGCGGCGGCCGACAAGTCGGCCCAAGCGGAGACGGTGGGGGTGGCAGGCTTCAAGGGATACTCCCGGCTGGAACTGTTATAGAGTAACAACAGTGTCAAGCCCGCCAGAGGTTGTAGCTGGAACGCCGTGTCGCGCGATCATCCCTTCGCGGCGAAGGCGATCACGGCGATGGCGACCACGGCCAGCGCCAGCCCCGCGCGGTTCCAGCGACTGGTCCGCTCCCCGAACGCCACGATGCCGACCATCGCGCCCAGGGCCACCACGCCGATGTTCATCGTGGCGAACACCACCGCCGGGCTGTCCGACAGGGCTTGGTGCGCGCGCACGTAGAACAGGATGTTGGCGAAGTTCAGCGCGCCCAGCACGCCGCCGCCGACCAGGCTGCGTGCATCGAAGCGCATGTCGCCGCGCAGGCGTCGCACGACCTGCACGGTGAGCATGAGTGCGAAGGCGATAAGGAAGCACAGCGTCAGCGAGCTGAGCGAGGACACGCCGGCGAGCGCGATGCGCTTGAGCAGCACGTCGATCAGCGCGAATCCGGCCCATACCGCGAGCAGCCACGGCCAGCCGCGTGCACCTTCCGACGCCGCGGCCGGCCGCTGCAGGATGCCCACGATCGCCAGCAGCCCAAGCGCGAGCCCCGCGAGCTTGCCGGCGCTGGCCTGCTCGCCGAACCACAGGAACGCTGCCGCCAGCGACAGCAGCAGCGACAGGCGCTGCGCCACGTCGCTGCGCACGATGCCGGCCAGGCGCACCGAGCGCGCGAGCACCAGGAAGATCGAGGGCAACGCGATGGCCAGCAGCACCAGCGCGACCCAGGGCGTCTGCGGCGCGCGCAATGCCGCCAGCGAGGGATCCAGCAGCCACAGCGCCAACGCACCGGCGACGGCGTAGTTCCAGGTGATCGCCTGGGCGATGTCGATGCGCTGGCGGGGCGCCAGCTTGAGCAGTACCGAGACCAGGACACTGCAGAGCACGCTGAGCAACAGGTAGGACATGGGCAGGACGATGCGGTGTGCCGGTACGCGTCGGGCGGCCGGGCGGGGCGGTTATTATGAGGGCATGTCCGAAGCCCCCTTCCCCACAGAATCCGGCGCGCTCGTGCTGGACGGCCCCGTCGGGCCGCTCGAAGTCGCCGTCGACCTGCCCGAGGGCGAGGTCGCGCCGCTGCCGGTCGTGGCCATCGTCTGCCATCCGCTCTCCACCGAGGGCGGCAGCATGCACAACAAGGTGGTCACGATGTGCGCGCGTTCGTTGCGCGAACTCGGCGTGACCGTGGTGCGTTTCAATTTCCGCGGCGTGGGCCATTCGGCCGGCACGTTCGACCACGGCAACGGCGAGCAGGACGACCTGCGCGCGGTCGCCGCCTGGGTGCGCGCGCAGCGCCCGGATGCGGCGCTGTGGCTGGCCGGTTTCAGCTTCGGTGCGTTCGTCTCGCTGCGCCTGGCCGGGGAACTGCAGCCGCAGGTGATGGTGTCGATCGCCCCGCCGGTGGATCGCGGCTGGGATTTCGAGGGCGTGCAGCCGCCCGCGCAATGGCTGGTCATCCAGGGCGATGCCGACGAGATCGTCGATGCGCAGGCGGTATACCGCTGGCTCGAGGGCCTGTCCGCGCCGCACGAAATGGTGCGCATGCCCGACACCAGCCACTTCTTCCATCGCAAGCTGATCGACCTGCGCGGCGCGATCCAGCACGGCGTGCGGCGCTGGCTGCCCGGCGCGAACGGCTGAGGCGGGCGGCGACGACATGACGGCACTGACTCCGTCGCAGCGCTACGCCGAAGGCGTGGCGCGCGGCGACTGGAACGACGACCCGGCCCAGCACGCGGCGCTGGCCGAACTGGACCGCATCCACGAAGCCCTGCTCGACAGCGCGCAGGACGGCTGGCTCGACCGCCTGTCCGCGTTCTGGAAAAAGCCCGAGCCGGTGCGCGGCCTGTACTTCTGGGGCGGCGTCGGCCGCGGCAAGACGTTCCTGGTGGACCTGTTCTACGACAGCCTGCCGATCAAGCAGAAGTACCGCACGCATTTCCACCGTTTCATGCGCGGCGTGCACGAGCGCCTGCGCGAGCACGCCGGGCAGAGCGACCCGCTGGCGAAGATCGCGCAGGAATGGCGCGAGAACCTGCGCGTACTGGTGCTGGACGAATTCTTCGTCACCGACATCGGCGATGCGATGCTGCTGGCCCGCCTGCTGGAGCGCCTGTTCGCCGAAGGCGTGACGCTGGTGACCACCTCCAATACCGCGCCGGAGAACCTCTACGCCAACGGCCTGCAGCGCGAGAGCTTCCTGCCCGCCATCGCGCTGCTGCAGAAGTTCTGCGTGGAGCTCTACGCCGAAGGCACCGAGGACTACCGCATGCGCGCGCTGACGCGCTCGCCGGTGTACCAGGCGCCACTCGACGCGCAGTCCGACGGCTGGCTGTCGCAGCGCTGGGGTGAACTCAGCGGCGGCGGCGCGGCGCACGCCGGCAACATCCAGATCGAGGGCCGCAAGATCCCGGTGCGCGGGCGCGGCAAGAGCATCGCGTGGTTCGATTTCGCCGCGCTGTGCGAAGGCCCGCGCGGCACGGCCGATTACATCGAGATCGCGCGCGAGTTCAACACCGTGCTGCTCGGCGGCATCCCGCACTTCGACCGCATGAACGAGGATGCGGCGCGCCGCTTCGTCAACCTGATCGACGAGCTCTACGACCGCCACGTCAACCTGGTCTGCACGGCGGTCGATGCGCCGCCGCTGCTGTACAGCGGCGAGCGCCTGGCCGGCGCCTTCGAGCGCACCGCCTCGCGCCTGATCGAAATGCAGAGCACCGAATACCTGTCGACCGCCCACAAGGCCTGATTCCGCGCCTGAACGAAAGCTGTCCATTTCGGCCATCAACCTTGCTATTAAATAGCGCGCTATGTAAATTGCACGCCATGGACAAGCCACTTCCCTTCGATGCCGCCGAAAGCCTCAAGCTGGACAACCAGCTGTGCTTCGCCCTGTACTCGACGCAGCTGGCGATGAACAAGCTCTACCGCGGCCTGCTCAAGGCGCTGGATCTCACTTATCCGCAGTACCTGGTGATGCTGGTGCTGTGGGAGCAGGACCAGCGCACGGTTTCGGACATCGGCGAACGCCTGTTCCTGGACTCGGCCACGCTCACGCCGCTGCTCAAGCGCCTGGAAGCCGCCGGCCTGGTGTCACGCCGTCGCGCTACCGCCGACGAGCGCCAGGTGGTCATCAGCCTCACCGATGCCGGGCGCGCGCTGCGGGCCAAGGCGGCCGATGTCCCGCAGCAGATCGGATGCGCCGTGGCCTGCAGCCTGGACGAGGCCAAGGCCCTCCACGGCCGCCTGAACCAGCTGCGGGAGAACCTCGGCCGCGCCGCCCGCTGATTCGTTCGACCCATGAAATTGCACGCTATTTAATCGCTCACTATCTGCGGCCCAGCCGCCACCCACCAGGAGAAGTCCCATGGCATCGCCCACCACCGTCCTGTACACCGCCCACGCCACCGCCACCGGGGGCCGCGAAGGTCGCGCCGTCTCGTCGGACAACGTGCTCGACATCAAGCTGTCCACCCCGCGCGAGCTCGGCGGCGCCGGCGGCGACGGCACCAACCCGGAACAGCTGTTTGCCGCCGGCTATTCGGCCTGCTTCATCGGTGCGATGAAGGCCGTCGCCGGCCGCGAGAAGATCAAGCTGCCGGCCGAACCGACCATCGAAGGCAGCGTGGGCATCGGCCAGATCCCGGGCGGCTTCGGCCTCGCCGTGGCGCTGAAGATCGCCGTGCCGGGCATGGAGCGCGAGCAGCTGCAGGCGCTGGTCGATGCCGCGCACCAGGTGTGCCCGTACTCCAACGCCACCCGCGGCAACATCGACGTCACCCTGACCCTGGCCTGATCCCCGGCCCGTCGGCGCCCCGGCGTCCGACGGGTTTCCGACAAGGCCGTTTCGACAATGGCGTCTCCGATACCGGAGACGCCATGAAGATCGGCCAGCTGGCTCGCGCGGTGGGCTGCAATGCCCAGAGCATCCGCCATTACGAATCCCTCGGCCTGTTGCCTCCCTCGCAGCGCACGCCCACCGGCCACCGCCGTTACGGCGAGGAAGACCTGGCCCGCCTGCTGCGGGTTCGCCGTGCGCGCCGCCAGGGCCTGTCGCTCACCGAGATTCGCGCGCTGCTGTGGACAGAGGCCGCGCCCGCCGGAGATGACGGCCAGGGTTGATCATGGACGCCGTGCACCGGCGCCGCGACAATCACCCGCATGCTCCACCTCCCCCTGAAGCCTGCGCGCTGCCGCGCACGGCCCGGCGCATGAGCGCCGCCTCCACCGACCTGCTGCTGTTGCCCGGCCTGCTCAACGACGAGGCCTTGTGGGCGGCGCAGATCGAAGCCCTGTCCCCCGAAGTGCGTTGCCACGTCGGCGACCTGACGACCGGCGATACGCTCGACGCGGTGGCCGGCGCCGTACTCGCCGCGGCGCCGCCGCGCTTCGCGCTGGCTGGTTTCTCGCTCGGCGGCTATGTCGCCCAGCAGATCCTGCGCGTGGCGCCGGAACGCGTCGAACGCCTGGCCCTGCTCGATACCTCCACCCGTGCCGATACCGCCGCCCGCAGCGCCCAGCGCCAGGCGCTGGCGCGTGGCGCGGCGATGCCGGGCACCTTCCACGGCTTCGGCGAAAAGCTGATGCGCAGCTACGTGGCGCCCTCGCATCTGCAGGACCACGCGCTGCTCGAATACATCCGCGCCATGACCGCGCGCTTGGGCGCGCAGGTCTTCGCCCGGCAAAGCCTGCTGGCCCGCCCGGACGGCAGCGACGTGCTGCGCGCCTGGCAGGGCCCGGCGCTGGTGCTGTGGGGCGCCGAGGATGCGATCACCCCGCCCGCGCTCCATCACGAAATGGCCGCCTTGATGCCGCAGGCGCGGCAGGTCGAACTGCCCGACTGCGGCCATCTCTCCCCGCTGGAGCAGCCGCAGGCGGTGACCGACGCGCTGCGGCGCTGGCTGGCGGACTAGCCGCTTACAGCTGGGCCATGCCGCCGTCGGCGAAGATCTCGCTGCCGACGATGAAGGCCGATTCGCTGGCCGAAAGATGCAGCACCGTCGCGGCGATCTCCTCCGGCGTACCGAAGCGGCCCAGCGGCACCTGCGCCTGGATCTGCGCGGCGGCATCGTCCAGCGCCTGCCCCTGCAGCCCGAGCTTGCCGTACAGCGGCGTGGCCACCGGCCCCGGGCTGAGCACGTTGACGCGCGCGCCCTGCGGCAACAGTTCGGCCGACAGCGTGCGCGCCAGCGACACCAGCGCGGCCTTGCTCGCCGCGTACACGATGGTATTCGGCATGCCGATGTGCGCGTTGATCGAACCGTTGAGCACGATCGACGCCCCCGGGTTCAGCAGCGGCGCCAACGCCTGCACCTGGAAGAACGCGCCCTTGACGTTGGCGTCGAACAGCTCGTCCCACAGCGCTTCGGTGATGTCCTGCAGGCCGGCGAAACGCGCCAGCCCGGCATTGATGAACACCGCATCCAGGCGCAGGCCACGTGCCTGCAGCGCCTGGGCCAGTTCGCGCGCGGCGGCCACGCCGCCGGTGGCGTTGGTGATCGGGATCAATCGCGGATGGCGCGCGGCGGCGGCTTCCAGCGCGGCCTGGTAGCGGCCGGTGATGACCACCGTGGCGCCTTCCTCCGCATAGGCCAGCGCGGCGGCCAGCCCGATGCCACTGCTGCCGCCGGTGACCAGCGCGGTCTTGCCTTCGAAACGTTGCATGACACACCTGCTTCTTGTTGGGGACGGCCGATTGCCGTGAGCGCATCGTGCGCCCCCGCCCCGCCCATGCCGTACCATCGCCGGCAACGACCCGTTCGAAGGGATCGAACATGTTGTCGAACGACGAACTGGCCTTGCTGGAAGCCATCCGCGACGCCGGCAGCCTCTCCCGTGCAGCCGCCCGGCTGGGCAAGGCACCGTCAACCGTTTCGCATGCGGCGCGGCAGCTGGAAGCGCGCTTCGATGCCCTGCTGTTCGACCGCCGTCGCTACCGGCTGGAGCTCACGCCCGCCGGGCGCTTGCTCGCCGACGAGGCGGCACGCCTGTCGCAGGACATCGCCCGCCTGAGCCGGCGCGTGCACCAGGTGGCCAGCGGCTGGGAAGACCGGTTGTGGATCGTCACGGACGAGTTGCTGGAATTCGAAACGCTGCTGCCGCTGCTGCATGCGTTCGATCGCCTGCAGTCCGGCGTCGCGCTGCGCGTCACGCATGAAGTGCTGGGCGGCGTCTGGGAAGCACTGCGCGATGGCCGCGCCGACCTGGTGATCGGTGCCACCAACGAGCCGCCTTCGATCCCGAACCTGCGTTGGCGTGAGCTGGGCACGTTGCGCTGGGTATTCGCGGTCGCGCCCTCCCACCCGCTGGCGAAGCAGCCCGGCCCGCTGCGGCGCGAGGACATCGCCCCGCATCGTGCGATCGTGGCAGCCGACTCCGCGCGGCAGGTGTCGGCCCGCGTCTACGGCGTATTGGGGGGCCAACCCACGCTGGCGGTGCCGAGCATGGCCGCGAAGATCGAAGCGCAGCGCGCCGGCCTGGGCGTGGGCTGGCTGCCGCAGGCGCGCGTGGCCGCGCTGCTCAAGCGCGGCGAACTGGTCGAGAAGACCCTGGCCGACCCGCGCGAACCCAACACGCTCTACCTCGGCTGGCGCAGCGACCACAGCGGTCGCGCGCTGGAATGGTGGCTGCAGCAGCTGCATGCCGCCAAGCTGGCCAAGCGACTGGTGGACGGTTTCGACCGCTACGCGTTGCGGTAGCGACTATTTGGGATTGGCGGCGACCCGCGCGCCGTCGTCCTTGTCGTCGGCCGGCTTGGGCACCAGCAGCTGCAGCGGCTGGCCCTGGTAGCGCAGATCCAGCTGCTGCTGCACGTCGTGCAGCGCGGTGACCTGGTCGCACAGGGACTGTGCCTGTGCCTCGAGCTTGCGGCTGCGCACTTCCATGCGCGCGTCGAGGTCCTTCTCCATCGCATCGGCGCGGCGTTCGATCTCGCTGGCACGGCCGGTAAACGCGGCCCACAGCACGCTGCGGGTGAGCGTGCCGGCCATGTCCTCGGCGGCGCGCTCCACGTTGGCTTCGAAGGTCTCGTCGAACTGCTTCTGGTCCCAGCGCCCCTTGCCCAGCGAGGCGTCGATCTGCGCCATCGCCTGCTTGCGCACGCGCTCCACGTCGCGCGCCTTGGCCTTGCTGTCGGTCATGATCTGGACCACGCCGCCCAGCGCGTCGAAGGCGATGTCCACCGCCTCGCGCGCGATGTTGGCCACCGCCGGCACGAGGTCGCGGGTCATGGCTTCCATGCGCCGCAGCCGCCGCGCGTCGTCGGCGCTGATGTCCTGCGTGCGCTGGTCGATGGCGATGGCGCCATCGTGGATGTGGACCTCGCGCGGCGCGCCGGTCTCCCGTTCCAGCCACACGCCGTCGTCGGCGATGCGCAGGTCGTAGTTCGTGGTGAACTGGCACTGCTGCGAGGACAGCCGCGGGTGCGGCGCATCGGCGCTGGCCACGCCGGCCAGGCTCAGCAGGATCAGGGTCAACCAAGGCAGTCGCTGGCGCTTCATGTCCGTGGTCTCTCGGGGATATGCGCGCAGCTTCCGCCCGGCCCGGCACGGGCGCATGTGAGGGAAGTCAGGATGACCGCATTCACCCCGCGGGCCGCGGCGTCACCCAGCGCTCACTTTTTCGGGCGCATGATGCTGCAAAGCAGCATGGCAGGACGGCACGATGTTCGACGACCGCGTACAACAGGTGGAAGTAGCCCTCGAACCCTTGGCGGAGGCCGACAAGGCCGCGCTGTGGGACTGGGCATGCCGCGAGATGCTGCATGAAACCCAGGCGGGCATGCACCAGCTTTCCTGCGTGGCCGGCATCGCCGAAACGGTGGCCGACGCCTGGCGCGCGCCGGTGGATGTGATCGAGCCTTCGCGCCCGTACATGGACCGCTCCGCCTTCGCCGACCGCCGCCTCCCCGCCGTGCTCGATGCCCTCGATGGCACCGGCGACATCGCCGACCGCGCGCAGTTCTGGCGCCTGCGTTATGCCGCGCTGATCAGCGCCACCCTGCAGGGCATGCTCGCGTTGGCCGGCAAGCACCGGCTGGTGGTGAGATCGCCGGGCGAATGAGCCGGCATCAGCTGCTGTAACTCATCCGCTGCCAGGCGCGACGCACCAGCCAGCGCGTTTCATCCCAGCTGAGCGGCGGCGGATCGACCTGCCGCTGGTAGGCGTCGTGCAGCACTTCGTACAGATGCGCTTCGCGCGCACGCGGATGGCCGAGATAGATGTCGAAGCCGAGCTTGAGCAGCGCGGCATACGCGTCGAAGGCATGCGGGCCGAGGTGGCCGAGCGCGTGGCACTGGCGCCAGTACGCCAGCTCGCCTTCCACGTCGATGAAGGCACAGGCGATGGCGCCCGGTTCGGGTGTGCGCGATGAGGACTGCAGCGTGGTGCGTTGCATGGGCAGGACTCCGTTGCGAGAACCACCCCCCTTGCAACGCACCCTAGCAGCCCGTTTCGCGGGCCGCCAGTGCTCGTTTTGCGCATGCGCGCATTCAGTCCCAGGCCGGCGCGATGCCCTGCGGGTTGGCCAACCGGTGTCCACGATCGAGCGCGGCGATCTGCGCCATGTCGGCGTCATCGAGCTGCAGCGTCGCGGCCTGCAGGTTGCTCTCCAGGTTCGCGCGCTTCGTCGAGGACGGGATCACCGAATAGCCCAGCTGCAGCGCCCAGGCCAGCGCGACCTGCGCCGGCGTGGCGCCGTGGCGCTGCGCGATCGCGGCGATCACCGGGTCCTTGAGCACTTCGCCATACGCCAGCGTCATGTACGAGGTCGCATGGATGCCCTGCTCGCGCAGGTAGCCGGTGAGCTTGCGGTTCTGCAGGTAGGGGCTGATCTCGACCTGGTTGGTGGCGATGGCCTCGGCGCCGAGCAGTTCGATGGCCTGGCGGGTCAGGTCGATGGTGAAGTTGGACACGCCGATCTCGCGCGTCAGCCCCTGCGCCTTGGCGTCGGCCAGCGCGCCGAGGTACTCGGCCATCGGCACTTCGTCGTTCGGCGAGGGCCAGTGGATCAGCGTCAGGTCGACGCGGTCGGTGCGCAGCTTGCGCAGGCTTTCCTTGAGGCTGGGCACCAGCGCGTCGCGGCGGAACTGGCTGATCCAGATCTTGGTGGTGAGATAGAGGTCGTCGCGCGGCACGCCGGATTCGGCGATGGCCTGGCCGACCTCGGCCTCGTTGTCGTAGATCTGCGCGGTGTCGATGGCGCGGTAGCCGACGTCGAGTGCGTCGCGCACCGAATCGATGACGGTCTGGCCCTTGAGGCGGAACGTGCCGAGGCCGAAGGCGGGGACGGTCATGGGGAAACTCCTTGGAGGAAGCGGACAGGGTAGGGGAGGGCTGCGCCGGCGGCGTGCGCGCGGCGCGGGATTCAGCGTTGCAACGTCTTCAATGCGCGGTGACGGCCACGCCCTCGGCGCGCTCGCCGACGCCGTCGCGGCGATCCAGCCGGCCGCTCAGCGCGGTCAGGCCGAGCGCGCCCAGCACCACCAGCGCACCGATCCACGGGGTATGCCGCAGGCCCAGGTGTTCGACCACCAGCCCGCCCGCCGACGACCCCAGCGCGATGCCGAGATTGAACGCGGCGATGTTCAGCCCCGAGGCCACGTCGGTGGCGCGCGGCGCGAAACGCTGCGCCTGCTTCACCACGTAGACCTGCAGGCCCGGCACGTTGCCGAACGCCACCGCGCCCCACGCCATCACCGTGGCCAGCACCAACCAGTGATGCTGCATCGTGAAGGTGAGCACCAGCAGCACGAGCGCCAGCAGCGCGAACACCCGCTTCAGGGCCGGCACCGGGCCGAGGCGGTCGGCGAGCCGGCCGCCCCACAGGTTGCCGATCGCCACCGACACGCCGTAGACCAGCAGCACCGCGCTCACGGCATCGGCGGACCAGCCGCTGACTTCCTGCAGGATCGGCGCCAGGAAGGTGAAGGCCAGGAACGTGCCGCCATAGCCGAGCGCGGTCATCGCGTACACCAGCAGCAGGCGCGGCTGGGCGAGCACGCCAAGCTGCTGGCCGAACGTCGCCGGTTCGCTGTGGTGCACGTCGCGCGGCACGAACAGCGCGCTGCCCAGCAGGGCAACCACGCCCAGCCCGGCCACGGCCAGGAACGTGGCGCGCCAGCCCAGGTGCTGGCCGATGAAGGTGCCCAGCGGCACGCCGGTGACCAGCGCCACGGTGAGTCCGGTGAACATGATGGCGATCGCGCTGGCCGCCTTTTCCTTCGGCACCACGGAAGTCGCGATGATCGAGCCGATGGAGAAGAACACGCCGTGGGCCAGGCCGGTGAGCACGCGCGCCACGATCAGCGAGCCGTAGCCCCGCGCCATCCACGCCACCAGGTTGCCCACGGTGAACAGCGCCATCAGGCCGATCAGCAGCGCCTTGCGCGGCACGCGCCCGGTGACCGCGGTGAGCACCGGCGCGCCGATGGCCACGCCGAGCGCGTACAGGCTGACCAGCAGGCCGGCCGACGGCAGGCTCACGCCCAGGTCGGTGGCGATGGTGGGGATGAGGCCGACGATCACGAACTCCGTCGTGCCGATGGCGAAGGCGCCGAGGGTCAGGGCTAGCAGGGCGAGGGGAATGCCGCGGGACATGGGCGCGTGGCTCCATGAAAAAGGAAGGCGGCAGTCTGCCTGGGAGACTTTTGCGCAAAAAGACGGTTATCGTCGAAATACTCTTTCCCTTCGCGCAATAATCGGCCGATGAAGACCACCCTGGATGAGATGCAGGCGTTCCTCGCCGTGATCGACAGCGGCTCGATCACGGCCGCCGCCGAAGCCCTGCAGCAGACGGTCTCGGCGGTGAGCCGCGCGCTGGCGCGGCTCGAGGAGAAGCTCGGGGTCACCCTGCTGACCCGCACCACCCGCCGCCTGCGCCTGACCGAGGAGGGCGAGGCGTTCCTCGCACAGGCCCGGGCGATCGTTTCGGCGGTGGAAACGGCCGAGGAACAGATGGCCGCGCGGCGCGAGCGGCCGGCGGGGCGGTTGCGGGTGGATGCGGCGACCTCCTTCCTGCTGCACGTCATCGTGCCCAGAGTGCCGGGCTATCGCGCGCGCTACCCGGAGGTGACGCTCGAGCTCAACGGCAACGAGCGCAACATCGATCTCGTCGAGCGGCGCACCGACCTGGCGTTCCGCATCGGGCCGCTGGGCGATTCCTCGCTGCACGCCCGGCCGATCGGCCGCAGCCGCCTGCGCGTGCTGGCCAGCACGGACTATCTCGCCCGCCACGGCACGCCCGCGGACGTGGCGGCCCTGTTGCGCGAACACACGCTGATCGGCTTCCGGCAGCCGGAATCGTTGAAGCGATGGCCGCTGGCCGATGCCGGCGGCGAGCCAGTCGAAGTGGAGCCGCAGGTGGCCGCGGCGAGCGGTGAGACGCTGTTGCACCTCGCGCGCGCCGGCACCGGCATCACCTGCCTGTCGGATTTCATGACCGCCACCGATCGCGCGAACGGACAGCTCGTGCAGGTGCTGGCCGAACAGACGCTCGACATGCGCCAGCCGATCAACGCCGTGTACTACCGCAACACGGCGGTGTCGGCGCGGATCACCTCGTTCCTGGATTACCTGGTGGAAGCGTTGGGCGAGCGGCCGTTCGAGGATTGATCGAACCGCGCAGCGCTCAGCCCGCATCCTCGGCGCTGGCGCCGTCGAGCTGCGCCAGTTCGTCCTTCGACAGCGTCAACCGCGCCGCCGCGAGCAGGTCGTGCAGCTGCTCGACCGTCGTCGCGCTGGCAATGGGTGCGGCGATGTTCGGCTGGGCGATCAACCACGCCAGCGACACCTGCGCGGGCGTGGCCGAATGCTTGGCGGCGATGTCGTCGAGTGCCGCCAGGATGCGCAGCCCGCGTGCATTGAGGTACTGCTTCACCACCGCTTGCCCGCGCGCGCTGCTCTTGGCCGCATCGGCCGGCGTGCGGTACTTGCCGGTGAGGAAACCGCTGGCCAGCGAGTAATAGCCGATCACGCCCAGCCCATGCTCGGCCACCACCGGCGCCAGTTCGCTTTCATAACCCGCGCGGTCGTAAAGGTTGTACTCCGGCTGCAGCGTCTCGTAGCGCGGCAGGTTGTACTGCGTGGACACCGCCAGCGCGTCGCGCAGGCGCGCGGCGCTGTAGTTCGACGCACCGATCGCGCGCACCTTGCCCTGCTCGATCAACCGGCCGAACGCGGCCAGCGTCGCTTCCAGCGGCGTGGACTCATCGTCTTCGTGCGCCTGGTACAGGTCGATCACGTCGGTCTGCAGGCGGCGCAGCGAATCTTCCGCGGCGGCGGCGATGTTCTCCGGCGACAGCCCCGGGCGTTCCTTCCACTTGGCCACCTTGGTGGCGATCAACACCTTGTCGCGCTTGCCGCTGTGCTTGAACCAGCGGCCGATCAGCGTTTCCGATTCACCGCCCTGGTTGCCCGGCACCCAGGCCGAATACGCATCGGCCGTATCGACCAGGTTGAAGCCGGCTTCGACGAACGCATCGAGCAGCGCGAAGGTGGCGCGCTCGTCGGCACTCCAGCCAAACACGTTGCCGCCGAAGGCGATCGGCTGGACCTGCAGGCCGGAGCGGCCGAGGGGACGTGGGGAGGACATGGGCATGGCTCCACGACAGATCGGGCCCCAGAGCATAGACGCCCGTGCGCGGCCAAGGTGTGACATGCGCATGCATGCAGCGTTGCGAAAACGCAAAGACGCCGCGGCGGGCTGTCGCGGGGCGCGTGCTAGGCTCGGCCCACTTTGCCCCGGGAGGTCCATCCGCATGTCCGCTCATAAGCTCATGACCATTGGTGTGCTCGCCGTCGCACTCGCCGCGGCGCTGCCCGCCGCGCAGGCGTTCAAGCCCGCCGACGCCGCCACCCTGCCTGCGCCCGATGCCGGCCTGCAGGCCGCCATCAGCGGCAGCTGGCGCGATGCGGCCAACGCCAAGCGTGATGTCTATCGCCATCCGGGCCAGACGCTGGCCTTCTTCGGCATTCGCCCGGAACAGACGGTGATCGAGATCACGCCCGGTGGCGGCTGGTATTCGGAGATCCTCGCGCCGTACCTGCAGGCCAAGGGCCATTACATCGCCGCGGTGGTCGACCCGATGAAGGTCAAGGAAGGCGGCAGCCGCGATTACCAGCAGCGCCAGCGCGATGGCCTGCAGAAGAAGTTCGATGCCGCGCCGGCGCAGTACGCCAAGGCCAGCATCGTCGGCTACGACCCCAACGCGCCGGTGCTCGGCCCGGCCAACTCGGCCGACCTGGTGCTGACCTTCCGCAACGTGCACAACTGGCGCAGCGCCGGGCAGGCCGAAGGCATGTTCAAGGCCTTCCACGCGGTGCTCAAGCCGGGTGGCGTGCTGGGCGTGGTGGAGCATCGCGCCAAGGCCGACGTGCCGGCGGACGACAAGAGCGGCTACGTCGGCCAGCAGCAGGTCATCGCGATGGCCGAAGCGGCCGGCTTCAAGCTCGCCGCCAAGAGCGATCTCAACGCCAACCCGCGCGACACCAAGGACTACCCGGGCGGCGTGTGGACGCTGCCGCCGACCAACAAGCACGACGCCGCCGACGATGCGAAGTACCAGGCCATCGGCGAAAGCGACCGCATGACGCTGAAGTTCGTGAAGCAATGAGGCGCGATGCGGCGCGCGGCCCCGGTGGTCGCGCGCCGCATTGCTAGAATCGCGCCTCCCGGCACAGGTGCGGCATGCTCGTCATCTTCAACAAGCCGTACAACGTGCTCACCCAGTTCAGCGACAAGGGCGCGACGGGCCGGCGCACGCTCGCCGAATTCGGTCTGCCGGCCGGCATCTACCCTGCCGGCCGCCTGGACATGGACAGCGAAGGCCTGCTGCTGCTCACCGACGATGGCGCGCTCGCGCATCGCCTGACCGACCCGAAGCACAAGGAAGCCAAGACCTACTGGGTGCAGGTCGAAGGCACGCCCGACGAAGACCAGCTGCGCAGGTTGCGCGAAGGCGTGCTGCTCAACGATGGCCCCACGCTGCCCGCCGGCGCCGAGCTGATCGACGCCCCGGCCGACCTGTGGCCCCGCGATCCGCCGGTGCGCTTCCGCAAGACCGTGCCCGACGCCTGGCTGGCCATCACCCTGCGCGAAGGCCGCAACCGCCAGGTGCGACGCATGACCGCCGCCGTCGGCCTGCCGACGCTGCGGCTGGTGCGTGCGCGGATGGGGCGCTGGTCGCTGGAAGGCCTGGCGCCGGGGCAGTGGCGGGTAGTCGAGCAGACGCCCTCCACGTCGATGCGACGTCAGCGGCGTTGAGGTTTCGATGATCCGGATACCCCAGCATGCAAATGGCCGGCTGATCGATTTCAACGATCTGTTGGCCGAGGTGGACCGTTTTCTCCGCGTGGATCACTGGCGCTTCCAGGTCTCCGAATGCCTCGGCGACGGCGCGGACGCCATCGAAGAACGGTCGTGGGACGGAGAGGTACTGGGCGACGCCGAGCTGCGTGCGCTGTATCGCGGCATCTACCAGACCATCAACGGCCGATTCGTGGGTCATCAGGCGGGCCAGCCGGTGTGCGAACTGGAGGCGGTGGACTCCAGCTTCTGGACGGTCTCGGGCCCGGCCGGACTGGAGGATCGCCTGCGCGACCTCCATGGGGAATGGCAGCCGGCCACCCGCTGATCTGGCAGGAGCCAGCCCGCCGATCTTCGAAAAGTGTTGCTATTGGTGGCATCCCGGCCGGCGCCCGATTACGCTTTCCCGATGCGCGCCAAGCCCAATGCCCAGCCCAACCAGAGCCTGATCGATGGCATCGCCACCCTGCAGGCCCTGGCCTCCTCGCCCGAGCCGGTGGGGTGTCGCGAGCTCGCCCGCCAGCTGGGCGCCAACCCCACCCGGGTCAACCGCCTGCTCAAGACCCTGGCCTACCTGGGCATCGCCCGCCAGACCGCCGACCGCAAATACACCCCCGGCCCGGGCATGCACGTGCTGGCCGCGCAGAGCCTGTTCGCTTCCGGGCTGATCCGCCGCGCCATGCCGGTGCTGGAGAGCCTGCGCCGCTTCGGCCACACGGTGGCGATGGGCGTGCTGTGGAACGACAGCGTCAGCTACCTCTTCCATGCCCCGCCGGGCATCGAGGCCGCGCGCGGCCTGGGCCGCATCGGCCTGCTGCCGGCCACCACCAGCGGCATCGGCATCGTGCTGCTCTCGCAGCTGTCCGACGAGGACGTGCGCGAGCTCTACCGCGACAAGCCGATCCCGATGTTCCCCGAGGGCATCGAGCAGCTGCTGCGCGCCCTCGCCCAGACCCGCGCGCAGGGCTATGCGCGCGTGCACGTGGCCGACGAGCGCGACCACCATGTCGTGGCCATCGCGATGGGCGACCCGGTGCATGCCGGTATCGCGATGTCCGGGTGGATCCCCGAGTCCGCCACCGCCGAGCTGGTCAAGGCGTTGCGCGAGGCGGCCACCGAGATCGGCTGAGGGCTTGCCGCAGTGCGGCTTGACCTGTTGCTACAATAGCAATACGTTGCGGCCTTCTCTGGGGAGGCGGCCACCATGACTTATCGGATCGACGCGTGAGCGGCGGCGGACGCACGAAGTGGGTGCTGCTGGCCCTGCTGTTCTGTTCGACGGTCATCAACTACCTGGACCGGCAGGCGCTCTCGATCCTGGCCACGACCATCCAGGCCGACCTGCGCATGAGCGATATCGAATACGCACGCGTCGTGCAGGTGTTCCTGTTCGCCTATGCCGCCGCCTACGTGATGGCCGGCCGCATCACCGACTGGCTGGGCGCGCGCGTGGCGCTGGTCCTGTTCGTGGGCTGGTGGTCGCTGGCCAACATCGCCACCGGCTTCGTGCGCACGCCGTTCCAGCTGGGTGCGGCGCGTTTCGCGCTGGGCCTGGGCGAGCCCGGCAATTACACCGTCGGCACGAAGGTGGTGTCCGAGCAGTTCCCGCCACGCCAGCGGGGCATTGCGCTGGGCCTGTACACGGCCGGCGCGATGATCGGCGCCACGCTCGCGCCGCCGTTGATCGGCGGCATCGCGCTCACGTATGGCTGGCGCAGCGCGTTCTGGATCACCGGCATCGCCGGCCTGCTGTGGATCGCCGGCTGGTGGTGGGCGTATCCGCGCGAGAAGGCGCGGGCCGCCAGCGATGCACCGGCGACGCCGCCGCCGTCGATGAAGGGCGTGTGGGGCAAGCTGGCGCGCGACCGCGCGGTGTGGGCGCTGGTCGGCTCGCGCATGGTGGCCGACCCGGTCTGGTACTTCTACCTGTTCTGGTTCCCGAAATACCTGGGGGATGCGCGCGGCATGAGCCTGGCCGCGGTGGCCTCGCTGGCGTGGGTGGTCTACGTGGCCGCCGATATCGGCAGCATCGGTGGCGGCATGATTTCCGGCACGCTGGTGCGCCGCGGCATGGCGCCGGTACGCAGCCGCCTGCTCACCATGACCGGCGCGGCGATCCTGGCGCCCATCGGCATCCTCATCACCTTGCATCCGCCGCTGTGGGCGCTGCTGGGCGTGGCGTGCCTGGTGACGTTCGCCCACCTCGTCTACCAGATCAACCTCACCACGATGGTGGTGGACATCTTCCCCTCGCGCTACATCGCCTCGGTCGCCGGCCTCATCGGCTGTGGCAGCGCGTTGGGCGGCATGTTGTCGGCGCAAGTGGTGGGCATGCTGGTGGCCGATGGCGCGTTCGACCGCACCTTCGTGCTGATGGCCTTCCTGCATCCGGTGGCGGTGGGGTTGGCATGGCTGGCGTTGAAGCTGGCGCGCCGCTCGCCGATGTCGCTGCTGTCGGGCGACAGCAGCGACGGTCGCGATCAGGCCACCGCTTCGGCGTGATCCCAGAAGCGGGCGCCGGGCACGGCGCCCAGGCCGGGGCCGCTGGGCAGGTGGTAATGCCCGTCGCGGTAAGCCATGTCGGTGTCGAGCATCAGCAGCGAGCGCGAGAAGATCGAGTGCTGCCACTCATGCCGCCACAGGCCCGGCAGGACGCTGGCCACATGCAGGCTGGCGGCCATGAACAGGCCGCCGCCGATGGTGGCATGCGGCGCGATCGGCACGCCCTGCGCTTCGGCAAGACGCGCGATGCGCAGGAACTGGGTGACGCCGGTATGCCCCATCTCCGGCTGGATATAGGAGAGCGAACCACCGGCCAGGCGCAGTCGCGCCTCGTACTCGGTATGCCACTCCTCGCCGGCGGCGATCGGCACCGGGCTGTCCTTGCCCAGCTGGATCAGGCCTTCGATGTCCTCCGGCTTCAGCGGCGCTTCGATGAACTTCAAGCGATACGGTTCCAGCTGCCGCGCCATCGCCATGGCCTGCGCCAGGTCGAACTTCCAGTGCAGGTCCACCATCAGTTCCGGCGCGGGGCCGAGCGCTTCGCGCAGCGCGCCGATCTCCTCGACGATGCCTTCGTGGCTCACCACCGCGTGGATCTTGAACGCGTCATGGCCTTCGGCGGCGAACGAGCGCGCCATCTCCACCTTGGCTTCCAGCGTGCCGGCCGGCAGGCCGGAGAGGTACCCGGGAATCGTCTCGCGCTGGCGTTCGCCCAGCAGTGACCACAGCGGCACGCCGCGCGCACGGGCGCGCAGGTCCCACAGCGCGATGTCGAGCGCGGCGATCGTGTCGACATGGAAGCCGCCGAAGCAGCCGCGCACGCGCATCAGGCCGTAGAGGTCGTCCCAGATCCGTTCGACATCCTCCGGCGAGCGCCCGATGAGTTCCGGCGCCAGCAGGTCGTTGATGATCTCGCACACCGCGCGCGGCGCGCAGATACCGTAGGTTTCGCCCCAGCCCTCCGCGCCGTCGTCGGTGGTGACGCGCACCACCACCGAGCGGTCCACGGTCGGGTAGATGGTGCCATTGCCCTTGCGCACCAGGTAGCCGCGGCTGTTGACGCGCTCGCCCGGCCCCAGCGGCCCGAGATAGGGCGTGGTGCGCGGGATGGTCAGGATGAAGGTCTCGACCTTGGCGACATGGCTCATCAGGAAATCCTCTGTACCTGCCCCGGCACCTTGTCCAGCGGCAGCAGGTCGGCGATGCGGTCGAGCAGGATATCCAGTTCGCGCTGGTCGAATGCATCCAGTGCCGGGCCCGGCGCGCGTACCTTGTCGCTGGCGATCAGCCCGCGGCGCAGCAGCACCGCCTTGGTCAGCCGCCAGCGGAACACCGCCTGCATGCTGAGCAGCGGCAGCGTGCGCTCGAACAGTTCGCGTGCACGCGCCTGGTCGCCGGCCGCCCACGCCGCCAGCATCGCCACGTGCACCTCGGTGATTTCGCAGGCCGGCATGGTGCCGACCGCGCCGCGCCCGAGCTCGTCGAGCACGTAACGCGCGCCGGCGCCGCCGAATACCGCGCGCACCTGGCTGCGCCCGGCCTGTTCGGACAGTGCGGTGATGCGATGGCCCGAGGGCATCGTCTCTTCCTTCACGTACTCGATGCCCGGCACGCGCGCGGCCAGCGCCACCACTTCGTCCACGCCCAGGCCCACGCCCATCGGCGGCGGCGCGTTCTGCAGCATCACCGCCACGCCGGATTCGGCATGCAGGCGCTCGAAGAACGCGGCCATCGCCTCGGCATCGCCGGCATGGCGATGCGGCGTAAGCACCATTGCCGCCTGCGCGCCGGCCTCGCCGCCGGCCCGCGCGAAGGCGATCGCCTCTTCCACGGTCTTGGCGCTGGCGCCGACGATCAGCGGCACGCGGCCGCGGTTCCATTCGCCCAGCCGCGCGGTGAGATGCAGGCGCTCTTCCGGGGTGAGCATGTCGTACTCGCTCGCCAGCCCGGGGAACACCACGCCGGCCGCGCCGGCACCGAGGATGTACTCGAACACGTTGGCCATCCCCGCCTCATCGACGGAGCCGTCGGCGTGGAAGATCGTCGGGAGGATGGGGAAGACGCCTTGCAGTTCGGCCATGGCCGGGTCCTTGCAGTAAGTGTGCCTTTATAAGCAACAGGTTGACGGGCGAAACGGGCCACTCTCCGGGCCTGTTTCAGTTTCTACGTTGCGCTGCAGCGTGCGCGCCGAAATCATATTGCTATATTAGCTACACCACTGCCAAGTCGCAGTGCAGCAGTCACCGACGAATCACGCTGTATCGAAGGGCGGTATCACCGGGTGGACGAGGGGGGAGGGCGCGCGTCATGCGCCTTCGCCACCCCCGGCGGCGGCGCTTCGGTTCCTACATTGGGGGAGGGCCCAACACATGCGTAGCTTTCGACGTTCCACCTTGTTCACCGCCCTGGGCGCCTGCCTGCTGACGCCCTGCGTGGCGCTGGCGCAGTCGGCCGAAGCACCGCAGGCGCAGTCCGCGCCGGCCGCCGATTCGCAGGCCACCACGCTCGACGCCGTCACCGTGACCGGCATCCGCGGCAGCCTGGAAGCCTCGCGCGACATCAAGCGCGATTCGCCGCAGATCGTCGATGCCATCGTCGCCGACGACATCGGCAAGCTGCCCGACAGCAACGTGGCCGAATCGCTTTCGCGCGTGGCCGGCGTGCAGCTGGAACGTGGCATGGGCGAGGGCAGCGACATCCTCGTGCGTGGCTTCAAGGAAAACGTGCTGCTCTACAACGGCCGCCAGATCGTCGATGCCACCGGCCGCGGCGGCAACGGCCTGGACCAGCTGGCCACCTCCACCTACGGCCTGCTCTCGCTGGTGCCGTCCGAACTGATCTCGCGCCTGACCGTCACCAAGCTGGCCGGCGCGGACCAGATCGCCGGGGGCCTGGGCGGCATCGTCGACATCCAGACCCGCCAGCCGCTGTACGGCGATGGCGAGCAGAACGTGGTCAGCCTGGCCGGCACCTATGACGAGCTGTCCGATGCCTACGGCCAGAATGCCTTCGCGCTGTTGTCCACGCGCACCGACGACCGCCGCTTCGGCGCGCTGATCTCGGCGACTTACAGCAAGCGCGAGGTCGTGCAGCAGGGCCTGGATACGTTCTCCGGCTACTCGCGCTTCAACGACCCGGCCGACCCCACCCAGGTGCGCTTCGGCAGCACCGACATGCGCGCGCAGAACATCGACGACGACCGCGACAAGGTCGGTGCCAGCGTGGTGCTGCAGTGGCGCCCGGTGGACGGCGTGGAAATCACCTCCGACACCTTCTATTCGCGCCAGGACGCCAAGCGCGACCGTTACTGGATCGCCTTCAACCCGTCCGCGGGCCTGACCAACGCCACGTATTCGGACCACGACATCCTGCTCGCCGGCCGTTCCACCGGCACCGTGCTGCTCAACAGCGAAGTGGCCGACATCGACTCGGACATCTTCTCCACCGCGCTGACGGCCAAGTTCCGCGTCGGCGACCAGCTCGACGGCTCGGTCGAGGCCGACTACGGCAAGTCCACCGCCCGCTACGACCAGCACTACATGCGCCTGGCGCCGATGGCCGGCCTGACCTCGATCACCGATTTCGACCTGCGTAGCGGCAACTTCGGCAGCTTCAACGTCAGCGGCGTGGACGTCACCGACCCGTCGCAGTGGCGCATGACCATCATGTTCGACAACGACTGGCGCGCGGAGACCGACACCAAGGCGCTGCGCACCGACTGGAGCTGGGCGTTCAACGACGGCCCGCTGCGCTCGCTGGACTTCGGCGCGCGCTTCAACCGCCTGGAGAGCCTGCAGAACCCGCTGCGCGCCGACATCCGCCCGACCGGCGGCATCCCGGTCACGCAGATGAGCGACTACATCCGCCTGTACAGCAACTTCGACTTCATGCCCGGCGAGTTCGCCGGCCTGCCACGCGAATACCTGGGCGCGTATCGCGGCGCGTTCGGCGGCTGCGACACGTTCACCAACATCCCGGCGATCTCGCAGAACGCGCAGTGCCTCAACCCGGGCAGCAGCACGCTGGCCTACGGCTCCACCTTCAGCGTGGACGAGGACTTCCTGGAAGCCTATGCCAAGCTCAACTGGGACACCCAGCTCGGCGACATGGGCCTGACCGGCAACGTCGGCGTGCGCTTCGTGCGCCGCGACCTGGATTCGCGCGGCAACGTGCTCGGGGGCGACGGCAGCGTGACGCCTTCCGTCTTCAGCCGTCGCGACGACGAGGCCCTGCCCTCGGCGGTGGCCAAGCTGCAGCTCACCGACACGCTGGTGCTGCGCGGCGGCGCGGCGAAGGTGGTGGCGTTCCCGAATACCGAAGACCTCAACAACGGCGTCACCCTCAACAACAACGCGGTGTTCGACGCCAACGGCGTGCAGACCTCGTTCGGCACCGGCACCGGCGGCGCGCCGGACCTGGATCCGTTCAAGGCCAACCAGTACGACCTCTCGCTGGAGTGGTACTACGGCGGCCAGGGCGTGCTCTCGGCCGGCCTGTTCTACAAGGACGTGTCCACCTTCATCGTGCAGCAGCAGAGCGCGGAGGTGTACAACAACGTCAACTACCTGGTGCTGCGCAAGATCAACGGCGACAAGGCCAAGGTGAAGGGCGTGGAGCTGCTGGCGCAGGTGCCGTTCACCGGGATGCTGGATGGCTTCGGCGTGGTGACCACCTACACCTACATCGACTCGGAAACCCCGATCACCGACATCACCGGCAACGCGATGACGTTCCCGGGGCTGTCGAAGAACAACGTCAACCTGATCGGCTATTACGAGAACGGCCCGTTCGGCGTGCGCCTGGCCTACAACTGGCGCGACAAGTACCTGGTCGGCCTGTCCAGCGCGGCCACCGGCATCTACAACGACACCTACAAGGACCTGTCGGCCACGCTGAGCTACGATTTCAGCGATCGCCTGTCGTTCAAGCTGGAAGGCAACAACCTGCTCGACAGCGAACAGCGCACCTTCGACGGCTACGACGAAGGCCTGCGCACCAACGTGGTGTTCGGCCGGTCCTACAAGGCCAGCCTGACCTACCGGTTCTGACGACACACGGAGGCGACGGGCAACGATGGCGGATGGCGTGATGCACGGTGAGGTGGTGCTGGTCAGCGGCGCGGCCAGTGGCATCGGCGCGGCGGTGGTGCAGCGGCTGCGGGCCGAAGGGGCGCGGGTGGCGGCCCTCGACCGGCAGCCGGTGGACGGCGCCGATGCCAGCGCCCAGGCCGACCTGCGCGCGGGCGAGGCCGTGGCGCAGGCGGTGGGGCAGCTGGTATCGGCGCTCGGCCCGGTGACCTCGCTGGTGCACTGCGCCGGCGTATGCCCGGCCGGCGGCACGCTGGACGACGACGATGCGCTTTGGCTGGATACCTATTCGGTCAACGTGCTTGGCGCGCTGCGGCTGATGCGCCAGGTGGTGCCCGGCATGCGCGCGCGGCGGCACGGCGCGGTGGTGCTGGTGTCATCGATCAACGCGCGTTTCGCCACGCCCACGCTGGCGGCCTACGCCGCCTCCAAGGCGGCGCTGGAGGAGATGGCGCGCACCGCGGCGCTGGAATTCGCGCCGGACAACGTGCGCGTCAACGTGATCGCCCCGGCCTCGGTGGATACGCCGATGCTGCAGGCGTCCTTTGCCCGCGCCGACGATCCGGACGCCGCGCGGGCGCGCAACGTGCAGCGCCATCCACTCGGCCGCCTCGGAACCCCCGGGGATGCCGCCGAGCTGGCGCTGTTCCTGGTTTCGCCGCGCAGTGGCTGGATCACCGGCGGCACATTTCCCCTGGATGGCGGGGCGGGAGTCACGAGACGATGATGGGGGACAAGGACGGCGGCGGCATCGTCGGCGTCAACTGGGGCAGTTCGAATTTCCGCGCGTTCCTGATCGGCGACGACGGGCAGGTGCGCGATACGGTGGAACAGCCGCGCGGCATCGCCGGGCTGGACCGCGCGCAGATGCAGGCACTCATCGCCGAGGTGGCCGCGCGCTGGCCGCAGGCCACGCGCTGGTATGCCAGCGGCATGATCGGCTCGAACATCGGCTGGAGCGATGCCGGTTACGTCGATTGCCCGACCGGGCTGGCGCAGCTGGCCGCGCACCTGCATGAGGTGCGCATCGGCGAGGTGCCGGTGGCGATCGTGCCGGGCCTGGCCTGCCGCCGCGCGGTGGACGATGCGCCGGACATCATGCGCGGCGAGGAGACCGAGTTGCTCGGGCTGATCGCCTCCGGGCACGTGCCCGCCACGGGCCTGGTCGCGCTGCCGGGCACGCACAGCAAGTGGGTGCGCCTGCGCGACGGCGCGGTCGTGGATTTCATGACCGCGATGTCCGGCGAAATCTTCGACCGGCTCACCGCCGCGGGCCTGCTCGCCTCGGTGGTCGATGGCCCGGCGGAAGCGGGCGATGCCTTCCATGCCGGCCTGAAGGCAGGGCACGACAGCGGGCTTGGCCTGGGCACGCTGCTGTTCGGCGCGCGTGCGCGGGTGATCCGCCAGGACCTGCCCAAGCGCGACGGCGCCTCCTATCTGCGCGGCCTGTTGATCGGCGCCGAGCTGGCCGACGTCGCACGGCTGTGGCCGGGCGCGCTGGCGGGCACGCTGCCGCTGGTGGGCGCCGCGCCGGTGTGCGCGCTGTACGCCGCCGGCATGGCGGCCCTGGGTGGGCACGCGCAGCAGATCCTCTCCCACGATGCGGTCACGCGTGGCTTTGCCGCGCTGCACGCCGAAGCGGTCGCGGCATGAGCACGTTCGACGAGATCCTCGCGCAGGCGCCGCTGGTGGCGATCCTGCGTGGTTTGCACGAAGACGCGATCGACGTGGTGCAGGCGTTGTACGACGCCGGCGTGCGGGTGGCCGAGGTGCCGCTCAACTCGCCGGATCCGTTCACCACCATCGCCACGCTGGTACGCCATTTCGAAGGCCGCATGCTGATCGGCGCCGGCACCGTGCTGCGGGTCGCCGAGGTGGAACAGCTGGCGGCGCTCGGCTGCGCGTTCTGCGTGTCGCCCAATACCGATGCGGCGGTGATCCGCGCGACGGTGGCGCACGGCATGGTGTCGATGCCGGGGTTCTCCACGCCTTCGGAAGCGTTCGCCGCACTCGCCGCGGGCGCCCGGCACCTGAAGGCGTTTCCCGCGCATGGCGCGGTGCCGCGTTTGTCCGCCTTGTCGGCGGTGCTGCCGAAGGGCGTGCAGCTGGTGGCGGTGGGCGGCGTGGAGGCGAGCGAGCTGGAAGCGCTGCGCGCGGCCGGTGTCACCGCCATCGGCGTGGGGTCGGATCTCTACAAGCCAGGCCGCGCCGCCGAAGAGGTCGGCGCGCGGGCACGCGGTTGGCTGGACGTGCTGCGGCAGCGCCCGCCACGCGCCGAACTTGCATGCAACCCGCAGGCGCTGGTCGGCGAATCGCCACGCTGGCGCGAGGGCGAGGTGGTGTGGCTGGAGCCGACCGCCCCGGCGCTGCTGCGTTGGGATGGACGGCAGTGCACGCGCACGCCGCTGGCCGAACCGGTGTGGTCGCTGGCGCTGCACGACGGGCAATGGGTGGGCAACAGCGAAGGCCACTTCCTGTCGATGAGCGCCGAAGGCGTCATCACGCCCGGCCCGGAGATCGACCTGGGCCCGGGTTGCCGCCTCAACGACATGACCGTCGACGCGCGCGGCGGCCTGTGGGGTGGCTCGATGCATCGCGGCCTGCTCGCCGGCAAGGGCGCGCTGTTCCATGCACCGGGCCCGTCGGCGCCTGCCCGCCGCGTTGCCGAAGGACTCGGCGTGGCCAACGGCATGGTGTTCTCGCCCGACGGCCGCACGCTGTTCGTCATCGACACGCTCGCGCGCACGCTGCTGGCCTATCCGGCCGACATCGTCGCCGGCACGCTCGGCGAGCCGAAAGTCGTGACGGATTTCCTCGGCGTGCCCGGCAAGCCGGACGGCCTGGCGATGTCGCCGCAGGGACGGCTGTGGGTGGCGATGTGGGGCGGCCACGCGGTGGTCGAACTGGCCGACAACGGCGCGGTGCTGCGCTCGGTCGCCATTCCGGCGCCGCACGTGGGCGCGTTGTGCTTCGCGCCGGACGGCCGGCTGTTCGTCAGCACGGCGCGAGCGCGGCTGTCGCCGCAGGCGCTGGCGGCGTATCCCGGCTCGGGCGGCCTGTTCGTCATCAGCCCCTGAAACGAAGAACGCCGCGACAAGCGCGGCGTTCTCCTGCTGCGACGGCGGGGCGATCAGGCGCCGGCTTCGTCACTCGGATCGACCACGCGGCCGCGATAGTGCTGGCGGGCGGCACGGCGCGCATTGGCGTTGCCGGTCTGCTCGATCCGCTGCGCGCTGCCGTCGATGGCGGCGGCGTCGCGCTGCTTCTTCTTGCGGTACAGCGCATAGGCGATCAGGCCGACACCGGCGGCCGCCGCGGCGATGGTCACTGCCGGGTTGCGACGCGCGAGGCGGCCGGCGACCTTGCCGCCGGACTTCACCGCGCCGAGCGCCGCGCCGGTCTTGATCCAGTCCATCGCCTGCGGGGCGACGTGGTCGCGCAGGTTGCTGCCGGCATGGCGCAGGCCGTCGCCGGCGCTGGAGGCCAGGTCCATCGCGCGTTCCAGCGCCCGGTCGGTGATCACGGTCAGTCTGCTCATGGCGGGGGATTCCTTGGTTCGACGGCTATGGGCGCCCAGTGTCGAGGGCGGGACGTATAGACGATGTCAGTACGCCGCCCCGGCGATGTCCCCGCGCTGAACCGGCGCTCAGGTGCCGCGCGGCTTGGCGCGGTGCGTGGCGGTGGCGCTCCACGGGTCGTCCGGCCAGGGATGCTTGGGGTAGCGCCCCTTCATCTCCTTGCGCACCTCCGGGTAGGTGTTGCTCCAGAAGCTGCGCAGGTCCTGGGTGACCTGCAGCGGGCGACCGCCGGGCGAAAGCAGGTGCAGGGTGAGCGGCACGCGGCCATCGGCGACGCGCGGGGTGTCGGCCAGGCCGAACAGTTCCTGCAGCTTCACCGCCAGCACCGGCGGTAGCGGCGCGTCCTCGTGGTCGAGCGCGTATTCGATGCGCCGCTCCATGCCCGAGGGCACGGTAATGCGGGTGGGCGCGTGGCGGTCGACCAGCTGCCGCTGGGCCCAGGGCAGCGGCGACTTCAGCGCCTCGCCCAGTTCCTCCTCGCCGAGCGCATCGAGCCGGCGCTTGCCGGCGAAGGCCGGCTTGAGCCAGTCATCCAGCGTGGCGAGCAGCGCTGCCTCGCCGTAATCGGGCAGTTCCAGTTCCGGCATCCACTGGCGCAGCGACTGCACGCGGGCCCGCCACTGCCGCAGGCCTTCGGTCCACGGCAGCGCGTCCAGGCCCAGTTCGCGCACCGCCTCGGTGAGCGCGGCGGCGGCATGCGCCGGGTCCACGCTGCCGGCCGAGCGGCTGTCGAGCACGATGCGGTCGAAGCGGGTTTCGCGCAGCGCCACCAAGGCACGGCGTTCGGCGTCCCAGCGCACCGTGTCTTCCTGCACGAAGCGGTCGGGAAATTCGCGCCGCAGCCAGCGCTCGTCCACGGGCGCGGCCCGCAGCACCAGGCCGTCGCGCGCTTCGAAGCGCAGCTCGCTGGCGACCAGCCACGGCTCGCCGCGCAGGTCGCTGTTGTCGAACAGGCGCGCGCTGCGGCCGTTGGCCAGCAGGTAGCGCAGTGGATCGGTGGGATGGCGCGCGGCGATGCGGTCGGGGAAGGCGTGCGCGAGCAGGTCGCCGAGCTCGTGCGCCTCGATGTCGTCCGGCGACGTGGCCTCGCAGCGCACGCGGCGGCGCCACTGCTTGGCGGCGGCATCGATGGCGGCCAGCCCGCCGCGATTGGCATCGGCCGGCGCGCGGCCGCGACGGAACGCGGCCAGGGCACGCCAGCGCGCGGCGAGGGCGTCGCCGCCCTGGCGCAGCGGATCGCGGGCTTCGATCAACGCCGCCAGGTCGCAGGCCAGCGCCTGCGCGCGTGCGCCCTTGGCCTGCAGCAGCATTGCCGCCAGCCGCGGATGCGTGCCCAGCGCGAGCATGCGGCGTCCCAGATCGGTGACGGTGCCGCCGGCGCCGAGCGCGCCCAGGCGTTGCAGCAGTTCGCGCGCGGCGGCGAGCGCGCCGGGCGGTGGCGCATCGACGAAGCGCAGCGCATCGGAGCCCCACGCCGCCAGTTCCAGTGCCAATGCCGCCAGCTCGACCTGGCCGATCTCCGCGCGCCGCTGCGCTTCCAGTCGCTGCGATTGCGGCCACAGCCGGTACGCCCAGCCGGGCGCCACGCGCCCGGCGCGGCCGGCGCGCTGGTCGGCCGAAGCTTGCGAGATGGTGGCTGTTTCCAGCCGCGAGAAGCCGCTGTTCGGGTCGTACGCCGGCTCGCGCGCCAGGCCCGCATCGACCACCACGCGCACGCCCGGCAGCGTCACCGAGGATTCGGCGACGTTGGTGGACAGCACCACGCGGCGGCGGCCGTCGGCATCGGGCTGCAACACGCGGGTCTGCTGTTCCAGCGGCAGTTCGCCATGCAGCGGCAGGACCTGCACCGCGGGATCGAGCACGCCTTCCAGCGCCGCCTGCACGCGCGCGATCTCGCGTTGGCCGGGCAGGAACACCAGCACGTCGCCCGGATGCTGCGCCAGGGCCTGTTCCACAGCGCGCCGCGCCTGCGGCTCCAGCGCTTCGTCGCGGCGCACAGGGAAATGCGCAATCTCCACCGGGAAACTGCGTCCCTCGCTGGAAAGCCGCGGCGCATCGAGGAAGCGGGCGAGGCGTTCGCCATCCAGCGTGGCGGACATCACCACGATGCGCAGGTCTTCGCGCAGTTGCGATTGCACGTCCAGCGCCAGCGCCAGGCCGAGGTCGCCGGCCAGGTGGCGCTCGTGGAATTCGTCGAACAGGACCGCGGCCACGCCTTCCAGCAGCGGGTCGTCCTGGATCATCCGGGTGAGGATGCCCTCGGTGACCACCTCGATGCGCGTGCGCGCGCTGGTGCGGTTCTCGAAGCGGATGCGGTAGCCGACCGTCTCGCCGACCTCCTCGCCCAGCTGCCGCGCCATGAACGTGGCGGCGCTGCGCGCGGCGACGCGGCGCGGTTCCAGCATCACGATGCGGCGGCCCTCGCGCCACGGCGCATCGAGCAGCGCCAGCGGCACCTGGGTGGTCTTGCCGGCGCCGGGTGGCGCTTCGAGCACCAGCCGCGGATGCCGCAGCAGGCTGTCGCGGATCTGCGGCAGCAGCGGGGAGATCGGGAAATCGGGGGTCGCCATCGTGACAAGGATAAAGCCCGCGCCCGCTACAATGCCGCGCTTTCCGATTCCGCTCCCCGGCCATGCAACTGATCGACATCGGCGCCAACCTCACCCACGACTCCTTCGACCGCGACCGCGACGCCGTGCTGCAGCGCGCCCGCGAGGCCGGCGTGTCGGCGATGGTGGTGACCGGCGCCAGCCGCGAGCACTCGCCGCTGGCGCTGGCCCTGGCGCAGCGCCATCCCGGCTTCCTGTACGCCACCGCCGGCGTGCACCCGCACCACGCGGTGGAATACACCGAGGAGTGCGATGCCGAGATGCGCGCGCTGCTCGCGCACGAGGAAGTGGTGGCGGTGGGCGAGTGCGGCCTGGATTACTTCCGCGATTTCTCCCCGCGCCCGGCCCAGCGCCGCGCGTTCGAGCGCCAGCTCCAGATCGCCGCCGACCTGGCCGCCGCCGGCAACCCGAAGCCGCTGTTCCTGCACCAGCGCGACGCGCACGCCGATTTCCTCGCGGTGATGAAGCAGTTCGAAGGCCGCATCGGCGCGGCGGTGGTGCATTGCTTCACCGGCACGCGCGAGGAAATGTTCGACTACCTCGACCGCGACTGGTACATCGGCATCACCGGCTGGCTGTGCGACGAGCGTCGCGGCGAGCACCTGCGCGAGCTGGTGAAGCACATTCCCGCCGAGCGGCTGATGATCGAGACCGACGCGCCGTACCTGCTGCCGCGCACGCTCAAGCCGATGCCCAAGGACCGGCGCAACGAGCCGATGTTCCTGGCGCATATCGTCGAGGAACTGGCGCGCGACCGCGGCGAGGACGTGGCCACCAGCGCGGCGATCACCACGGCCGCCGCGCGCGCCTTCTTCCGCCTGCCGGGCTGAGCCGCCCGCCGCTCATGCGGCGACCAGCTCCCAGCCTTCCGCATCGCGTAGCCGCAGTCCCGGCTGGCGTGCGCTCACCGTGAGCCGCAGGCCGCGTGCCCATGGCAGCTGGCGGCGTTCGGGGAACCAGCGGCGTTGTCGCTCGACCACGATCAGCAGGCCCTGGTGGTCGCCCAGCGGCGCGAAGTCCGTCGAAGCTTCGCCGCCGAGCGGGCGGGCATCGAAATGATTGGCGAGGCTGCGCATCACCGCCGCGACGTCCGCGCTCGGCAGGCCCACTTCGCTCAGGCATTGGATCTCCGCGCCGCTGAAGGGGCCGCTGCGGGGTGATGCGTCATCGAGCGCGCGGCGGCCGATCAGTTCCAGCACCGCGCCGTCGGGCCCGGCGAAGTACACCGATTCGGATTGCCACGCCCCGTCCAGGCGGAAGCGCGCCTCGCCGAGCGGGTCGCGCAGCAGCGGCGCGCGCGCGGCCAGCCATTCCACCGCGGCGCCGAAGCGCGCGTGCGGCACGTTGAACGCCAGGTGCAGGCAGCCGACCGCGCCGCTGGCCGGCACCAGTTCGATCTCGCTCCAGCCGGCGCGCACGCGCGTGCCGTGCAGCGGCAGTTCCAGCACGTCGCGGTAGAAGGCCGCGCTGGCGGTCGGGTCCAGGGAAGGCAACAGCAGGTGCAGCAGGCGCATGGGGGTGTCCCGACGAAACGAGGACGCCATTGGACGGCCTCAACCGAAGTTGAGGTCAAGGCACCTGCGGCGTGGCATGCGCCAGCTCCCACAGGTGGCGAACCACCGGCGTGTTCGCGCGCGTGGCGGGGTGCGTGGCCAGGGCCAGGCGCGCCAGCGGCACGCGGCCTTCGATGGGGAGGTAACGCACGCCGGGCAGCTGCATCTGCGCGGTGGAGGCGGGCACCACCGAGACGCCGAGTTCGGCGGCGACGAGGTTGACGATGGACGACATCTGCGGCGCTTCCTGGGTGATCTGCAGGCTGAAGCCGGATTCGCGACACACCGAGAGGATCTCGTCATAGAGGCTGCTGCCGAAGCTGCGCGGGAACAGGATGAAGGGCTCGCCGGCGAGCGCGCGCAGCGGGGCACGTTCGCGCTGCGCCAGCGGATGCGCGGCGGGCACGGCGATCAGCATGGGCTCGTCGGGGAAGCGCATCAGGTCCAGCCCGGCCGGCAGCGCGGACGGCGTGTAGCGGATGAAGGCGGCATCGAGCCGGCCGTTGCGCAGCGCCTCCAGCAGCCCGGCGGTATTGGTTTCCTCCAGCACCAGCTGCACCTGCGGCCATTGCCGGCGGAAGTCGCGGATCAGGCGCGGCACGCGCGGGTTGAACGCGGCCGAGGCGGTGAAGCCCAGCCGCAGCCGCCCCGCCTCGCCGCGCGCGATGCGGCGCGCGGTATCCGCGGCGCGCTCCACGTCGGCCAGCACGCGGCGCACTTCGACCAGGAAGGCTTCGCCGGCTTCGGTCAGTTCAGCGCCGGCATGGGTTCGGCGGAACAGCGGCGTGCCCAGTTCGCGCTCCAGCGCCTGGATCTGCTGGCTCAGCGGCGGCTGTCCGATCCCCAGCCGGGCCGCGGCGCGGGTGAAGTTCGCCTCCTCGGCGACGGCCAGGAAATAGCGCAGGTGGCGCAGTTCCATCATATTCACCAGATATGGAGACTGCCTGCATCATATATTGGACAGGGGGTCAGGCGGGGCGAACAATGGCGCCACCCCACCGATCCGCGCTGTCGTGAACACCTCCGCTCCCGCCGTGGCCCGCCCCGGCGACCTCCCCACCGCCACCTTGCTGCGCATCCGCATCGCGCTGTTCCTGGCCGGCTTCGCCACCTTCTCGCTGCTGTACAGCGTGCAGCCGCTGCTGCCCGAGTTCGCGCGCACGTTCCATGTCGGCGCGGCGGCCAGCTCGCTGCCGCTCTCGCTGGCGACCGGTGCGCTGGCGATCGCGATCTTCTGCGCGGGCGCGGTGTCGGAAAATCTCGGCCGGCGCGGCCTGATGTTCTGCTCCATCGCGCTGGCCGCGGTGCTCAACATCGTCGCCGCCTGGCTGCCGCATTGGGGTTCGCTGGTGGCGGTACGCACGCTCTCCGGGCTCGCCCTGGGCGGCGTGCCGGCGGTGGCGATGGTGTACCTGGCCGAAGAACTGCCGGCCACGCGGCTGGGCGCGGCCACCGGCCTGTATGTCGCCGGCAACGCCTTCGGCGGCATGACCGGGCGCATCGCCATGAGCGTGCTCACCGACCACTTCGGCTGGCGCAGCGCGCTGACCGCGCTGAGCGTGGTCGACCTGCTGTGCGCGGTCGGTTTCGTGCTGCTGCTGCCGCCTTCGCGCCACTTCCTGCGCCGCCATGGCGTGAACCTCGGTTTCCACCTGCGCGCCTGGGGCGGGCACCTGCGCGACCGCCACCTGCCGTGGCTGTTCTCGCTGCCGTTCCTGCTGATGGGCTGCTTCGTGAGCGTCTACAACTACGCGGGCTTCCGCCTCGGCGGGCCGGAGTTCGGGCTCAGCCAGAGCCAGATCGGTTTGATCTTCGGCGCCTACGTGTTCGGCATCGTCAGCTCTTCCATCGCCGGCTCCGCCTCGGACCGCTTCGGTCGCGGCCCGGTGGTGCAGGCCGGCGTGGTGTGCGCCATCGCCGGCGTGCTGCTCACGTTGGCGCATGTGCTGGCGCTGGTGATCCTCGGCGTGGTGCTGCTCACGATCGGCTTCTTCATCGCGCACTCGGCCGCCAGTGCGTGGGTCGGCCGGCTGGGCGGCGAACATCGCAGCCATGCGGCGTCGCTGTACCTGCTGGCGTATTACGTCGGCGCGAGCCTGATCGGCTCGGTGAGCGGCAGCTTCTGGCAGTGGGGCGGCTGGAATGCGCTGGCCGCGTTCTGCCTGGCGCTGCTGCTGGTGGCGCAGTTCGCCGCGCATGTCCTGCGCCGTGGCGCGCGCGACGCCCTGCCCGCGCCCGCCCACCACGACGCGCGGGCCGGCGCCACTTCCACCCGCGGGGCCTGAGCATGCGCATCGACCGCCTGGACCACCTCGTCCTCACCGTCGCCGACGTGCAGGCCACCTGCGATTTCTACCAGCGCGTGCTCGGCATGGAGGTCGTCACCTTCGGCGAGGGCCGCAAGGCGCTGTCGTTCGGCTGGCAGAAGATCAACCTGCATACGGCCGGCCGGGAGTTCGAGCCCAAGGCCTTGCAGCCCACGCCGGGCTCGGCGGACCTGTGCCTGGTGACGGGGATGCCGCTGGCGCAGGCCCAGGCGGAGATCGAGGCCTGCGGGGTGACCATCGAGGAGGGCCCGGTGCCGCGTACCGGCGCGCGCGGGTCGATCCTGTCGATCTATTTCCGCGACCCGGACGGCAACCTGATCGAAGTCAGCAACTACGTCTGAGCCATGCTTGTGCCGGCGCGGTGCCGGCCTCATCTGCAGGACATGACGTCTCCCGATGCCCTGCGCGAATTCATCGAACGCCACGAGCGCCTGTTCGTCCTGACCGGCGCCGGCTGCAGCACCGCCTCCGGCATTCCCGATTACCGCGACGCCGACGGCGGCTGGAAGCGCGCGCAGCCGGTGACCTACCAAGCCTTCATGGGCGAGGCCGCCACGCGGCGGCGCTACTGGGCGCGCAGCCTGGTCGGCTGGCGGCATTTCGGCCAGGCCCGTCCCAATGGCACGCATCACGCCTTGGCCTCGCTGGAAGCGCAGGGCCGGCTCGGGCTGCTGCTCACGCAGAACGTCGACGGCCTGCACCAGGCGGCCGGCAGCCGGCAGGTGATCGATCTGCATGGCCGGCTCGACCAGGTGCGCTGCATGGGCTGCGAAGCGCGCCTGCCGCGTGCCGACTTCCAGCACGCGCTGGAAGCGGCCAACCCGCGATGGACGCTGCTCGACGCCGGCCAGGCACCGGATGGCGACGCCGACCTGGAGCAGGCCTCGTTCGACGACTTCGTCGTGCCGGCCTGCCCGCACTGCGGCGGCGTGCTCAAGCCGGACGTGGTGTTCTTCGGCGAAAACGTGCCGCGCCCGCGCGTGGCCGATGCACAGGCCGCGCTCGAACACGCCGATGCGGTGCTCGTGGTCGGCTCCTCGCTGATGGTGTATTCCGGCTTCCGCTTCGTGCAGGCCGCCGCGCGCGCGGGCCTGCCAGTCGCCGCGCTCAACCGCGGGCGCACCCGCGCCGACGACCTGCTCTCGCTCAAGGTCGAGCACGACTGCGCCGACGCGCTGGCCTTCCTGCACGCGCCGGTGGAGCACGCGACGCAGTGATCCAGCCGCGCGGTTGATCGCCCGGGGCCACGGCGCTGCAATGGCGCATTGCCCGCCACCCCCACGGCGGCTTGCACCGGAGTATTCGTTTGAGCGCTCTTTTTTCACCGCTGGCGCTGGGTTCGCTCACGCTGGCCAACCGCATCGTCATCGCCCCCATGTGCCAGTACTCGGCCGAGAACGGCCTGGCGAACGACTGGCATCGCATCCACCTCGGCACGCTGTCGCAGTCCGGCGCGGGCCTGCTGATCCTTGAAGCGACGGCGGTGGAGCCGCGTGGCCGCATCTCGCATGCCGACCTGGGCCTGTATGACGAAGCCACCGAAGCCGCGCTCGCCGACGTGCTCGCCTCGGTGCGCCGCTATTCGCCGATGCCGCTGGGCGTGCAACTCGCGCATGCCGGCCGCAAGGCGTCCACCGCGAAGCCCTGGGAAGGCGGTGGCTCGATTGCCGCCGACGCGCCGAATGGGTGGCCGACCGTCTCCGCCTCCGCATTGCCGTACGACGTGGGCCACGCCACGCCGCAGGCGCTGGATGCCGCCGGCATCGACGCGGTGGTGGAAGCCTTCGCCGCTTCCGCGCGCCGCGCCGAACGCATCGGGCTGGAACTGATCGAGATCCACGCCGCGCATGGCTACCTGTTGCACCAGTTCCTCTCCCCGCTCTCCAACCAGCGCGATGACGACTACGGCGGCTCGCTGGAGAACCGCATGCGCCTCACCCTGCGCGTGCTCGACGCGGTGCGCGCGGCGGTATCGCCGGCGGTGACGGTGGGCGTACGGATCTCGGCCACCGATTGGGTCGAGGGCGGCTGGGATGTCGCGCAGAGCATCGCCCTGTCGCGCAAGCTGCAGGCGCATGGCGCGGCCTACGTGCATGTTTCCAGCGGCGGCCTGGACCCGCGCCAGCAGATCACCCTCGGCCCGGGCTACCAGGTGCCGATGGCCGAGGCGATCCGCGCGCAGGTGGAGATTCCGGTGATCGCCGTCGGGCTGATCACCGAGCCGGCGCAGGCCGAGGCAATCCTCGCCGAAGGCCGTGCCGACGCGATCGCACTGGCGCGCGGCATCCTCTACGACCCGCGCTGGCCATGGCACGCGGCGGCGGAACTCGGCGCGCAGCTGCATCCCGCGCCGCAGTACCTGCGCTGCGAGCCGCGCCAGGCGCGTGGCCTGTTTGCCGCGCCCAGTGCGTAGCCGATAGCAACAAGGACAGGGGGAACGATGGCGATTGGATTCCTGGGGCTCGGCGCAATGGGCCGCGCGATGGCGGCCAACCTGCTGGGCGGCGGCCATGCGTTGCGCGTGTGGAACCGCGATGCGGCCAAGGCCGATGCGTTCGCGCACGACCACGCGCAGGCCACGGCGGTCAGCACGCCCGCGCAGGCCGCGCACGGACAGGTGCTGTTCTCGATGCTGGCCGATGACGTGGCCGCGCGGCAGGTGTTGATCGACGGCGGCGTGATCGACGCGCTGCCCGCCGGCAGCGTGCACATCAACATGGCCACGATCTCCGTGGCGCTCGCGCGCGAGCTCACCGTGCTGCATGCCGAACGCGGCGTGGCGTACCTCGCCGTGCCGGTGCTCGGCCGTCCGGACGTGGCCGCGCGTGGCCAGCTCAACCTGCTGGCCGCCGGCGACGCGCTCGCGCTGGCGCGCGTGCAGCCGCTGCTGGACCTGCTCGGCCAGCGCACCTGGCATCTGGGCGCGGAACCGGCACAGGCCAACGCCGCCAAGCTCGCGGCGAACCTGTGCATCGCCAGCGCGATCGGCACGATGGCCGAGGGCGCCGCGCTGCGCGCCGAACTCGATGCGGCCATCGCCAGCGGCGAAGGCGACTCGGCGGTGCGGGCGGAAGTGGCCGCGCGGCGCGCCGGGCAGGGCTGAGGGGCGGGCGCACGGTTGCGTCTGCAAGTGTCGCGGCGCGGCGAGCGCGCTGGCTATGATCGGCCGATGCGCCCCGATTACATCCTCACCCTGTCCTGCCCCGACCGCACCGGCATCGTCTACCGGGTGACCGGGCTGCTGTTCGAGCTGGGCTGCAACATCCTCGACGCACAGCAGTTCGGCGACGAGGACAGTGGCCGCTTCTTCCTGCGCGTGCATTTCGACAGCGATGCCGCACTCGCGCCGGAGCGCCTGCGCAGCGCCATCGAAGCACTCGCGGCGGATTTCGCGATGGACTGGCGCCTGCATGACGCGCGCCGACGCGCGCGCCTGCTCGTGCTGGTGAGCCGACAGGGTCACTGCCTCAACGACCTGCTGTTCCGCGCGCACAGCCGCCAGCTGCCGGTGGATATCGCCGCGGTGGCATCCAACCACGAGGACTTCGCGCCACTCGCCGCCTCCTACGGCGTGCCGTTCCATCACCTGCCGGTCAACGCGGGCAACCGCGTCGAACAGGAAGCGCGGTTGCAGGCGCTGGCCACGCGCGAGCGCGTGGACCTGGTGGTGCTGGCGCGCTACATGCAGATCCTCTCGCCTGCGCTCTGCCTGGCGTGGGCGGGCCGCGCGATCAACATCCACCACAGCTTCCTGCCCAGCTTCAAGGGCGCGCAGCCGTACCACCAGGCGCACGCGCGCGGGGTCAAGATCATCGGCGCCACCGCGCACTACGTCACGCCCGACCTGGACGAAGGCCCGATCATCGAACAGGACGTCGCGCGCGTGGACCATGCAATGCACCCGCGCGAACTGGTGCGGCTGGGCAGCGATGTCGAATCGCTGGTGCTGGCGCGCGCGGTGCGCCGGCATGTCGAGCATCGCATCCTGCTCAACGGCCACCGCACGGTGGTGTTCCGCTAGTTACTCGATGCGGATGCCGGCACGTTCCAGCGCGATGCGCGTATCGGCATCGTTCGCGGCATCCACCGGGCGGGTCAGTTCCCACAGGAAGCGCACGCGCAGGCCGGCGGCCGCGGCATCCTGCGCGCTCCACAGCACGCAGTAGTCGCGCGCCAGCCCGCAGACATGCACCTCGGTGATGCCGCGCTCGCGCAGCCAGCCGGCCAGGCCGGTGGCCGGGCGCTCGCCCCCGGGGCCGTGGTTCTCGCGGAACGCGCTGTAGGAATCGACCTGCATGCGCGTGCCCTTGCGCAGGATCAGGTCGGCCCGGTCCCAGTCCACCCCCGGGTGCAGCGCCGCGCCGGGCGTGCCCTGCACGCAGTGGTCGGGCCACAGCGTCTGCGGATGCCCGTGCAGCGAGATCTGCGCGAACGGCGCGCGGCCGGCGTGTTGGCTGGCGAAGGAAGCGTGCGTGGGCGGGTGCCAGTCCTGCGTGGCCACCACGGTGGCGTAGCGCCGGGATGCCAGCAGCGCGGCAATGGGCGCGACGAGGGCGTCGCCGTCGGCGCAAGGCAACGCGCCGCCGGGCATGAAATCGGGTTGCAGGTCGATGACGAGCAGGGCGGTGTCGGCGGCGAACTCGGGCATGGCGAACGGCGTGGGCGAGGGAGACGCCAGCCTAACCGTCTTCATCGGTCCTTGCGCGCGGCGCGCGGACACTGCGCGGCATCATGACGCAGGAGCGTGGCGATGTTCTGGCGCCGCAATGGCTTGTCGATCACCCTGGCGGCGCTGGCGGTGCTGTTCCTTTCCGGCCAGGTGTTGGCCGGGCACGCTGCCTTGAATGAAGCGCTCGCCCGCGCCCATCAGCCGCTGCTCGGGCTCTGGGCCTATCTGCATACCGGCCATTTCGTGTCGGCGACGTTCGAGAACTGGGAAAGCGAATTCCTGCAGATGGGCATGTACGTACTGCTCACCGTGCGGCTGCGCCAGGCGGGCTCGGCGGAATCGCGTCCGGTGGATCCGGGCGAGGAGCACGAGGATATCGACGCCGGGCCGACCCCCTGGCCGGTCCGCAAGGGCGGGGCGTGGCTGTGGCTGTACAGCCACTCGTTGTCCATCGCGTTCGGCCTGCTGTTCGCGATGAGCTTCACCCTGCACCTGCTGGGCAGCTGGCGCGCGGCGGTGGCCGAGCACCTGCGCGAAGGGCTGCCCGTGGAAAGTCTTTGGGCCCACTTCACCAGCGCCGACTTCTGGTTCGAATCGATGCAGAACTGGCAGAGCGAATTTTTGGCCGTGCTGTCGCTGGTGGTGTTGACGATCTGGCTGCGCGAGAAGGATTCGCCGCAGTCCAAGCCGGTACCGGCGCCGCACGCGCAGACCGGCGACTAATCCGGCTGCCTGGGGGCGTCGTCGGTTTCCAGCTCGTCGTCGCGGCAGGGCGAGGCGATGCCGCGGCCGCGCGAATTGCGGTCGCGCGCCTTCGTGGCGAGCGCTTCGTAGCGCTGGCGGATACGTTCGAGCTGCTTCTCGTCCAGCTCTTCCATGTTGAGCAGCAGGTTGTCGGCGGCATGCGTGGCGCGGATCAGCTCGTCGAGCTTGAGGTGCAGCGCGGCGGTGTCCGAGTTCTGCGTGTGCTGGATCAGGAACACCATGAGGAAGGTGATGATCGTGGTGCCGGTGTTGATGACCAGCTGCCAGGTGTCGTTGAAGCCGAAGATGGGCCCGCTGATGCCCCACACGATCACGATGCCCAGCGCGCCGGCGAACACCCAGGGCGAGCCTGCCGCGGTGGATGCCTTCTTGGCGAGGGTGTTGAACAGTTTGCGAATGCTCATGGCCGCTTCAAGAGAGCTGGCGGGATCGCCGTGGCGGCAATGTCGCCCGATGTGGATCGAAGCGGCGTCAACGTCCGCGCCGCCGGGTTCAGCCGGCGGGAGGCTTTTCGTAATCGTCAGGTTCGGCATGCCCGCGCTCGCGCGGCTCGTCGGGCATGTCGTGGTCTTTCCAGCGCGCGGTGTCGGTGCGGTGCCGGTCGGGGGTATGCGCCTTTTCCTGGTCGCTGGCGGGACCTTCGGGTTTGCGGTCCGTGTTCATGGCCATGCTCGCTTGGGAGAACGAGTGGCCAGCATCACCGCGGGGCTGCTAGGGGCGCGTGCAGCGCGGGTGAGGGGCGTGTCTGCCCGGTCAGGGGGTCCAGCGTCGCGCCGGATCGCGCTTGAGCTGCTTGATGTACTGCACGCGCCGCAGCCGCAGTGCCGACCAATCCGCGTCGATGGCGACCATCCGCACCGGTTCCAGGCCGAGCTCGCCGGCGCGGTCCCAGCCGCTGTCGCGGTTGAACTCGCAGCGATAGCGGCGCGAGGTCTGCTTCGGATAGGCGATCCACAGCACCGCATCGCCCGGGCAATGGGTCGCCAGCGCCTGCAGGCGCGTGTCCAGCTCTTCCTGGGTGATGGCGAACGCCAGGCCGAAGCCGGCCTCGCCCTCGGCGCGCTCGCGCGGCTTCGGGGCGGGCCATGGTTCGAACAGGTCGCGCACGTCGTCCGGCACGCCCAGCCACAGCGCCGGGGTGCCGGCGCGCAGGTTGAGCTTGCGCAGCAGCGGGGCCAGTGCGGCCTGGCCGTCGTCCGGATCGGGCGCGGCCGGGCTCATCATCCGTCCAGCAGCGCGCGGTCGCGGACCGCGCCCTTGTCGGCGCTGGTGGCCAGCAACGCGTAGGCCTTCAGCGCGGTGGTCACCTTGCGCGCACGCGCGGCGGCCGGCTTCCAGCCCTGCGCGTCCTGTTCCAGCCGGCGCGCGGCCAGCGTGGCGTCGTCCACGAGCAGGTTGATCGCGCGGTTCGGGATGTCGATCAGGATGCGGTCGCCATCGCGCACCAGGCCGATGGTGCCGCCGGCCGCCGCTTCCGGCGAGGCATGGCCGATCGACAGGCCCGAGGTGCCGCCGGAAAAGCGCCCGTCGGTGAGCAGCGCGCATTGCTTGCCCAGCCCCTTCGATTTCAGGTAGCTGGTGGGGTAGAGCATTTCCTGCATGCCGGGGCCGCCCTTCGGGCCTTCGTAGCGGATCACCACCACGTCGCCGGCCGTCACTTCATTGGCAAGGATGCCCTTCACCGCGGCGTCCTGGCTTTCGAACACGCGCGCGCGGCCTTCGAAGACGTGGATGGATTCGTCCACGCCGGCCGTCTTCACCACGCAGCCATCGACGGCGAGGTTGCCGTACAGCACGGCCAGCCCGCCCTCCTGCGAATACGCATGCGGCACGTCGCGGATGCAGCCCTCGCTGCGGTCCAGGTCCAGCGAAGGCCAGCGCGTGGCCTGGCTGAAGGCGACCTGGGTCGGGATGCCCGCCGGCCCGGCGCGGTAGAAGGTGTGCAACGCTTCGTCATCGCGGTCGGACACGCTCCACTGCGCGATGGCATCGCCGAGGGATTTCGCGTGCACGGTGGAGACATCGGTATGCAGCAGGCCACCGCGCGCCAGCTCGGCGAGGATCGCCATGATGCCGCCGGCGCGGTGCACGTCCTCGATGTGGTACTTCTGCGTGTTCGGCGCCACCTTGCACAGCTGCGGCACGCGCCGCGAGAGGCGGTCGATGTCGCGCAGGGTGAACGGCACCTCGGCCTCCTGCGCGGCGGCCAGCAGGTGCAGGATGGTGTTGGTCGAACCGCCCATCGCGATATCCAGCGTCATCGCATTCTCGAACGCCTCGAACGTGGCGATGCCGCGCGGCAGCGCGCCTTCATCCTCGCCGCCGTACCAGCGGTGGCACAGTTCCACCGCCACGCGGCCAGCGCGCTTGAACAGCGCCTCGCGGTCGGCGTGGGTGGCCAGCGTGGTGCCGTTGCCCGGCAACGAGAGGCCCAGCGCTTCGGTGAGGCAGTTCATCGAGTTGGCGGTGAACATGCCCGAGCACGAGCCGCAGGTGGGGCACGCGCTGCGTTCGTACTCGGCGACCTTCTCGTCGGAGGCGTTGCTGTCGGCGGCCACGACCATGGCGTCGATCAGGTCCAGGCCGTGCGAGGCCAGCCGCGTCTTGCCGGCTTCCATCGGGCCGCCGGAGACGAACACCGTGGGGATGTTGAGCCGCAGCGCGGCCATCAGCATGCCGGGGGTGATCTTGTCGCAATTGGAGATGCACACCAGCGCATCGGCGCAGTGCGCGTTGACCATGTACTCGACCGCGTCGGCGATGATCTCGCGGCTCGGCAGCGAATAAAGCATGCCGTCATGGCCCATCGCGATGCCGTCGTCCACGGCGATGGTGTTGAACTCCTTGGCCACGCCGCCGACCTGCTCGATCTCGCGCGCGACCAGCTGGCCAAGGTCCTTGAGATGGACGTGGCCGGGCACGAACTGCGTGAACGAGTTGGCGATGGCGACGATCGGCTTGTGGAAGTCGTCGTCCTTCATGCCGGTGGCGCGCCACAGCGCGCGGGCGCCGGCCATGTTGCGGCCGGCGGTGGAAGTGCGGGAGAGATATTCGGGCATGCGGGCGGGGAAGGCTGGCTTGGAGCGGAGTGCACTTCCCTTATACGGGATTCCCTTGGTTGCCACTGAAACCGTGGTGCACGGGCGAAAACCCGGCGGGCGGTAGAATCCGCGCATGCGCGACTGCCTCTCCTGCCGCGATGGCTGCGGCGCCTGCTGCATCGCGCCGTCCATCACCTCCGCCCTGCCCGGAATGCCGAACGGCAAGCCGGCGGGCGTGCCGTGCGCGCAACTGGATGCGGACATGCGCTGCCGGGTGTTTGGCCGGCCCGAACGACCGGGCTTTTGCGGCAGCCTGCGGCCGTCCGCCGACATGTGCGGCGATTCGCGTGAAGAGGCGTTGTCGCTGCTGGCGGCGCTGGAGCTGGCCACCCGGCCCTGAGCGGTTGCGTCTGGAGCGGCATCAGCCGCGACGCCTCACCCGGCCAGGTATTTGTCCTTCAAGCGCACGTAGTGCTGCGCCGAATATTCCAGGCTCTCGATTTCCTTGTCGCTGAGCTTGCGCGCGAACCGCGCCGGGTTGCCCAGCCACAGCTCGGCCTCGCCGACCTGCTTGCCCGGCCCGACCACCGCGCCGGCGCCGACGAAGCCGTACTTGCCGACGCTCGCCCCATCGAGGATGCAGGCACCCATGCCGATCAGGCTGTAATCGCCGATGGTGCAGGCATGGATGATGGTGCCGTGGCCGACGGTGACGCCTTCGCCGATCAACGTCGGGTAGCCGCCCTTGTTGAACGGGCTGTGGTGGCTGACGTGGATGATCGTGCCGTCCTGGATGTTGCTGCGCGCGCCGATGCGGACATAGTTCACGTCGCCGCGGATCACCGTGCCCGGCCAGATCGAGACGTCGTCGCCCAGCACGACATCGCCGATCACCGTGCTCGCGGGGTCGACATAGACGCGCTCGCCGAGTACCGGGAGCTTGCCGTCGAAGGGGCGCAAGGGCGAGACGCTCATGCGGCGCTCGCGCGCCGCGCGCGCTCCAGGTGCACCAGCAGCAGCGAGATCGCCGCCGGGGTCATGCCGGGGATGCGCTGCGCCTGGCCGATCGTCGCCGGGCGCACGCGTTCCAGCTTCTGCGTCACCTCGGCCGAGAGCCCGCGCACGCCGGCGTAATCGAAGCCTTCCGGAATGGCGGTGTTTTCATGGCGTTGCTGGCGCTCGATCTCGCCGCGCTGGCGGTCGAGGTAGCCGGCGTACTTCACGCCGATCTCCACCTGCTCGGCCACCTGCGCGTCGTCCACGCCCGGGCCCAGCGAAGGCACGCGCATCAGCTTGGCGTAGTCCAGCTCGGGGCGCTTGATCAGGTCCAGCACGTTGGTTTCGCGGCTCACCGCCACGCCCAGCGCCTGTTCGACCTCGCGACCCAACGCGTTGCCCGGCGTCGCCCACAGTGCCTGCAGGCGCTGGCGCTCGCGTTCCACCGCCTCCTGCTTGGCGCCGAAGCGCGACCAGCGCGCTTCGCCGACCAGGCCGAGTTCGCGACCCACCGGGGTAAGGCGGACGTCGGCATTGTCCTCGCGCAGCTGCAGCCGGTATTCGGCGCGGCTGGTGAACATGCGGTACGGCTCGGTGGTGCCATGGGTGATGAGGTCGTCCACCAGCACGCCGAGGTAGGCCTCGTCGCGGCGCGGCGACCACGCCGGCAGCTGGCGCACGTGGCGCGCGGCGTTGAGGCCGGCGAGCAGGCCCTGCGCGGCGGCTTCCTCGTAGCCGGTGGTGCCGTTGATCTGCCCGGCGAAGAACAGGCCCTCGATGAGCTTGGTCTCCAGCGAGGGCTTCAGGCCGCGCGGGTCGAAGAAGTCGTATTCGATCGCGTAGCCGGGCCGGGTGATGTGCGCGTGCTCGAAGCCGCGGATCGAACGCACCAGCGCCAGCTGCACGTCGAACGGCAGCGAGGTGGAGATGCCGTTCGGGTAGATCTCGGTGACGTCCAGCCCCTCGGGTTCGACGAAAATCTGGTGGCTGGCCTTCTCGGCGAAGCGCACCACCTTGTCCTCGATGGAGGGGCAGTAGCGCGGGCCGATGCCTTCGATCTGCCCGCTGTACAGCGGCGAGCGGTGCAGCGCGCCGCGGATGATCTCGTGGGTCTGCTCGGTGGTATGGGTGATCCAGCAGCTGACCTGCGCCGGGTGTTCGTCCACCGAGCCGAGGAAGGACATCACCGGGCGCGGGTCGTCACCGGGCTGTTCCTCCATCACCGCGTAATCCAGCGTGCGGCCGTCGATGCGCGGCGGCGTGCCGGTCTTCAGGCGGTCCACGCCGAACGGGCGCTCGCGCAGGCGCGCGGCCAGGGTGGTCGCGGGCGGGTCGCCCATGCGGCCGGCGGCGTACTGGGTCGGGCCGACGTGGATCTTGCCGGCCAGGAAGGTGCCGGCGGTCAGCACCACGGCCGTGGCGTCGAAGCGCAGGCCGGTCTGGGTGATGACGCCGCGCACGGCATCGCCTTCGATGACCAGGTCGTCCACCGCGGCCTGGAACACGGTGAGGTGGTCCTGCGCCTCGACGATGCGACGGATCGCGCTGCGGTACAGCGCGCGGTCGGCCTGGCAGCGGGTGGCGCGCACGGCCGGGCCCTTGGAGGCGTTGAGCGTGCGCCACTGGATGCCGGCCTGGTCGGCCGCATGCGCCATGGCGCCGCCGAGGGCGTCGATCTCCTTGACCAGGTGGCCCTTGCCGATGCCGCCGATGGCCGGGTTGCAGCTCATCGCGCCCACGGTCTCGATGTTGTGGGTCAGCAGCAGCGTGCGCGCACCGGTGCGGGCGGAAGCCAGCGCGGCTTCGGTGCCGGCATGGCCGCCACCGATCACGATCACGTCGTAGCGGTAGAAGGAGTCAGTCATGGCGTCAGGGCCCTGCGGGGCCGGCAGTATGGACGGGGCGAGGGACGCCGCGTCGGGAAATCGGGCCGATTCTGTCGGCTAGGTCACATTTTACGAAACCTGCCCTCAAGTTGGCACGCTTCCTGCGGATAACCCGATAGCACCCAATCGTGGCAATGCGACACAGGGGCGTAAGGCTGGAATTGGAACAGGGGCCAGCCAGGCGCACATTGGGGAAGCGCGGGGCCGGTAGTCGGGGGACTGCCGGCCCTTTTTTTATCCGGGGTCTGGACCCGCAAGCCGCGCCGGCACTGGCGCGCGATCTTCCTGCAGCCCAAAAGACGAAGCCCCGGCGGGGGCCAGGGCTTCGCTGTGTTTGGCGCCGACGTCCGACAGGGCCGGAACAGGGGGGATCCAGATTTCCCTGTCGGACATCGACATTGAAACGGAAGGTGCCGAAGGCTGGGTCAGAAACCGACGCAGTGGGTCACCCGTGGGCCTAGCTTGGGGCCTGCGCGAACGCCGCGCAAGCCCCCGGTCAGTGCAAATGTGCCGTTCGTCGCACCGACGCGCCTAAGCCCTGAACCGATCAGGGTTCGACCTTCTGCACATGCGGCGCCGTCTGCTTGGGCTGTGCCTGCCGGACCGACGGACGCGGCTGCGACGGACGCGGCGCGCTGGGATAAAAAAAGGGCCGGCAGTCCCCCGACTACCGGCCCCGCGCTTCCCCAATGTGCGCCTGGCTGGCCCCTGTTCCAATTCCAGCCTTACGCCCCTGTG
>NZ_LLXU01000097.1 GCF_001431645.1 Stenotrophomonas panacihumi | reverse complement strand
CGCGCTGGCAGCGCGACCAGCCTTCGCGCCTGCTTGCCCTGCTGCTGCCGTGGCTGGGCCTGGCGCTGGTCGCGCTGCCAGCGCGTGAGCGGGCCGAACGGCAGCAGCAGGACGAGCGGGGCCATCAGCAGCACGAACAGCGTGCCGAAGTACGGCGGGCCGACGGAGAGCTTGCCCAGGGCCAGCGCATCGGCGAGCAGCGGATACAGCGTGCCCAGCAGCACCATCGCGCAGGCGCAGGTGAGCAGCAGGTTGTTGGCCAGCAGCAGCGTTTCGCGCGAGGTGGCGGTGAAGCCGCGCCGCGGGTCGTCCGCCGCCGGGGCCAGCGCCGGCGCGCGCAGTGCGTACAGCAGCAGCGAGCCGCCAATCACCATCGCCAGGAAGATCAGGATGAACAGGCCGCGCGAGGGATCGGCGGCGAAGGAATGCACGCTGGTCAGCACGCCGGAGCGCACGAGGAAGGTGCCCAGCAGCGAGAGCGAGAACGCGGCGATCGCCAGCAGCAACGTCCAGCCGCCGAAGCTGCCGCGCTTTTCCGTCACCGCCTGCGAATGCAGCAGCGCCGCGCCGGCCAGCCACGGCATGAAGCTGGCGTTCTCGACCGGGTCCCAGAACCACCAGCCGCCCCAGCCCAGTTCGTAGTACGCCCACCAGCTGCCCAGTGCGATGCCGAGCGTGAGCAGCGCCCAGGCCACGTTCGTCCACGGCCGCGACCAGCGCAGCCAGCGCGCATCCAGGCGGCCGTCGAGCAGGGCGGCGATGGCGAAGGCGAACGGCACCGCGAAGCCGACGTAGCCGGCGTAGAGCATCGGCGGGTGGATGATCAGGCCCGGGTCCTGCAGCAGCGGGTTGAGGTCGCCGCCTTCCGGGGGCGCGGGCAGCAGCCGCGCGAACGGATTGGAGGTGAACAGCAGGAAGGCGAGGAAGCCCAGGCTGATGAGTGCCATCACGCCGAGCACGCGCGCCACCACCGGCAGCGGCAGCGAACGCGAGAACACCGCCACCGCCGCGCTCCACAGCGCCAGCACCAGCGTCCACAGCAGCAGCGAGCCTTCGTGCGCGCCCCACACCGCCGAGTAGCGGTAGACCAGCGGCAGCAGCGAGTTGGAGTTTTCGGCCACGTAGGCGACGGAGAAGTCCTGCCGCACGAAGGCCACGGTCAACACCACGAACGCGCCGCCCACCAGCAGCAGCTGCGCCAGCGCGGCCGGGCGGGCCACTTCCATCCAGGCCGCATGCCCGCGCTGGGCGCCGGCCAGCGGCAGCACCGCCTGCAGCAGGGCGACCAGCAGGGCGAGGATCAGCAGGATCTGGCCGAGTTCGGGCAGCATCAGGGGAACGTCCGGATCGAAATGCCGCGTCGTGCTGCCGTCACTGCGGCCCCGCCACGACGTCGTGCTTGCGGTGCGCCGCGCCCATCTTGTCGGCGACTTCCTTGGGCATGTAGTTCTCGTCGTGCTTGGCCAGCACGTCCTCGGCGACGAACACGCCGTCCTGCATCCGCCCGGTGGCGATGACCGCCTGGCCCTCGCGGAACAGGTCCGGCAGGATCTTGTCGTAGCTCACCGGCAGCTGCGCATCGCCGTCAGTGACGCGGAAATGCGCCTGCAGCGAGCCGGCGGCGCGCTGGAACGAGCCCTTCTCGACCATGCCGCCGAGGCGGAAGCGGGCGTGGTCGCCGGCATCGCCGCGCAGCACTTCGGAAGGCGTATAGAGATAGGCGACGTTGCGCTGCAGGGCGAGCGCCACCAGCGTGGTGGCCAGGCCCCCGGCGAAGACCAGCAGCAGCACCCACCACAGGCGGCGGCGACGGGTGGGATTCATCGCACCAGTTCCGTCTCGGAGGCCGAGGCGCGCGAGCGCTGGCGCTGCCGGCGCGCGGCGGCCTGGCGCAGCGCGCGACGCACCTGCCAGCGGGCGGCCAGCACGTCCCACAGCAGCACGATCACGAACACGGCGTAGGCAGCGATCACATAGCCCAGGTAGCTCATGCCGGCTTCTCCGCTTCGCCCAGGCGGGCGACCCAGTCCTTGCCGGCCTCGCGGCGCAGGTTGTCGGCGCGCGCGCGCAGCAGCAGCGAGCCGGCGAACCAGAACTTGGTGGCGGCGACCATCAGCCACAGCGGCAGCAGCATCGAGGCGTCGATGCTCGATTCGCCGAGCAGGCGGATGCTCTGGCCCTGGTGCAGGGAGTTCCACCACACCACCGAATAGCGGATCACCGGCAGCAGGGCGACGCCGACGATGGCCAGCAGGCCGGCGGCGCGCGCGGCATTGCGGTGGTCGTCGATGACCTGGTACAGGCCGATCACGCCGAGGTAGAGGAACAGCAGGATCAGTTCGGTGGTCAGGCGCGGGTCCCAATCCCACCAGGCGCCCCACATCGGCTTGCCCCAGATGCTGCCGGTGAGCAGGGTGATGAGGGTGAAGGCGGCGCCGATCGGCGCGCAGGCCATGGCGAGGATCTCGCACAGCTTGATGCGCCAGATCATCGCGATGGCCGCGTACAGCGCCATCAGCCCGAACACGAACAGGCTCATCCAGGCGCTGGGCACGTGGATGTAGAGGATGCGGAAGCTGTCGCCCTGCTGGTAATCGGCCGGCACCACGAACAGCGCCTGCCACAGCCCGAAGCCGGCCAGCACCGCGCCGGCGGCCAGGCACCACGGCGCCCAGCGGGCGGCGAAACGATCGAATACCGGGGGCGAGCCAAGTTGGTGGAACCAGCGGACGAGGCGATTCATGCGGTGGCGACGGCTCCGGCTTGGGGTGTTTCGATGCGGCTCAGCTCAACGAAATGCGGATCGCCGCGGCGGCCGCCAGTGGCGCCAGCACCAGTCCGATGACCAGCCCGGCGCCCAGCAACAGCAGCGGCGCGGACGGATCCAGTCCCTGCGTGCCGGCGGCGACGCTGCCCGCGCCGAACACCAGCACCGGCACGTACAACGGCAGCGCCAGCAACGCCACGAGAATACCAGAGCGTTTCATGTTCACCGTCAGCGCCGCCACCACCGCGCCGAGCAGGCTGAGCAGGGGCGTGCCGAGCAGCAACGATGCCAGCAGCACGGGCAACTGGTCATGCCGCAGGTGCAGCAATTCGCCGAGCAGCGGCGTGGCGACGATCAGCGGCAGCGCGGTGACCAGCCAGTGCAGCAGCACGCGCACGAGCACCAGCCAGGCGAGTGGCACGGGCGCGAGCACCCATTGTTCGAGCGAGCCGTCGTCGGCGTCGCCGCGGAACAGCGAGTCGAGCGAGAGCAGGCCGGCGAGCAGCACGGCCAGCCACATCACCGCGGGGGCGACGAGGGAGAGGGTGTCGGCATGGCCACCGAGGGCCAGGGCGAACAGCACGACGATGAGAAGGGCGAACAGCGCCGGCTGCAGGGCATCGCCGCGGCGGCGCCACAGCAGGCGCAGGTCGCGCACCATCAAGGCGCGCGAGGCCTGCCACAGCGAAGGCAGCGGGGCGGGTGCGCTCATGCGTCCACTCCGAGGGTGAGCATGCGCGTGCGCACCGGCGGGGCGGCGTAGGCGCCGTGGGTGGTGACCAGGGCGGCGCCACCGCCGCGCAGGTGGGCGGAGATCATGCGGTTGACCAGGTTGATGCCATCGAGGTCGAGGTTGGCGTAGGGCTCGTCGAGCAGCCACAGGGGGGCGGGCGAGAGCCACAGGCGGGCGAGGCCGAGGCGTTTCTTCTGGCCGGCGGAGAGCTGGCGCACGAGGGCATCCTCGTAGCCGGCCAGGCCGGCGATGGCCAGGGCGTTGCCGGGCATCTGGCGGGCGCGCCTGCCTTGCAGGCCGCAGAGGAAGTTGAGGTTTTCCAGGGTGGTGAGATCGGCTTTCAGGGCGGGCAGGTGGCCGAGGTAGGCGATGAAGCGCGAGCGGTCGACGCGCTTGGCGGGGCGGCCGTCGATTTCGATCTTGCCGGCGTCGGCACGCAGCAGGCCGGCGAGGACGCGCAGCAGGGTGGTCTTGCCGGCGCCGTTGTCGCCTTGCACCAGGAGGGCTTCGCCGGCATCGACCTGGAAGTCGAGCGGGCCGAACACCGCCTCTTCATTACGGCTGAAGCTCAGGGCCTGCGCGGCGAGCAGCGGCGGCGCGGCGGACGGGGTGTCGGTCATCAAGGGTTTGTGCGGTGCGTTTTTGAAGCTGGGTTTTGATTGTATCTGGGGTGGCTTGGGTTTTTGTCTCGGGTGCTTTGGGTTTGGTTGCGTTTGCGGTTTGGGTTGGTCGCGCGGCGGCTGGGGGGTATGCCCTGGTGGGGGACGCCA
>NZ_LLXU01000096.1 GCF_001431645.1 Stenotrophomonas panacihumi | reverse complement strand
CCCCCCCCGCCCCGCCGGCCCCGGCGGGGTCGCGGCGCCCGCCCTTGCCAAGCGGAGGTTTGCGATGGACTTGCTGGTCAACCTGGATGTCCCCGACCTGCAGGCCGCGCAGCGCCTGTACACCGAGGCCTTCGGCCTGCGGCCCGGCCGTCGCTTCGGCGAGGGCGCGCTGGAACTGCTCGGCGCGACCGTCCCGCTGTACCTGCTGGTGCAGCCGGCCGGCAGCCCCGGCGCCGCCGGCCAGCCCCGCGACTACGCCCGCCACTGGACGCCGGTGCATCTGGACGTGGCGGTCGACGACCTCGACGCCGCGCTGGCGCGCGCCCTCGCCGCCGGCTTCCACGCGGACGACCTGCCCGCCCCCCAGCGCCATGACCCGGCCGCCGCGCGCGCCTGCATCCGCGAGGCCGCCTGGGGCCGGCTGGTGCGGCTGGCCGATCCGTTCGGGCACGGCTGGTGCCTGATCCAGTTCTCTCCCGCCGGCTACGATGCCGTCGCCACCTCCGGGCCCTGAGCCGGGATTGATCGGACGCAAGACGCCCGTCACCCGTCCTGGGCCACAATCCGGCCGCCACCCGGCCGCTGTCGCAGGAACACCATGAAGAAACCCGCCGCCCTTCCCTTCGAGATCCAGGCCACCGCGCAGCACCCGCTGGGCATGCCGGTCGCGCGCTTCCTGCGCGACTACTGGCACAAGCGCCCGCTGCTGATCCGCCAGGCCTTCCCCGGCTTCCAGACCCCGGTCACCCCGGAAGACCTCGCCGGCCTGGCCTGCGAGGAAGGCGTGCTGGCCCGCCTGATTTCCCACGACCGCACCGGCGACGACTGGCAGGTGCGCAGCGGCCCGTTCGAGGAAACCGACTTCCCCGGCCTGCCCGACCACGACTGGACCCTGCTGGTGCAGGACGTGGACAAGTGGGACCCGGACGTGCGCGCGATCCTGCAGCAGTTCCGCTTCCTGCCGCGCTGGCGCATCGACGACATCATGATCAGCTTCGCCGCCACCGGCGGTTCGGTCGGCGCGCACGTGGACCACTACGACGTGTTCCTGCTGCAGGGCTTCGGCCACCGCCGCTGGCAGATCGACGCCAGCGTGGCGATGGGCCGCAAGGCGCCGCCGCTGGAATTCCGCGACGACGTGGACATCAAGCTGCTGCGCCAGTTCAAGCCCACCCACGACTGGGTGCTCGCACCGGGCGACATGCTCTACCTGCCGCCGCTGGTCCCGCACCACGGCATCGCCGAGGACCCGTGCCTGACCTTCTCGGTCGGCATGCGCGCGCCGGCCTCGGCGGAGTTGATCGCCGACTACCTCGACACGCTGATCGCCGACGCCGACGAAGCCGTCCGTTACCACGACGAAGACCTCGCCGAGCCGGCCGACCCGTACGAGATCGACGAGGCCTCGATGGGCCGCGCCATCGCCGCGCTCAACGCGCTGCGCATGAACGACCCCGACCGCCTGGGCGAATGGTTCGGCCGCTTCATCACCACCTACCGCGCCTCGGGCGACATCGCCCCGCCGCCGCAGGCCCCGGACGCGGCGGCGCTGGCCGAAGCCCTGGCCGAAGGCGCGGTGCTGTACCGCCACCCGTGGTCGCGCGTGGCCTGGCGCCGCGCGCGAAAGGGCGCGCTGCTGTTCGTCAGCGGCCATGCCTTCCCGGTGCCGCTGCGCGACGCCCAGCGCCTGGCCGCGCTGGAGGAGATCGACGAAACCGCCTGGGCCCAGCTCTCCGAGCGCGGCCGCGAGGCGCTGCTGGCGCTGGTCGAACTGGGCCACTACGCCGCCGCGCTCGAGGGCGACGACGACTGGGACGAGGACGAGGCCGGCGAGCTGGGCAATGGCGCCGGCGCAGGCCACGCCCTGCTCGAACCGCTCGGCGATGACACCGACGGCGGCGAGATCGACCCGGACATCGACCCGGAAGACCTGCCGGCCGAGTCCGACGAGGACGAAGAGGAATAAGCGTGCCCTGGGCCGGCCCGTTCCTGCTGGAGCACGGCGAAGGCGGCGCCCGCGCCGCCGAACTGCTGGCGTTGCGGGCCGAGGTGTTCCCGGCCGAGGCGCATCCCCCGCAGGCCCGGGAGTGGGACGCGCTCGACGTGCTGAGCCTGCACGTGCTGGCCCGCGACCATGACGGCCGCCCGGTCGGCGCCGGCCGGCTGTCGCCGGACCAGCGCATCGGCCGCCTGGGCGTGCTGCCGGACTGGCGCGGCCAGGGCGTGGGCCAGGCGTTGCTGCAGGCCCTGCTCGACGGCGCCCGCCAGCGCGGCTGGCCCGGCGTCCGACTGGAAGCCCCGGCCGGGACCGCCGCCTTCTTTGCCCAGGCAGGCTTCCTGCCCGTGGCCGGCGAACCCGGGTCGCTGCATCGCCGCCTGGACGGGCCGATGGCGGTGGAGGACGCGGCCGCCGCCGTCCATGCCACCTCCGCGCTGATCGGCCAGGCCCGGCGCGAGCTGCGCCTTTACAGCCGCGCGCTGGATCCCGGCCTGCTCGACGCCCCTGCCGTGCAGGCCGCGCTGCGCCGCTTCGCCACCCTGCGCCACGACAAGCAGGTCCGCATCCTGCTGCAGGACACCGCCAGCGCGCAGCTGCTCGACGCCCCGCTGCTGCGGCTGGCCCAGCGCCTGCCCACTGTGTTCCAGTTCCGTGCCGTGTCCGACCCGGTGGACGCCAGCTATCCCTCGGCCTACCTGGTCGGCGATGCGCAGGCCTACTACTTTCGTTCTACGGGCAACCGCCACGACGACGGCGAAACATGGCTGGAAGGCGCGGCTCGCGCGCGCCAGTTGCGCACGCATTTCGAGCAGATATGGGAACGCAGCCGGCCCTGGAGCGAACATCGCGCGCTCGGCCTGTAGCCGCGCCGGCACGCGTTCTCTGTCGCGGGCCTGACCGTCGCGCACGCAACCGACTGATTGCATACGCCCCCTTGCGTGCGCGTGGGGGTATAATTTTCGGGCTCTGACACCGCCAGACCGGCCTTGCGGCCGATCGAGTGGCCCTGCCACGTGCAAGCCCCCATATCACAAGCGACCCGACTTACCATCGTGGACAATCTCCTGAAGCAGTTTGCGCAGTCTTCGCAACTCGCCGGCGGCAATGCCGCCTACATCGAGGATCTGTACGAGCAGTACCTCGTCTCCCCCGACAGCGTCGATCCCAAGTGGAAAGCCTACTTCGACGGCTTCAAGGGCCGTGAGGCCGGCGACGTGCCGCACTCGGCCGTCATCGCCCACATCGGCGAAGCGGCGCGCAACGCGGCCAACGCAGGCCTCGCCGGCGGCGCCAGCGACGAGCGCGAGCGCAACGTCGGCCGCCTGATCACCGCCTACCGTTCGCGCGGCCACCTCGGCGCCCGCGTCGACCCGCTGGGCCTGACCCCGCCGGTCAACCCGCCGGACCTGGACCTGCCGTTCCACAGCCTCTCGCAGGCCGACCTGGACAGCGAGTTCAGCACCGGCGGCGTCGGCGGCCAGCCGCGCATGAAGCTGCGCGACCTGCTGGCGCGCCTGAAGGCGACCTACACGAGCTCGATCGGCGCCGAGTTCATGCACATCCCGGAATTCGACCAGCGCCAGTGGATCTACCAGCGCCTGGAGAACGCGGGCGGCAAGATCGCCGGCAGCGCCGACAGCCGTCGCCGCACGCTGGAGCGCCTGACCGCCGCCGAAGGCCTGGAACGCTACCTGCACACCAAGTACGTCGGCCAGAAGCGCTTCTCGCTGGAAGGCGGCGACGCGCTGATTCCGCTGATGGACGGCATGGTCCGCCAGGCCGGCCAGGAAGGCGTCAAGGACATCGTGATCGGCATGGCCCACCGCGGCCGCCTCAATGTCCTGGTCAACACCCTGGGCAAGAACCCGCGCAAGCTGTTCGACGAGTTCGAAGGCAAGTTCGAACACGCCCATGACGACCGCGCCCACACCGGCGACGTGAAGTACCACATGGGCTTCTCGGCCGACATCGCCGTCGGCGACGACAAGCAGGTCCACCTGGCGCTGGCGTTCAACCCCTCGCACCTGGAAATCGTCGACCCGGTGGTCGTCGGTTCCGTGCGTTCGCGCCAGGAGCGCTTCGGCGACGCGGCCCGCAAGGAAGTGCTGCCCATCCTGATCCACGGCGACGCGGCCTTCGCCGGCCAGGGCGTGGTGATGGAGCTGTTCCAGATGTCGCAGGCGCGCGGTTTCGCCGTCGGCGGCACCATGCACGTCGTCATCAACAACCAGATCGGCTTCACCACCAGCACCCGCGACGACGCCCGTTCGACGCTGTACTGCACCGACGTGGCCAAGATGATCGCCGCGCCGGTCTTCCACGTGAACGGCGACGACCCGGACGCGGTGATGTTCGTGACCCAACTGGCCTACGAGTTCCGCCAGCAGTTCAAGAAGGACGTGGTCATCGACCTGGTCTGCTACCGCCGTTGGGGCCACAACGAGGCCGACGAGCCGGCGGCGACCAACCCGGTCATGTACCAGACCATCCGCAAGCACAAGACCACCCGCGAGCTCTACGCCGCCCAGCTGGAAAGCGAAGGCGTGCTGAAGGCCGACGAGGGCAAGGCGCTGGTGGACGGCTACCGCGAGAAGCTGGACTCGGGCGAGTTCACCACCGAGCTGGCCACCCGCAAGCCGGACGAGTTCGCCATCGACTGGTCCAAGTACCTGTCGGGCAAGCTCAGCGACAAGGTCGACACCACGGTCAAGCGCGGCGCGCTGGACCAGCTGGCCAAGATCATCAACACCATCCCGGCCGGCGTGGAGCTGCACCCGCGCGTGGCCAAGATCTACGAAGACCGCCTGAAGATGACCGCCGGCGAACAGCCGCTGGACTGGGGCTTCGCCGAGAACCTGGCCTACGCCACCCTGCTGAGCGAAGGCAACCGCCTGCGCCTGGTGGGCCAGGACGCCGGCCGCGGCACCTTCTTCCATCGCCACGCGATCCTCCACGACCAGAAGACCGACAGCTACTACCTGCCGCTGCGCCAGCTGGTGGAGAACCCGGAAGAAGCCACCGTCATCGACTCGCTGCTCAGCGAAGAAGCGGTGATGGGCTTCGAGTACGGCTACTCGACCACCGACCCCAACGCGCTGTGCGTGTGGGAAGCGCAGTTCGGCGACTTCGCCAACGGCGCGCAGGTGGTGATCGACCAGTTCATCGCCGCCGGTGAAGCCAAGTGGGGCCGCATCTCGGGCCTGTCGCTGTTCCTGCCGCACGGCTACGAAGGCCAGGGTCCGGAGCACAGCTCCGCGCGCCTGGAGCGCTTCCTGCAGCTGTGCGCGCTGGAGAACATGCTGGTCTGCGTGCCGACCACCCCGGCCCAGTGCTTCCACATGATCCGTCGCCAGATGCGCATGAGCACGCGCAAGCCGCTGGTGGTCATGACCCCGAAGTCGCTGCTGCGCCACAAGCTGGCCGTGTCCACGCTCGACGAGCTGGCCAACGGCGAGTTCCAGCACCTGATCCCGGATGCCGCCGCCGACGCCAAGAAGGTGAAGCGCGTGGTCGCCTGCTCGGGCAAGGTCTACTACGACCTGCTGGAAGACGCGCAGAAGCGGGGCCAGGACGACGTGGCGATCCTGCGCGTGGAGCAGCTCTATCCGTTCCCGCGCGCGCTGCTGGCCGCCGAGCTGAAGAAGTACGCCAACGCCACCGACGTGGTGTGGTGCCAGGAAGAGCCGCAGAACCAGGGCGCGTGGTACCAGATCAAGCACCACCTGCAGGCCGTGCTGGCCGACGGCCAGGCGCTGCATTACGCCGGTCGTGCCCGTTCGCCCTCGCCGGCCGCCGGCCACATGGCCGACCACGTCGCCGAACAGCAGAAGCTGGTCGCCGACGCGCTGGTCAATCCGTTCAACGACCAGGTCGCTGAATAACTCTTACCCCCCAGAACAGAACTCCCAGGAAGCTCCTCAAATGGCCACCGAAGTCAAAGTCCCGGTACTGCCCGAATCCGTTTCCGACGCCACCATCGCCAGCTGGCACAAGAAGGCCGGCGAAGCCGTCAAGCGCGACGAGAATCTGGTCGACCTGGAAACCGACAAGGTCGTGCTCGAAGTCCCCTCCCCGGTGGACGGCGTGCTGAAGGAAATCAAGTTCGAGACCGGCAGCACCGTGACCAGCAACCAGGTCCTGGCGATCATCGAGGAAGGCGCGGTCGCCGCGGCCGCCCCGGCCGAAGAGAAGAAGGCCGAAGCCGCTCCGGCGGCGCCGGCCGCCGCCGCGCCGGCCGCCAAGGCCGCTGCCCCGGCCCCGGCCGCCAAGTCGGCCGCCGACGGCCTGCCGCCGGGCGCGCGCTTCACCGCCATCACCGAGGGCGTGGATCCGTCGCAGGTCGAAGGCACCGGCCGTCGCGGCGCGGTGACCAAGGAAGACATCGTCAACTTCGCCAAGTCCGGCGGCGTGGCCCGCGCCGGTGGCGCGCGCCCGGAAGAGCGCGTGCCGATGACCCGCGTGCGCAAGACCATCGCCAAGCGCCTGATGGACTCGAAGAACTCGACCGCGATGCTGACCACCTTCAACGAGGTCAACCTCGCCAAGGTCTCGGCCGCGCGCAAGGAACTGCAGGACGAGTTCCAGAAGGCCCACGGCATCAAGCTCGGCTTCATGAGCTTCTTCGTCAAGGCCGCCGCCAACGCGCTGCAGCGCTTCCCGCTGGTCAACGCCTCGATCGACGGCGACGACATCATCTACCACGGCTACTCGGACATCTCGATCGCGGTGTCGACCGAGAAGGGCCTGGTGACCCCGGTGCTGCGCAACGTCGAGCGCCAGTCGTTCGCCGATATCGAGCAGGGCATCGCCGACTACGCCAAGAAGGCACGTGACGGCAAGCTGAGCCTGGAAGAACTGCAGGGCGGCACCTTCACCATCACCAACGGCGGCACCTTCGGCTCGCTGATGTCGACCCCGATCATCAACCCGCCGCAGAGCGCCATCCTGGGCATGCATGCCATCAAGGAGCGCCCGATCGCCGAGAACGGCCAGGTCGTGGTGGCGCCGATGATGTACCTCGCGCTGTCGTACGACCACCGCATCATCGACGGCAAGGATTCGGTGCAGTTCCTGGTGGACATCAAGAACCAGCTGGAAAACCCGGGCCGGATGCTGTTCGGCCTGTAAGCGCCGCTCTCTTCCGGCGCTTCGCGCCCCCCTTCTCCCGCACGGGCGGGAGAAGGCAGACCGCAACAAGGACAACACAATGGCTGAACAATTCGACGTCGTCGTCATCGGTGCCGGCCCGGCCGGCTATCACGCCGCCATCCGCGCCGCGCAGCTGGGCCTGAAGGTCGCCTGCATCGACGCGGCCCTGGGCAAGGACGGCCAGCCGGCCCTCGGCGGCACCTGCCTGCGCGTGGGTTGCGTGCCCTCCAAGGCGCTGCTCGATTCCTCGCGCCAGTACTGGAACATGGGCCACATCTTTGGCGACCACGGCATCAGCTTCAAGGATGCCAAGATGGACGTGGGCACCATGATCGGCCGCAAGGACAAGATCGTGAAGCAGTTCACCGGCGGCATCGCGATGCTGTTCAAGGCGAACAAGATCACCGCCTACTACGGCTTCGGCCAGCTGCAGGCGGGCAACGTGGTCAAGGTGAAGCAGCACGACGGTTCGGAAGTCGAGCTCAAGGGCACCAACGTGATCATCGCCGCCGGCTCGGATTCCATCGAGCTGCCGTTCGCCAAGTTCGACAACGAGGCCATCGTCGACAACGTCGGCGCGCTGGACTTCACCGAAGTGCCGAACCGCCTGGCCGTCATCGGCGCCGGCGTGATCGGCCTGGAGCTGGGCAGCGTGTGGAAGCGCCTGGGTTCGGACGTCGTGATCCTCGAAGCACTGCCGGAATTCCTGGCCGCCGCCGATACCGACATCGCCAAGGCCGCCGCCAAGGAATTCAAGAAGCAGGGCCTGGAAATCAAGCTCGGCGCCAAGGTCTCCAAGACCGAAGTCACCGGCAAGGGCAAGAAGAAGGAAGTCGTCGTCACCTATACCGACGGCGAAGGCGAGAAGAGCCTGACCGTGGACAAGCTGCTGGTCGCCGTGGGCCGCAAGGCCGCCACCAAGGGCCTGCTGGCCGACGGTACCGGCGTGCAGGTCAACGAGCGCGGCCAGATCGTGGTCGACGACCACTGCCACACCGGCGTGGACGGCGTGTGGGCCATCGGCGACTGCGTGCGCGGCCCGATGCTGGCGCACAAGGGCTTCGAGGAAGGCATCGCGGTCGCCGAGCTGATCGCCGGCCTGCCGGGCCACGTCAACTTCGACACCATCCCGTGGGTCATCTACACCGAGCCGGAAATCGCCTGGGTCGGCAAGACCGAGCAGCAGTGCAAGGCCGAGGGCATCCCGTACAAGGTCGGCACCTTCCCGTTCGCGGCGATCGCCCGTGCGGTGGCGATGGCCGAGCCGGCGGGCATGGTGAAGCTCATCGCCCATGCCGAGACCGACCGCGTGCTGGGCCTGCACCTGGTGGGCGTGGGCGTGTCCGAGCTGGTGCACGAGGGCGTGCTGACCATGGAGTTCAATGGTTCGGCCGACGACCTGGCGCGCATCTGCCACGCGCACCCGACCCTGTCCGAGGCGATCCACGACGCCGCGATGGCGGTCAGCAAGCGCGCCATCCACAAGGTCAACTGAGGCGGCCCGGGACACGGCCCCGCCGCTCCCGACCCCTCCAGCCGACGCCGGGTGCAAGCCCGGCGTTCGCTTTTTCTGGAACGTACGAGCAGGAAACCCTGACATGAAGAGCATCTGCGTCTATTGCGGCTCCAATGCCGGCAGCAAGCCCGGTTACACCGAGCGCGCCATCGCCCTGGGCGACCGCATCGCCAAGGAAGGCCTGCGCCTGGTGTATGGCGGCGGCAACGTCGGCCTGATGGGCACGGTGGCCAACGCGGTGCTGGCCGCCGGCGGCGAGGTCACCGGCGTGATCCCGAAGCAGCTGGCGGATTGGGAAGTGGCCCATCGCGGGCTGACCGAGCTGGAGATCGTGGGCTCGATGCATGAGCGCAAGTCGCGCATGTTCGACCTGGCCGATGGCTTCGTCGCGCTGCCGGGTGGCTTCGGCACGATGGAGGAGATCTTCGAGATGCTGACCTGGCGCCAGCTGGGCATCGGCAACAAGCCATGCGCGTTCCTGGACGTGGAAGGCTTCTACGCGCCGCTAATCGGAATGATCGACCGCATGGTGGAGGAGCGCTTCCTGCATCCGGACCAGCGCGCGGACCTGTGGTACGGCAGCGATATCGAGCAGATGCTGCAGTGGATGCGGGATTACTCGCCTGCGCAGGCGTCGAAGTGGATCGACGAAAAGCGCCGTAACGCGCTGCGCTGAAGTTCAACTGTCGCGGGGGCCGATAGCCGGCCCTCGCCTAGGCCCAGGCCAGCCCTTCCGGCCGCGGCGTCGGCTTGCCGAGCAGGTAGCCTTGCCCGTAGTGGCAGCCGAGCTCGCGCAGCGTGCGCCGCTGCTGCTCGGTCTCGATGCCCTCGCCCACCGTCTCGATGCCCAGCGTGGCCGCCAGCGCCAGGATGCTGCGCACCAGCGCCAGTGAATCCTGGCCGCCACCCTGGTGCAGGCCGGCGACGAAGCTCTGGTCGATCTTCAATGCCGAGATCGGGAACCGGTGCAGGTACGACAGCGCCGAATAGCCGGTGCCGAAGTCGTCGAGCTGGATCAGCACGCCGCGCTCGCGCAGCGTGCGCAGGATGCGCAGCGTGCGCGGCGCATCGTCCAGCAGCGCCACCTCGGTGATCTCCAGCCGCAGGCGCACCGGGTCGGCGCCCACCGCGTCGATCAAGCCCAGCAGACGCTCGGCGAAATCCACCGAACGGAAGTGCCGCGGCGACACGTTCACCGACACATAGCCCTCGCCGCCGCGCGCCAGGTGTTCGATCACCTGCTCGTACAGCTGCCAGTCCACCTGCTCGATCAGGCCGCTGTCTTCGCCCAGGTGGATGAACACGTTCGGCCGCAGCAGGCCACGGCTTTCATGCTCCCAGCGCAGCAGCGCCTCGTGGCCCACCACCACGTTGTCTTCCAGCCGCACGATGGGCTGGTAGAACGGGTGGAAATCGCGATTGTTGAGCGCGCGGCGCATGTCCGCTTCCAGGTCCAGGCTGCGCAATGCCTCTTCGCGCATGGCCTCGTCGAACACCGCGAAACGCTCGGCGATCTGCGCCTTGGCGCGGTACATCGCCGCGTCGGCGTCGCGCAGCATCTCTTCGCCCGTGCGGTAGCGATGGCTCCACAACGCCACGCCCATGCTGCCGGAGGGGAACAATTCGCGCCCCGCCACCCACATCGGCTGGCCGAGCACGCCCTGCAGTCGCTGCGCCAGTTCGCGCGCGGCTTCCACGCCCTCCGGGCAACGCATGAGGATGGCGAATTCGTCGCCGCCCAGCCGCGCGACCACGTCGTCGGCGCGCACGGTGGCGACGATGCGCTGCGCCACCTCGATCAGCATGCGGTCGCCGGCCGCATGGCCGACGCTGTCGTTGACCAGCTTGAAGCGGTCCAGGTCCAGGAACAGCACGGCGAAGGCCTCGCCATCGCCATGCGCGGCGCGCTGGATCGATTCGTCCAGCCGGTCCAGCAGGTGCGCGCGGTTCGGCAGGCCGGTCAGCGCGTCGTGCAGCGCCTGGTGGGTCAGCCGCTGCTCGGCGCGCAGGCGCTCGGCGATCTGGCTGAGCAGCTGTTCGTTGAGCTCGGCCAGCTCGCGCGTGCGCTCGTGCACGCGCACTTCCAGCTCCGCGTGCGCCAGCCGCAGCCGCGCCTGGTTGCGCTGCCGCGCCAGGCCATTGCCGATGTTGTGGGCCACGAAGGCCAGCAGGCGCTGGTCGTGCGGGGTGTAGCTGACCTGCGGCGAGTAGCTCTGCACCACGATGGCGCCGACCACCTCGTCGTCGATGAACAACGGCACGCCCAGCCAGCTGTGCGCCTGCGCGCCGATGTTGGTGAGCTTGCCGGCGGCGGCCATCGCGTCGATATCCGCGCGCGTGGCCAGCAATGCCGAACGGGTCTGGATCAGGTACTCGGTGAGGCCGCCGCTGAACTTGCGCGCCGGCCGCACGCCGTTGTGTTCGTCCACCGAATAGGCGAACTCCAGGCCGTCGCCGTTCTCGTTGATCAGCGCGATGTAGAAGTTGCGCGCATCCAGCAGGCCGCCGACGACGTCATGCACCTCGGCGTAGTACTGGCTCAGGCTTTCCGAGGCGCCGGCCAGCTCGCTGATGCGGAACAGCGCCAGCTGCAGCTTCTCGGCGCGCTTGCGCTCGATGATTTCGTCCTGCAGCTCGCGGTTGGCGTGCTGCAGCTCGCGCGTGCGCTCCTCCACGCGCCGCTCCAGCTGCACCTTGGCCTGGCGGCGGTCGATGGCGGTGAGCACGTGCTGGGCGACGTACGCCAGCAGGATGCGGTCCTGCTCGCTGAAACCGATCTTCTCGTCGTAGCTCTGCACCACGATGGCGCCGGCCACCTGGCCGTCGCGCAGCATCGGCACGCCAAGCCAGTCCAGGCTTTCGGGGCCGCGCGTGGGGTCCTGGGAGATGTTGAGGCGCTCGGACAGTTCGTCCGACGGCCCGCTCAGCGCCACGCCGCGCGAGAGCAGCGCCAGCGTGAGGCTGTTGGGCAGGTCCTGGTGACGGTAGCTGCGCGAGGGGTCGGCGACGAAGCCGTCCTGCTGGTCGACGAAATACAGAAAGCGCATGCTCGCCGCGGCGGCATCGTATTCGACGATGTAGAAGTTCTCCGCGTACATCAGCGAGCCGACCACGGCATGGATGCGCTGGAGCATCTGGCTCAGGTCCAGCTCGTTGCCGGCCAGGTCGGCGATCTCGTACAGCGCCTGCTGCAGCAGCTTGGACTTTTCCAGGTCCTCGATCTCGGCCTGGAGCAGCGCGCCGTCCAGCGTGGCGCCGACCACGCACTCGGCCAGCCGCAGCCAGGCCTGCTCGCGCGCGGCATCCTGCCCCGGCCCGTCCCAGGCAAGCGCGAGCACGGCGAAGTCGTCGTCGCTGCGCCAGACGTGCAGGCGTTCGGACGTCTCCGGGGTATCGCGCCGCGACAGGCCGGCGATGGCATGTGCCCGCAGTGTTTCGCCGGCACCGGGCGAGGTGCCGAGCGCCTCGTCGTCCAGCCGGCCATCGCGCCAGGCCAGGGCGAGCGCGCCACCGGCCGGCATCACGCCGGCCAGCACCGCGGCCGCGCGGTCGCACGCCTGCGCGATGCGCAGGCGGTGGGCCATGGCGGATGGGCTGATCAGCATTGTGAAATCCATGGCTGCCGTTCCCGGCAGCTCCCCTGTGGCGCCCAGCATAACCGTTGAGCGTGGTTTTGATAGGCATCACACCTGGCTTCTTGACGTGGCGCACGCGCCGAACGGATCAACGTCAACACCGCCGCTAGAATGCACGCGATGCCCGAGACCCTCGCCAGCGCGGTCAGCCACCGCCAGGAAATCCGCCACAGCCGTTTCGTCGCCCACGCCGCGCCCGTCGACGATGCCGCCGCGGCGCTGGCCTTCCTCGCGCAGGTGGCCGTGGCCGACGCCACGCACAACTGCTGGGCCTACCGGATCGGCGCCGACTACCGCTCCAGCGACGACGGCGAGCCGGCCGGCACCGCGGGGCGGCCGATCCTGGCGGCCATCGACGGCCAGGGCTTGGACCGCCTCATGGTGGTGGTGACGCGCTGGTACGGCGGCATCAAGCTGGGCGCCGGCGGGCTGGTGCGCGCCTATGGCGGCACCGCGGCCGAATGCCTGCGCACCGCCCCGCGCCTGCCGCTGACGGAAATGGCCACGGCCTGGCTGCATTGCGGCTTCGACGACCTGGGCGCCGTGCACAACGCCATGGCGCAGTGCCAGGCGCTCAAGGAGCACGAGGATTTCGACGCCGAAGGCGCCTGGCTGCAGGTCTCGTTGCCGGCCGACCGCCTGCCGGGCTTGAAAAACCAGCTGCGCGACGCCACCCGCAATCGGGTCCACGTTCGCGAGCAGCCTCCCGCATGAGTTCGACCCCGGATACCCCGCGCCCCGGCCTGCGCGGCCTCGCCAGCCTCGGCGCGCTGTGGCCCTTCGTCCGCCGCCACCTGCCGCTGTTCGTGTCGTGGCTGCTGGCGCTGGCCGTGTCCTCGGCCGCCACGCTGGTGCTGCCCACCGTCGCGCGGCAGGTGATCGACCATGGCTTCAGCGCGGCGAGCGCCATCAACCGTACCTTCGCGCTTGCCTTCGTGGTCACCGCGGTACTGGCGGTGGCCACGGCCGCGCGGCTGTTCTTCGTCTCGCTGCTGGGCGAGCGCGTGGTGGCCGACCTGCGCGGACGCCTGTATGCCCACCTGATCGGGCTGGACATGGAATTCCACGACCGCAGCCGCAGCGGCGAGCTGGTCTCGCGCCTGTCGGCCGACAGCGAACTGCTGCGCGGGGTGATCGGCTCGACGATGTCGGTGGCGCTGCGCAGCACGGTCACGGTGATCGGCAGCCTGGTGATGCTGTTCGTCACCAGCCCGCGGCTGGCCGCGTGGGCGCTGCTGGGCATTCCGCTGGCGGTGCTGCCGATCGTGCTGGGCGCGCGGCGCCTGCAGAAGATGGCGCGCGCCAGCCAGGATCGGGTGGCCGACGCCAACACGCTCGCCGCCGAAACCCTGGGCGCGGTACGCACGGTGCAGGCGCATGCGCGCGAGCCTTACGAGCGCGCGCGTTTCGGCGCCGCGCTGGACGCCACGCTGGCGGCGGCGCGGCGGCGCATCGGCACGCAGTCCATCGTGACCGCGGTGGCGATCGTGCTGTTCTTCGGCGCCATCGTCACCGTGCTGTGGATGGGCGCGCACGATGTGGTCGATGGCCGCATGAGCACCGGCGCGCTGGGCCAGTTCGTGCTGTACGCGCTGATCGGCGGCGGCTCGGTGGGCGCGCTGGCCGAGGTGTGGAACGAGTTGCAGCGCGCGGCCGGCGGCATGGGCCGCATCGCCGAGCTGCTGCGCGAGCAGCCGCGCCTGGCGCTGCCGGAAGCGCCGAGCGACCTGCCCGCCCCGCTGCGCGGCGAGATCCGCTTCGACGACGTGGTATTCCATTACCCGCAGCGGCCCGACCACGCCGCGCTGGATGGCTTCACCCTGCACGTGCGGCCCGGCGAAACGGTGGCGCTGGTCGGCCCTTCGGGTGCAGGCAAGAGCACCGTGCTGTCGCTGCTGCTGCGTTTCCACGACCCGGATGCCGGCAGCGTCTCGCTGGACGGCATGGACCTGCGCACGCTCGACCCGCTGCAGCTGCGCGAACACATCGCGCTGGTGCCGCAGCAGCCGGCGCTGTTCGCGGCCAGCGCCGCGGAGAACATCCGCTATGGCCGGCTGGAGGCCAGCGACGAAGCGTTGCGCGCCGCCGCGCGCGCCGCCGAAGCCGAGGGTTTCATCAGCGAACTGCCGCAGGGCTTCGATACCGAACTGGGCGAACGCGGCGCACGCCTGTCCGGTGGCCAGCAGCAGCGCGTGGCGATCGCCCGCGCCCTGCTCAAGGACGCGCCGGTGCTGCTGCTGGACGAAGCCACCAGCGCGCTCGACGCGCAGAGCGAGCGCGCCGTGCAGCAGGCGCTGGAACGCCTGATGGCCGGCCGCACCACGCTGGTCATCGCCCATCGCCTGGCCACCGTGCTCAAAGCCGACCGCATCGTGGTGATGGAACGCGGGCGCATCATCGCGCAGGGCACGCATGCCGAACTGCTCGCGCAGGGCGGCCTGTACGCTGAACTGGCGCGCCTGCAATTCATCGATTGAGCACGGCGCGGTAACACGCGCCCGCGCATCCTCGCGCCGCCGGCATGGGCCGGCGGAAACATCCGAGGAGGCGCACCATGTCATTCCGGCAATTCCCCGCCACCGGTTCCGATGGCGAGTCCTACGTGATCATCGAGTTCCGCGAGCAAGCGCAGGGCCAGTCGCACGAGACGCCCCGCTATGAGCTGGCCGACGGCCGGCATCTGGTCCGCCAGGGCCAGGACTACACCACCACCGGCGGCGAACTGCGCCTGTCCACGGCCTGAGCCGCACTGGCGATTTCTTCGCCACACCAGGCGCAGGCCCCGTCACGGCTGGCCTGCGCGGGTTTATCCACAGCTTCATTCAACGGTCATCCACATCCCCTGTGGATGACCGCGCGTGTCAGCGCTGCGGCAACACGCGCCCGATGCCGCTGGCGTCGATCTCCTGCTTGGCGGCCGCCAGCCGCGCCGGATCGGTGTCCGGCTCGAAGCCCATGCGGAAATGCAGCTCGCCGGCGGGCGTACGCGAGGAATGGATCGACGACAGGTTGACCCCATGCTGCTCGAACACATGCAGCAGCGCGCGCAACGAGCCGGGGCGATCCTCCGGCAAGTAGACACTGGTGGCGAGCGGTTCGGTGAGGTCGGCCAGCAGGTAGCCGACGCGCTCGTAGCTGTAGTTGCCGGCTTCCAGGCTGGCCGGGGCCAGCGCATCGTGGTTCTCGCGCAGGTACTGGGTGCGGAAGCGCGCCCGCGCCGCATCGTCGCCCTGCCGCACCAGCTCGCGCAGCGTGGCCAGCTGGGCCAGCAGGCGGTCGAGCATCTCCGGCACGTAGGGATTGCCGAACTGGATGTCCTCGTAGATGGTTGGGTTCAACGAGAGGATGCGCGCGATCACCGCGGTATCCAGTTCGAAGGACGCCGAGCGGAACGGCATCAGCGCCTGCAACTCGCCGAGCAGCGGCGTGTAGTCGCGCAGCACGCCGGCCTGCGCCAGGTGGGTGGCATGCACCATGCCCTGCACCAGCGCCATCACGCGATCGTGGTGTTCGGGCGTGGCGGGCACGCATTCGGCTTCCAGCGCGGCGCACAGTTGCTCTACCCACGGCCGCCAGCGCGAAAGGCGCGCCTCGCAGACCACCATCACCCGGCCCTTGAGCGTGGGCGATTTCGGTGGCGCGGTCATCGGATGCAGTCCGACGACTTCGGCCTGCGAGGCCAGCATCGCCGCGACCGGCGCCTGCTTGATCGAGGTGACGTCGAGCCACAGCTGCTCGCGTTCGCGGCCATCGGCGAGCGCGGCGTAGTGCGCGATCAGCGCAGGGGTTTGGCGGATCGGCGCGGAGAACACCAGCACATCGACGCGGGCCAGCAGTTCGGCCTCGTCCAGCGAGGCGGCATCGGCGGGGTCGTGGCCCCAGACCTCCAGCCCCATGCGCTCGCGCAGGAAGCGGCTCAGCCAGCGCCCATAGGCACCGGCGCTGCCGACGATGCCGACCACCGGGCGCAGCGTCATGCGAGGCGCTCGGCGGGAAAGCGATCGGCCGGCGAGAGCGCGGCGGGCGCGGCGGCGAGCACGTCGAATTCCTCGAAGCCGGCGGCGAGCGTGGCCTCCAGCGCGGTGTGCACGCCGGCCAGCGCGCGGCTGACGGCCACCTCGAACGGCGTATCGCGCAGCAGGAAGCCGATCAGCAGGGCCATCAACACATCGCCGGTGCCGGCCACATCGACCGGCAGGTGCGGCGTGCGCCAACGGAACACGGCATCGCGGCTGACCGCCAGGGTGACCAGTTCGCCGGGCTCGCCGGCAACGCTGTGGGCGAGCACCCACTGCGGGCCGCGTTCGAGCAGCACGCGCGCGGCGGCAATGGCATCTTCCTGCGCCAGGCTCGGCAGGCCGGTAAGCCGGCCGAGTTCAAACGCATTCGGGGTGACCAGCCAGGCGCGCGGCAGCAGGCGTTCGGCGAACACGCGCTCCAGGCCGGCTTCCACGTAGGGACCGGTGTGGGTGTCGCCGATGACCGGGTCCAGGCAGTAACGCATTTGCGGGGCGCCGACCTGTTCGCGTTCGAGCCAGTCGGCGAAGACTTCGCCATTGGCGGTGCTGCCGAAGTAGCCGGAGACGAGCATGCGGGCGCGCTGTGCCAAGCCGCGTTCGCTGGCGCCGAGCAGCAGATCCGCGAGCCAGTCTGAAGGCAGCACGCGGCCGCGCAAGGTGCTGTAGAACGGGGCGTTGCTCAGCAAGGTGGTCGGGACTTCGGCCACGCGCAGGCCGAGGGCGCGCAACGGCGGGACGGCGGCGCTGTTACCCGCATGGCCGTAGACGAGCTGCGACTGCACCGAGATGACGTCCACCGGCACCGGGCCGTCCGGGCGCTGGCGCCTGCCGTGGATCAGGTGGCTTTCTGTTGGGGTGTTCATGGGTGTCCATTCTAGGACTGCTCGGGTTGTTGGGTTCGATGCTTTCTTCTGGATCTTTTTTCTGGCGCCTTTGTTGTTGGCGCGCGGTGGACGGGCGAGTGGTCGCATCGGGGGACGCCAAAAACTGCATCCTGCGGGGCTCGTCGGGCGACATCCATGTCGCCCGACGCCCCCGATGCGGCCACCCGCCCGTCCACCCAACACATCGCGAAGTGGCGGCAGGAAAATCAAACGCGCAGGCACGCCGAACTACTCGGGAAATGCACGCTTTCCGATCCGCACGCGAGAAATCCATGGGGGCGCCCGGGGGGATGCCCTGGTGGGGGCGTCGGGCGACATGGATGTCGCCCGCCGAGCCCCGCATGGATGCGGTTTTTGGCGTCCCCCACCAGGGCAT